>CAUQBI010000009.1:0-89583 GCA_963516375.1 Parahaemophilus parainfluenzae | reverse complement strand
AGTTTGGAGCGGGAAACGAGGCTCGAACTCGCGACCCCGACCTTGGCAAGGTCGTGCTCTACCAACTGAGCTATTCCCGCATACGCTGTTAGTGCGGTGAATTTTACGGAAATTTTAAATTCTGTCAATCGAAGATATGAAAAAAAAATTCAAATGTTGAAAAAATCTTCGTTTCGGTTGAAATTACAGCAAAATTTGACACAAGAATATAATTTTAGCTTAGTTTTCAATTTCTACTTTTATCGTGATTGGGTTTGTGACAAAATTGGAGCGTTTTGTTCGCCATTAAATCAAGAAAAGTGCGGTCAAATTTTTGCATGTTTTAGAGGTAAATTATGACACAACAATATTCTATCGATACATTATTAGCCCAAGCGGGAAATCGCAGTGATGAACGCACTGGTGCAGTTTCTACGCCAATTTATCTTTCAACGGCTTATGGTCATCACGGGATTGGTGAAAGCACGGGATTTGATTATACGCGTACAAAAAATCCAACGCGTACTGTTTTAGAAGATACCGTAGCAAAATTAGAAAATGGTGATCGTGGTTTTGCCTTTTCCTCCGGCATGGCGGCAATTCAAGTGCTGATGAATTTATTTAAAGGCCCAGATGAATGGATTGTGTCAAGTGATGTATACGGTGGGACTTATCGTTTATTGGATTTTGCCTATAAAAATAACAACAGTGTAAAACCCGTTTATGTAAATACTGCTTCTTTAGCTGAAATTGAAGCTGCGATTACAGCGAATACAAAAGCGATTTTTATTGAAACCCCATCTAATCCATTAATGGAAGAGTGTGATGTGGTAGAAATTTCAAAATTAGCGAAAAAACACAACTTGTTAATGATTGTAGACAATACTTTCTTAACTCCTGTGCTATCTCGTCCATTAGATTTAGGCGCAGATATTGTAATCCACAGTGGCACAAAATATATTGCAGGTCACAATGATAGTTTAGTTGGCTTGATTATTGCAAAAGGACAAGCGCTTTGTGATCGTATTGCTTATATTCAAAATGGTGCTGGTGCCGTACTTTCACCGTTTGATTCTTGGTTAACCGTGCGAGGTATGAAAACCCTTTCATTACGTATGAAACGCCATCAAGATAATGCGAAGGCGATTGCAGAATTTTTACGTGAACAACCACAAATTGATAGCGTGTTATATCCAAATAAAGGCGGTATGCTGTCTTTCCGTTTGAAAGATGAAAATTGGGTAAATACGTTCTTAAAATCAATCAAGTTGATTACCTTTGCGGAAAGCTTAGGCGGTACAGAAAGTTTTATTACCTATCCTGCAACCCAAACTCATATGGATATTCCTGAAGCAGAACGTGTCGCCCGTGGTATTACAAACACATTGTTGCGTTTTTCTGTTGGTTTAGAAGATGTGGAAGACATCAAGGCCGATTTATTACAGGCATTTGCACAACTTAAATAATTAGTTTTTATCAATCGGACTAATCTGTGCAATTCAATATGCCTTGTGCTATTATGCACAACATCAATTAACGTTAGGTGTTGATTCGTCAACGTCTTATTAGATAAGGAAACAAAAATGAGCGAAGTATTACATATTAATGATGCAGATTTTGAAACTACTGTTGTGCAATCTGATATTCCAGTATTAGTGGATTTCTGGGCGCCATGGTGTGGCCCTTGCAAAATGATTGCGCCAATTTTAGATGAAATCGCACCTGAATTCGCAGGTAAAGCAAAAATCGTTAAAATCAACGTAGATGACAACCAGTTAGTTGCAGGTCAATTTGGTGTACGTAGTATCCCAACTTTACTACTTTTCAAAAATGGCCAACTTGTTGCCACACAAGTGGGTGCATTACCAAAAAATCAATTAGCGGCGTTTATTAATCAACACCTATAATTGAGTTATTAAACATAAAGAGCGGTCAAAAATAGTGATGTTTTTGACCGCTCTTATTTTTTCTCTCGCCAATAAGTGGCAAAACGAGGTTTTCCAGAATTAGTTAATCCACGATATTTGTAGGTAATCGTGCTACCAATAGGCGGTGGATTTTCGCGCTCACTCAGATTAAATCCTGAACCGATTTTAAATTTTCCCCGATGATTTTCACAGGTGAGCGATCCGAGTATATTCTCAAATTGGCCTTTCCCTTTGTGATGTGCTATCACGGTACATTCTTCATCATAAGTGCTTTTTAACTTTAAAATTTGTGTACTGCGTTTTCTTTCGTAAGGCGCATGAGGATTACGTAATACAATCCCTTCACCTTTTTTCCTTTCAATTTCATGCAAATACTCGAATAAATGTGTTTTATCTCGGATCGGAATTTGCGGAATAATCTTGATATAAGGCGTAGGGTGATCTTTCAAATAATCTTCTAAAGTTTTTAGACGTTCAAAAAGGTTGCCTGATGCATTAGGCACATCAAAAACATAAAGTGTTAATTTTGTCCAATTATCACCTTTAAAGGATTTCGTGATAGAAGCAATTTCTTCAAATTGATTACGTTCACTAAAAAGCTCACCATCAATGGCAAAAGGCGGAAATTGAGCGGTAAAATAGGTCGGCGCAGGCAAGGGCAGCCCTTGACGACTTAATAATGTTTTGCCATCCCAATAACCTCGTACCCCATCCAATTTTTCAGACATCACCCAACCTTGAACATCTTGGTTTTCATAAGTGCCTAATAGCATTAAATCACGCTCGTTCGCCCAGGTTATTTGACTGAATAGAAGGCAAAGTAATAAATAAACTACTCGCATAATCTCTCCTTTTTTAATTTATTGAGTTTAAAAAGTGCGGTCATTTTTTACAGCGTTTTTAATTGAATCTGTGATTAGTATCGCAAAATAATGAGAACTAAGCAGGAAAATAGAGAGGTAAGAAAGATCGCTAGATTATTTAAAATGAACGCTATACAATGCCAACGCTATCTCGAATTTTAATTTTTAAGGAGAATAAAATGTATTTTGATCAAATAAAAGCGGAGCTTGTGGAAGCTCAAGGCGTATTAAATAAGTTTGTTTCAGATGATAACAACATCAAACTCATTGAGAAAGCGGCTAAATTGTTAGCGGAAAGCTTTAAAAATGGCGGTAAAGTATTATCTTGCGGTAATGGTGGTTCTCACTGTGACGCCATGCATTTTGCTGAAGAACTCACAGGTCGTTATCGTGAAAATCGTCCAGGTTATCCTGCAATTGCGATTTCTGATGTAAGTCATTTAAGCTGTGTAAGTAATGACTTTGGTTATGAATATGTATTCTCTCGCTTTGTTGAAGCCGTCGGTAAAGAAGGCGATGTTTTATTCGGATTATCAACATCAGGCAATTCTAAAAATATCTTAAATGCGATTGAAGCGGCTAAAGCAAAAGGCATGAAAGTGATTGCGATGACAGGTAAAGATGGCGGTAAAATGGCGGGCTTAGCGGATGTTGAAATTCGTGTGCCACACTTTGGTTATGCAGATCGTATTCAAGAAATCCATATCAAAGTGATTCATATTCTAATGATGCTAGTTGAATTTGAGATGGCAAAATAGGCCTAATTCGCGATAAGTGCGGTTTAAAATTCAATGAGTTAAAGATCCCAAAAAGTTTTTTGGGATTTTTTTATAAAAACACTTGCATAATTAGTCATTAAAAAGTAATATTTATTCATTCTTAAAAATCAAGAGAGGATGGCAGTAAACTTAGTATGGCGATTAGTGTTAAAAATTTGAATTTCTTTTATGGTTCATCACAGGCATTGTTTGATATCAATCTTGATGCACAAGAAGGCGATACCGTGGTGTTACTTGGACCAAGTGGAGCAGGAAAAAGTACGTTAATCCGTACATTAAATTTATTAGAAGTGCCGACCTCTGGCGAATTGCATATTGCGAATAATCATTTTGATTTGTCTCAAGCGAATAATAATCCGAAAGCCATTCGTCAACTTCGTCAAGATGTCGGCATGGTATTTCAACAATACAATCTTTGGCCGCATTTAACGGTGATTGAAAACTTGATTGAAGCGCCCCAAAAAGTATTAGGCATTAGCGAAGAAGAAGCGAAAAAAGATGCATTAGAACTTTTAAAACGTTTACGTTTGGAAGAGCATGCCGATCGTTTTCCTCTTCACTTATCAGGCGGTCAGCAACAACGTGTTGCTATTGCTCGAGCATTAATGATGAAACCACAAGTGTTGTTGTTTGATGAACCAACGGCAGCACTGGATCCTGAAATTACGGCTCAAGTTGTTGATATTATTAAAGAACTTCAACAAACAGGCATTACTCAGGTGATTGTGACCCACGAAGTGAACGTGGCACAAAAAGTGGCGACCAAGGTCGTCTATATGGAACAAGGTAAGATTATTGAAATGGGCAGTGCAGATTGCTTTGATAATCCAAAAACCGAACAATTTAAACAATATCTTTCACACTCAGAATAAGGAAACACAACATGAAAAAATTACTTTTAAGCGTAATGTTAATGGGCTCAGCTTTTGCTGCAAATGCACAAGAAATCACTTTCGCGATGGAGCCGAGCTACCCGCCATTTGAAACAACAAATGAAAAAGGTGAAATTATCGGTTTTGATGTGGATGTAGCGAATGCAATTTGTAAAGAAATCCAAGCGACTTGTCATTTCAAAAGCCAATCTTTTGATGCATTAATTCCAAGCTTGAAAGCAAAACGTTTTGATGCAGCGATTTCTGCAATGGATATTACTGAAGCGCGTGCAAAACAAGTTTCATTTTCTAATGCGTATTATGACAGCACAGCAAGTTATGTCGCTTTAAAAGGCAAAGCAGATTTAGCTTCAGCAAAAACAATTGGTGTTCAAAACGGAACAACATTCCAACAATATACCGCAGCAGAAACCAAGCAATATAATGCAAAATCTTATGCAAGCTTACAAGATGCGATCTTAGACTTAAAAAATGGTCGTATTGATATCATCTTCGGTGATACAGCCGTATTGTCTGATATGATTTCTAAAGAGCCTGAAATTCAATTTGTTGGCGAGAAAGTGACTAACAAAAAATATTTCGGTAATGGTTTAGGTATTGCGGTGAATAAATCAAGCAAAGAATTGCTAGAAAGCTTAAATAAAGGTTTAGAAACCGTGAAAGCAAATGGTGAATACCAAAAAATCTATGACAAATGGATGACAAAATAATCTATGTTTTATGATTATCTTACATTAATTGGACATGCAGCCCTAATGACCTTAGGGCTTGCTATTTGCTCGTTAATTGTCGGTTTATTGCTCAGTATTATTTTTACGGCTTTAGAAGCGAATAAATATGTCTTTATTGCGAAATCAGCTTCTGTTGTGATCGCTTTATTGCGTGGTTTACCGGAAATCTTGGTGGTTCTACTGATTTATTTTGGTTCAACCCAAGTTGTGGAAATGCTGACGGGTGAGTATATCGAATTCAGCGCCTTTGGTTGTGGTGTATTTGCATTGTCTTTGATTTTTGCCTCTTATGCTTCACAAACCTTACGTGGTGCGATCCAAGCTATTCCAAAAGGACAGTGGGAATCAGGTGCAGCATTAGGATTAAGTCGACCTTATACTTTCATTCATTTGATTATGCCGCAAGTATGGCGACACGCTTTACCGGGCTTAAGCAATCAATGGCTCGTGTTATTAAAAGATACGGCGTTGGTGTCATTAATCGGTGTCGATGATTTAATGCGTCAGGCAGGGTACATCAATACAAATACTCATGAACCTTTTACTTGGTATGGTATTGCTGCGTTGATTTATTTAGTGATTACGTTGATCAGCCAAGCGGGTATTCGCAAATTAGAATTACGTTTCACTCGATTTGAACGGGGAGTCGAATAATGTTTCAAGAGTATTTAGCAGTGATTGCTCAAGGCATTCCGACTAGCCTGTTGCTTACAGTTGTTGCATTGTTTATTGCCTTTTTCCTCGCATTGGGCTTAACCTTTTTGCTTTCTATTGGCAATAAATTAGTGAAAAGTGCGGTCAATTTATTCCTTGTTTTATTTACAGGCACCCCACTTTTAGTGCAATTTTTCTTAATTTATGCAGGTCCAGGACAATTCCAATGGTTGGTGGACAGCCCATTATGGGGATTATTCTCCAACGCATGGTTCTGTGCAGCATTAGCTTTAGCATTGAATAGTGCCGCTTATTCAACCCAATTATTCCACGGAGCAGTAAAAGCGATCTCTAAAGGTCAATGGGAAAGCTGTGCGGCATTAGGATTAAGTCGTATGCAGACATTAAAAATCCTAATTCCTTATGCATTAAAACGTGCGCTACCGTCTTATACTAATGAAATTATCTTGGTATTTAAAGGTACTGCGTTGGCTTCTACCATTACGATCATGGATATTATGGGATATGCACGCCAACTTTACGGCACTGAATATGATGCACTCACTATCTACGGTATTGCTGGCGGTATTTATCTCATCATTACCGGTATTGCCACTTTATTACTTCGTCAGTTAGAAAATAAAGTGTTAGCATTTGAACGTATTGATACCGCTAAGGCATAAAGTGCGGTCAAAAATAGAAACAAATCGGGCAGTTTTAAAATTGCCCGATTTTTTATATGATTAAAGAAAATATTTTTATTTATGAGGCAATTATGTCTGAATCATCTTCCCTAAAATTCCACCTTGAACTATTACGTTTAATTCCGAAAAACTATTCCATTAGCTCATTAGAACTGCGAGAGAAATTGCTTGCATTAGGCATTGAGCGTGATTTACGCAGTATTCAGCGTGCACTGAATACGTTATGTGAACAGTTTGAAATTGATTGCAATACCAATGATAAGCCCTATAGCTATCGTTGGAAGCCTGATGCAAAAGGCTTAGATATGCCAATTTTAAACGAACAGCAATCGTTAGTGTTGATGTTGGCAAAACAATATTTAACCGGTATTTTGCCAACCAATATTATGCAGTCGATGGACGGTTTTTTTAAACAGGCAGAATATAATTTAGCTTATGGTAAAAATCAGAAAAAGGAAGCCTCTGAATGGTTGAATAAAGCGGGGATTGCTCCAACTAGCCAGCCATTATTACCTGCAAAGATTGATCCTGAAGTATTCAATAAAGTAAGTATTGCTCTTTATCATAATAAATACATTAACATGAGCTATCGTAAGAATGATGGAAATATACGTGATGCTCAAGTTAAACCCCTTGCATTAGTGCAGCAAGGTCCAAGTACTTATTTGGTGGTTCAATATGAGAGTGGAGCGATTAGACATCTTGCATTACATCGATTTATTTCAGTTAATGTCAGTACGATGCAATTTGAACGCCCGAAATTTAGTCTAAAAACGCATATTGAAAGCCAAAACTTTGGTTTCAGTTCTGGTAAGAAAATTCGCCTAACTTTCCGTATTGATAAAAAAACAGGTGGTTTTTTGACAGAAACACCATTATCAACTGATCAAACTGTAAAAGATTGTGGCTGCGACTATGAAATTTCCGCGACCGTAATTGAGAGCGCCATGCTGGAATGGTGGATTGCCCATTTTGGTGAAGATTACCAAGAAATTGACCGCACTTATTTAGACGAAAATGCCTAACGACATAAATTGTCGCTCCATCTTTTATCATTAAGCCATCAACAGAGAGGGCATTAGAATGAAGAAAATTGTTTATATTGATATGGATAATGTGATGGTTGATTTCCCGTCTGGTATTGCAAAATTAGATGAGAAAACCAAGCAAGAGTATGAAGGTCGATATGATGAAGTTGAGGGCATTTTTAGCTTAATGGAACCCATGCCAAACGCGATTTCTGCCGTCCATAAATTGATGAAGAAATATCATATTTACGCACTTTCTACCGCGCCTTGGCATAATCCATCGGCGTGGAGCGATAAAGTAAAATGGATTCAGCGTTATTTTGGCGAAGAAAAAGACTCGGCATTATACAAACGGTTAATTTTATCTCACCATAAAAACCTAAACCAAGGCGATTATTTAATTGATGATCGCACTAAAAATGGGGCGGGTAAATTCGAAGGTAAGCACTTACATTTTGGTACTGAACAATTTGCTAACTGGAACTGTGTACTATCTTACTTAGATTGCGGGCCTTTTACACCAAGTGATATTTTGCAAGATTGCTTGAAAAAGCCAGCCGCACTTGTGCAAGTTGGAAATGAGGGGCAAAGCCGAATCATTGGTGCTTTTGCCGATCGCTATAAATGGCAAGTGTTTAATTTGGCATGTGTTTATACGGATGAAACAGCAACCGAACAGAAAACGGTCTATTTAATTATCAGCCCTTATCTCAGTGATAAATTTAAAATGCGTATTGAAGCTATGTGTGCTCATATTCAAGCGGAATATGACGTGTTATTACGCTCAAAATCACAGCTAAAACAATATTTCCAACGCCTTTCAGATAAGCCATTCTTGCATATTGAAAGCTATAGTTATCAACCCCTTTATAAAGCAGGGAATATATTTGGCATGATGGCGAGAGATAGACAGGTTGATGAAATTTTACGACAAAAAGGAGCGTGAAAAATGACTTTGGAAAAGAAACCAATTTGCGTGGTATTAACGGGTGCTGGAATTAGTGCTGAAAGTGGTATTCCTACTTTTAGAGCGGAAGATGGCTTGTGGGCAGGGCATAAAGTAGAAGAAGTTTGCACGTCTGAAGCCTTAAAGAAAAACCGTGCAAAAGTATTGGCGTTTTATAATGAACGACGTCGTAATGCTCAAGCGGCAGAGCCTAATGCTGCACACTTGGCTTTGGTTGAATTGGAAGCGTTTTATGAAGTTCATATAATCACTCAAAACGTGGATGATTTACATGAGCGAGCGGGAAGTACTAACGTACTCCATTTACATGGTGAATTGAATAAAGCTCGTAGCAGTTTTAATACTGATTACATTGTTCCATGTTTTGGGGATCAACTGTTAGAGGATAAGGATAATCACGGCCATCCAATGCGTCCACATATAGTCTTTTTTGGGGAAAATGTACCCATGTTTCCTAAAGCAGAAAAGTTAGTGAAAAAGGCAGATATTGTGATTGTTATTGGCACTTCATTACAAGTTTATCCCGCTAATGGATTGGTAAATCTCGCTCCATATGGTTCACTTATCTATTTGATCGATCCAAATCCCAATACAGGATTTGTCCGTAAGAAAGTGATTGCAATCAAAGAAAAAGCGGGTGAGGGCGTACCGAAGGTGGTCGCCGAGTTATTGGAGAAAATTAAAAAATCATAGAAAAGCAACCGCACTTTTCACATAAATAATAAGTTTTGTATCGTTATACTACATAACATGAATTAACGGGAAACATATGCACCCAGTAATTGAATTTTATTTAGAACAAAGAAAAAGCCAGCATAATTTATCTTTGCAAGATATGTGGGCAATGCCTAAAAGAATGATTGGGGATGCTTATTTATATATTCCTTGGCTTTTACCTGTCACTGAAAGTTCCAAATGGAATCGTTCAGTACCAGTTTTTAACGAAGAAGATCTGGCTATTTTTATTGGAGATGAAGTAATTCAAAATAAATATTTACATTCTATTGATTTTATTTTGGATTATTTCAATTTATATCGTGAATGTAATAAAATTTACCCTAAACCTGAATTAACTGAACGTAAAGTTTGGTTACGCAATATTGGGCATGAAAGTAAGAAAATTTCTCGCATCATTCGTAGTTTAAATTATTGTGGTCATCCCGATCTAGCTAAAAGTTTACAACAATTGGCGATAAAACTAGGTCAAGAAAAAGGTATAATTCAAGAAGAAACCATAGGGATTTGGACGAATCTACTTAAATAATGAGGATAGAATAATGGTAACAGATGAATTTAGAAAAATAGCGGTATCTTTTGCTGGGGGCGATGGTGGAAATCCTAAGTCTGAAGTATGGTTTTGCGGGCTAGAATGGGGAATTGGTGATGAAGCTTCTCCTGATGATTTTTATGAGAAATTTAGTTTAAGCCCGAAATTAATACCGCATTCTTGGATAGAGGATGATTTTGATGGTAGTTGGACTACTCAATATAATCGGAAAATATGTTGGTTTTTGTGGTACTACTACAATTTAGATTGGAAAAATGGAGAAAGTACGGACCATTTTGTTAGAACATACAATGTGCTTTACCCACAAGGTATTGGTTTCAAGTTAAATATGTTACCAATCAATTTTAAAAATAGAGCATCGATTAAATGGAATGAACAATTTATTAAGATGACTGGATTTGAAACATTCGATGAATATAGAGAGTGGTGCGTTCAAAATCGCGGTGCTTTTTATCGTCAACTTATAGATGAATGTAATCCTAAAGTTATTATTTGCACAGGAGTCACTGAAAAAGATAACTTCTTTAAGTTTTTTACTGGAGAAGCTTTATATGAAACTAAAGCATTGGAAGAATTTAATATCTTCTATCGCAAGTATAATGATACTTTAATTTGTGTTTGCCCATTTTTTGGTGGCCCAAGTGGTATTAATTCTTACGATAAAATGGAAGCATTAGTGGAGTCAGTAAAAGAATTATGTAAATAATTTTTTTTTAAGTTTAACGTTGATAGATAAATAGCGACTTTGGTCGCTATTTATCTTTCTTAAGTATGTGCATATCTTGGTAAACTACTGAGAAATCCTCGGTAGTTAAATAGTCATCAAGCTTAGCTTTATTAAAAATATTTTTAAAGTGTAGGCAGATATTATCTGAACCAGTCCTAAAAATAACCGCTTGTAATATTCACTAACGACACGCATTGTCGCTCTCCTCCCTATAATTTTTCCATAAAAGAGAGTTTTTTACCTCTTACAACACGCTTAAGCCCTTTTTATAGAAACAACACAGGAGAAAACTTATGGCAATGAAAGTCACTTTTAAACGAGATCCGCTTTTTGAGGATGTAAAAAAATTCGTGCAACAAGAAAAATTTACATCTGGTTCACGGATTCAACGCAAATTTAGTTTAGGCTTTAATCGAGCTGCGAGAATTGTAGAACAACTAGAAGAAGCAGGCGTTATTTCATCAATGAAAAATGGACAGAGAAAAGTATTATGAAAAATGACTTAAATTATGCAGTGGAACTTATCCATAAGGCTGATGGCATTTTAATTACTGCTGGTGCAGGAATGAGCGTAGATTCAGGTCTGCCAGATTTTAGAAGTGTCGGCGGGTTTTGGAATGCTTACCCAATGTTTAAAGGCCGCAATATCAATTTTGAAGATATTGCGACGCCATTGGCTTATGAAACCCATCAAGAGTTAGCTTATTGGTTTTATGGGCATCGTTTGTCGCAATATCGTGCAACAAGTCCGCATGAAGGTTACCAAATTTTAAAACGTTGGGCAGAAAGCAAACCGCATGGTTATTTTGTTTTTACCAGTAATGTAGATGGGCATTTTCAGAAAGCAGGCTTTGAAGAAGGGCGTGTTTATGAAGTACATGGCACACTAGAGCGTTTGCAGTGTGCGCATAATTGCCGCGATTTAAGTTGGTCAGCAAAAGAATTTCAACCAGTGGTGGATAACGAAAACTTGCGCTTATTGAGTGAGCCGCCTCGTTGCTCTTATTGTCAGCGTTTAGCAAGACAAAATGTGCTTATGTTTGACGATTATTTTTACAGCAGTAATTATCAAAATTTAAAACGAAATAAGCTCGATTTATGGTTAAAAGAAGTGCAAAATCTCGTTGTCATCGAACTGGGTGCGGGGAAAGCCATTCCAACTGTGCGTCGCTTTTCTGAGCGTACAGCGAAAGCAAAAAAGGGCGGATTTATCCGTATTAACCCGCAAGATGCAGGCGTGCCGAAAATGCACTTTTTAAGTCTCGAAATGAAGGCGTTAGATGCGCTAAAAGCGATTGATCGCCTTCTAAATCCTTCTCAACAAGCGGTTGAATAATGGAAAATTTTTGCGAAATTACCTTCTGCCAACAAATTGGCAGCAACAAGCGACACAACCAAGATGCCCTTTTTAATGGTGAGGCGGTGTTTCAATATAAACTCAAAATGGCTGAAAAACGCCTTGAAAACCGACCGCACTTTATTGTGGGCGTGGCAGATGGTATTTCCAATAGCAATCGATCTGAAAAAGCGAGCAAGTTGGCAATGCAATTATTAAGCCAAATGGAAAGCATAAGTCGTCAAACGATCTACGATTTACAATCCAGTTTATCAGCAGAATTAGCCGAGGATTATTTTGGCTCAGCAACCACTTTTGTGGCGGCTGAAATTGATCAAACAACCCGTAAAGCCAAAATTCTCAGCGTAGGCGATAGCCGTGCTTATTTAATTGATACCCAAGGTAAATGGCAACAAATCACCCAAGATCATTCTATTCTTTCTGAATTATTGGCTGATTTCCCCGATAAAAAAGAAGAAGATTTTGCCACGATTTATGGCGGTGTTTCTTCTTGTTTAGTCGCCGATTATTCCGAATTCCAAGATAAAATTTTTTATCAAGAAATTGAAATTCAGCAAGGAGAAAGTTTATTACTGTGTTCTGATGGGCTAACAGATGGACTTTCTGCTGAAGTAAGAGAAAAGATTTGGAAACAATATGATAATGATAAATCTAGATTGACTGTGTGTCGTAAATTAATTACGAAACAAGGGTTTTATGATGATTTGTCGGTGATAGTTTGTAGGTTTTTGCAAAATGATGAAAAAAATAACCGCTTGAAGTTATTTTTTTAGATATATAGCATAGTGTACCAATTTTAGATAAAACTTAAGGAATAACATGATTAACCCAAAAGAAGAAAAAGCTAAAGTACGGAAACTAAAAGAAATTTTAGGTGCGGATTTATCTATTCCGAGCTATCAGCGCCCATATAAATGGACAATAAAACACGTTCAACAATTACTTGATGATTTACTGACGCATTTTCGTAATCAAGAACAAGTTTATCGAATTGGAACCGTGGTAATGCATAAATATAGTAAAGATAATAAAAAAATGTTAGATATTGTTGATGGTCAGCAACGTTTAATTACACTTTCATTATTGCTTCATAGTTTGGGTGGTAAAAATAATCTATTAGAACAACATTTAACACATAGTATTAGTAAGAATAATGTGATTGAGAATTATCAATTTATTAAAAATTATTCTATTTCGGATGAAGATACATTTAAAAAGTATCTTTTAGAAATTTGTGAGATGGTTTATGTTGAATTAGATGATTTAGACGAAGCCTTCCAATTTTTTGATTCGCAAAACTCAAGAGGAAAACCTTTAGAATCTTACGATTTACTGAAAGCTTATCATTTACGAGAAATGAAAGATAAGCCAAAAGAAATTATTCTTCATTGTGTTGAGCGTTGGGAGAAATCTGCACTTTCCCAAGAAATTAATAACTTAGATAAAATTATCAACTATATTCTTTTTAGATTACGCCGATGGCACTATCAAGAAAGTGGAGAAGTTTTTACATCGGATGAGCTAGAGACGTTTAAAGGCGTATCAGAAAGTACTACCTACCCTTATCTTAATCCCCTGTTTGCAACAAAGGTTGTAGAGAAATTAGCGCAACAAAATCCAATGTTTTATCATCCAAGATTTGTGAAAACAAATTTTCAAACGATACAAACGTTAATAAACGGTGAACAATTTTTTGATTATGTTCAGTATTATACTGAAATCTATGAAACATTATTTAGAGAAAGAAGTGGGCTTGTTGATAAAGTGACGAAAATCAAAGGTAAAGATCTAGGAAAAGGCATAAATACTTTTCTCAATAATCAAGATTATTACTATCGAGTAGGGGATAAGTATTTAAAAAATTTATTTGAATGCATAGTATTATTCTATTTTGATAAGTTTGGTGGAGTACATTTAGATGAATTTATAAATAAAGCATTTTTATGGGTTTATCGAATTCGTTTTGAATATCAGCGTATTACTTTCAAAACTATAGAAGATGAAGCTCACTCAAAAAATGGATTATTTAATCATATAGAGAAATCCTCTACACCAATACAAGTACTGAGATATACCTCAGCAATACGTGAAGATAAGTTTAGGAATATAGACAATAAAATAAAGGAAGTTTTTGAGGTGAAAGATGAGTAATACTAAAGAATATGTAAAAACATTAACCATATCTGATTTATTTGATGATGAGAATAAATGTAAATATATTATTCCAATCTACCAACGTAATTATGCTTGGGGTGATGATGAAATTAGTTCATTGCTTCAAGATATAAAAAATGCTTGTGAAAAAAATAAAGAACAAGATAAAAATTATTATATCGGAAGCTTAGTTGTCTATCGCCGAGAAAATGGTGATTTTGAAGTAATTGATGGGCAGCAACGATTAACAACACTTACGTTGATAATGCATCAGCTTGGTAAATTAAGTTTTAGAAATGTTTCTTTTGAACATCGAGATGAATCTGAACAAGCGTTATCCAATCTTAATTCTGAAAAATTACCAAGTAATTTTTCACAAGCATTAGAAATAATTAATAAAGGTATTCATGAATGGGGAGATAACAAAACTAATATTGCTAAATTTCTTTTAGAAAAAGTTGAAATTATCCGAACTGAAGTGCCTGAAGGTACAGATTTAAACCATTATTTCGAAATTATGAATACCCGTGGCGAGCAGTTAGAAAAACACGAAGTTTTAAAAGCCCGTTTAATGGATATATTACCTGAAAATGAACAATCATTATTTGCCAAAATTTGGGATGCTTGTTCTGATATGAGTCGTTATGCTGTAATGGGGTTTGATCCTACAATAAGAGAAGTGATATTTAGTGATAAATGGTCAGAAAAACCAAAATGCTTTATCAAAATAATTCAAGATATTAAAGAATACAACAAGGAAATTGAAAAGAAGAATAAGGAAGAAAATAAGAAGTTATCTATTATCAATATGCAAGGAAATGTAGATGGTATAAAGATTTTAGACCTCATTAATGGAAGTAAAAATAGTGGGGTTAATAAAAATGACTTTGCAGACAAATACGATGGTAGCTTTACTCCTGTTATAGACTTTCCTAATTTCTTAATGCATGTTTTAAGAATTTATTTAGAAGTGACTGATCAATGCGGAGATTTTACCAAAATAGTGCCGTTAGATGAAAAATACTTATTAAATTCTTTTGAAGAAAAAATTAAAGATGATGAGGCTGTTAGAAATTTCATTTATGTTCTATTGATTTGTCGCTATCTTTTTGATTGTTATGTTATCAAATCTAACGCAATTAGAACTGGGGAAGAAAACTGGTCCTTATGGGCGATTAGGCCTAATGGTTCAAGTTATTACTATAAAAATACATTTGGTAATAATACTGAAAGTAAAAATGATGAAGAGCTAGATAATTATGATGGTACTAAAATAGTGGTTATGTTACTTTCGATGTTCCATGTGTCTAATCCATCTCGTATTTATAAAAACTGGTTGTATGCTGTATTACGTTGGTTATTTAAGAATAAGGATAATATAACTCCCGGTAACTATGTTGATTTCCTAGAAGATCTTTGTGATAAATTCTATTTTGGTAATAACTGTCAAGGAAAAGATATTACAGAGATTATATTAGAAAAATTGGAATTTGAATTAAACTCAGGAGATAAAAAAGATTGGGATGATGGAGTAAATGTTCCTAACTTTGTATTTAATCGATTAGATTATCAGTTATGGAGATTTTTCCACGAACAAGAACAAGAACAAAAAGTAGAAATTTTGTCAGAAAATGACAAGTGGTTAACTATTAAAAATAAAGAGGCTATTTGGAAAAAATTTAGATTTACATTCAGAAGTTCGGTTGAGCACCATTATCCTCAGCATCCCTCTGAAGAACATGGATTAGAGAAATTAGATCAAAAAACTTTAGATAATTTTGGTAACTTATATTTGCTATCTCAAAGTAAAAATTCTCGTTTAAGCAATTTAACACCCAAAGCCAAATGCAGTTATTATGAGAAAAATGAAAATTACGATAGCTTAAAACAAGCCATAATGATGAGTTATGATAAATGGGAAGAAAAGGAGATAAAAGAACATGGGGAAGATATGCTCAAAATTCTAAATCAACCTTTATCCAAAGCAGATTCCTAACGACACAATCTGTCGCTCTACTTCTTAAACTATGCTCAAACCTATTAGGTTTGAGCATTTTTTATTGGAGTGATGATTATGTCTAAATTCAAACTTAACCCCCCATCAGTTTCCCTATATACCGAAAAATTAATGTTGCAACTTTTATTGGAATATCGAGGTTTCGTAGAGGTTTTTCATGAGAATAATTGGCGATATGACAATATTGCAGAAGCTTTAGGTTTACCAAGTGAAATGGAGAACTGTGATAATTTTCGTGAGAAAGTGAAAAAATTATTGCAAGCTCGAAATAAAACGTTGCCAAAATTGACCGCACTTTGCGTAAACGAGAATCCCATTATTCAACAAAATATTGATAAATTGACTCAATTATTGTCATTAAATGTGGCAGAACGGATGGTTTTTCGTTTGGCTATTCAGTTACAGTTGTATGAGCCATTGAAAGAATTGAGTAGAGCCTTGCCAAAATCTAATTTGGCAGAGCTAGGTGAGGTATTATCAAATTTATTTGGCTTACCTAAATCAGACATTATTTCTGCCTTAAAAGATAAAGGAAAACTATTAGGCTATGGCTTGCTGGCTCGAAACTATAATCCGGATCGAATCCATGAATATTTGGATTGGGGCAAAATGCTAGATTTTGATGAGTTTATTTCAGAACCATTAAATGAACAAACACTATTAAAATCGTGTACTCAGCCTGCGATTAAAACAAGTTTAAATTTAGACGACTTTGCTTATCTAGGAGAGATGAAAGCAATGATGCTGGATTATCTTCAGTCCTCATTTGCTACTCATAGAAAAGGCGTAAATATTTTAATTTATGGTGCGCCAGGCACGGGCAAAACGGAGTTCGCCACTTTATTGGCTAAAGCATTGAGTGTTTCTGTGCATAACATTACTTACATGGATGGAGATGGGGATGTGATTAGCGCTGAAGATCGTTTGAATAAATGTCGTTTTGCGCAAAAGGTGTTAGAAGGACAATCTTCATTATTGATTTTTGATGAAATAGAAGATGTTTTTCGTGGTAGTTTCTTTGGGCAATCAGTGGCACAGCAGAATAAAGCTTGGATGAATCAGTTATTAGAAAATAACAATGTGCCGATGATTTGGCTATCTAATTCTGTTTTTGGCATAGATCCTGCTTTTTTGCGTCGCTTTGATTTTATTTTAGAAATGCCTGATTTGCCGTTGAAAAATAAATCAGCACTCATTACGCAGTTAGCCGAGGGAAAATTAAGTCCGGCTTATGTGCAGCATTTTGCGAAAGTGCGGTCATTAACGCCGGCGATTTTAAGCCGCACAATTCGGGTGGCAAAGGAACTCAACACATCAAATTTTGCTGATACTTTGCTCATGATGTTTAATCAAACGTTAAAATCGCAAAATAAACCGAAAATTGAACCGCTTGTTTTAGGCAAAGCCGACTATAACTTGGATTATGTGGCTTGTAACGACAATATTCATCGTATTAGTGAAGGGTTAAAACGGTCGAAAAAAGGGCGAATTTGTTGCTATGGCCCGCCGGGAACAGGAAAAACTGCTTGGGCAGCATGGCTTGCTGAGGAGTTGGATATGCCACTGTTGTTAAAACAAGGTTCTGATTTACTTAATCGTTATGTAGGCGGGACAGAACAAAATATTGCTCAAGCCTTTGAACAGGCGAAAGCCGATAACGCATTATTAGTACTGGATGAAGTGGATACGTTCTTATTTTCTCGAGAAGGAGCAGACCGAAGTTGGGAGCGTTCACAAGTGAATGAAATGTTGACACAAATTGAACGCTTTGAGGGCTTGATGGTGGTATCAACAAATTTAATTGAAGTGCTTGATCCTGCCGCCTTACGCCGTTTTGATTTGAAATTGAAGTTTGATTATTTAACGCTGCCACAACGTTTAGATTTTGCTAAACAACAAGCAGAAATTTTAGGGTTGCCGTTGTTATCGGAAGAGGATTTAAGTCAGATTGAATCGCTTAATTTGCTGACTCCTGGAGATTTTGCTGCGGTGGCTCGTCGTCACCAATTTTCTCATTTTCAAAAGGTGCAAGATTGGCTGAGCGCATTACAGGGTGAGTGTGAAGTGAAACCAGCATTTTCTGCAACGACAAGGCGGATAGGGTTCTAATTAAAGTGCGGTCAAAATTCTCATTGTTTTTTGACCGCACTTTTTATTCTCCAGTTAGCCAACTTGCCAATAAGATAACGATAGTAAAAATAGCCAACCAAATAAGGTGAAGTTTAGTGCTTTTTCGATTAATTTCGGCATTTTGTTGGCGTCGTTGTTCGAGTTTTTGTTTGTAAATTTCAAGATCTTCTTTTTTAAAAGAGAACCCACAATTTGGACAAAACTGAGCAGATTCGCTGATTTTTTTACGACATTCAGGGCAGCGGGTGAGAGCCATTGATAATCCTTTATTAATTATTTTAATTTATATGCCTATTGTAAGTGAAAAAAACGGAATGATAAACGTGACATGGATCACAAAATTGAAACAATGTAAAAATTAAAATTTTGATTTTGATGATTTTCACTTAGAATACCGCCGACGAAGTCTAGTATATGACTAAATTTCGGTATTCATTTATTCCTGAGGAGTATTTTTTATGTTGTGGTTTTTCTTCTGCGTGGCGTTATTGCTTGCAGGTTATTTCTTTTATAGTCGAGTGATTGAGCGCATTTTTGTGATCAATCCAAATCGTCAAACGCCAGCGTATGCCATGAATGATGGCGTTGACTATATGCCAATGTCTAAAACCAAGATTTGGTTAATTCAATTGTTAAACATTGCTGGTACAGGCCCAATCTTTGGTCCGATTCTTGGTGCGTTATACGGACCAGTTGCAATGCTTTGGATTGTAGTGGGTTGTATCTTTGCTGGTGCGGTACACGATTATTTCTGCGGAATGTTAAGTGTGCGTAATGGTGGGGCATCTATGCCAAACCTTGCAGGTAAATACTTAGGTCGTCCAGTTAAAGCATTCATTAACGTATTAGCTGTTGTGCTTTTATTATTAGTAGGTGTGGTATTCGTAGCAAGTCCTGCTCAATTAATGGGTACGATTACAATGGATGTGTTCGGTGCTGCATCAGGTAGCATTTCTATTAGCAATGCGGAAGAAATCCATCAGGTAGCTGAAGCAGGTGGTATTACCGTTTGGGGTATGGATAAAGCGACTGTTATCAGTGTTTGGACTGCTATCATCTTCATTTACTATATTCTTGCAACATTACTTCCAGTTGATAAAATCATTGGCCGTATCTATCCGTTCTTCGGCGCATTATTGCTCTTTATGTCAGTAGGTATGGTATATGGTTTAGTCAGTGCAGATCTTAGCTCAGCGGATCCAATTTCTTTCTATCGTTCTGTGGACGGTATGTCTTTTGAGAAATTCTTCCAAAACTTTGAAACCCGTGCAGATTTACCATTATGGCCACTCTTGTTCTTAACAATCTCTTGTGGTGCATTATCTGGTTTCCACGCAACACAAAGCCCGTTAATGGCTCGTTGTACTGAAAACGAAAAAGAAGCTCGTTTCATTTTCTACGGTGCGATGATCGGTGAAGGTGTGATTGCATTAGTATGGTGTGCGGTTGGTTTAAGTTTCTATGATTCTTTACCAGACTTATTAGCTGCAATTAAAGCAGGTTCTCCTTCTAAAGTGGTTTATGATTCTTCTATCCACTTCTTAGGTTTTGTCGGCGGTATTTTTGCAGTATTAGGTGTGGTTGTTCTTCCTATTACATCAGGCGATACAGCATTCCGTGCGGCACGTCTTGTTATTGCAGAATTCTTCAACTTAGAACAAAAAACCTTAGCTAAACGTTTAATGATTGCTGTTCCATTATTTACGCTTGGTTTTATCGTATCAAAAATCGACTTCTCAATCTTATGGCGTTACTTCACTTGGGCAAACCAAACTACAGCGATGGTAATGTTATGGACTGCAGCAGCATACTTATACCGTTATAATAAATTCCACTGGGTATGTACAATTCCTGCGGTATTTATCAGTACAGTATGTTTTACTTACCTAGCATACAACAAAATTGGTTTCGGTTTAGACTATCAATTATCTGTTTATATCGGCTTAGGTTTAACAGCTCTTTGTTTAGTATTATTCTTCACACAGCTTAAACCATTAGGTTCACGTGACGAAGAAGCTTATGTAAATAACTAGTCAAATTGAGTTAAAAATTGAAAAACCGTTTGAGGAAAACCTCAAACGGTTTTTTTATTTATTTTATTACCAAAATTTACCAATCTTTACGTTTTAATTGCTTGCAAGTTAAGGCTACAACCGATAAACTTACACAAAGTGGTGAAAAGTGGAATTTTGTGGAGAATTCTGCTAATTTTTCTAAAAATAAACGTTTAAAGGTAGAAAAATGTTTCGTGGTGCAGCAGCGGTAAATTTAGATGCGAAGGGTCGTGTAGCGATTCCTACTCGTTATCGCGCTGAAATCATGGAAAAGAACCAAGGCCAAATGGTTTGTACCGTTGATATTCGTCAGCCTTGTTTATTGCTTTATCCTTTAGATGAGTGGGAAAAAATCGAACAAAAACTACTTTCACTCTCCAACTTTGACCCAAATCAACGCCGTTTACAACGTGTTATGCTCGGTTATGCCACTGAATGTGAAATGGATGCGCAAGGTCGTATTTTATTAAGTGGTCCATTACGTCAACACGCAAAATTAGAAAAAGGCTTAATGTTGGTAGGGCAGTTGAATAAATTTGAAATTTGGAGTGATACCGAATGGTATGCACAAATTGATGAAGATATCGAAATTGGCTCAAGTGCTGAATTCGGAGCTTCAGAAGAACTAAAAATGCTGTCATTATAGAACAGCAGCACTAGCAGGATAAGCGGTGCTTGCGCCGCTCTATCTTCTCTTTAGCGATTTTGATTTAACGTTTACTTTTTACTTATGACTATGCAAAATTCCTTTTCTGCACCTGAACATATCACGGTTTTGCTTCACGAAGCAGTGAATGGTTTGGCGTTGAAAGAAAACGGAATTTATATCGATGGTACCTTTGGTCGTGGTGGTCATTCTCGTCTAATTCTCTCCCAGCTTTCTGAAAATGGTCGTTTAATTGCTATTGATCGCGATCCTCGTGCCATTGCTGAAGCTGAAAAAATTCAAGACCCTCGTTTTCATATTGAACATAATAGCTTTTCTCACATTCCAGACATCTGTCAAAAACTCGATTTAGTTGGTAAAATTGACGGCATTTTGTTGGATTTAGGGGTGTCATCTCCACAGCTTGATGAAGCAGAGCGTGGTTTCAGTTTTATGAAAGATGGCCCGTTAGATATGCGTATGGATACCACACAAGGTTTATCAGCAGCAGAGTGGCTAAAACAAGTATCCGTTGATGATTTAACTTGGGTGTTAAAAACCTTCGGCGAAGAGCGTTTTGCAAAACGAATTGCCACTGCCATCGTAGAATTTAATAAAAGTGCGGTCAAAAATGGCACAGAATGTTTAAGTCGTACTTCTCAGCTCGCTGAGTTAATTGCTCAAGCCGTGCCGTTTAAAGATAAGCATAAACATCCGGCGACTCGTAGTTTCCAAGCTATTAGAATTTATATTAATGCGGAATTAGATGAATTAGAAAGTGTATTAAATTCTGCATTAGATATGTTAGCCCCAGAAGGGCGTTTATCGATTATCAGTTTCCATTCACTTGAAGACAGAATGGTAAAACATTTCATGCGTAAGCAAAGCAAAGGCGAGGATATTCCAAGAGGCTTACCATTACGTGAAGATCAAATTCAACGTAATCAAAAATTAAAAATCATTGGTAAAGCTATTCAGCCGAGTGAGGCAGAAATTTCGGCAAATCCACGCTCAAGAAGTGCGGTGTTACGTATTGCGGAAAGGGTGAAATAAGATGTTAGAAAATAGCGAACGTTATCCTTTACAACATATTCTCGTTGAAGATATTTTTTCTTCTAATAAATTAATTGTCATCTTACTTTTATTAATTTTAGCTTCTGCAATGGGTACAATTTGGATGACACATCAAACACGAGGCCTAATTTCTGAAAACGGGCAGTTGGTATTACAACACCAAGCCCTTGAAAACGAATATCGCAATTTGCAATTACAAGAAGCAACCGAAAGTGATAATACAAGAGTTGAATCCATTGCGATTGGTACATTAAAAATGCAACGTGTTCAAAGTGAACAAGAAGTGGTTATTTTTGAATAGGGATTTTGAATAAAATGGTTAGATTTAATTCCTCTAAGAAACCAGGAAAGCCAAAGAAAACAATTAGAAAATTGGCTCAACCTGCGTCAGTAAAACCAAACAAACCGAAAATGGTGTTTGAGAAATGCTTCCTTCGTGGTCGTTATCTCATCGCGACAAGTTTTATTTTCTTAGGCTTAGGCGCATTAGTGGCTCGTGCTGCTTATGTGCAATCTGTTAATTCTGAAACCCTTTCTGGTGAAGCGGACAAACGTTCATTACGTAAAGATGACGTGCTTTCTGTTCGTGGTTCAATTTTAGATCGTAATGGCCAATTGTTATCGGTGAGTGTACCGATGAGTGCAATTGTGGCTGAACCTCGCTTAATGTTAAAAGAAAATGCATTAGAGGATAAAGAACGTATCAAAGCCCTTGCTAACGAATTAAATATGACACCTGCTGAGTTGGTGAAAAAAATTGAGAAAAATCCAAAATCAGGTTTCTTATATTTAGCACGTCAAGTAGAAGCGGGTAAAGCGAATTATATTCGTGACCTCAAAATTAAAGGTATTTCATTAGAAACTGAACCACGTCGTTTTTATCCACGTGTAGAAGAAGCGGCTCAATTAATCGGCTTTACCAACATTGATGGTAAAGGGATTGAAGGCGTTGAGGCAAGTTTCAACTCAATGTTAGTGGGGAAAGACGGTGCGCGTGTTGTTCGTAAAGACAAACGTGGTAACGTGGTTGAACATATTGCAGATGAGAAAAAATACGATGCACAAGATGTAACCTTAAGTATCGATGAAAAATTGCAATCCATGGTTTATCGCGAAATCAAAAAAGCAGTAACAGAGAACAAAGCTGAATCTGGTACTGCGGTATTGGTAGATGTGCGTACGGGTGAAGTGTTAGCAATGGCAACAGCGCCTTCTTACAACCCAAATAACTTGGCTAATGTGAAAGATGAATTAAAACGTAACCGTGCGATTACGGATACCTTTGAGCCAGGTTCGACAGTAAAACCTTTCGTTGTTTTGACCGCACTTCAACGTGGCGCAGCGAGACGTGATGAAGTGATTAATACAGGTTCATTTACCGTAAGTGGTAAAGAAATTGTGGACGTGGCACCTCGCCCACAACAAACCTTAGATGAAATTTTGATTAACTCCAGTAACCGTGGTGTAAGCCGTCTTGCGTTACGTATGCCACCTTCAGCATTAATGGAAACTTACCAAAATGCAGGTTTAGGTAAAGATACTGAGTTAGGCTTAATCGGTGAGCAACGTGGGGTATTAAATGCAAACCGTAAACGTTGGGCAGATATCGAACGTGCAACAGTGGCTTATGGTTATGGTATTACTTCAACACCATTACAAATTGCGCGTGCCTATGCTACTTTAGGTAGCTTTGGGATTTATCGTCCACTTTCTATCACTAAAGTTGATCCGCCGGTTATTGGTCAACGTGTTTTCTCTGAAAAAATCACGAAAGACGTCGTGGGTATGTTAGAGAAAGTGGCAATCAAAAATAAACGTGCGATGGTTGAAGGTTATCGTGTTGGTGCGAAAACAGGTACAGCGCGTAAAATTGAAAATGGTCACTATGTTAAGAAATATGTGGCATTTACAGCGGGTATTGCACCAATTAGCGATCCACGTTATGCACTCGTTATTTTGATCAACGATCCGAAAGCAGGACAGTACTATGGTGGTGCGGTATCTGCGCCAGTATTCTCAAGCATTATGGGCTATGCATTACGTGCAAATGGTATTGCGCCAGATGCAGAACCAACAGAAAAAACAGCAAGACGCACTGTTCGCTTAAGCGATCAAAAACTTGAAAAAATGAATTAAGAAAAGGCAAAACAATGAAAAAATTGACCGCACTTTTTGATCTTCCGGTGCTTTCAGACATGAATGTGAAGGCGATGGTGTTAGATAGCCGCAAAGTAACTCAAGGTGATCTATTTGTGGCAGTAAAAGGGCATCGTTTTGATGCGAGTCAATTTGTTCCTCAAGCCATTTCTTCTGGTGCAAGTGCGATCGTTTTAGAAACAGATTTAGAAAATGAGCATTTAAGCATCCAATGGCAAAATAATGTGCCAGTGATTCATTACTATCATGTATCTGCCAATCTTTCTGCATTGGCAGGTAAATTCTATGAATATCCTTCCGAAAAACTAACTTTAGTTGGTGTAACTGGAACAAACGGTAAAACCACGGTTTCTCAATTATTAGCTCAATGGGCAACGATATTCGGCCATAAAGCAGCCGTCATGGGCACCATTGGCAATGGTTTATTAGGTCAAGTCAAAGAAGCCAAAAATACCACAGGATCAGCCGTTGAAGTTCAAGAAAATTTAGCTGATTTTGTAGAGAAAGGGGCTGATTTTGCTTCTATCGAAGTGTCTTCACATGGTTTAGTTCAACACCGTGTTGAAGCCCTTAAATTTAAAGCTGCCATTTTTACCAATTTAAGTCGTGATCATTTGGATTATCACGAGACAATGGAAAAGTATGCAGAAGCTAAAAAACGCTTTTTCGTTGATTTAGCCCCCGAATTACAAATTCTTAATGTTGACGATCCAATTGGGGCTGCATGGTTAAGTGAATTACCAAATGGTATTGCAGTCAGCTGCCGCCCAGATTTTCAACCAACTTCTAAACAATGGCTTTATGCAACACAGATTCGTTTTACTCACGAAGGTGCGGTGATTAATGTTGCTTCAAGTTGGGGTAATGGCACATTACATAGCCCATTAATTGGCGCTTTTAACGTGAGTAATCTGCTGTTAGCCACGGCTGTTTTATTGGCTTTAGGTTATTCTTTCGACGATCTTATCCGTACGGTTTCACAGCTAAAAGGGGTAAATGGAAGAATGGAATTGATTAAGAAAGCAGGTAAACCAACGGTTATCGTTGATTATGCCCATACTCCGGATGCATTAGAAAAAGCATTAAATGCCGCGCGTGAACATTGTAAAGGCAAACTTTGGTGTATCTTTGGTTGTGGCGGAGATCGTGATGCAGGCAAGCGTCCGCTGATGGCGAAAGCTGCTGAACAGTTTGCAGATTTAGTGATCGTAACCCAAGATAATCCACGCACAGAAGACCCAAATAAAATTGAAGCAGATATCCTTACGGGATTTAGCCGAATGGAAGATGTTGGAGTGATTCCGGATCGCGAAGAAGCCATCAAATTTACCATTGAGAATGCGGTTGAAAATGATGTGATTGTGATTGCCGGTAAAGGCCATGAAAACTATCAAATCATTGGAGATAAAACACTTCATTTCTCCGATCAAGAAGTGGCTGAAGCTTATTTAACGAAAAAATAAAAAAATAGAATGATTAAATTAACTACCCAACAGCTTGCTCAAATTTTAAATGCTAATCTTATTGGAGATGAGCAGGCCGTTGTTGAAAATATCAATACGGATACGCGTAAATCGGTATCTAACTCACTTTTCTTTGCATTAAAAGGTGAGCATTTTGATGCACATCAATACTTAGATAAAGCCGTTGAGCAAGGTGCGACAGCCTTAGTTGTGCAACAAGCCAACACTGAAATTGTAACGCCACAATTAGTTGTTGCAGATACGCGCTTAGCTCTTGGTCAATTAGCAAAATGGTTACGTGAAAAAATTAATCCTCGTACCGTAGCAATGACGGGGTCATCAGGTAAAACTACAGTAAAAGAGATGACCGCATCCATTCTGCAACAAACAGCTGGCAATCCTGAAGCTGTGTTATTCACCAATGGTAATTTTAACAACGATATTGGCGTACCGTTAACGTTATTACGCTTAACCGAACAACATAAATTTGCCGTTATTGAATTAGGTGCTAATCATCAAGGTGAAATTGATTACACCACGCATCTTGCTCAGCCTGAGGCCGCATTAGTAAATAATGTAGCGGCTGCACATTTAGAGGGATTTGGCTCCATTGAAGGTGTAGCTCGAGCTAAAGGTGAAATCTATCGTGGTTTAACCCAAAATGGCGTGGCGATTATTAACAGTGAACATAATTATATTGAATTGTGGCAAAAAGAAATTGGTTCCCATGCTATTCAATATTTTAATGGTCGTGATTACAAAGCTGAAAATGTAAAACATTCACCTAATGGCTCAACCTTTACGTTAGTTTCGCCAAAAGGCAGCATTGAAATTGATTTGCCTTATTTAGGTGAGCATAATGTAAAAAATGCTTTGGCAGCGACCGCACTTGCTATGAATGTGGGCGCGAGTCTTGCTGATGTTAAAGCCGGTCTTGAACATCGTTCTCAAGTAAAAGGACGTTTATTCCCGATTCAAGTGAATGAAAATCTCCTTTTATTAGATGATACTTACAATGCGAATGTTGATTCTTTACAAGCTGCGATTGATGTTTTAAAAGGTTATGATGCTTTCCGTATTCTACTCGTGGGCGATATGAAAGAATTAGGCGAGGATAGTCTAAAATGTCATCGACAAGTGGGCGAGCATGCAAAACAAGCTAAATTAGATTTGGTGCTTTCTTACGGAACAGAAAGTGTGGTCATTTCTGAAGCTGTTTTGGGAAAACATTTTACAGATAAAGCTGAATTGACAGCTTATGCGTTAGATATTATTAAACAGAAATTACAAGAAAACCAAAAAGTCGTCGTATTAGCGAAAGGCTCGCGCTCAATGAAAATGGAAGAGACGATTTATTCATTAAAGGGTAGCTTATGTTAGTTTGGCTTGCTGAATACTTAGTTCGCTATGAAACGGCATTCAATGCCATTTCCTATATTACCGTACGTGCGATTTTGGCATTATTGACCGCACTTTTCATTTCTTTATGGGTTGGTCCGAAAGTGATCAAACGCCTTCAAATTTTAAAATTTGGGCAAGAAGTGCGTAATGACGGTCCTGAAAGTCACTTTGCGAAAAAAGGCACCCCAACTATGGGCGGTGTGATGATTTTATTCTCCATCGGTGTGAGTACGTTATTATGGGCTAACTTAATGAATCCTTATGTTTGGATTTGCTTATTTGTGTTGTTTGGCTACGGTGCAATTGGCTTTGTGGATGATTTCCGTAAAATCACGCGTAAAAATACAGATGGTTTAATTGCGCGTTGGAAATATTTCTGGATGTCAGTTGTGGCATTAGTGGCGATTATTTGGTTGTACTGGTTAGGCCATGATACTGATGCAACCCGTTTAGTGATTCCATTCTTCAAAGATATCATGCCGCAATTGGGCCTATTCTATATTGTGTTGTCTTACTTTGTGATTGTGGGCACAGGCAATGCGGTAAACTTAACCGACGGTTTAGATGGTCTTGCCATCATGCCAACAGCGTTAGTCGCAGGTGCATTTGCTTTAATTGCATGGGCGACCGGTAACGTTAATTTTGCAGAATACTTACATATTCCTTATATCAAATATAGTTCTGAAGTCGTGGTGTTCTGTACCGCAATCGTAGGCGCGGGCTTAGGTTTCTTATGGTTTAACACTTATCCAGCCCAGGTCTTTATGGGCGATGTCGGTTCTCTAGCACTTGGTGGCGCACTTGGTGTTGTTGCTATCCTTGTCCGCCAAGAATTCTTATTAGTGATTATGGGCGGTGTATTTGTTGTTGAAGCCCTATCTGTAATTTTACAAGTGGGTTCTTACAAGTTAAGAAAACAACGTATTTTCAGAATGGCACCAATTCATCACCACTTTGAATTAAAAGGTTGGCCAGAACCAAGAGTGATTATTCGGTTTTGGATTATATCCTTGATGTTGGTGTTGATGGGGCTTGTAACGCTCAAACTAAGATAATTTTTGTAGGGTGCACTTGTTGCACCCTGCGCGATCCCAGAATACGAGAGAAGAAAAACAACATGACAACTCTATATCAAAATAAAACTATCACCATCATAGGCCTCGGAAAAACAGGCCTTTCTTGCGTTGAATATCTTCAATCTCAACAAGCGAATATTCGTGTAATTGATACTCGCGAACATCCTGCTGGCGCGGATCAATTACCTAAAAATGTTCCTTTACACACAGGTAGTCTAAATCAACAATGGTTACTTGAAAGCGATATTATTGTCATTAGCCCGGGACTCGCGGTAAAAACACCAGAAATTCAGACCGCACTTTCAGCAGGTGTGGAAGTGATTGGCGATATTGAATTATTCTGCCGAGCAGCAACGAAGCCAATTGTCGGGATTACCGGCTCTAACGGTAAAAGCACCGTGACAACATTGGTCTATGAAATGGCGAAAGCGGCCGGAATAAAAGTGGGAATGGGGGGAAACATTGGCATTCCTGCGTTGTCATTATTAAATGAAGATTGTGATCTTTATGTCTTAGAACTTTCCAGTTTCCAACTTGAAACCACTTATAGTTTGAAAGCGGCTGCAGCGACAGTGCTTAATGTGACTGAAGATCACATGGATCGCTATGTTGATTTAGAAGATTATCGTCAAGCCAAATTGCGTATTTACCACAATGCGGAAACAGCAGTAGTGAATTTAGAAGATAAACTCACGTTTGGCGAAGGTGAAAATCAAGCTAAGAAGGTTGTGTCTTTTGCTGAAAATCAAGCAGATTACTGGCTAAAAACCGAAAACGGTAAACAGTACTTAATGGCGAAAGAGGAAGTCATTTTACCTTGTGATGAAGCAACCTTAGTTGGCCGTCATAATTACATGAATATTTTAGCGGCGCTAGCATTAGCGCAAGCAGTGGGGATAAATTTAGAGGCAATTCGTACCGCACTTCGTCAATTTAAAGGCTTAGATCATCGTTTCCAATTAGCCCATCAAGCGAATGGTGTTCGTTGGATTAATGATTCTAAAGCCACCAATGTAGGTAGCACCGTTGCAGCATTGGCAGGGTTATATGTTGAGGGAACGTTACACCTTTTATTAGGTGGTGATGGTAAAGGTGCGGATTTTTCTGAACTCGCTGATTTAATCAACCAACCTCATATTTCAACGTATTGCTTTGGTCGTGATGGCAAACAACTTGCGGCACTTTCAAGTCAAAGCCATTTGTTTGAAACTATGGAACAAGCCATTTCATTTTTACGTCCACATTTAAAATCAGGCGATATGGTGTTATTATCTCCTGCTTGTGCAAGTTTGGATCAATTTGCCTCTTTTGAAAAACGTGGCGAAGAGTTTACTCGTTTAGCAAAATTAGCTTAAAGAATTAGGGTAGTAATGGAATTTATCAATAAAATTAAACAAAATTATGAACAATGGGCGAGAGTGACTCCGCAAGGATTACTTTACGATCGCGCATTGTTTTGGCTTTTTGTCGTGCTATTGCTGATTGGTTTAGTAGCGGTAACTTCTGCTTCAATGCCTTACAGTGCACGCGTATTTAATGATACATTCTATTTTGCTAAACGTGATGCCGTTTATGTCTTACTTTCTTTAGCGACTTGTTATTTAACTCTCCAAATTTCTTCTTCTCAATGGGAAAAGTGGCACGCTAAAATTTTCTTATTAGCCATTGTTTTATTAATACTGGTTCTCGGTATCGGTACTTCTGTTAATGGTGCAAAACGTTGGATTTCTTTGGGGATTTTAAATTTCCAGCCTGCGGAATTTGCGAAGTTAGCTTTAACCTGTTTCCTAGCGAGTTATTTTACGCGTCGTTATGATGAAGTTCGAGGTAAAAAATTCAGTGCGGTTAAGCCTTTCATTGTAATGGGGGTATTAGGTGTATTCTTACTAGTCCAACCTGACTTAGGGAGTACAGTGGTACTATTTGTGATCACTTTCGGTATGCTTTTTATTGTTGGTGCAAATTTTTGGCAATTTATTTTGCTAATTGGTACAGGCATACTTCTCTTTATTTGGTTAGTCCTTTCTGCCTCTTATCGTTTAAAACGGTTTACCGGTTTCTTAGAACCGTTTAAAGATCCTTACGGAACAGGATTCCAGCTGACTAACTCTTTGATGGCCTTTGGTCGTGGTGAAATTAGCGGGGAAGGACTGGGTAACTCCATTCAAAAACTTGATTATCTTCCTGAAGCACATACCGACTTTATCATGGCGATTATTGGTGAAGAATTTGGTTTTATTGGTATTTTTGTTGTTGTCATTCTTTTAGGTTTATTGATTTTCCGTGCGATGAAAATCGGACGTGAATCCCTCATGTTAGAGCAACGTTTCCGTGGCTTTTTTGCTTTAGGCATTAGTTTCTGGATTTTCTTCCAAGGGTTTGTCAATCTAGGCATGGCCTTAGGGATGTTACCGACAAAAGGTTTAACTTTCCCGTTAGTGAGTTACGGCGGTTCAAGTATCATTATTATGTCGGCAACCGTGGGCATTTTATTGCGTATTGACCATGAAAATAGATTACAACGTGGTGGTCAAGCGCGTTTGAGAGATGATTAGGGATATTTATGAGTAAAAAATTATTAGTTATGGCGGGTGGTACCGGTGGACATGTTTTCCCCGCCATCGCTGTTGCTCAAACCTTACAAAAAGAAGGTTGGGAAATTTGCTGGTTAGGTACAAAAGATCGCATGGAAGCACAGCTTGTACCAAAACATGGCATTCCTATTCGTTTTATTCAAATTTCAGGGTTGCGTGGTAAAGGCATTAAAGCATTACTAGGCGCACCTTTTGCTATTTTTAGAGCAGTATTGCAAGCTCGTAAAATTATTCAAGAATATCAACCTAATGCGGTATTAGGCATGGGTGGTTATGTATCAGGCCCTGGTGGTATTGCTGCAAAACTTTGTGGTGTGCCAGTTATTTTACATGAACAAAATGCCGTAGCAGGCTTAACCAATGAATGGTTGGCTAAAATTGCGACACGTGTATTACAAGCTTTTCCAACTGCGTTTAAAGATGCCGAAGTTGTAGGAAATCCGGTTCGCCAAGATTTATTTGAAATGCCATCACCACAAGCACGTTTTTCAGAAAGAAGCGGAAAATTGAGAGTACTTGTCGTGGGGGGAAGCCAAGGGGCTCGCGTACTCAATCAGACTATCCCACAAGTTGTTGCTCGTTTGGCAGATAAATTAGAGGTTCGTCATCAAGTGGGGAAAGGTTCTGTTGAAAGTGTGACCGCACTTTATGGTGAACATGCAGATTCGGTCAAAATTACAGAATTTATTGATGATATGGCGGAAGCTTATGCTTGGGCAGATGTGGTGATTTGTCGCTCTGGTGCACTAACAGTATGCGAATTAGCTGCTGTGGGGACGCCTGCGATTTTTGTACCATTCCAACATAAAGATCAACAACAATATTTAAATGCGAAATATCTTGCCGATGTAGGTGCAGCAAAAATTGTTCAGCAGAATGAATTAAATGCGGATGTGTTAGTCGATTTCTTAGAAAATACAGATCGTGAAACTTTGTTAGCGATGGCGATTAAGGCAAAAGAAATGTCAGCACCATTAGCGGCTAAACGTGTAGCTGATGTTATTGTAGAAAACGCGAAATAAGAATAGAGAGGTTGAGAGGGTGGTAATAAACTCGCAACCTAAAAGTGCGGTTAAAAATAAAGGTGAAATAATATGAAACATATTTCGGACGAAATTAGAAAGATTATTCCTGAGATGCGTCGGGTTCAACAAATTCATTTCATTGGTATCGGCGGCGCCGGTATGAGTGGGATTGCCGAAATTTTATTAAATGAAGGTTATGATATCTCTGGTTCCGATATTGCAGATGGTGTCGTGACTCAGCGTCTTGCTCAAGCTGGCGCAAAAATTTTCATTGGTCATCAAGCGGAAAATGTGCAAGGGGCAAGTGTTGTTGTTGTATCAAGCGCGATCCATGAAGATAATCCAGAATTAATTGCCGCTAAACAAAATCGTATTCCTGTGATTCAGCGAGCACAAATGTTAGCTGAAATTATGCGTTTCCGTCATGGTATAGCGGTTGCGGGTACTCATGGTAAAACCACAACGACAGCCATGATTTCGATGATTTATACTCAAGCGAAACTGGATCCAACTTTCGTTAATGGTGGTTTAGTTAAATCAGCCGGTAAAAATGCGCATTTAGGCGCAAGTCGCTATTTAATTGCAGAGGCAGATGAAAGTGATGCATCTTTCCTACACTTGCAACCTATGGTTTCTGTGGTAACCAATATTGAACCGGATCATATGGATACATACGGTGGTGATTTTGAGAAGATGAAAGCCACTTACGTGAAGTTCTTACATAACTTACCGTTCTACGGTTTAGCGGTGATGTGCGCAGATGATGCGGTGTTAATGGAACTTGTTCCGCAAGTTGGACGTCAAGTCTTAACTTATGGTTTCAGCGAGCATGCTGACTATCGTATCGAAGATTATGAACAAACCGGTTTCCAAGGTCACTACACTGTAGTTTGCCCAAGTGGTGAACGCATCAATGTATTATTGAATGTGCCAGGTAAACATAATGCGTTAAATGCGACGGCGGCACTTGCAGTAGCAAAAGAAGAAGGCATTGGCAATGAAGCGATTTTAGAAGCACTTGCTGATTTCCAAGGTGCGGGCAGACGTTTCGATCAATTAGGCGAGTTTATTCGTCCAAATGGTAAAGTACGCTTAGTGGATGATTATGGCCATCACCCAACAGAAGTTGATGTAACAATCAAAGCAGCCCGTGAAGGCTGGGGAGATAAACGTATTGTCATGATCTTCCAGCCTCACCGTTATTCACGTACTCGCGATTTATTTGATGAATTCGTGCAAGTATTATCCCAAGTGGATGCATTGATTATGTTAGACGTTTACGCAGCCGGCGAAGCACCAATTGTTGGTGCAGATAGTAAAGCACTTTGTCGTTCTATTCGTAATCTAGGAAAAGTCGATCCAATTTTAGTTTCTGATACGGAACAACTTGGCGATGTGTTAGATCAAATTATTCAAGATGGCGATTTAATTCTTGCTCAAGGCGCGGGAAGTGTAAGCAAAATTTCTCGTGGTCTAGCAGAACGTTGGAAAGCATAAATACACCGAAAAATAACCGCACTTTTGATGAAGAATAAAAAGAAAACAGGATAAAACAATGAATTTAAAACAAGAAAAAATTGCTGTGTTGTTAGGCGGCACATCAGCTGAACGTGAAGTTTCTCTTAATTCTGGCGCAGCCGTGTTAAACGCATTAGTGAGCCAAGGTTATAATGCACATGGTATCGATCCTAAAGAATATAATGTCGCGAATTTAAAGGCTGATGGTTTTGATCGTGTCTTTAATATTTTACATGGTCGTGGTGGTGAAGATGGCACCATGCAAGGTTTATTAGAACAAATCGGTTTGCCTTATACGGGTTGTGGCGTGATGGCTTCAGCGTTAACCATGGATAAAATGCGTACTAAAATGTTATGGAAAGCCTTCGGTTTACCTGTTGCTGATATGGAGATCGTGACCAAAGAAAACGCTCACGAACTAAACCCACAAGCTGTGGTCGAAAAGTTAGGTTTACCTTTGATGGTTAAGCCATCTCTTGAAGGTTCAAGTGTGGGTTTAACGAAAGTAAAAGCAGTCGAAGAATTAAAAAGTGCGGTCGATTATGCACTTAAATTTGATAACACCATTTTGATTGAAGAATGGTTGGCTGGTGATGAATTAACGGTACCTGTTTTAGGTGGCGAAGTATTGCCAGCTGTTCGCATTGTGCCAGAAGGTGAGTTTTATGATTATGATGCGAAATATATTTCAGATAATACTCAATATTTTTGTCCTGCCGGCCTTTCAGCTGAAGGTGAAGAAGAATTAGCGAAATTAGTTAAACGAGCTTATGACGTCGTGGGTTGTCGTGGCTGGAGCCGCATTGATGTGATGACTGATGCACAAGGTAATTTCCGTTTAGTCGAAGTAAACACGAACCCAGGGATGACAAGTCACAGTTTATTCCCTAAATCTGCATCAACAGTCGGTATTTCATTTGAACAACTCGTCGTGAAAATTTTGGAGTTGAGTGCGTAATGAATGTAATTAAGCGCAAAAATACACCGCCAACGCAATTTGGTCGCTCATCTAACGGAGAAGGTAAATTCCGTTTTATGTTGCAGATTAAACTTGTTTTGGTGTTACTTTGTGCGGGGCTAGGGTATTTCGTTTATTCAAACTGGCAGAGTTGGCTTGAAAGCTTAGACGGTGATAGAAAAATTACTGCCTATGCCTTAGTAGGTCAAAATGAATTTACCACTTATCCGGATGTGCAGGATGTGTTGCTCAAAATGGGCTCTCTCAAGGGCTTCTGGGGACAAGACGTTAAGCAAATTCAAGAGCAACTTGAAACGATTCCTTGGGTAAAAGGTGCGGTGGTTCGTAAAATTTGGCCAAATCGTTTAAGTATTTGGCTGTCAGAATATCAGCCAGTTGCAATTTGGAATAAAACAGAGTTCATCACAAAAGAGGGAACGGTTTTCCAATTACCGATGGATAAGTTAAAAGAAAAAGCTTTACCTTATTTAGGTGGCCCAGATTATCAAAGCTTGAAAGTATTAGAAGCTTGGAATCAAATTTTCGCTGATTTTAAAGCGAAAAATTTAGTGGTTAAAGGTGTTCGAATTGATGATCGCGGTGCATGGCAAGTTACGCTAGATAATGATATAGTATTGAAACTTGGGCGCGGAGATTGGAAACCAAAATTAGATCGATTTGTAACGATTTACCCACAAATTGAAGTGCCTGAAGGTAAACGAATTGATTATGTAGATTTACGCTATGCATCTGCATCAGCAGCGGTTGGATTGACAGAGAAATAAAAATAATTCATTAGGTGTAATAAGAAAATGGCAAAAGAGTTGGAACCGAAAGTAATTGTAGGTCTTGAAGTTGGTACATCAAAAGTTGTTGCTGTTGTTGGGGAAGTGCTTCCTGATGGCGTCGTAAATGTACTTGGCGTGGGTAGCTGTCCATCGAAAGGGATTGATCGTGGCAGTATTACTGATTTAGATGCCGTTGTTAACTCTATCCAACGTGCTATTGAAGCGGCTGAATCAATGGCTGATTGTCAAATTATGAGTGTGACTCTTGCAATTACGGGTGAACATATTCAAAGCCTGAATGAGAGCGGTTTTGTTGCTATTTCTGAAAATGAAGTGACTCAAGAAGAGATTGATGATGCTTTACATACAGCAAGCTCAGTAAAATTACCTGAAGGTCTTTCTTTATTACACATTATTCCTCAAGAATACGCGGTAGATAAACAAGTTAATATTAAAAATCCATTAGGTCTACACGGCGTCCGTTTAAAAGCAAATGTACACCTAATTGCTTGTCACCAAGATTGGCAAAATAACTTGAAAAAAGCGGTTGAGCGCTGTGGTTTACAAGTTGATAAAGTCGTGTTCTCCGGCTTTGCTGCAACGCATTCTGTTTTAACTGAAGATGAAAAAGATTTAGGCGTGTGCTTAATCGATTTCGGCGCGGGTACTATGAATGTGATGGTTTATACCAATGGTTCATTACGCTTTAGCAAGGTTATTCCTTATGCAGGCAATATTGTCACGAATGATATTGCTCATGCATGCACCGTTTCTCGTGCAGAAGCCGAACGTATTAAAGTGAACTATGCAAGTGCATTGTATCCAGCTCGCCTACATGGTGATAAAAAAATTGAAGTAGCAAGTATTGGTGGGCGAGCGCCACGTGCTTTAACAAAAAGTGATTTATCTTTAATCACTTCAGCAAGATATATTGAACTATTAGGCGTTGTTAAGGACGAATTAGATAAGCTTAAAGCAGATTTAGAAAGCAAACATATTAAATTTGAATTAATTGCTGGTGTCGTTATTACCGGTGGTGGTGCACAAATTGAAGACTTAAAAGATTGCGCTTCGAATGTATTTGGTTGCCAAGTGCGTATTGGTAGTCCATTGAATATTACAGGCTTAACGGATTATGTAAATCGCCCGCAATATTCAACTGTAGTCGGATTACTACAATATCATCACCAAAATAGTGATAATGATCCTGTAGATAGTAACTATGGTGATGAAGGTGTTGGTAGAAAATTCTGGAAAGGCCTTAAAAATATTTTCAACAAAGTGAAATCAGAATTTTGATAATTTTGACTTTTTCATTTACAATGAGAAAGATTTAACTTTTATTAATATGCTAGCAGAGTATTAGCAGTAACGGAGAACAGCAAATGTTATACCCAGAGTATGGTGATTTTGAAGAGCAAACAGGTGCACTGATTAAGGTTGTCGGTGTTGGTGGAGGCGGCGGTAACGCAGTTAACCACATGGTTGCTAACATGGTGCAACAAGAATTCAATGGTAATTTCTTGGGCGAAAGTGCAATTGATAGCGATGAGCACGGTAAGATCGTGTTCTATGCGGTGAATACCGATGCACAAGCATTACGCAAAAGCCAAGTTCAACAAACTGTACAAATTGGTGGGGCAACAACGAAAGGTCTTGGTGCGGGCGCAAACCCAAATGTAGGTCGTAAAGCGGCTGAAGATGACCAAGAAGAAATCCGTAAAATGCTTGAGGGTGCAGACATGGTCTTTATCGCAGCCGGTATGGGCGGTGGTACAGGTACTGGTGCGGCACCAATCGTTGCTAAAGTAGCGAAAGAATTAGGCATTTTAACTGTTGCTGTTGTTACTAAGCCATTTAGCTTTGAAGGCAAAAAACGTATGCAATTTGCTGAATTAGGGATTAAAGATCTTTCACAATATGTGGATTCAATGATCATTATTCCTAACCAACAAATCCAAAAAGTTCTCCCTAAAAATGCAACGTTAATTGATGCTTTTGCTGCTGCAAATGACGTATTACGTAACTCTGTTATGGGTATCTCCGATATGATTACCTCTCCAGGTTTAATCAACGTGGACTTTGCAGACGTAAGAACAGTTATGTCGGAAATGGGCCAAGCAATGATTGGTTTCGGTTCAGCTCAAAGTGAACCAGGTGCGGGTCGTGCAGAAGAAGCAGCACGTCTTGCAATTAAAAATGATTTATTAGAGAAAGTCGATCTTTCTAACGCTAAGGGTATCCTTGTTAATATTACCTCAGGTATGGATCTCGGCTTTGACGAATTTAACGTGGTAGGTGACACAGTAGGTAGCTTTGCATCAGAAGACGCAACTATCGTAGTAGGTACCAGTTTAGTTCCTGAAATGAGCAATGAAATTCGTGTAACGATCGTTGCGACAGGTTTAGGTGATGTAGTTTCAGCAGAGCCTGTAGTGATTGCTCGTCCTCAAGCGACAGTGCAACAAGCTCAAGTTCAACAACCTGTAGCGCAAGAAACGATTCAACCACAACCGCCAGTTGGTTTACATGGTTTAGATGCATTAAGACATAATCCACAACCAGAACCAGCACAGGAACAAAATTCGCAATACGGTAACTTAAATAAACCGCTTGATCCAAGTCGTTTAGAACAGTTAAGAAATAATCCTAATTTCTTCAATCCGGCATCATTTGGTCGTGATGAGAAATAAGAGTAAAAGTAATCTTGTTGTGAATCAATAAGGTAAAAGAGATGATTAAACAAAGAACATTAAAACAAAGCATTAAAGTCACAGGTGTAGGCTTACATAGCGGTAAAAAAGTAACATTAACGTTGCGCCCGGCTATGCCGAATACTGGCGTGATTTACTGCCGTACCGATCTTAATCCGCCGGTGACTTTTCCTGCGAATGCGGATTCAGTGCGTGATACGATGCTTTGTACTGCACTTGTGAATGAACAAGGTGTGCGTGTTTCAACCGTAGAGCACTTAAACGCAGCATTAGCAGGTTTAGGTATCGATAATATTATTATTGAAGTTGATGCACCTGAAATTCCAATCATGGACGGTAGTGCAAGCCCATTCATTTACTTGCTTTTAGACGCAGGTATTGAAGAACAAAATGCACCGAAGAAATTTATTCGTATTAAGAAAAATGTACGAGTAGAAGACGGTGACAAATGGGCAGAATTCAAACCTTATAATGGTTTCCGTTTAGATTTCACAATCGACTTTGATCATCCTGCGATTAGTAAAAATGTACGTAATTACGTGATGGATTTCTCAGCACAAGCATTCGTACATCAAATTAGTCGTGCAAGAACCTTTGGTTTCATGAAAGATATTGAGTATCTTCAATCTCAAGGTCTTGCATTAGGCGGTAGCCTAGATAATGCCATCGTATTAGATGATTACCGTATCTTAAATGAAGACGGATTACGCTTCAGAGATGAATTAGTTCGTCATAAAATGCTTGATGCGATTGGCGATCTTTATATGTGTGGCTATAACATCATCGGTGATTTCAAAGCTTATAAATCTGGTCACGGTTTAAATAACAAGCTACTCCGTGCTGTACTTGCCGATCAGGACGCGTGGGAATTTGTTACTTTTGAAGATAAGAAACAAGTTCCACAAGGTTATGTTGCGCCTGCGCAGGTACTCATCTAACAATGTTTTGTTGAAAAGCTATACTTCTTTCGGGAGTATAGCTTTTTTATTTCCCATCTTGCTCTGTTATTTTTGTTTTCTGCGAAGGTAAAGAGCGGTCAAAAATAGAGGTGCTTTTTATTATGAAAAAATTATTTACCGTGCTTCCTCTTGTGCTAGCAACTTCTGCGGCAATGGCATATGAACAAGATAAAACCTATCAATTTACCATATTACACACCAATGATACGCACGGACATTTTTGGCCGAATGCTAAAGGTGAATATGGCTTTCCTGCACACAAAACAATTGTTAATCGCGTAAAAGCTGAAGTCGAGCAAAAAGGTGGCTCACTCGTTTTATTAAATGCAGGTGATTTTAATACTGGTGTACCTGAGTCAGATATGCAAACAGCAGAACCTGACATTAAAGCAATGAATGCAATAGGCTATGAAGCAACCGTATTAGGTAATCACGAGTTTGATAATCCATTACAAATTCTTGATATGCAAGAAAAATGGGCGAATTTCCCATTCTTATCTGCAAATGTGATTAACACCAAAACAGGTAAAACCTTAGTTAAGCCTTATACCATTTTAAATAAACAAGATCTTAAAATTGCTGTGGTTGGTTTAACCACAGAGGATACTGCAAAATTAGGTAACCCAGAATATCTTCACAATGTGAAGTTTGAAGATCCAACAACAGTAGCAAAAGCCACATTAAAAGAGCTAAATGAAAAAGTTAAGCCCGATGTAAAAATCGCTTTAACACATATGGGCTATTACTATGATGCGAAACATGGGTCAAATGCGCCTGGTGATGTAAGTCTTGCACGTAATTTAGATAAAGGCGCATTCGATATGATTATCGGTGGTCACAGCCATGATCCGATTTGTGTGGATGACAAAGGTGTATGGATTAAAGATTATCAACCAACTCAGCCATGTAAACCGGATTTCCAAAATGGTACTTGGATTATGCAAGCATTTGAATGGGGTAAATACGTTGGTCGAGCTGACTTTGAGTTCAAAAATGGTGAATTAAAATTAGTGAATTATCAATTAATTCCAGTGAACTTGAAGAAAAAAGTGAAAAAAGAAGACGGTAAAACAGAATATGTGAACTATGCGGAAGAGATTCCACAAGATCCAGAAATGGAAAAACTTTTAAAATCTTACCAAGATAAAGGTGATGCTTTATTAAGCCAAAAAGTGGGGAAATTAAACGGTAAGTTAGAAGGTGATCGTACCATTATTCGTTTTGAACAAACTAACCTTGGTCACTTAATTGCAGAAGCACAACGTCAAAAAGCGAAAGCAGACATTGGTATCATGAACTCAGGTGGTATTCGTGATTCTATCCAAGAAGGTGATGTGACTTATAAAGACATTTTAAAAATCCATCCATTTGGTAACATTGTGAGCTATTTTGAATTAACCGGTAAAGAATTATTGGATTATTTAAATGTGGTGGCATTGAAAGAAGTGGATTCTGGTGCTTATGCACAATATTCAGGTATCAGCATGACAGTGAATCGTGCGGATAAGAAAGTTGAAAATGTGAAGATTCAAGGCAAACCATTGGATTTAAATAAAACTTACCGTATTTCTGTACCAAGCTATAATGCAGCAGGTGGAGATGGTTATCCAGTCATGACAAAAAATCCAACTTTTGTTAACACAGGTTTTATTGATGCGGATGTTTTAAAAGAATTTTTTGAGAAAAATTCACCTATTAATGCGGAGAAATACATCCCTCATAATGAAGTAACCTTTAAGTAAGGAATGAAATGGCATTAGATTTATCAGAAATTCGTCAGCAAATTACGCAAATTGATCGCAGCTTGTTAAAGCTGCTTTCAGAGCGTCATCGTCTGGCATATGATGTAGTTAGAAGCAAAGAAGTTACGCAAAAAGCATTGCGCGATTTAGAGCGTGAGCAACAACTCTTACAAGAGCTTGTGCAATTTTCTGAAAGCCAAAATTATCAGCTTGAACCACAGTATATTACGTCAGTCTTCCAAAAGATTATTGAAGATTCTGTGCTAACGCAACAAGTGTATTTGCAGAAAAAGCTCAATGAGCAACGAGAAGAAACGTTACATATTGCTTTCTTAGGTAAGAGAGGTTCTTACTCTAATTTGGCTGCCCGTAACTATGCGGCTCGTTACCATCAACAATTTGCTGAAATCAGTTGCGATTCCTTTGCTCAAATTTTTGAAAAAGTTGAGAGCGGAGAAGCTGATTATGGTGTACTTCCTTTAGAAAACACCACATCTGGTGCAATTAATGAAGTTTATGATTTGCTTCAACATACCACCTTATCTTTGGTGGGCGAGTTGGCTTATCCTATCAAGCACTGTGTTTTAGTGAATGAGCAGGATGATTTAAGCAAAATTGATACACTTTATAGCCATCCACAGGTGATCCAACAGTGTAGTCAATTTATTCAAAGTCTTGAGCGTGTGCATATCGAGTACTGCGAAAGTAGCTCTCATGCAATGCAGATTGTGTCAAGCTTGAATAAACCGAATATTGCGGCATTAGGTAATGAAGATGGTGGCAAGCTTTACGGCTTACATGTGTTAAAACATAATATTGCGAATCAAGAAAACAACATTACTCGTTTTATTGTGGTAGCCAAACAAGCTCGTGAAGTTTCACCACAAATTCACACAAAAACTTTATTGTTGATGACAACATCGCAACAAGCGGGTTCCCTAGTGGATGCTTTACTTGTGTTTAAAAAGCACGGTATTAATATGACCAAGCTTGAATCTCGTCCAATTTATGGCAAACCTTGGGAAGAAATGTTCTATTTGGAGATTGAAGGAAACATTCATCATCCAGATACCCAAATTGCCTTGGAGGAGCTTAAGCAATTCAGTAATTATCTGAAAGTGCTTGGTTGTTATCCAAGTGAAATTGTGAAACCTGCGAAGGTATAACGAAAATAAAAAAATAGCGGTCGATTTTAACGTTGTTTTAAATCGACCGCTCTTTTTATTGAGAATTCTTAAGCTTTTTTCAAGAACTCTGATTTCAACATGATTTTGCCACAATCGACATTGTGATCTCCGTTAACTAAACGGATATTTTTGAATTTCGTGCCTTTCTTCAACACTTCAGATGAGCCTTTTAATTTTAAATCTTTAATTAAAAGCACATCATCACCATCGGCTAATAAATTACCGTTGCTGTCTTTGACAATCAGTTGATCTTCATCGGCTTCAACTGCTTCGTTACCATTCCATTCATTACCACAATCAGGGCAAACAAAATTCACAGAATCATGATAAACATATTCGCCTTTACATTTTGGGCAAGCTGGCATTTGATCCATTTCTTTTTCCTTCTTTATCTGATTTAAGCAAAGTATAATGCGCACGGAGTATAACAAAAAAGTGACTATTCGCCAAAAAATGGGCAATTTCACGGAATTTATGAGGTATTTATGAAAAAAATCATGCTTTTGAGCGTAGTGATGGGGAGTTTAATCTCAGACAATACATTCGCGCACAATATTCAACCTAATCAACTTTTAGCCAATGTAACGGTTTCGGATAAAGGCGAAATCACTTTAAATGGTAATGATGTAGCTTATAAATCGTGGAGCTCAACGGCATTGCCAGGCAAAGTACGAGTGATTCAACATATTGCAGGAAGAAGTGCGGCAAAAGAGAAAAATCAAGCGATGATCGAAGCCATCAAAGCCGCTCATTTTAACCAAGCTAAATATCAAACCACGACGATTATTAATGCTGATGATGCTGTTGTGGGCACAGGCATGTTTGTGAAAAGTAGTGCAGAAAAAGGCAAAAAAGAAAATGCCCACAGCCAAGTGATTTTAGATGATAAAAGTGCGGTTAAAAATGCGTGGGGATTACGTGAAAAAGATAGCGTGATTATTTTGCTTGATAAAACCGGCAAGGTGCAATTTGTGAAAGAAGGTAAATTGACGGATGATGAAGTTAAAGAAGTGATTTCACGTGCAACAGCGTTAATGGCGAAGTAATAGAGTAATAAGCGGAAGTTCTCTTCCGCTTTTTATCCTTTGAAATCCTTCATTAATTTTCTCAATGTGCCACAATTTCGTTGAAATTTACGGCAATGTGTACAGATGGAAAGATGCAAATTGAGCCCAATTTTTTCTTTAGTCATTAATTGTCGTTCTTGAGCATCTGAAATAAGGCGAGTCGCTTGGCGACATTTCATAAAATCACTCCTTAAAGTTTATGAGATAAGCAGTTTTGAAGTTGTAAGCGGGCACGATAGAGTGTCGTGTGCAAGTTACTTATGCTTAGTTGATTTTCTTGGCAAATTTCTTCGGAAGATAATTCCAAAAACTCTCTCATCATAAAAATCTTGGCTTGCTTGGCGGGTAGGCAAGTTAAGCAAGTTTCAAAAATCAGCCAGAACTCTTCAGAATAGACCGCACTTTCGCTCAGTTCGAGATCGAGTGGAGAATGTTCAGCTTTCCAGTGTCCCCCTTCATCAAAGAAATGATTGGTTTGTTCTTCATCTTCTATTTCGGTTTCCAGTATAAGTTTGCCTTTCTGGCGAAGAAAATCGATGATTTTATTTTTTAAGATAGCAAAGACCCAGGTCTTAAATGCCGCTTGTCGTTTAAATTGCTCAAGATGGTTAAATGCACTTAAAAAACTCTCTTGTACCAAATCTTCAGCTAATACAGAATCGCCCACCTGTAATGTGGCAAATTTCAGCATTTGCTCTCTAATTTGAGCCAAGTCTTTATTGGAAATTCCAGTGTCCATATTTTTTCCTTGAAAAAAGTGTAAGAAATAGATTTCTCATTCGTCTAATGATAATGAAAGGGGAAACCTTTCCATCCAATGCTAATTATTCACAAATTAAGGAAGATTCAAAATGAAAAATATTACTTCAAAAACAACCTTTACTGCTATTGCTGCACTTTTCTTCGCAACCAGTCTTTATGCGACCGATATGAAATCTAATGAAATGTCGATGGCAAAAGATTCCATGCCGATGACAAAAGATTCCATGCCGATGACAAAAGATGCTATGCCAATGCAAAATGACAAAATGGCATCTGATGGGATGATGAAATCTCATGATATGAAATCTCACGACATGAAAATGGATAATATGAAATCAGAAGGAATGAAATCTGATGATATGAAAACAAAAGAAATGAAAGCAAAAGAAATGAAGAAAAAAGCAAAAACAATGGAAAAACCGAAAATGTAATGCTTTCTTCTTAAAAGAAAAACTGCGGTCAATTTGACCGCAGTTTTTGTATCAAAGTGAGATTATTGTTTACGCCACGTCGTGCCGTTAGGGCCGTCTTCTAACACAATTCCCATTGCAGTGAGTTCATTACGAGCCGCATCTGCAGCAGCCCAATCTTTAGCAGCACGCGCTTCGTTGCGTTGTTTGATGAGCGCTTCAATTTTTGCGACTTCATCATCGTCAGAGCCCGCTTGTAAGAATTTTTCTGGATCTTGTTGAAGTAAACCTAAGATACCCGCTAATTCACGTAAACGAGCAGCAAGACCATTGGCTTTTTCTGTATCTTCAGTTTTCAATTTATTGATTTCACGAGCCATTTCAAATAAGACAGAAAGAGCGTTCGGCGTATTGAAATCATCGTCCATCGCTTGCCCCAAGGTTATATAGTCGCCCTCTTGCATCCATTCATATTTAAAGCTGCGAAACCAACGCTCCATTGGGGCATTATCCCAACAGTTACCTCGGCGACTCATACTTTGGGATAAAGCACTTCAGCATTAATCCAATTCACCCAGGTGTTTTCCAATAATGGAATTAAGGGAGTGCTATCTTCAACAACTGTATTTAAGGCAGATAATACCTCTTCTAAAGACGAAGGTTGTTCTTGTATATAACTTAATAGCCAAAAGTCAAGTTCAGATAAGCGTTGTTGCAGAATATTAAAATCGCTATCCCGCCATATAACAGCTTGCATAGGGTTTTCATCAAATTGTTTAAAATCGCTTGATAAAAAATCGACTTCATAGCTTTTTAAATAAGCTGCATCAGATAACTGCATTACGCTATACTTATTCCACTCAAATTTTTCAGGTACTTTTGCTAAAGAAACTTCTGCAAGTAATTGAGTATTTTCAAAATCCATCAATGCCAGTATATTGGCGTCAAAACTCTCTTTTTCTTGACAAAATAAGAGAAATTCTCCAGCAATATCTTGAAAATAAGGCGAATGTGATTTTCCTTTTAATACAAAAAATTCTTTTGTCTGAGACCAACTCTCAGCAGAAACGTGTTTAGGCGCTTCAACAAAACAACGGTCAATAAAACCAAAGATGTTATTTCGAACTAAACGAGCATAAACAGCAAGGCGATTCGGAGCATAACCATTTAGAGGTTGAGCATTAGCCAATCGAACTGCTGTGGCAAGTGCTTTTTGTGTTTCAATAAGCGAAGGTTTAGGCTGCATAGGATATTACCTCTTTTTGAGCATATTTTTGCTGTAGTTGTGCAATATGTTCAACTTCAGCATAAAGTTCTGCAAATGGAGGGAAATTGAAATCACGCTCTAATAATGTTGGCGGAATGACAGGTAGTCGTTGATAGGCATATTCTAATAAATCCCACACAGTACCTTTTACTGCCTCACCGTGTGTATCAATTAATAACTCTGGTAAATAGCGATATGCCCCTTTTATTTTATTAAATGATTCTCCTTCTAAATCCTCCACAACTTGTGCGGCAGAATGTTCTTCGTCGTGTCCTGCTATATGAATGTAATTGACACGTTTCACATCTACTTGATCTAAAAAAACATAAGGATCAAGTAAACCGTGATTGATGCCATTTACATAAATATTATTCACATCTAAATGAATACTACAATCCGCTTCTTGTGCAATAGCATTTAAAAATTCTACTTCATTCATTGTGCTGGTGGGAGAGTGTAAATAATAAGAGGTATTTTCTAATGAAATTTGTAATCCTAAAAAATCTTGCACATAGCGGATTCTCTGTGCTACGTGTTTTACAGCTTCTTCAGTAAATGGCATAGGTAATAAATCATATAAATGCCCTTCACATTCACAATAACTCAAATGTTCAGAAAAAAATGTCGAATTATATTGAGTCATTAATGCTTTAGTATTTTTTAATAACTCGCGATCAAGTGGTGCTTGCCCGCCTAATGAAAGTGATAGTCCGTGTACCGCAAGTGGATATCTTTCAGCGGCTTGATCAAATTTATAACGAGCAGCTCCTCCCATTTTTACCCAATTTTCTGGAGCAACTTCCATAAACTGAATCGCATTATTTGATGATAAATTCAAAAAATCATCCGCTAAATCTCGACGATACCCTAATCCTGCACCTTGTAACATAATTATTTACTCCTTTTAATACAACACTGATGTAAATTTACACCAGTGTTATGGATGGCATCTAGATTAAAATACGATTATTTAGAGCCACATTTACCTTCACCACATTTACCTTCTGCAGCTTTTGGTTTGCTCGCACCACATTTACCTTCTGCGGCTTTCGTTTCGTTTGCACCACATTTGCCTTCTCCGCATTTACCTTCTGCTGCTTTTGTTTTCACACATTTATCACCCACACAAGGTGTTGCAGCTTTATCTGTACTGCTTGATTTTGGCTCAGCGTGTGCAACAGTAGCTACTGTCATCGTTAATGCTCCTGCTAATGCGGCTAAAGTGGATAATTTTTTCATTTAAATCTCCTAGAATTTGATATTGAATATATAGTTAGAGGAATTTCAACCAGCTTTTAGTTGGATAAACCTTCTTAATAAGCGTGTCTAAAGAGAGTTTCCCTGCTCCCTGCGTAATTAAGATTAATAAAGTTACCACATAAATTAAGGGTAATTTATAACCATTATCACAAACGTTATAACCTGAATCGGCGTGAATGCTATACCACGCGACAGAGATTAAAATCGTTAAACTTAATGCACTAAAACGTGTTAGCACCCCAAATATCAGCAAGAATGGGAAAATTAATTCAGATCCCATTGCAACGTGCCAATTAATATCGGCTGGAATAAGATTAAATGGAAAAGGAAAACGATCTTGTATTTCAGTAAACCAATTTTGACCATTCCATTTTTCTAACCCTGCCTCTAAAAATTCCCACGCAAGAAAAAAGCGTAAAATCAATAAACTCACGCCGCTGCTGATACCTTGCATCTTACAATCTTTCATTTTTTCCTCTGATTGATTACCTATTTTATGAAACTATTTAGTTCATTATGGTAGGAAATGCTTCCTAGTTATTCTATTAGTCGGAGATAAGCCTTTTTTCTTACACTTTTTTTCAAAAAATTGAAAATATTATTTTTTGTAAAAATGCAGATAACATTAAGGGCAAAGATTCTAATAATCTTCGCCCTTTTATCTTTTACTGATTAATGTAGTGATCAGCTAATTCAACAGTCCCCGATAGGTTTTTTTTGTTAAAACAGGCGCCAAACCTTGATTGTAACGATGTGGGCGAACAAAATTGTAATACATCACATAAGCTCTCACATCGTCCATCGCTTGCCCCAAGGTTAGATAGTCGCCCTCTTGCATCCATTCATATTTAAAGCTGCGGAACCAACGCTCCATTGGAGCATTATCCCAACAGTTACCTAGGCGACTCATACTTTGAGTTACCTGAATGAAGGTTGAGCGGAATAGCTACACCTTGAGTTTGAAAAAATGGAAAATTGATGTGAAAAATTGCGAGATTATTGTTTACGCCACGTCGTGCCGTTGGCGCCATCTTCTAACACGATACCCATTGCCGTAAGTTCATTACGTGCCGCATCTGCTGCAGTCCAATCTTTAGCGGCACGGGCTTCGTTTCGTTGTTTGATAAGCGCTTCAATTTTTGCGACTTCATCATCGTCAGAACCAGCTTGTAAGAATTTTTCTGGATCTTGTTGAAGTAAACCTAAGATACCCGCTAATTCACGTAAACGAGCAGCAAGACCATTGGCTTTTTCTGCATCTTCAGTTTTCAATTTATTGATTTCACGCGCCATTTCAAATAAGACAGAAAGGGCATTCGGTGTATTGAAATCATCATCCATTGCCTCACGGAAGGCTTCCACAAAATTTTCACCACCAAAAGCAACCGCACTTTGATCGGTGCCACGTAAAGCGGTGTACAAACGTTCTAATGCACCTTGTGCTAAATTCAGGTTTTCTTCACTGTAGTTGAGCTGGCTGCGATAGTGTGCTGTTAGTAAGAAATAACGCACCGCTTCTGCATTGTAGTGGTTTAATACATCACGAATAGTGAAGAAGTTGCCGAGGGATTTCGACATTTTTTCTTTATCTACCATGATCATGCCAGAATGGATCCAATAATTCACATATTGGCCTCCGTGAGCACAGCAAGATTGCGCAATTTCATTTTCGTGATGCGGGAACATTAAATCAGAACCACCGCCGTGAATATCAAAATGTTCACCAAGTTGTTTACAGTTCATCGCCGAACATTCAATGTGCCAACCAGGACGACCAGCACCCCATGGGGATGGCCAACTTGGTTCGTTTTCTTTTGACATTTTCCAAAGCACGAAATCCATTGGATTTTTCTTAATTTCATTAATTTCAATACGTGCACCGGCTTGTAACTGGTCGAGATCTTGGCGTGATAATTTGCCGTATTCCTTAAAGCTTTCCACATCAAACATCACATCGCCATTGTCTGCAACATAAGCATGACCACGTGCAATCAGTTTTTCCACAATCTCAATAATTTCAGGAATATGATGCGTCGCACGAGGTTCAAAATCTGGACGTAATACGTTTAATGCATCAAAATCTTTATACATTTCTTGCACCATACGATCTACAAGTTGATCGCAGGTTTCTTTGTTTTCTAATGCACGTTTAATGATTTTATCGTCCACATCCGTGATATTACGCACATAAGTCAAATCGTAACCTAAAGAGCGTAAGTAGCGAGCAATCACATCAAAACACACAAAGGTACGGCCGTGGCCAATATGGCATAAATCGTAAACGGTCACGCCGCACACATACATACCCACTTTTCCTTCATGGATAGGTTTGAACACTTCTTTTTCTCGAGTGAGGGTATTAAAGATCTTTAACATATTTTTTCTCTTCTAATTGGAATTCGACCGCACTTTTTCTGCTCATGGTGGCACTTTCTCGCCATTTGTGGAATAATGAATGCCTTAATTTTCAAGAGGAAAACAACATGGTTACATTACACACAAATTTTGGCGATATTAAAATTAAACTTGATTTTGATAAAGCGCCAATCACCGCAGAAAACTTTTTAAATTATTGTAAAAATGGTTTCTATAATAACACAATTTTCCACCGTGTTATTGATGGATTTATGATCCAAGGTGGTGGTATGGAAAGCGGAATGCGTGAAAAAGCAACAAACGCACCGATCCAAAATGAAGCTAACAATCGTTTAAGCAATAAACGTGGCACAATCGCCATGGCGCGTACCTCTGATCCACATTCTGCAACGGCACAATTCTTCATTAACGTGGCAGATAATGACTTCTTAAACTACCGTTCAAAAGAGATGTTTGGCCGTGAAGTCGTGCAAGAATGGGGCTATGCCGTATTCGGTGAAGTGGTTGAAGGCATGGATGTGGTTGATAAAATCAAAAAAGTGAAAACCGGTAATAAAGGCTTCCACCAAGATGTTCCAACAGAAGATGTTGTGATTACATCCGTTTCTGTAGAATAATCAATTCGGTGTGTGGATGTGTAATCTGCACACCTTTTTCTTAAGTGAAATAACGCGATGCCTTTCTTCGATACACATACCCATCTTGATTATCTTCATCATGACACTGGTGAGCCATTAGCTCAGCTCGTGGAGAACGCTAAGCAAGCTGATGTGCAAAAAATTTTGATTGTGGCGGTAAAAGAATCGGATTTTAAAACAATCCAAAATATGACCGCACTTTTCCCTGAGCATCTTTATTGTGGACTTGGGTTGCATCCTCTTTATATCAAAGAACACCAAGAGAACGATTTAGAAATTTTGGATACGGCGTTATCTGTACGTGATCAAAATTGTACAGCCGTAGCCGAAATTGGTTTAGAGTGTGCGATTCCAGATTTATTGACGGATGAATTATGGCAAAAGCAACAGCACTTTTTAGAAAGTCAGCTTTATTTAGCGAAGAAATACAATCTGTCGGTCAATTTGCATAGTCGAAAATCCCACGAGCAATTATTCCGCTTTTTGAAACAGGCTAATTTGACAAAATGTGGTGTGGTGCATGGTTTTTCAGGGAGTTACGATCAAGCGAAACGATTTGTGGATTTAGGCTATAAAATTGGCGTAGGCGGCACTATTACTTATGAGCGCGCGAATAAAACGCTCCAGGCGATTGCGAAGTTGCCATTAGAGGCGTTGGTATTAGAAACGGATACACCAGATATGCCAGTGTTTGGTTTTCAAGGACAACCTAATCGACCAGAACGGATAGTTCACACCTTTGAGGCGTTATGTCGTTTAAGAAGTGAAAATGCTGAAGTGATTAAAGAAACGACTTGGCAGAATAGCTTAACCTTATTCGGTTAAACCTTAAAACGATAAATCACTTGATTGGCTGAACCGCGCCAGACCAAGCTTGGGTCAGCCTGTTCTTGTATAAATTTTCCATCAATGAGCACGTCAATATAAGGCAACATTTGACGTTGATAATCATTAAGTTCATCCAGTTTATAACCTGTCCACACCCAAATGTCCTTATCGGGACATTCCTTTTTTACACGTTGAACAAAAGGAAGTAAGGCTTCAACATTACGAGGATGCATCGGATCTCCACCGGAAAGGGTGAGCCCTTGACGTTTAATGCGCGTATCTTTTAAATCATTGATGATCTGTTGTTCCATCGCCTCATCAAATAATACGCCATTATCAAAAGACCAGCTCTTTTGATTGTAGCAACCACTGCAACCATGCGTACAACCGCTCACGAAAAGGGTACAACGCGTGCCTTCGCCATTTACAACATCGGTAGGGTAGTATTGGAGATAGTTCATGTTTTTACCTTAAAAGTGCGGTTGATTTTCTCGTCAAATTCACCGAATTGGTAAATTAACCTTTGCAATACAGGGCCAATTCTTGCATAATAGCCCACCTAATCGCATTGCGATATCAATGGAAATCTTCTCGGTCTCTCGCAACGGTGTCCGGTTTACTCGGTCAGGTTCGGAAGAAAGCAGCCAAAGTCGGAATTTCTGTGTGCCGAGAATAAGCTGGGAAGATTTCCACCCAACTTATCCTTTCTTATTTTACACTCGCTCTACTAATTGTTTGAAGAACCCTTTTTCTAATTGCAATAATTCTGCATAAGTGCCTTTTTCAATTAGCTTCGCTTCATCAATCACACAAAGTTCATCAAATTGCTCAATCGCCGTTAAGCGATGGGTTACCATAATTAAGGTTTTATTCTCAGCATTGGCAAGAATTAAACGCAGAATTTGGCGTTCAGTTTCGCGATCTAAACCTTCAGTTGGCTCATCTAATAATAAAATTGGCGCATCATTAAGCAAAATACGCGCTAAGCCTAAACGACGTAGTTCTCCACCAGAAAGTGGACGCCCGCCATCACCTAACCAAATATCTAAACCTTGTTCTTGTTCCAACAATTTGCCTAAACCAACCTGATTTAACACCTCAATCATTTTTTTATCTGAAATATTGACCGCACTTGCGAATTGCAGATTTTGACGAAGTGTATCGCTAAATACATGAACACGTTGTGTTAAAAAGCAGAATTGGCTGCGTAATGTGTCTTCTGCATAATCAGCAATCGGCTTGCCAGCAAGAAATAGCTGACCTTGGTTTGCATCGTAATTGCGTACTAAAAGCTGTAATAACGTGGATTTCCCGCTACCTGTTTTACCTAAAATCGCGACTTTTTGGCCTTTTGGAATGGTTAAATTCAAATTTTCTAAAGCACGATTTTGACGTTCAGGATAAGTGAAAGAAAGATCTTTTGCTTCAATTAATGTAGTAGCGTTTTGATTGAACTCCGCTTTGCCATTAAAGGTCACTAATGGTTGCTGTTCGATAATATCTGTCACGCGTTCAGCTGACGCAATGACTTGCCCGATATGTAAGAATGCAGAACCTAATGGCATTAAGATTTCAAATGAGGATAAGGCCGCAAAAGTGAAGAGCGCAATAAATGCCATACGGTATTCATCGTTACCAAACTCCGCTTGTGAGCTAAACCACAACATTGCGGCAATAATTAAACCATTTAAGAAGAGTGAAAGTGCTGTTGAAAATCCGCTTAAATTGGCTTCTTTTTGTTGATCTGCTTGCCAATTTGCTTCGGTTTTAGCCATGTTATCTTTCAATTTATCTTCAGCATTAAAGAGCAATAATTCAGCTTGTGCTTGGATAAATTCTAAGAATTGTGTGCGATAAAGCGCACGTGAATGCACAAGTTTATCGCCAAATTTTTTACCAAGTTGGTAGAAAACGGTTGGAATGACGAATACTAATAAAAGCAGGCTCGCACCTAGACCTAAGGCTAAAGGTGCATTGACAAAACTTAGACCAATACACATAGCTAGAATCACAAAAATAGCCGTAATAAATGGCGCAATTAAGCGAAGATAGAGACTATCCAGCGTATCCACATCAGACACTAAGCGGTTTAGCAAATCGCTGTTACGGTAGCGATTTAACACACCAGGGCTTAATGGAATAATTTTCTCAAAAACTTGTACCCGTAATTTAGCCAAAATGCGGAAAGTCGCATCGTGTGTCACCAACTTTTCAAAATAACGGAAAAGGGTACGGCCAATGGCAAGCCCACGTACAGAGGCAGAAGGATAGAAGAAATTAAATAACGTGCCAAGACCCGCAATGGCCGTTGCCGCTAAAAACCAACCCGATGTGGTCAGCAAGCCAATACTAGATGCTAGGCCTGTGATCATTAAAATCAAGCCTAAAAATAAAGGCAACTTGGCAAATTTAAATAAACGTAAAAAGGGAAGTAAAGCACGCATTATTGAATATCCTCTTTTCGTTGAGCCAATAATTCGGCAAAGAAGCCTTGATCTTTTAATTGGTTGAAATGCCCTTGTTGAACAATTTCACCTTCTTGCATCACAAAAATATTGTCACATTGTTTTAGATCTTCAATACGGTGTGTGATCATTAAGGTCGTTTGGTTATGGCTCATTTCTGCAAGGGCAGCAAGTACCAGATTTTCAGACTGAGCATCAAGGCTAGCCGTTGGCTCATCGAGTAATAATAAATTTCCTTTGCGTAGTAAAGCGCGAGCGATCGCTAAGCGTTGAGCTTGGCCTACAGATACACCCATGCCACCATCTTTAATTTCGCTATCCAAACCTAATTTATCGGTAAACTCTTTCGCTTGAGCAGAAATCAAGGCTTGTTCGATTTGTGCATCGGTGGCTTGAATATCACCCAAAAGTAGATTTTCTTTGATGCTACCTTGTAGTAGTAATGGGTTTTGTCCCACCCACGCAATTTGTTTTCGCCAGTCGCTTAAACGGCTTTGATTAAGTTCCACACCGTTAATTTTTAAGCTACCTTCATAAGGCAAGAAACCGAGTAATACATTGATTAAAGAGGTTTTTCCTGCACCACTTTGACCCACAAGGGCAATATGGCTTTCTTTCGGAATATGGAATGAAAGTGGCTTCGTTAATGGTTGACCTTGTGGAGAAAGTGCCACTAAATTTTCAGCCTGAATTTCGACCGCACTTTGCGCTGGAATTTGTTCATTGCTTTGATGTGCAATTAAATAATCTGCCTCTAAGAAATCGACAATGGCATCAGCAGCACCAATACCTGCTGCACGATCGTGGTAGTAAGTCCCAAGATCACGCAATGGTTGATAAAACTCTGGTGCCAGAATTAAGCAGAAAAAGCCGGTAAATAAGGTCAGCGTAGTGCCATAAGTACCAAATTCGACTTGGCCTAAATAGCTAAAACCAAAATACACCGCCATTAAAGCAATGGAAATGGAGGTGAAAAACTCTAACACAGCAGAAGAGAGAAAGGCCATTTTAAGTACGGTCATGGTCGTTTCACGGAAGTCTTCCGTTGTGTTTTCAATATGCTGTGTTTGTTCTGAAGTGCGGTTGAAAAGACGCAAGGTTTCTAAACCACGTAAGCGATCCAAAAATTGAGCACTTAAGCGAGAAAGGGTAGCCATATTTTTTTGGCTGCTATCTGCTGCTGCAATCCCTACTAGAATCATAAAAATTGGCACAAGTGGTGCAGTGACCATCAAAATCAATCCTGCCGCCCAGTTGAGTGGGAATACAGCAATTAAAATCACCATTGGTACAATGGCAGACAAACTTTGTTGTGGTAAGAAACGCGAATAGAAGTTATGCAGATTTTCCACTTGTTCAAGCATGATACTTGCCCAGCTACCGGCTGGTTTATTATTGATGGTAGCCGGCCCAACTTGATGGATTTTGTCTAAGATCTTTTGGCGCATATGATTGCGCAGTAATCGACCTGCTTTAAAGCCAATTTTTTCGCGTAGCCATAAAATAACCGCACGCAAAGCAAAAGTAATGATTAATGCAATAAAATATGGAACCAGTTCAGAGCGATCGACATTTTGCATAATCAGCTTGTCGAGCAATGTCGCAAGAAAATAGGTTTGAGCCACAAGAATTAAGGAAGAAAGTGTGGCAAGGGCAATATTGGTGCGCATTAATTTTTTAACAGGTTGTTGCTGCGCACGAAGCCATTTTTGTAAATATTTTTGGCGAAGTTTGTCCATAGATTTGTAGAGTTAGTATTTAAAAAGTTCTCCCTCTCTATTGAGAGGGAGCTTGAAGGGCGAGTTTATTGATACAAAATTGATTCTTTAAAATCTCCCTTAACCCCTCTTGGCTAAAGAGGGGGAAATAAATAAGGAAATTTATTTATTCTTGAGCATCTAAATAACGTTCAGCATCTAATGCAGCCATACAGCCTGTACCCGCTGAAGTAATGGCTTGGCGATAGTTGTGATCCATTACATCACCCGCAGCAAATACGCCTTCCACTGACGTTGCTGTTGCATTGCCTTCAAGACCAGATTTAACAACGATATAACCGTTGTTAAGTTCAAGCTGGCCTTGGAAGATTTCAGTATTTGGCGCATGACCGATAGCAATAAATAAACCGTCTAATTTCACGTCTTCTTTTTCGCCAGTTTTTACGTTTTCTAAACGTACACCAGTTACGCCCATGTTATCACCTAACACTTCATTTAAAGTGCGGTCAGTATGAAGCACGATTTTGCCTTCTTCGACTTTTTTGTATAAGCGATCGATTAAGATTTTTTCTGCACGGAAGCTATCGCGACGGTGGATTAAATGTACTTCAGACGCAATATTAGCCAAGTAAAGTGCTTCTTCAACGGCGGTATTTCCGCCACCCACAACGGCAACCGGTTTATTGCGATAGAAGAAACCATCACAGGTTGCACAAGCTGAAACACCGCGGCCTTTATAAGCGGTTTCAGATTCTAATCCGATATAACGTGCTGATGCGCCTGTTGCGATGATTAATGCATCACATGTGAAGGTTTGCATATCGCCATAAAGTTTGAATGGACGAGAAGATAAATCGACTTTGTTAATATGATCAAACACGATTTCCGTTTCAAATTTTTCAGCGTGTTGCAACATACGTTGCATTAAACCTGGACCCGTGGTCATTTCAAAATCACCTGGCCAGTTTTCAATTTCATCCGTAGTAGTAAGTTGGCCACCTTGTTGAAGACCGGTCACTAAAACAGGTTTTAAGTTTGCACGTGCGGCGTAAATAGCGGCGGTATAACCTGCCGGGCCTGAACCTAAAATTAATAATTTGCTGTGTTTAACGTCTGACATAAAGAATCCTTTGTTTATAAAATAAAGCATGAGGCTTTTGGAATTCGTTCATTATAAAGCCTTCATGCATAAAAAAATAGTTGATCGTATTAGTAAAGCAATGAATACAGCAATCGGCGATATTTATTGGTGATAGGATCCGCATTGCCAATGGCTGATAAAATAGATAAAAACTGTTGTTTTACTTCACCATTTTCCGCAGAAAGATCTTGTTTAAGAATGCTAAATAATAAATCCAATGCTTCTTCGTTTCGATTAGCCTGATGTAGCTGTACTGCTAATTTCAACGCAATTTCAGGCGTTGGATTTTTTGCATAATCTGCTTGTAATTGCTGAATTTCTGGCGTATCAGCGGCTTTAATTAAAAGTTCGATCTGCGCTTGTAATCCATGCCAACGGCTATCGCGATCCTGAATAGGGATTTGCGCTAAAATATCTGCCGCAGGCTCTGTTTTTTTCATGGCGATATAGGTTTCCGCATAAAGTAATGCCACATCGCTGTTTTTCTTATCAGAAAGCTCCCAGGCATCTTTCAGTAATGGAAGGGCCGAGTTGTAATCTTCTACTTGTAAAAAATCCAAGGCTTTTTGGAATTTTAAATCTTCTTCTTTTGGCAAAATCGCACTCAAACGTTGCAATAAGCTGGCTTCATCTAATGCACCAGGGAATGCATCTATTGCTTGAGCCTCTTTGAAAAGATAGGTCGTTGGTAACGCTTGAATACGAAATTGTGCAGCAATCACTTGCTCAGTTTCACAATTCACTAAGCCGAGAATAAATTGTCCTTGGTGTTGTTCTGCAACACGTTGTAAGACTTTTGCAAAATCTGCCGATTCTTGATGGCTTGGTGCATAAAAGTTAATGACAAGTGGGGTTTCCACCGAACGTTGCAACGTTTCAGTAAGATTTTGTTCGTTGAGCTCAACGAGGAAAGGTAAATCTGCCATTTTTATTCCTTGATAAATGGAAAATGATGCTTGATTTTAACAAAGTGCGGTCAGTTTTAGAAATGTTTTACAGGAAAAGAAAAGGGCAGTGTTAATCTGCCCTTAGTTGAGATGCATTTTTATTCTTTTGTTTCTTCCACTTTATCTTCTGGAAGCACAAGGTTAAGAATTAAGGCAAGTAATGAGCCAACAGTAATGCCTGAACCGAGCACTTCTTTGAAAAAGTGCGGTAATTTATCAAGTAATTCTGGACGAGTCGTTACGGCTAAACCACAGCCAATGGAAATGGCGATGATTAAACCATTGCGTTTACTACGTGCGACTTTATCCAACATTTGAATACCCGCAGCGATAATCATCGCGAACATCATTAAGCCTGCACCGCCTAACACTGGTAATGGAATTGATACAATTAATGCACCGAATACAGGGAATAAGCCCGCTAGTGCTAGAAGCACACCGGTTAGTGCAACCACGTGACGGCTTGCTACGCCAGTTAAGGAAATCACACCAATGTTTTGTGAGAATGATGAGAATGGCGTGGTGGACATAATGGCTGCCAAGGCAGATCCTAAACCATCGGCTAAAACTCCGCCTCGTAAATGTCTGCCAGTGATTTCGGTTTTGGTGGCATTACCTAGTGCTAAGAAGTTACCGCTTGATTCAACGATTGTCACTAAATAGGCAATGGACATGCCGATAATCCCTGAAATAGGGAAGGCTAAACCAAAGTGTAGTGGTTGTGGAATCGCGAAAGTTTGTGCTTGTTTTACGCCTTCAAAGCTTACCCAGCCCATGGCTAAACAGACGATATAACCAGTCATCATCCCAATAACGATGGCTGCTGCAGAGAAAATCCCTTTTCCCCATTGTACGAGGGCTACCACGATCACTAAGACAAAGCTCGCCATCATTAAATTTTCTGGTGTCGCATAATTTGCATCACCACGTTGACCACCTGCGAACCAGTCAACGGCAACAGGAATGAGGCTTAAGCCGATCATCATGACGACAGTTCCTGTCACAAGTGGTGGGAATAATTTGCGAATATACGGCATGAAGAAACTGCCGATAATCATCACTAAGGAACCAATGAGAGAAGAACCTAATATACCAGCGATGCCATATTCACTGAAACCAATGGCAAGTGCAGCAGCAACGAAAGTAAAACTGGTCCCCATTACACTTGGCAAACGAATACCCACAGGTCCTAAGCCTTTACATTGGATAACCGTTACCACACCAGAAATCAAGAGTGCAGCATTCACTAGCGTAATGGTGTCTTCGATAGGTAATTTTAAGACGTTACCAATGACTAATGGTACAGCAATAATTCCCCCTAGTGCAGCAAGTAAATGTTGTGCTGCAAGGAGTAAACTCAATCCAAAAGGTGGTTTGTCTTCCACCGTATAAAGCAGGTTGTTATTCATTTGGTTTCCCTAAGTAAAAAAATTGTGCGAATTATACGTTAATTTTGATTTGAGGCAAACGTTTGCGTAATAAAATAAAAAAAGTGCGGTTAAAAATCATCTTGTTTTTAACCGCACTTATTCGATTTTAAGGGTTACATCCAGAAGATATAAGCAATTGTCCCGATGATTAGCATACAGGTTAAATCAATAAATTTACCCACGCGGATCATTTCGGATTGTTTAACAAAACCTGTCGAGTACACAATCGCATTCGGTGGCGTACCGACCGGCATCATAAAGGCACAAGATGCCCCTAGGCCGATAATCATTGCAAAACCAAGCGGTGGCATATTCAGTGCTTGTGCGATGGAAATAAAGATAGGGACAAGTAAGGCCGCACTTGCAGTGTTTGACGTAAACTCAGTTAAGCAGACAATAAAGGCTGCAACAATTAATGCCATCACATAGTAGTGACCGCCTTCAATGATGAAGACAATACCATCTGCCATGATTTTACTTGCACCAGACTGAGTTAATACCGAGCTTAAAGTTAAACCGCCACCGAAGAGGAACAGCACGCCCCATTCTGTATTTTCTTGTACTTGTTTCCAACTTGCGATCCCAGTTACACAAATGACAATTGCTGCGGAGAGTGCAACCATACTGTCAAAACTACCAATTGGTTTTGGTAAGCCTAATAATTGAGAAATAATAGGGTTAAGGTATCCACCAAAAATCCAAAGAATCGCTACGGTGATAAAAATGACCAAGGTTAAAACACGTTGTTTGGTCATGTGAATTTTTTCAAATTCAGCAGCAAAACGAAGGCCTAATTTAGGTTTAAATACAAGATATAACCAACCAATAATAAGCGGGAATAAAATTAACATGACTGGCGTGCCATACATTAACCAGTCAGCAAAGTCTAAATGGAGCTGTGAAGCGGCAATGGCATTAGGTGGGCTTCCCACAAGCGTTCCCATTCCACCGATGGTCGCACTATAAGCGATCCCTAAAAGCACAAATACATAAGTATTATGTTCTTCTTTTTGATCTAATTGACTCAGAATGGTCATTGAAAGCGGAATCATCATCGCTGCAGTCGCTGTATTACTCATCCACATAGATAAAAATGCGGTTGCTAAGAAAAGGTAAAGCACCGCAACAAAGAGACGACCTTTTGCTAATTGCATGATTTTATTAGAAATCATTTTGTCGATCTTTTGCACATTTAATGCGGTAGCAATCGCAAAACCACCAAAGAATAAAAAAATGGTAGGATCAGCAAAGGCAACAAGCGCCTCTCGACTATTTACCAACCCGAGTAACACAGACAAAATAGGAACAAATAGCGCCGTGATAGTCACGTTTACTGCTTCTGTTAACCATAAAATAGCCACGAATGCCAATAATGCTAAGCCTTTATTGGCAGCAGGTTCAAAAGGAAGGACATTTAATAAAACAAAAAAGAGAATCACATCAGCAAGGAATACCAGTGCATTTTTATTCCAAGCTTTAGATTGTGAGTCCGTAATAGGGGTTTGTTGCATATATTTTTCCTATATATTTTTTCTATATATTTTAAGAAGTTGGCGATTTTAGCATAAGTGTGTTTAATCAGAAAATAGGGAGGTACTAAAAATTGATTAGTATTAAAGCAAAGAGCGGTCAAAATCAGATATTTTTGACCGCTCTTTATTCGTGGAATATTTGTTTAACGGGATAAAATCGCTTTCACTTGTTTTTGTAATGTTGGTACTATTTCTTGTTCAAACCACGGATTCTTCTTGAGCCAAATTTGGTTGCGTGGAGAAGGGTGAACGAGCGGAAGAAATTGAGGGAGAAAATCACGGAAATGGTGAACAGTCTCAGTGACATTAAGGTTATTTTCTGGCAAATAGTATTTTTGTGCATATTGTCCAATAAGAATCGTCAGCTCAATATTAGGCAAATTAGCGAGAATTAGCGGATGCCATTTTTCTGCGAAGCCTTTGCGCGGTGGTAAATCACCAGATTTGCCTTTTCCAGGGTAATAAAAGTCCATCGGGATGACAGCAAATAAACCAGAATGATAGAAGGTATCGCGATCCACACCGAGCCATTCACGTAGGCGATCACCGCTTTTATCATTCCAATATAAACGACTTTCTTGGGCTTTAATTCCGGGAGCTTGTCCGACAATGTTAATGCGAGCTGTCGTTGGTGCAGCAAAAAGCGGTTCAATGCCTTGTAACGTAAAAGATTGATTGTCGGGGTCTTGCATAATGGATTGTGTGATTTGACTAAGTGTTGGCATGATTCTTCCTTATTTATTGAAATAAAAATAGCTCATTTCTGATGAGCTATTTTATCATAATAACGAAACGACCATTATAGATGTTTTACACGGCGTTTTACTTCTTCCTGTTTACCCGCATTGAATGGGCGAGCATCAGGACTGCCGAGATAACCGCAAACTCGTCGGGTTACAGAGACTTTTGCACTGTCATGGTTGCCACATTTCGGACAAACAAAGCCTTTACTTGTGCAATTAAATTCTCCTGTGAAGCCACATTCGTAACATTCATCTATTGGCGTATTAGTGCCATAATAAGGCACGCGATCGTAGCTATAATCCCACACATCTTCGAGTGCTTTTAGGTTATGTTGAATATTTGGATATTCGCCATAACAAATGAAGCCCCCGCTTGCTAATTCAGGATAAGGCATTTCAAAGTCTAATTTATCGTATGGATTCACTTTTTTCTCTACATCTAAGTGATAGCTATTAGTGTAGTAGCCTTTATCGGTAACGCCTTCAATCACACCAAATTGTTTGGTATCTAAACGACAGAAGCGATCGCACAAGTTTTCACTTGGTGTGGAATAAAGGCTAAATGCATAGCCGGTTTCTTTCTGCCATTGTTTGACTGCTTCACTTAAACGACGCACAATTGCGATGCCTTTTTCGCGTAGTTGTTCATCGTCAAAAATATGTCCTTTTTTATACAGTGCATTGATGGTTTCGTGAATGCCAATATAGCCTAAAGAAATTGATGCTCGGCCATTTTTGAAAATATCGGCAACGTTATCATCAGCTTTTAATCGAACGCCGCAAGCACCTTCCATATAAAGAATTGGCGCGACACGGGCTTTGGTATTTTCTAAGCGAGCAATACGTGTAAGCAAGGCTTTCTTGGCTAGGGCTAAGCGTTCATCTAAAGTGCGGTAGAATTTTTCTTCGTTTCCTTGTGCTTCAAGAGCAATACGAGGCAGATTCAAACTTACCACGCCTAAATTATTGCGCCCATCATGCACTTTATGACCATTTTCTTCATAGGCACCTAAGAAGCTACGACAACCCATTGGAGCTTTGAATGAGCCAGTGACTTTAACCACTTGATCATAGTTTAAAATATCCGGATACATGCGTTTTGATGCGCATTCTAATGCCAGTTTTTTAATATCATAATTTGGATCTTGTTCGTTTTGGTTCACGCCTTTTTTAATTGTAAAGACCAGTTTTGGGAAGACTGGCGTTTTGTGATTTTTACCCAAGCCACGAATACGGTTTTTCAAAATCGACTGTTGAATTAAACGTTCTTGCCAACTAGTGCCTAAGCCAAAACCAAAGGTAACAAACGGCGTTTGACCATTGGACGTATGGAGCGTGTTAACTTCATATTCAAGGGATTGAAACGCATCAAAACATTCTTTTTCGATTAGCGCTTTCGCATAACCTTCAGCATCTGGAATTTGCCATTGGGCGGCATTTTTCAAATGTTTTTCAAAACTGAGTTGGACATAAGGTGCAAGCACTTCATCAATGCGATTAATGGTTGTACCGCCATAAATATGGCTGGCTACTTGAGCAATAATTTGTGCAGTAACCGCTGTTGCTGTGCCAATAGATTTAGGCGGCTCAATTTCGGCATTACCCATTTTAAAGCCACGAGAGAGCATGCCTTTTAGATCAACGAGCATGCAGTTGAACATCGGGAAAAATGGCGCGTAGTCTAAGTCGTGATAATGGATTTCGCCTTTTTCATGGGCTTCAACAATATCTCTTGGCAGAATGTGACGTTTAGCATAATGTTTGGCCACAATACCTGCCAGTAGATCCCGCTGGGTCGGGATCACTTTCGCATCTTTATTCGCATTTTCGTTAAGCAATTCGACGTTGCTTTGCTCAATCAGCCCTTCAATTTCTTTGGTTAATTGGCTGCGTTTTTCACGAGCAAGATCACGATCGTGACGATATTCAATATAAGCACGTGCAATTTGTGGATATTTGCTTGTCATTAAGTGATCTTCAACGATTTTTTGAATCTGGTTGATATCAATTTCATGCTGATAGTGACTAAAAATCTCGGTATTAATTCGCTGACTCAGCTCATGGATATAAATTTCATCAACAATATTGACCGCACTTGCCGCTTTTCTGATTGCATTAGTAATACGTTGTAGGTCAAACCCAATTCGTGAACCATCACGCTTAATCACGAAGAAAGCATTCATTTTATGACTCCTATATAGGATAACTTTAAAAAAAACGAAAGCACTATATATAGTTTTATTTAATAGATCAATACACAATATGTAGTGTTATTTTGTGTTTTTTGATACTTGAAATTGAGTCGAAACCTTGTTAAATCTGGAAAGCAAGAGTGTTTTTATTGAGAATTATTCTCAAATTATTTTTTGATAAATTTGATCTATGTCAAAATTTTTGGCAATAAAAAAACGGACGAAAAATCGTCCGCTCTTTAAGTCATAGAAAAGAAATTAAGCTGCAACCATTACCATGGCTGGGCGAATCACTCGACCATTTAATGTATAACCTTTTTGTAAAACGGTGGTGATTTGATTCGTTGCAAAGCCTTCTGCTGGTTGCATAGAGATAGCTTGGTGAAGATCCGGATTAAAGGTATCACCTACTGCACCAACAGGCTCGACACCAAAGCGAGAAACTGTTGAGAGTAACTCTTTTAAAGTCAGCTCGACGCCATCAAATAAGGCTTTGATATTTTCATCTTCCTTATTGGCTGGTGTGGCAAGCGCACGCTCTAAGTTATCAATGGTATTTAAAATGTCTTTTGAGAATTTTTCGAGCGCAAATTTATGTGCTTTTTCGATGTCTTGTTCACTACGACGACGCATATTATCAATTTCTGCACGCGTACGGAGCAATAAATCTTGCTCTTTTTTAGAGGTTTCTTCTACTTGTGCTTTTAATTGTTCTTCAAGTTCTTGTACGCGGGCAATCGCTTCTTCTAACGGATCTTCCGTTGCGGTGGTTTCCTGCTGAACTTCTTCAACAAGTTCTTCATTTTCATTTAAGTTTTGTGCTTGTTCTGACATCTTTTTCTCCATTTATCAAAAATTAGTGCTATTTTAGCAAAACTGAATTGCTATGTAATATAATGGCTAAAATTTTAAATTCAAGTGCGGTCAAAAATCAGGAAGTCTGTACTTGGGAGCAATCATAGTTATGGATGAATTAGTCAAATCATTTAAAACCATCGCCTTGATGGGAAAACCACGTCGCGATATTAATTTGCAAATGCATAAAAACTTGTATCAATGGCTGAAAGAGCGAGGATATCAAGTTTTAGTCGAAAAAGAGGTGGGTGAAAAATTCGGTTTACCGGAAGAGGTGTTAGCAACGGTTGAAGAAATTGGAGAGCAAGCTCAACTCGTGATTGTAATCGGTGGTGATGGCAATATGCTAGGGCGTGCTCGCATTTTGGCTAAATATAATATTCCAATGATTGGTATTAACCGAGGCAACTTAGGCTTTTTGACCGATATTGACCCGAAAAATGCTTATGCACAGCTAGAAGCGTGTTTAGAATATGGTGAATTTTTTGTAGAAGAGCGTTTTTTATTGGAAGCTAAAATTGAACGAAACGGAGAAATTATCTCCAGTAGCAATGCCGTAAATGAGGCGGTGATTCACCCAGCTAAAATTGCGCACATGATTGATTTCCATGTTTACATCAATGATAAATTCGCTTTTTCTCAACGTTCAGACGGATTGATTGTTTCCACTCCCACAGGTTCAACCGCTTATTCGCTTTCCGCTGGTGGCCCGATTTTAACGCCAAATTTAAATGCGATTGCTCTTGTGCCGATGTTTCCGCATACGCTTTCTTCTCGACCATTAGTAATTGATGGCGATAGTAAAATTTCAATTCGCTTTGCAGAACATAACACTTCACAGTTGGAATTAGGCTGTGATAGTCAAATTGCGCTAGATTTTTCTCCTGATGATATCGTTCATATTGAAAAAAGCCCGCACAAGCTACGCTTATTACACCTGAAAAATTATAATTATTACAATGTATTAAGTACGAAATTAGGCTGGCTTAAAAATTTCTAATCCAAAAAGTTAAAAATCGCTTTACTGTATATTATATCAGTTATAATATATGGATATACAGTTAAGGAGATTTTTTATGCTAACCCAACTTACCATCAATAATTTTGCAATTGTTCGTCAATTAGAGATTGAATTGACGAAAGGAATGTCTGTGATCACGGGCGAAACCGGCGCAGGGAAATCCATTGCTATTGATGCGTTGGGGTTATGCTTAGGGCAGCGTATTGAAACGTCTATGGTTCGAGAAGGGCAGGAAAGAGCTGAAATCTGTGCTACGTTTTTTATTGAACCAACTAACCCTGCTTATCAATGGTTGCAAGAGCAAGAATTGCAAGATCCTGATAATCCCTCTGATTGTATTCTACGTCGTGTCATTAATGCAGATGGGCGTTCTAAAGCCTTTATCAATAGCACGCCCGTATCGGCTTCCCAATTAAAAGAAATAGGACAATATCTTATTCATATTAATGGGCAGCACGCTTCACAATTATTATTGAAAAATGACTACCAACTTCAGTTGGTGGATACATTTGCACATCACCATGATTTGCTCGCACAAATGCGAGAAGATTATCGCGCGTGGAAAAATCTTCAAACGCAAGTTAAAACCTTCCAACAAAAAGTTGCCGAAAATGAAGCGAAGAAACAACTTTTACAATATCAAGTAGAAGAGTTGGATGAGTTTGCGCTTCGTCCAAATGAATATTTAGAATTAGAAGAGGATCAACGTCGTCTATCAAATAGCGAGCAGCTAACACAGTTATCACAATCAGCCTTACAGCTACTCAGTGAAAATGAGACCGTGAGTATCGATTCTATGCTTTATCGTGCGACACAGTATATTGATGAATTAAACGAATTAGATCCTCGTTATGTTTCCGTCCAAACAATGTTGAATGATGCACTTATTCAAGTGCAAGAGGCGACAAGTGAAGTGCAGCATCTTGCTTCTCACATTGAGCAAGATCCGATGTTGTTACAAGAGATTGAACAACGTTTAGGTCAAGCCTTACAACTCGCTCGCAAGCACAATGTGAAACCTGAAGAGTTGGTGGAATGGCATCAAAAATTAAAAGCAGAATTGACCGCACTTTTAGATTTTTCAGAAAGTGAAGAACGCCTGATTCTAGAAGAAAAAGCTGCCTTTGAGAAAATGCAACATACGGCAAAACAATTACATGAAAGTCGTTGCCAAGCTGCAGGAAAATTAGCACAGCAGGTTACACATTCTATCAAAGGGCTTGCAATGGAGAATGCCGAGTTTTTTATTGAAGTGAATTCAGATTTAACTAAAGTGACGGCAAATGGGGCAGATAATATCGTCTTTACTTTACGCAGTAATTTAGGACAACAAGCACAACCGCTAGCAAAAGTGGCATCAGGTGGTGAGCTTTCTCGTATTTCATTAGCGATCCAAGTCTTAACGTCCGATCAATCGGCGATTCCGACGTTAATTTTTGATGAAGTTGATGTAGGCATTAGCGGTAAAACGGCGAGTGTAGTGGGTAAATTATTACGTCAATTAGGCGATAAATGCCAAGTACTTTGTGTGACCCATTTACCACAAGTCGCATGTCATGGACATCATCAATTTAATGTAGAGAAATTTACCGTTGGTGATAAAACTGAAACCAAAATGACCGCACTTTCTCAAGAAGAGAGAGTTCCAGCTCTTGCAAGATTACTGGGTGGCAGTAAAATTACAGAGCTTGCTTTGGCGAATGCGCAAGAAATGTTGGATTTAGTGAAGTAAAATCAGGTAAATAAATGGGCGCTTGTCGCCCATTTAATGCATTAATGAGCTGAATTCTGTCGTTAAAGCTTAGGTTCTTCTTGTCACATTTCAAAAATACTTGATAGGAATGCTTGCTTATTAGTCAAAAAAGCGTATTATAGACGTCTATACGTCAATACATCCAAAAGAAGAGAACTTATGTCTAGCTATTTATTTACTTCTGAATCTGTTTCAGAAGGACATCCAGATAAGATTGCCGATCAAATTTCTGATGCGGTACTTGATGAAATTTTAAAACAAGATCCTAAAGCTCGTGTGGCTTGCGAAACCTATGTAAAAACAGGGATGGCGTTAGTTGGTGGTGAAATTACTACATCAGCATGGGTTGATATTGAAAATCTCACTCGCCAGGTCATTTGTGATATTGGTTACAAGCACTCAGAGATGGGTTTTGATGGCAATTCTTGTGCGGTATTAAATGCGATTGGTAAGCAATCATCTGATATTAACCAAGGTGTAGATCGTGAGAATCCATTAGACCAAGGCGCGGGTGACCAAGGGATTATGTTTGGTTATGCGACAAATGAAACGGAAGTCTTGATGCCTGCGGCAATCACTTATGCGCATCGTTTAATGGAAAAACAAGCAGAAGTGCGTAAAAGTGGCAAATTAGCCTGGTTACGCCCTGATGCGAAAAGCCAAGTTACTTTAAAATACGAAGATAACAAAATCGTGGGTGTGGATGCAGTCGTCCTTTCTACACAACACAGTGAAGAAGTGTCACAAAAAGAAATTTACGAAGGTGTGATGGAAGAAATCATCAAGCCAATTTTGCCAAGTGAATGGTTATCTCAACAAACAAAATATTTCATCAACCCAACCGGCCGTTTTGTGATTGGCGGGCCTATGGGCGATTGTGGCTTAACAGGTCGTAAAATCATTGTCGATACATATGGTGGCGCAGCTCGTCATGGTGGTGGTGCATTTTCTGGTAAAGATCCATCAAAAGTAGACCGTTCAGCGGCTTATGCAGCACGTTATGTGGCAAAAAATATCGTTGCGGCAGGCCTTGCAGATCGTTGTGAAATTCAACTTTCTTATGCAATTGGTGTGGCAGAGCCAACTTCTATCATGGTAGAAACCTTTGGTACAGGAAAAGTATCAAACGAAGTATTAGTTAAGTTAGTGCGTGAATTCTTTGATTTGCGTCCTTATGGTTTAATTAAAATGTTAAATTTAATTCAACCAATTTATCGCCAAACTGCTGCGTATGGACACTTCGGTCGTGAACAGTTCCCATGGGAAAAAGTAGATCGCGCTGAAGAATTACGTGCAGCAGCAGGTCTTAAATAAGTAAATTAAGTGTATATGATAAAAACCGCTAATTTAGCGGTTTTTGTTTACTTAGTATGATGATGTCATCTCAAACTCAGTTTCGGCATTTAAAAATGCAGGTGCAACGCAAGCTTGCAGAAACATTACAACTCGCTGAAAATCACTTTCAAAGGAAGTTTCCAGTCCCGACAATCAGTTATGACTTGCGAGGTGTAAAGGCAGGCGTCGCATACTTGCAGAAAAATGAGATTAAATTTAACCGCACTTTGCTACTTGAGAACTCAGATGAATTTATTCGTCAGGTTGTTCCCCATGAATTAGCCCATCTTATTGTGTATCAAGTATTTGGTCGAGTGAAACCGCATGGACAGGAATGGCAAGCGGTGATGACTCAGTTATTTAATCTTCCAGCTGATACTTGTCATCAATTTGATGTAGAGAATGTGCAAGGCAAAATGTTTGCTTATCAATGTGAATGTCAGACCCATTACTTAACTATTCGTCGGCATAATCGTATTCAACGAGATAAAATTGCCTATTTATGTCGAAAATGTCAGGGAAAATTGGTTTTTCATAGTGAAAATTCATAAGCAGTGTGGTATATTTCTAGTGTTTTCAATCAAATAACAGGGGTTATCCAATGAAAAAATCATTATTAGCTATCGTTGTCGGTGCATTAGCGGTTGCTTCAACTGCAAATGCAGGTTTATATGCGGAAGGTGATCTTGGCCTTTCAAGAACTAAATTAAGCAATGGTGGTTCAAGCAAAACTAAAATTGAACCTCGTGTTGCAGTGGGTTACAAATTAGGTAATGTGCGTGTAGCAGGTGATTATACTCATCACGGTAAATTCCAAGGTACTCAGGTTCAAGGTTTAGGTGCGACAGTATTCTATGACTTCGATACCAACTCTCAAATTGAACCTTATGTTGGTGCTCGTCTTGCGGCTAACCGTTTCAAATTTGAAGACCGTGCAGAACAACGCTATAAAAGTTCTTCTGAAACCAAAGTGGGTTATGGTGTAGTTGCGGGTGCTAAATATAAATTAGCAGACAAAGTGTATGCAAACGGTGGTTTAGAATATAACCGTTTAGGTAGCTTTGACGATACTAAAGTGAATAACTATGGCGCTAAAGTGGGCGTAGGTTACGAATTCTAATTTCCCTTTTGAAAAGTGCGGTTGATTTTCACCGCACTTTTTCTTTTGGATGTATAAGTTTGTATAGGTTAATCTATTTGTGATTAATTCATGTAGCAGTTAAAATCCTCGTTCTAAATGAAATCGAGGATTTTTTATTTTTAGAGGTGAGAATATGATTATCGTTTATGGCATTAAAAACTGCGATACGGTGAAAAAAGCATTGAAGTGGCTAGCTGAACATAATATTGAACATAAATTGCATGATTACCGTGTAGATGGATTAGATACTCAATTCTTACAACAAGCAGAAGCCCAATTTGGTTGGGAAAATTTAGTCAATAAACGTAGTACGACTTGGCGTAATCTTGATGAAAATGTGAAAAATACACTCTCGAAATCTACCGCACTTTCCGTATTAGCTGAAAATCCAACGTTAATCAAACGCCCGATTATTTTGCAAGATGGTAAGGCATTGATTGGCTTCGACGAAAAAGAATATATTGCAGCATTTGCTTAAAAGAACAGTATTTCTTAGGAGTTTTTATGAAAGAAAAAGTGATTTCTTTAGCACAAGACCTCATTCGTCGCCCCTCTATTAGCCCAAATGATGAGGGCTGCCAGCAAATGATTGCTGAGCGTTTGGAAAAACTCGGCTTTCAAATTGAATGGATGCCTTTCAACGATACGTTAAATTTATGGGCGAAGCATGGTAGTGGCGAGCCCGTTATCGCCTTTGCAGGGCATACCGATGTGGTGCCAACGGGCGATGAAATGCAATGGACTTATCCGCCGTTTTCTGCCGAAATTGTAGATGATGTGCTTTATGGTCGTGGTGCGGCAGATATGAAAGGCTCATTAGCAGCAATGATTGTGGCGGCGGAAGAATATGTGAAAGCCAATCCGAATCATAAGGGTACGATTGCTTTGTTGATTACTTCTGACGAAGAGGCTGCCGCGAAAGATGGCACCGTGCGTGTTGTTGAAACCTTAATGGCGCGCGGTGAGAAAATTACTTATTGTATGGTAGGTGAGCCGTCTAGTTCGAAAATATTAGGCGATGTAGTCAAAAATGGTCGTCGAGGTTCGATTACAGGTAACCTCTATATTCAAGGTATTCAAGGTCATGTAGCTTATCCCCATTTAGCGGAAAATCCAATTCACAAAGCGGCGCCTTTCTTGCAGGAATTAACCGCCTATCAATGGGATAATGGCAACGAATTTTTCCCGCCGACCAGTTTGCAAATTGCGAATATTCATGCAGGCACAGGGAGTAATAATGTCATTCCTGGTGAGCTTTATGTGCAATTCAATTTACGTTATTGTACGGAAGTTACAGACGAGAGCATTAAGCAGAAAGTGGCAGAAATGCTCGAAAAGCATGACTTGAAATACCGTATTGATTGGAATTTATCGGGTAAACCATTTTTAACTAAACCAGGTAAATTATTAGATGCGTTAACGACGGCAATTGAGCAAACAACCGGTATTACACCACAAGCAGAAACAGGCGGTGGCACCTCTGATGGGCGTTTTATTGCTTTAATGGGGGCTGAAGTGGTGGAATTTGGGCCACTTAATGCGACGATTCATAAAGTGAATGAATGTGTGAGTGTAGATGATCTAGCCAAGTGCGGTCAGATTTATCATCAAATGTTAGTGAATTTATTGGACAAGTAAGATGAAATTAACGCCTGAAATGTTAACTGGCAAATCTCGTGAACATTTGATCAATTTGCCTACACCTCATTCTTCGAATCATTTTTTGCAAGCAGAGGCAATGAAAGCGTTTCAAGGATTGCAGCAAAGTGCGACCCAAAATGGCTTTAATTTGCAACCCGCGAGTAGCTTTCGTGATTTTGAACGTCAACAACTCATTTGGAACGGTAAATTTAACGGTGAACGCAAAGTTCATGATGATGAAGGAAATCCATTAGATTTATCGTCATTAGATGATTGGCAAAAGGCACAAGCCATTTTACGCTGGTCAGCACTACCAGGTGGAAGTCGTCATCATTGGGGAACAGAAATCGATATTTTTGATCCTGATCTTTTGCCTCAAGGTCAATCATTACAACTTGAACCTTGGGAATATGAAAGCGGTGGCTATTTCTTTGAATTAAGTGAATTTCTCACTGAAAATCTACCGCACTTTGATTTTGCTTTGCCATTTATCAGCCAACCTGAAGGTAAAAAAGTTGGTCGAGAACCTTGGCATATTAGCTATTTACCTTTAGCAGAACAAGCATCACGATTATTTACACCAGATGTACTATTGCAGGTTTGGCAGAATGAAAATGTGGCAGGAAAAGAAACGTTAATTACGCATTTACCAGAGATTTTTGAGCAATATGTGGTTTAACAAAAAACGCAGCAAGTCGCTGCGTTTTTTTATGGTCTGATTAATTCTTTTTATTCTTTTCCAAAGATTTATGTTGAATTTTCACATTCTTGCCTTTGGCTTGGAAATATTCACCAATTTGTTGAGCAATATAAACAGAACGATGTTTACCTCCTGTACAACCGATGGCTATGGTGAGATAGCTTCGGTTATTTTGCTCTAACATCGGTAACCATGTTTCGATGTAATTACGCGTTTGGTAGATAAAATTATTCACTTCATCATGTGCAAGTAAAAATTGTGCAACAGGTTCATCAAGCCCCGTCATTGGACGAAGTTCCGGGTTCCAGTGCGGATTAGGTAGAAAACGTACATCAAAGACATAATCTGCATCAAGCGGAATACCATATTTAAAGCCGAATGACTCAACCACGATTTTAAGTTCTTTGTCTGTATTACCGCGTAAAACTTCTCTTAACCGTTCAGATAATGAATGAGTAGAAAGTGGTGCGGTATCAATAATAAAATTAGCATGTTGAATTAAAGGCTCAAGCTGTTGATATTCTAGATCAATCGCTGATTCAAGTGGGAGATCTTGTGCTGAAAGTGGATGAAGACGACGTGAATCGCTGTAACGGCGAATAAGTGTACTGCGATCGCTATCTAGAAAGATGATTTTGACGGAATAAGTGGCTTGAATATCTGTCAGAATCTTGTCTAAATCAGCACTTGAATGGGGAAGATTTCGAATATCGAGGCTGATGGCAACAGCCGTTTGAGTTTTGGCGAGAATATTGGTGAGTTGAGGAAGTAAATCGAGAGGGAGATTATCCACGCAATAATAGCCTATATCTTCCAAAGCTCGTAATGCGACAGATTTCCCCGCGCCGGAGCGACCGCTGATAATAATAATTTCCATCTGCGTGATTCCTTATGGTTAGTTGGTTAGGTTATACCTCTTGAGGTTCAATATTATCTAAATTTGTGTCGTCTTCAGATTCCTCTGAATGATCGGCACATTCAAAAATTTGCCAAATTTCATCCGCACTTTGTGCTGAACGAAGTTGTTTAATTAAGTTTTTATCAGTTAATTTTTCATTGAGTTCTGCCAGAACAGGAATATATTCCTGGCAGTGATTTTCGGGTACGAGCACAGCAAAAACGATATCTACCGGTTTATTATCGGCGGCATCATATTCGACAGGCATTTCTAATTGCATAAATACCGTTAGGATCTTATCTGACACAGTAGCAGGTAATTTGGCTTTAGGCATAGCGACACCATTCCCTAATCCTGAATTACCTAATTTTTCTCGTTCAAATAAACATTCAAAACAAGCCTGTTCACCATTTTCGCAGTGAAGTTTTTCCACAACGAAAGCGGCAATAGATTCAAATAATCGTTTCTTGCTAGAAAAAGCAACCCCCTGACGAATATCATCAGGGGAGAGCAATGTCGTAAATTTCATAGGTTATAGTTTAAATTGTTCGCCTAAATAGACACGTTTAACGTGCTCATCATTCATGACTTCTTCCGGTGTACCGGTCGCGATAATTTTCCCCTCACCAACAATGTAAGCACGTTCACAAACATCAAGGGTTTCGCGTACGTTATGGTCGGTAATTAACACGCCTAAGCCACGATTGCGGAGATCTGTGATGATTTTCTTAATATCCGTCACCGAAATTGGGTCTACACCTGCAAAAGGTTCATCTAATAAAATAAATTTTGGATTTGCCGCTAATGCGCGTGCAATTTCCACACGACGACGTTCACCACCAGAAAGTGATTGTCCCAGGCTATCACGAATATGGCCAATATTGAACTCATCAATTAACTCATCCGCTCTCTCTCGGCGTTGCTCAGCAGTGAGATCTTTGCGAATTTCTAATACCGCCATAAGATTTTCATACACCGTTAAACGACGGAAAATAGAGGCTTCTTGTGGTAAATAGCCAATTCCTCGACGAGCACGTTCATGCATAGGTAATACGCTAATATCATCGCCATCAATGGTGATTTTTCCCTGATCATGACGCACTAAACCGACGACCATGTAGAAAGTAGTGGTTTTACCTGCACCATTTGGACCAAGTAGGCCAACAATTTCATTGGAGTTTACGGTTAAACTCACATCAGAAACCACTTTTCGGCTCTTATAGCTTTTTGCGAGAAATTCAGCTTGTAATACAGACATCGGTTATTTTTTACCTTTTTGTTGTAATTGGGTCGGAATTAAGACGGTTTGCACACGTGATTTTCCATTACCATTGGCTTTTAACTGTTGTTTTTTCACATCATAAGTGATGCGTTCACCGTTAATTTTGCTATCTAATTGTTTTAATTCAGCATTACCGGTCAATGTTAAGAATTCAGTGCCTAAATCGTAGTGAACTTTATTCGCTCTACCGTCAACAGGTTTACCATCATCAAGTTGTTGGTGGAAGGTAACAGGGCTACCAAATGCTTCAACAGTTTCTTTTTTACCTGAATTTTCTGGTGGGCGAGTAATGACTACTTTATTGGCTTTAATCAAAATGGAACCTTGCGTAATTACAACGTTATCCGTAAAGGTTACGACGCTGTTTTCCATATCTAAAGATTGATTATCTGAGACAATATTAATCGGTTTATTGGTATCGTCTTTTAACGCAAAAGCAGACAAAGAAGTCATCATTAATGCCGTTAAAAGCAGAATTTTATTGTTTGTTGATTTCATAATATGTTTTTACCTGTTCCTTTAGAGTTGCAACTTGCTGACGTAAATTTCCGACGAGCTTCAATCCGCTAGAGTTAAAGTTTAATCCGTTAATTTTTACTTGCGTATCGGAAGTAATGTCTTGTGTTTTTAAATTAATTACTGCGGCTTCAGTCTCAACACGTTGTAGGCGAGATAAAGGATCAAGGCTCTCGGCAACCACACCACCTTCAAGATAGAGCATTTGATCTTTCGTTAATTTTGCCTTTTTCGCGCTAAGCTTCCAATTTTGTTTTTCTAATTGAATTTTATCGGTTTTCGCTTCTTTATCTTTATTGTCCAAAGAGACATCAAAAAGATAGACTAACGGCGAAATAAAATCCGTATGACCGTCTTGTGTGTAATATTCCACTTTGTCGGAAATCGCGAGATACTGTTTTTTACCTTCAGGTGAGAATACAGTGGTTTCCATTTTATTACCGACGTATTCCGGGCTATCAGGCTTTTTAATGAGGCTTTGTAAATCGCTATGATCTTGATTAAGCGAATAATACCAGCCCAATAAAGCAAGAGCGATGACACCTAAAATAATATTCCAACGAATATTCATAAATAACGTTTTTTCCTTATAAAAAGGGTAGCCAATCATAGCACTTTTTTGACACAAAGTGCGGTCAAAAATAGCGGTATTTTAGTCTTCTAAAATAAGTGTTTTTAAGATCTGATAAATCTCTCTATAAGCTTTTGATGGCTTATTTTGTTCCTTCTCTTTCTGTGCTGCACGAATCAAATTACGTAAGTGTTGACGATCTGCAGAAGGATGTTCATTTAACAAATCAGTCAGAGCCGCATCACCTTTCGCAACTAATTCATCACGTAAGATTTCCAACTTATGCAGCATAGCTTGTTGCTGATTATGTTTGTTTTCAATTTTTTCTAAAGCTTCACGAATAGGCTCTGCATCAATTGAGCGTAAGAGCTTACCGATATATTGCAATTGGCGACGACGAGCCTCTTTTTGTAAGCGTTGCGCTAATTCAATGGCATCTTTCAAGCTATCGTCTAGTGGAACCTTAGTCAGATTTGCTTTGGTTAAGTTCACCAATTTCTCGCCGAGCTGTTTTAAATCCTCAGCGTCGCGTTTGATTTCACTTTTGCTTACCCAAATAATTTCTTCTTGGTCTTCATCTTCCCAATCAAAGGCTTCTTTTTTCTTACGTTTTGCCATTCTGTTACCTTATGAAAAATTTGGTGCATTTTAGCATAAACTTTCAAAATAAGATAAAATGGCGCAAATTTTTAATAGGATTATTACCATGAAAACAGCAGAAAATTTAACCGCACTTTTAAAATCTCAAGAGCAAACATTGCGTGATGCAGTTAGTTTTGCGATTGAAACCGCCCAGAAAGCGGGCGCCACCGCTGAAGTTGGCGTGACAAAAGTGAGTGGTTTATCGGTTTCAACCCGTCTGCAAGAGATTGAAAATGTTGAATTTACTAACGATGGGGCATTAGGTATTTCTGTTTATTTAGGCCAACAAAAAGGTAATGCCTCTACCTCAGATTTAAGCGAAGAAGCGATTAAAAACACCGTTGAAGCCGCGCTCGCTATTGCAAAATATACTTCGCCAGATGATTGCACAGGTCTAGCAGATAAAGAACTAATGGCTTTTGAAGCCCCCGATTTAGAACTTTATCATGGGGCAAGTATTGATGTTGAACAGGCTACAAAATTAGCTTTAGAGGCTGAACAATCAGCGTTGGAATACGATGCTAAAATCGTGAATAGTAACGGTGCAAGTTTTAATTCACATACTGGTGTGCGTGTTTATGGCAATACACACGGCATGCTACAAAGTTACTTATCTAGTCGTTATTCTTTATCTTGTTCAGTGATTGGTGGCGAGCTAGATCAACTTGAAAATGACTACGAATATACGGTTTCACGTGAGTTTGATGCCCTTTCCTCCGCTGATTGGGTAGGGCAAAATTGTGCGAAAAAAGTGATTGCGCGTCTAAATCCACAAAAATTAACGACACGTGAAGTGCCCGTGATTTTCTTAAATGATGTGGCCACAGGATTAATTTCTCATTTAACGGGGGCGATTAGTGGCGGCAGCTTATATCGCAAATCCAGTTTCTTGCTCGATCATCTTGGAAAACAAGTATTGCCAGATTGGTTCCAAATTAGTGAGCGTCCACATTTGTTAAAACGTTTAGCCTCCACGCCTTTTGACAGCGAAGGAGTGCGAACACAAGATCTTGAAATTATTCAAGATGGCGTATTGCAAACCTATTTGCTCACCAGTTACAGCGGTAGAAAAATGGGCATGCAAAGTACCGGTCATGCAGGCGGTATTCATAACTGGCTTGTAAAACCAAATTTAACGGGGGGATTGACCGCACTTTTACGTCAGATGGGCACTGGTTTATTGGTTACCGATGTCATGGGGCAAGGCGTAAATATTGTGACGGGGGATTATTCCCGTGGTGCAGCAGGGTTCTGGGTGGAAAATGGTGAAATCCAATATCCAGTTGCTGAAATTACCATTGCCGGTCAATTACAGGATATGTTGAAAAATATTGTGGCAGTAGCAGATGATATTGAACATCGATCCAATATTCAAACCGGTTCAATCTTGTTAGATAAGATGAAAATTTCAGGAAATTAATAAATTTTAAAAATGATAATAATTATTATTGACAGATGATTTCTTTCTGCTACTATACACACATCTGTTTCGTAGCGATTGCAGGTTGCTTCAACAGGTAGAGTAGAAAGTAAATTCGTTAGGGTTAAAAAGGCTGAAGGTTTAAACTTCAGCCTTTTTTATTGTAGAATACGCAAACGATTAAATCAAAAAGGAAAGGCCATGAAAAAACACCACGTCGATATTATGATTTCAGAAGCGGATGTCCGTAGTCGCATAGCTGAACTTGGCGCGGAAATTACGCATTTTTATCAACAAAAAGCCATTGATAAACTGATTGTTGTCGGGCTTTTACGTGGTTCATTTATGTTCATGGCCGATCTGGTGCGTGAATTAAAATTGCCGGTAGAAGTCGAGTTTATGACCACTTCAAGCTATGGTAGCGGAATGACAAGTAATCACGATGTGAAAATTACGAAAGATCTTGAAGGGGATATTCGTAATGAACACGTGCTAATTGTTGAGGACATTATTGATACGGGTTACACCCTTGAAAAAGTGCGTGGTATTTTAAATTTACGCGATCCTGCAAGCTTGGCGATTTGTACCTTGTTAGATAAACCTTCTCGCCGAGAAGTGGAAGTACCGGTTGAATGGATTGGTTTTTCTATTCCGGATGAATTTGTTGTCGGCTATGGTATTGATTACGCTCAACGTTATCGTAATCTAGGCTATATTGGCAAAGTGGTTATAGACGAATAATTTATTTTTCAATAAAAAGAGCGGTCAAAATTCACAGTGATTTTTGACCGCTCTTTGTTTGTTAAGATTAGCGTTTCGCTTTTTTGATAAACTTCATCAAGCGTTTACGTTTACGTAATTGGTTTGGTGTGAGTTTATTTTTTCTACCCGCGAATGGGTTTGAACCTTCTTGGAATAGCAAGCGAATTGGCGAACCAATAATTTTCAAACTCTTACGATAATAATTAGATAAATAACGTTTGTATGAATCCGGTAATTTATCCATTTGGTTACCATGTACCACGATAATTGGTGGATTATAGCCGCCTGGGTGAGCGTATTTTAATTTAATACGACGTCCGCCAATCATTGGTGGTTGATGCTCATCCGTTGCCATTTGTAAAATGCGGGTGAGAAGAGACGTCGTCATTTTTTGTGTCGCACAAGCATAAGCTTCTTTAATCGAATCAAAAAGATTACCCACGCCACTGCCGTGTAAAGCAGAAATAAAATGCACTCGGGCAAAGTCGATGAAATCAAGACGGCGATCTAATTCGGATTTGACGCGATCTTTCACATCTTGATCTAAGCCGTCCCATTTATTCACGACGATCACCAGTGAGCGACCCGTATTTAAGATAAAGCCAAGTAGAGAGAGATCTTGGTCTGAAATGTTTTCACGTGCATCAATGGTGAGTAATACCACGTTTGCATCTTGAATCGCTTGTAATGTTTTGATGACAGAGAATTTCTCAACGGCTAAATGCACTTTTCCACGTTTACGCACACCCGCTGTATCAATCAAGGTGTATTGTTGCCCATCGCGTTCCATCGGAATGTAGATACTGTCGCGTGTTGTGCCTGGCATGTCGTAAACCACCACGCGATCTTCACCTAAAATACGATTGGTTAATGTCGATTTACCGACGTTTGGACGGCCTACAATCGCAATTTTGATATTTTTATCTTGTTCTTCTTCAAGCTCTTCGTCCAATGCATCATCAATTAATGACGTATCTTCCTCTGAATCAAAGTCAAATTCATGATCCCATTCATCTTTTTCTTCTTCATCAGAAGTGCGGTCATTTTCTGCTTCGTTTTCTTGTAATTTTTCCGCTAAAGGGGCAAGTACTTGCTCCATCAACTGGGTCACACCACGGCCTTGTGATGCGGCAATTTGTTCAATTTCACCTAAGCCTAATTGATAGAATTCTGCACAGTGTGAATCTGCATCAATACCATCAGTTTTGTTTGCCACCACGACGGTTGTTTTATTCGTACGTTGGCGTAAGTAGTTGGCAATGCCAATGTCTGCAGCCGTTAAACCTGCACGAGCATCCACTAAGAAAAGCACGACATCGGCCTCTTCAATGGCTAATAAGGATTGTTCCGCCATTTTTTCTTCAACGCCTTCTTCTGTGCCATCAATACCGCCGGTATCGATCACAATGAAATCATAGCCAGAAATATTGGCATGACCGTATTTACGATCTCGGGTTAAACCGGGGAAGTCAGCGACAAGCGCATCGCGAGTACGAGTTAAACGATTGAATAGGGTGGATTTACCAACGTTTGGGCGACCCACTAAGGCAACGACAGGAGTTGTCATAAAAATATCTCTGTAAAGTGTAAATTTGGTTAATTATAGCGAATGTTGGCTGGCAGGTAAAATTTGGGCATAAAAAAAGCACCTTCAGGTGCTTCATTATCTCGGCTTAATTGGCGGAATGGACGGGACTCGAACCCGCGACCCCCTGCGTGACAGGCAGGTATTCTAACCAGCTGAACTACCACTCCGTGAGTATATTAAGACAAGTTTTAAATTGGCGGAATGGACGGGACTCGAACCCGCGACCCCCTGCGTGACAGGCAGGTATTCTAACCAGCTGAACTACCACTCCGCTAAGTGCTGGGTATAATAATGATGAACGTTAAAACCGTCAATCTTTTTTTTCTTTTTTATGTTTATCTGATTAATAGATAACCGATTAATGTGAGGTTTCCTCACCCGTACGAATAGACCAAAAACATTTGCCATCACTCTTTTTATTGACCAATTTAAGGAAATCTAAATGAGCTTGGAGTTCGTCATCAGTGGGTTGTAACACTTTTAAATTCTGCGAAAAATTGACCGCACTTTGAAGATCTTGCATATTGGCGCTAGCTTGGATAATTGAACTATCCGCATGATCTTCGTCAAATAGACTGGTTTGCCCGCCCGTCATGGATAAATAAACGTCAGCTAAAATCTCCGCATCCAGTAACGCGCCGTGGAGTGTTCGTTTGCTGTTATCAATGCCTAAACGATCACACAAAGCATCTAAGCTATTACGTTTTCCCGGGTACATTTGGCGTGCCATTTGCAACGTATCGGTGACGAGGCAAATGTCGGTTGTTTTGATATCTAACCCAAGTTTACGGAATTCATAGTCCATAAAGCCCACGTCGAAGGGGGCGTTGTGAATCAGCAGTTCGGCTCCACGAATGTATTCAATAAAGTCTTGTGCAATCGTTTTGAAATCCGGTTTATCCGCCAGCATTTCATCCGTAATACCGTGAACTTTAATGGCATCGGGATCAACCAAACGATCCGGCTTAATATAAATGTGAAAATTATTGCCCGTATATTTACGGTTGATCATTTCCACGGCACCGATTTCAATAATGCAATGTCCTTCGTAATGCGCACCAATTTGGTTCATACCGGTGGTTTCAGTATCCAGTACAATCTGGCGATCCGGATTTATCATTGTTCTACCTATCTGTTTCCTTTAAAATACTGCCTATTTTACACAAGCTCGAATTAGTTATGCAAAAACAGATTGAAATTTTTACGGATGGATCTTGCCTCGGCAACCCGGGAGCCGGTGGCATAGGGATTGTCCTGCGCTATAAACAGCATGAAAAACATATTTCAAAAGGGTATTTCAAAACCACCAATAATCGCATGGAATTACGAGCAGTGATTGAGGCTTTAAATAGCTTAAAAGAGCCTTGCCATGTGACGCTTTATAGCGATAGCCAATATATGAAAAATGGCATCACACAATGGATTTACAATTGGAAGAAAAACAATTGGAAAGCGAGCACGGGCAAAGCGGTAAAAAATCAGGATTTATGGATTGCGTTAGATCAGGCGATTCAAACCCATAACATTAATTGGCAGTGGGTGAAAGGCCATTCTGGCCACCGTGAAAATGAAATTTGTGATGAATTAGCGAAACAAGGCGCAGAAAACCCAACTTTCGAAGATATCGGTTACGAAGGCTAGTCTGCACCTTGTTTTAAAGTGCGGTTATTCTTGATAACGAATTAAACCTTCCTGCTGTGTGGTGGCAATTAATGTGCCATCTGCAGCAAAAATTTGTCCTCTCGCTAAACCACGACCCGCAAAAGCATTATTACTTTCAATGGCATGTAAGTGCCAATTATTTAAATTGAAAGGGCGGTGGAACCAAATACTGTGGTCGATCGTGGCCACTTTCATCCCTTTCTGTAAAAAGCCTTTCCCATGCGGGTGAAGTGCGGTCAAAATACAGTGAAAATCAGAGAAATAGGCCAAGAGACATTGTTGAGTCTGCAAATCTAATGGAGCTTCTCCGTTGGTTTTAAACCAAGCATATTGTTCTGGTGGCAGTTTTCGACCATCAAATGGATTGTTCAAATATCGGCTATGAATCTGAAATGGTCGTTCTTGGGCAAATTTTTCACTCAAGCTTTCAGGCAAAGTCTGCGCCACTTTTAACATGATTTCGTGCTCATCAATACATTGTTCTGGCCCCGGCACTTGTGGCATGGCTGATTGATGGTCAAAGCCTTCTTCGGGTACTTGAAATGAAGCAGTGACATGACAAATCACATTTTTATGCTGAATAGCTTTTACGCGTAATGCAGAAAAATTGCGCCCTTCACGTAAAGTTTCCACGTCATAAATAATCGGGTATTGACTGTCGCCAGGTGCCAAAAAGTAAGCATGGCAAGAGTGGAGTACGCGCTCAGGCGGGGCAACTTGCATCGCGGCAGAAAGAGATTGCGCTACGACTTGACCACCAAACACTTGGCGAAAACCTAAGTCTTCACAGGCTCCGCGAAAGATAAGATCATCAATTTTTTCTAGTTTTAACAATTCGATGAGTTGATTTAATTTATCCGACATTGTTTTTTCCTTTTATAAATACAAAAAGACCGCATAGTTATGCGGTCTGAAGTGTTTTTATACGTTAAAGCGGAAGTGCATAACATCACCATCTTGGACGATGTAGTCTTTACCTTCTAAGCGCCATTTACCCGCTTCTTTTGCTCCGTTTTCACCTTTGAATTGGATGAAGTCATCGTAAGCAATCACTTCTGCACGGATGAAGCCTTTTTCAAAGTCTGTGTGGATTACAGCCGCTGCTTTAGGGGCGGTTGCACCAACAGAAACCGTCCATGCGCGCACTTCTTTCACACCCGCAGTGAAGTAGGTTTGAAGATTTAATAAGGCATAACCTGCACGAATTACACGGTTTAAGCCAGGTTCCTCAATGCCAAGATCTTGCAAGAATTCGATTTTTTCATCGTCATCAAGTTCAGCAATCTCCGCTTCAATCGCCGCACACACAGGCACCACAACAGATCCTTCTTTTTCTGCAAACTCACGTACTTTGTCTAAATACGGGTTATTTTCAAAACCGTCTTCATTCACGTTCGCGATGTACATGGTTGGTTTTAATGTAAGGAAGTTATAGCTTTTAATTGCTAATAACTCATCTTTATCTAACGCAACAGAACGAATCATGCCTGCTTCAGAAAGTACAGGAAGGATTTTTTCCATCACAGATAGCTCAAATTTTGCATCTTTATCGCCACCTTTAGCACGTTTTTGTAAACGTTGGATTGCACGTTCGCAGCTGTCTAAGTCAGCAAGGGCTAATTCGGTATTGATGGTTTCGATATCGCTTAATGGGTCGATTTTACCCGCAACGTGCACGATGTCATCATTTTCAAAGCAACGAACAACATGACCAATCGCATCAGTTTCACGGATGTTAGCTAAGAATTTATTCCCTAAGCCTTCACCTTTACTTGCACCCGCAACCAAACCTGCGATATCCACAAACTCCATGGTGGTGGGTAATACTCGTTCAGGTTTAACAATTTCCGCTAACGCATCTAAACGCGGATCTGGCATTGGTACCACGCCAGTATTTGGTTCGATGGTACAGAACGGATAGTTTGCCGCTTCGATACCGGCTTTGGTTAATGCATTAAAAAGGGTAGATTTGCCGACGTTTGGCAAACCAACGATACCACATTTAAATCCCATGATGTTTTCCTTATTGTGAGCGTAAGTGCGGTTAAAATTTATGGTATTTTTTCACCGCACTTTTGAGTTAAATTTTAAAACTGTTTAATCGATTGGTAGCTTTCACCATGCCTTCTTTGAAAAGCAATTCAATGCAATCGGTGGCTTCGTCTAACGCTTTATCGAGCGCTTCTCTTTCTGCAGGCGCGGGTTTGTTAAGCACAAAACCTGAAACTAAATCACGGTGTCCAGGATGACCAATACCAATGCGTAAACGATAGAAATTGTTGCTGTTACCAAGCTGAGCTACGATATCTTTTAAACCATTGTGTCCGCCATGTCCGCCACCTTGTTTTAATTTCACGGTGCCCGGCGGTAAATCTAATTCATCGTGTAGCACTAAAATTTCTTCTGGTTTGATGCGATAAAAATTAGCAAGTGCCCCTACGGCTTTTCCGCTTAAATTCATAAACGTCGTTGGCACTAAAAAACGGATTTCTTTGCCATTAATTAGTGTTTTTCCTACGTAACCGAAGAATTTATTTTCTGCATTAAGCGAAACATTAAAGCGACGAGCTAAACGCTCAATCAGCCATTCACCTGCATTGTGGCGGGTTTCCGCATATTTATCGCCAGGGTTTCCCAGCCCCACGATGAGTTTAATTTCAGACATAGTTTTCCGCTTGAATAAAAATAGTGGCGTATTGTAGCGAAAAAGGGCTAATTTCTCAATCTATAAGGCTAAGACTAAAACGCCTGAGAGAATTAATAGACTTCCCATAACTAATTTCATACTTAAAGGTTCGCCTAACAATACCACGCCTAAAATAATGGCAATCACGACACTGAGTTTATCAATGGGCGCAACCCAAGAGGCGGGCGCCATTTGCAACGCACGATAATAACAAAGCCAAGATAGGCCCGTAGCAATACCAGAAAGAATTAAAAAGGTGAGTGGTTTTGCTGCGATATGTTGTGGCAGTTGCCATTCATTGCGGGCACTAATGATGCCAGCCGTGACTAGTAAAACCACAATCGTACGGATAAAGGTCGCGAGATTGCTGTTAATGCCTTCAACCCCTAATTTGCCTAAAATAGCGGTAAGTCCAGCGAAAAAGGCTGAACCAATGGCAAAAAATACCCAATTCATGATGAACTCCTGATTTTATCGTTAATATTGACCGAACTTTTCCGCTATAATAACGGAAAACTCATTAAGACAGAATAAGACATGAACCAAATTAATATTGAAATCGCCTATGCCTTACCGGATCGTTATTATTTGAAATCCTTCAAAGTGGATGAAGGCACGATGATCCAAACAGCTATTTTACAATCAGGCATTTTGCAACAGTTTACTGAGATCGATTTGCGTGAGAATAAAGTGGGGATTTATTCCCGTCCAGCCAAATTAACGGATCAATTAAAAGATGGTGAGCGTATTGAAATTTACCGTCCATTGTTAGCGGATCCTAAAGAAATTCGTCGTAAACGTGCAGCAGAACAAGCCAAAGCTGCACAAGAAAAAGCCCAACAAGAAAAACAGGAAAAGGAGTAAAAAATGACCGCACTTTCCAACCAATATTGTCTGCCTGAGGGCATTACCCCTGAAATTTTCCTGCGTGATTATTGGCAGAAAAAACCATTGATTATTCGTAATGGTTTACCTGAAATTGTCGGCCAATTCGAGCCTGACGATATTATCGAATTAGCACAAGGCGAAGAGGTGACCGCGCGTTTAGTCAAAACCTTTTCAGATGATAATTGGAAAGTGTTTTTCAGTCCCTTATCCGAAGAGGATTTTACAGATGTACCAGAGAAATGGTCAGTGCTCGTCCAAAATTTAGAGCAATGGAGTACAGAACTCGGTCAGCTTTGGAATAAATTTGGCTTTATCCCACAATGGCAACGTGATGATATTATGGTGTCCTATGCACCTAAAGGAGGTTCCGTTGGTAAACATTATGACGAATATGATGTGTTCTTGGTGCAGGGCTATGGTCATCGTCGCTGGCAGTTAGGCAAATGGTGTGATTCTTCCACAGAATTCAAACCAAATCAGCCGATCCGTATTTTCGATGATATGGGCGAATTGGTAATTGATGAAGTGATGAATCCAGGCGATATTCTTTATATTCCGGCTCGTATGTCACATTATGGTGTGGCAGAAGATGATTGTTTGACCTTTTCTTTTGGCTTGCGTTACCCGAATTTAGCTGACATTTTTGATAACGTGAATAAAGCGTTTTGTCATCAGGATCCTGAATTGAATTTAAGCGAATTCCAATTACCGTTACGCTTAACGCAATCAGAGCAGAGCACGGGCAAATTGGCAGATGAAAATATCCAGGCAATGAAAAAACAATTCTTAGCGAAATTGGCGGAGTCTGAAGCCTTTGATACATTATTCAAACAAGCAGTAGCAGGCACAGTGAGTTCACGTCGTTATGAAATGTTGGTATCCGATGAAATGTCCGATCCTGACGAAGTGCGGTCAATTTTAGAAGAGGAACAAGGTGTATTAATGCAGGACAATAACTGCAAATTAATTTACACCGAAAATCCGCTCCGCATTTATGCGAATGGCGAATGGTTGGATGAAGTGAATGTTATTGAAGCAGAAGTGTTGAAACGTCTTTCCGATGGTGAAGCGCTAGATTGGGCATTCTTAAATAATTTAGTGAATGATACAGAAGATCCTGAAAGTACAATGGAATTATTGCTCGATTCGATTTGTAACTGGTTAGATGACGGTTGGGTGTTGATTGAATAATGTCTGAAAACATTTACTCCGTTTCCCAGCTTAACAGCGCCGCTCGCCAAATGTTAGAAGGGAATTTTTCACAGATTTGGCTTACAGGGGAGATTTCTAATTTCACCCAACCAGTGTCAGGACACTGGTATTTGACGCTAAAAGATGAAAATGCCCAAGTCCGCGGTGCCATGTTCCGCATGAAAAATTTGCGGGTGGGATTTCGTCCGCAAAATGGTATGCAAGTCTTGGTGCGGGCAAATGTCAGTTTATATGAGCCTCGTGGTGATTATCAGCTGATTATTGAATCCATGCACCCTGCTGGTGAGGGATTGTTGCAACAGCAATTTGAAGCGCTAAAAATGAAATTGGCGGCTGAAGGGTTGTTTGCACAAAACTTGAAGAAAAGCTTGCCGGACTTTGCTAAAGCGGTGGGCATTATTACCTCTTCGACTGGCGCTGCTTTACAAGATATTCTGCATATTTTGGCTCGCCGAGATCCCAGTTTAAAAGTGGTGATTTACCCAACGGCAGTACAAGGCAAAGAAGCAACGGCTGAAATCGTCCAAATGATTGAACTCGCCAATGCTCGTCAAGAAGTGGATGTATTGATCGTCGGTCGAGGTGGTGGTTCCTTAGAAGATCTTTGGTGCTTTAATGAAGAAGAAGTGGCACGTGCGATTTTCCGTTCTAATTTACCGATTATTAGTGCGGTCGGTCACGAAACGGATGTCACCATAGCAGATTTTGTGGCTGATTTACGAGCACCAACCCCCTCTGCTGCTGCGGAGTTAGTGAGTCGCAATCAGCAGGAATTACTTCAACAGTTAGCTTATAAACAACAGCGTTTGGAGATGGCGTTGGATCGTATTTTTAGTCATCAACAACAACGTTTACAACAGTTACATTTACGCCTGCAAAACCAACATCCGCAAAATCAATTGTTGATGCAGAAAGCCCGAACAGAGCAATTACATCATCGTTTAGTCTTGGCAATGCAACGTCAAATGGATAAAACGCAGCAAAAATTGACCGCACTTTCAGCACGCTTAAAACAAAATCCGTTGCCTTATCGATTGCAAAAACAATCACAGTATTTAACCCAGTTACAAGTGCGGTTAAATTTAGGGGCGAATCGTCAAGTCACGGAACGTCAAAATAAATTAGCGACATTGTGTGGTAAGTTAGATGGATTAAGCCCATTGAAAGTGTTAGCGCGAGGATATTCCATTGCAGAGGATGATAAAGGACATGCTATTATGAGTGTGAAGCAAGTCAAAACAGGCGACACCATTAAAACGAAGGTAGCAGATGGGGAGATAACCAGCCGCGTTTGTTAATTTAAATAAATTTTTAATGTAAACCTATGATGAATAAGAAATCATCATAGGTTTTCTTTTTTTGTGACCGGCTTCAAAGTTTCGACAAAAAAATAGAGGGTTCAGTTTTTTTTATTTTTTTATGGGAGTATTATGCGACCTCGATACTAGGAGAGTAATGATGTCACAAATTCAACAGTTTAGTCAGCATGATATAGAAGTTCTTAATGAAGAAACTGTTTATAAAGGTTTTTTTACACTTAAGAAAGTACAGTTTAAACATAAGCTTTTTGCCGGTGGCGAAAGTGGCGTTGTGACACGTGAATTATTGGTCAAAGGTGCTGCTTCTGCAGTGATTGCTTACGATCCGGAAAAAGATGCAGTGGTTTTAGTTGAGCAAGTACGTATTGGTGCATATCAACCTGAATCAGCTCGTTCCCCTTGGTTATTAGAATTGATCGCCGGGATGGTAGAAGAGGGTGAACAACCTGAAGAAGTCGCTTTGCGTGAAAGTGAAGAGGAAGCAGGCGTATCCGTTCAAGATCTCACACATTGTGTAAGCGTGTGGGATAGCCCGGGGGGTGTCGTCGAACGTATTCATTTGTTTGTCGGACGAGTTGATAGCTCGCAAGCCAAGGGACTTCATGGTTTAGCTGAAGAGAATGAAGACATTCGTGTTCATGTGGTGAAACGTGAGCAAGCCTATCAATGGATGTGTGAAGGCAAAATTGATAATGGCATTGCAGTAATGGGCTTGCAATGGCTTCAATTAAATTACGCCCAATTGCAGCAACGCTGGCAATAGGAGTCCCATGAACAATAGATTTGAATACGAACCCGCGAGTGAAATTGTTAAATTATTACAAATTACCGATCCTCATTTGTTTAAAGATACAAGCAAAGACTTATTAGGTATCAACACGCACGAAAGTTTTTCTCAGGTGTTAAAAGAAATTCAGTCTGAGTCTTTTGACTATGATATCGTGCTTGCAACGGGGGATTTGGTACAAGATAGTAGTGACGAAGGCTATTTACGATTTGTTGAAATGGTTAAACCGTTAAATAAATGGGTATTTTGGCTTCCGGGTAACCATGATTTCCAACCTAAAATGGTCGAACATTTAAGCCAATCGCCTATTAATGCGTCAAAACATTTACTTCTAGGTAAACACTGGCAAGTGATTTTGTTAGATAGCCAAGTATCCGGTGTGCCTCATGGTGAATTAAGTGCTTACCAATTAGATTGGTTAAAAACAAAATTAGCAGAAAATCCAGCGCGTCATAGCTTAGTCGTATTGCATCATCATTTATTACCAACGAATTCAGCATGGCTTGATCAGCATAACTTGCGTAATGCGCATAGCTTCTCAGCCGTTCTTGCTCAATTCAACAATGTAAAAGGGATTTTATACGGGCATATTCATCAACAGGTTGATGGTTATTGGCAGGGGTATCAAACCATGGCAACGCCAGCGACTTGTATTCAATTTAAGCCAGATAGCAATCATTTTGCGTTAGATACCTTACAACCAGGTTGGCGTGAAATTGAGCTACACCCAGATGGACGAATTGAAACGAGAGTAAAACGAATCAAACAAAAAACATTCCTACCCAATATGGAAGAAGAAGGATACTAAACAAAGTGCGGTTAAAATTTAGATGATTTTAACCGCACTTTTTCTATACCGAAATAGGTAAAAGTCCATTTTACACTAGCCAGAATTCCCACAAATCTGTACAATAGCCGACCGATTTTATCTTTTTACTAATCTTTATTTTTTAAGCAATATGACGCAAAAATTACATATTAAAACATGGGGCTGTCAGATGAATGAGTATGATTCATCGAAAATGGCCGATCTTCTCTTAAATACACATGGTTTGGAATTGACAGATATTCCAGAAGAAGCAGATGTGTTACTTCTTAACACCTGTTCTATCCGTGAAAAAGCACAAGAAAAAGTGTTCCATCAGTTAGGTCGTTGGAAAGAATTAAAAAAACAAAATCCAAACCTAGTCATCGGTGTGGGCGGTTGTGTGGCTTCACAAGAAGGTGAACATATTCGTCATCGTGCACCTTACGTGGATATCGTATTTGGTCCGCAAACTTTACATCGCTTACCAGAAATGATTAATCAAATTCGTGGCGGTAAAAGTTCGGTGGTGGATGTCAGTTTCCCTGAAATTGAGAAATTTGACCGCTTACCAGAGCCTCGCGCAGAAGGTCCAACTGCATTTGTGTCTATTATGGAAGGCTGTAATAAATATTGTACTTACTGCGTGGTGCCTTATACCCGTGGTGAAGAAGTCAGCCGTCCTGTTGATGATGTGTTATTTGAAATTGCACAGTTGGCTGATCAAGGTGTACGTGAAATCAATTTATTAGGCCAAAATGTAAATGCGTATCGTGGTCCGACATTTGATGGCGGTATCTGTACATTTGCGGAATTATTGCGTTTAGTGGCGTCTATTGACGGTATCGATCGCTTACGTTTTACCACCAGTCACCCAATCGAATTTACTGACGATATTATTGACGTGTATCGCGATACACCTGAATTAGTGGACTTCGTACACTTGCCGGTACAAGCTGGTTCTGACCGTATTTTAACCATGATGAAACGTGGTCATACTGCGTTAGAATATAAATCGATCATTCGTAAATTACGTGCGGTGCGTCCAAATATTCAAATCAGCTCAGATTTCATTGTTGGCTTCCCGGGTGAAACCAATGAAGAGTTTGAACAAACAATGAATCTCATCGCGCAAGTTAACTTTGATATGAGCTTCAGCTTTATCTATTCCGCGCGCCCAGGCACACCTGCAGCTGATATGCCAGATGATGTCACTGAAGAAGAGAAAAAACAACGTCTCTATCTTTTACAAGAGCGTATCAACCAACAAGCGGCACAATATAGCCGTCGTATGCTTGGCACAGAGCAACGTGTATTGGTAGAAGGGCCATCTAAGAAAGATATTATGGAATTAACAGGACGTACTGAAAACAACCGTATTGTGAATTTCCAAGGCTCACCAGATATGATTGGTAAGTTTGTCGATATCAAGATTACCGATGTTTATACTAACTCTCTACGTGGTGAAGTAGTTCGTACTGAAGACCAAATGGGATTACGTATTGCACAATCTCCGCAAGAAGTGATGAACCGTACTCGTAAAGAAGATGAATTAGGCGTAGGACGTTATCACGGCTAACCATTTAAAATGAATATGGATAAGTAACCGTACGAAAGTGCGGTTATTTTTTTATGTGTTTTTTAGAAAAGAGAGTAGGAAAGTCTTTATCCTAAATTTTAGGCATAAAAAAACACCCGTTAAGGTGCTGATTTAAAGTGGTGGGTCGTGAAGGATTCGAACCTTCGACCAACGGATTAAAAGTCCGCT
>CAUQBI010000008.1:0-98528 GCA_963516375.1 Parahaemophilus parainfluenzae | reverse complement strand
TGTCACCTTTTTCACCTTTCGCACCAGCTGCACCAGTGTCACCTTTTTCACCTTTGGCACCAGTATCACCTTTCGCACCTGCTGCACCGGTGTCACCTTTTTCACCTTTCGCACCAGCTGCACCAGTGTCACCTTTTTCACCTTTAGCACCTGTTGCACCGTCTTTACCGTCTTTACCGTTTTTACCGTCTTTAACGATAGTTGTAGTAACTGAACCAGTCTCTAAATCAGTAATAGTGATTGTGTGGGTGCCGTCGCCGTTATCAACAACTTCACCCGTGATGCTGCCACCTTTTTCACCAGTGTCACCTTTTTCACCTTTCGCACCTGCTGCACCAGTGTCACCTTTAGCACCAGTTGCACCAGTGTCACCTTTTTCACCTTTAGCACCAGCTGCACCGTCTTTACCGTCTTTACCGTCTTTAACGATAGTTGTAGTAACTGAGCCAGTTTCTAAATCAGTAATAGTGATGGTGTGGGTACCGTCGCCGTTATCGACAACTTCGCCAGTGATGCTGCCACCTTTTTCACCAGTGTCACCTTTCTCACCTTTAGCACCTGTTGCACCGGTATCACCTTTAGCACCTGTTGCACCGGTATCACCTTTTTCACCTTTTTCACCAGCAGTTGCACTGATTTCAATGGTGGTACCGTTACGTTTAATCTCAATGTTTTTACCTGCATTGATATTTACAGTATTTGATGCTTTAACATCCGCAGCTTCTTTATCACTACCTTCAGTAATTTTACCGTTTGTACCCGTTACCTGTGATGAATTTAAATGCCATGAAACATTATTCACGATATCTGTTACTGTACTTACGTTAGTTAAACGAGAACCGTAGTTACCACCAGTTGCTTTATCGCCATCTTTCGCATAGGTTGCAGCACCTACAGTTGTAGTAGAAATAGCACCAGTTTTTGCATCAACATTGTAAGTTGTTACATTGCCTGTAGTAGTATTCGTTACAGTCAATGCATCGGCAGTAGTTGTTGTCACTGCCGCAGTAGTATCTGTGCCTGCTTTAGCATTAATTTTAACTGAACCATCAGCGTTATATTCAACTGTTGTGTTATCTCCAGCTACGATATTTGCGTTGTATTTAACAATAGTCTTAGCATCGCGACCAGAACTCTTATCCGCAGGGGTATGTTCTATAGTTGCAGTTGTACCTTTACCATTTTGGAATTCTACGATGTCCTTATTTTTAACATCAAACTTATTACTAACTGTAGGAGTACTTGTATTCTGAGCAGTGGTATTACCGCCGACAACCCAATGGTGATTACTTACAGCATCAGCTACCGCATATAATTGAGAGCCGTTAACTGCATCAGTTGAAGTTGGAGAAATACGACCGGCACCCACGTTTTGAATTTGACGTTCTTTATCTTTTGTACCAATACTTACAACACCATCTAACTTAGTTCCAGCGAAGTTATAGTTTTTGCCAGCAATCTCTAAATTTGCAAATGGAGCTTTATCACCAGTCACAGAGCCTGTGCCTAGCGCTACTGAATTTTCATGTTTAGCTTGAGCATTTGAACCAATAGCAACACTACCTACTTCACTTGCATTTGCTTGCGTACCAGTTGCAATCGCACCATCTTTAGTTGCTTTAGAGTTTAAACCTGTTGAAATTGAACCATAAGCAGCAGAGTTTGCACCACTACCCATTGCTAATGCGAAATTACCTGTAGAAGTAGCAGCAACACCGATTGCTGTGGAATCTTGTTTAGTCGCACTTGATCTATGACCTACAGCGATAGATTCTGCACCCGTTGCTTTAGCTGCTGTACCAGCTTTAGCCTTAGCAAGCTCTTCACCTGTTTTACCATCAGGAATATCACCATCCATTGCTCCACCAATAGCAACAGAGTTTGTACCTGTTGCTCTCGCAGATGCACCACCAGCAAATGAACCTTCACCGTTAGCTTGTGCTAATGTACCAATGGCTGTAGAACGACCAGCTGTAGCCTCAGAATATGCACCAACACCTACACCATTACGACCAGCTGTTTTAGCCTGCACACCTACAGCTACTGCATTATTACTCGTTGCTGATGACGTCTTACCTATAGCTACGCTGCTAGCAGCAAGAGCACTAGCTTCGTTACCTAAAGAAACTGCAGAGGAACCTGTAGAATTAGCCTGTCTACCAATAGCAAGCGCTGCCTGACCATCTGCTTTTGACTCAGAACCTAACGCAAGAGTTTCCCCCCCTTTAGCTTTTGCATTAGGACCAATTGCAACTTCAAGGTCGTTATTTGATAACGCTCCTGGACCAATAGCAATTGAGCTAGTAGTTTTAGTTTCTGAGTTTTGACCAATAGCAATAGAACCCTGACCTGGAGTTTTAGCATCTAAACCAATAGCTACTGAAGCATCACCTTTACCTGTTGCATTAGTACCAATTGCAATTGCGTCATGAGAGACTACATTATTACCATCATCTCTATAGGTATTTGCACCAGTACCAATATTAATGTTATTTATACCTTTTGTTGCATGATCAGCTGCGGGGTTATTCGATTTGATTGTAATAGAACTTGAACCCACGTCTACAGCAGCTTGAGCAGTGCCGACTACACTAAGCACTGCACCCGCAAGTGCGGTCAATTTAACGATCTTTTTAGACTTGGTTTTACCCTTAGCATGCCCAAGTTCAGAAACAGCAGTCCACGTTTGTGTAGCATGATTCCAAATAACTTTAAACACTTTGTTCATGAGTTTTATTCCTTTTTATTAGGATTGTTGAGAAGCCGTTGCGCGGACAACAGCACCAAAAAATTCAGCATCAAAAAGGCGGCGACAACAATTTTAGATAATAGTTCCCTTACCTTTCTGGTCAGAACAGCTTATTTTAAGCGAACTTTGTATAAAAAGGAAGCATCAAAAAAAAGATTTCCTAAAAATTACAAGCAATTAAGATAAAATGCCCTGTTTGTAAATATATGTAAAGATTTACATTAAAATTTATTAAAATATGTAAATAATTGTAAATTTTGGATGAAAAATAAACAAATTTAGGTATGAAAAATCCCATCATTTATCTACCCCTTTACGAAAGGGAGGATTTATATCAAACTAAAGCAAGCGAATAAGATTAATTAAGGAAGAAAGGCATGACAATCTGGAAAAAAGCATTCACGCTTGAGCAGCTTAATGAAATGGGGAAACATTGCGCTGTTGGGCATTTAGGCATTGAGATCTCAGCTTATGGTGAAAACTGGATTGAGGCAAAAATGCCGGTTGATCATCGCACCACTCAGCCTTTCGGTTTATTGCATGGCGGTGTGTCTGTGGCGTTGGCTGAAACCATTGGCTCTTTGGCGGGATTTCTTTGTATAGAAGAAGGGCAAGTTGCCTTAGGGTTGGATATCAATGCCAACCATCTTCGCCCAGCGAAAAAAGGTTTTGTTACCGCAAAGGCAACACCAATTGCTTTAAGTCAAAATACCCATGTTTGGCAAATTGACATTCGCGATGAACAAGATAAACTTTGCTGCGTTTCTCGATTAACGCTTTCTATCAAACATTTATGACTACAACTCAAAAAATTGGCATCATTTTAGCGAACCTTGGTACGCCTGATGCCCCTCAACCCGCGGCGATCTCCCGTTATCTAGCAGATTTTTTAATGGATCCTCGTGTGGTCGATTTGCCTCGTTGGAAATGGTATCCCCTTTTAAAAGCGATTATTTTACCTATGCGTTCTAAACGCATTGCACGAAATTATCAATCTATTTGGACAGAACAAGGCTCGCCCTTGCTTGCCATTACAAAGCAACAACAAGCCGGTTTACAAGCTTATTTAAATGAACAAGGCATCAATGCCCAAGTAGAAATTGCCATGACTTACGGCAATCCTTCAATGCAAAGTGCGGTCAAAAATTTACTTAAAAATGATGTAGAACGCATGATTGTGTTGCCGCTTTATCCACAATATTCCAGCACCACAACAGGCGCATTAATCGATGCGTTTAATCGTGCCATTGCGCAAGAACGCAATATTGTGCCTTTTGAGTTTATTCATTCTTATCACCTTGATGAAAACTACATTAATGCGTTGGTGGATTCCATCAAAGTGCGGTTAAAACCCGATGAGTTTTTGCTCTTTTCTTATCACGGCATTCCATTACGTTATGAGAATATGGGCGATTATTATCGTCAGCATTGTAAACAAACCACGATTGCCATTGTGGATAAATTAGGTTTAACGGAAAACCAATGGAATATGACCTTCCAATCTCGCTTTGGCCGTGAAGAATGGTTACAACCTTATACGGATCACTTTTTAGAAGAAGCGGCTTCTCAGGGTATTCAAAAAATAGCGGTGATTTGCCCTGGTTTTTCGGTGGATTGCTTAGAAACCTTAGAAGAAATTGAGGTTGAAAATAAAGAAACATTCTTAAATCATGGCGGTGTGTCTTATCACTATATCCCTGCATTGAATGCTGAAAAAGCCCATATTGAAATGATGGGGAAATTGGTTTTGGATAAGTTGAAGTAGTTAAATCTCCCCCCAGCCCCCTCTTTGCGAAAGAGGGGGAGCTTAATAGCCCGCCCATAAACGTTCTCCGTTCTTAACTCTCTCAAATATATTCCCAATAAAACTACTAAAAGCCACATCATAAAAAAGCCCCTCTTTTGTAAAGAGGGGTTTGGGGAGATTTAAAAAGAGTTGGGGAGATTTAAAAAGAGTTGGGGAGATTTAAAAAATAAACAAAAAGGCGAACCTTTCGATTCGCCTTTTTAGATTCTTATCTAATCAAAGATTAGAAGAATACACGCATACCTACACCGATAGCTCTGTCTTTAGTTTTACCATCGTAAGAATCGTTAACGTACTCTTTAGTAGTCACATATTTGCCTTCTACAAATAATACAACTTGTTTATGAAGTTTGTAGTCTGCACCAAGTAAGAAACCGTGAGTTTTGTCTTTATCAGCTTCGCCTTTCACGCGCTCATATAGGTAGTTACCATATACTTGAGATGCTGGAGTTACTTGATATGCAAAACCTGGAGATACATAGAATTTATTTGTTTTTGCATCATCAAATTTCACATGTGCATAACCAAAGTCACCTGTTAATTTGAAATCACCAAATTTATAGCCTAATGATGCTAAGAAACCATCTACACGGTGTTTATATGTTGCATTAGTTTCAAGGTTAGTGTGACCATAAGCGAAACGAGCATCTAAATCACCTGCTGTGTATAATGCACCGAAACCAAATGCATTTTTAAGACCTGGGGTAAGCGCTCTACCTTTATCATTATGACGTTGACCGAAGTTGTAGTTTGCACTTAATTGTAAACCTTCGATACCTTTATAGTCGTAACGTACTACACCAGTGCCTGAAGTTGGAATATATTTACCTTTTGGAATAAAGCCATATTCATAGTCATTTGCTTGGGTTAAATCATCTGCGATAGTTAATTGACGACCGAATGTGATATCACCAGTTGCTTTGCTACCTAAACCTACATAAGCACGTTTAGCATAAAGACTACCGAATTGGTCACGAGATTCTGTATCATCAAAACGGAATTCTAAACGACCTAACGCATAGAAATCGTTATCTAAGTTGTGTTTTACTGTGATACCGAAACGTGAACCTGCGTTACGTAAAGCGGAATTTGCAGTTTTAGTTGAATTACCTGCTGCGTCATACTTTTTAGCATCCGCTTTTTCTAAGATTAAACGAAGAGAACCGTTTAATTCAACTTTAGTACCTTCGTTATCATAAACTACTGCTGCGTTTGCTGCTGAAGCGGCAACTGCAGAAACGATTAATGCTGCTAGTGTCTTTTTCATAATTGTTATTCCTTTTGGTTGTTACCTATGATTTTTGATTGAAGCAATTTTTCATAAAAAGTTCAATCTCCGAAATAGACGTCGCAAATATTACAAAATAAACCTATGGTGTCAATGGGAGGATCTCTTCCAATTTTCTAAAATTGGATCAAGATCACATTTTTTACACAAAAAAGGACATTTTTTAATCAAAAACATCCTTTCACATCGAACTTTTCAGAATTTTGTCTATACAATGATCGCTCTATTTTGAGCAATTTATTCTTCTTTTTTATTCATTTTCGAAGACATAATGAATATTTTTTGAGCAAACTAGGCACATTCTATCGAAAATGAAATCACTTCTTTAATACTTTCCGCGCCTAATGCAATCATAATTAAACGATCGACCCCTAAAGCCACACCAGAAGTATTTGGAATACCTGCTTGTAATGCCCCTAGAAAACGATAGTCAATTTCACGCTGTGGCAATCCTGCTTTTTCGCGTAGGCGATTGTCTTTTTCAAAGCGGTATTGTTGTTCTCGTGCATCTGTGAGCTCATGGAAACCGTTGGCTAACTCTAAGCCTTTATAATAGAACTCAAAACGTTCTGCCACACGGCTATCTTCTGGGCTAAGTTGTGCAAGTGCGGCTTGGGAAGAAGGGAAATGATAAACCGCAACAGGTGCTTCTTGTCCGATTTTAGGCTCTACCACTTCACTGAATAGAAATTGTAATAAGGTATCACGATCTTCATCTTCATCTGCCATAAAGTTGTGTTTACGTGCGGCTTCCACCAGTTCTTGACGAGTCGCTGACAATGGATCTAATCCGACATATTCTTGGAAAACAAACTGATAACTTAAGGTTTCTGCCGGTTTACAATCGAGGATCTGTTGTAACAAATCATCCACTTCATTCATCAGACGATACATGTCAAAGTGCGGTCGATACCATTCAAGCATGGTGAATTCCGGATTATGGCGATTACCCGCTTCTTCATTACGAAATACTTTGCCTATTTGAAAGATCGGTCCACTGCCAGCTGCCAGTAAACGCTTCATATGATATTCAGGACTTGTAGAAAGCCAGAGCGTTTTCGAGAGCTCATCAAAAGGGGCAACAAATTCTGTATTAAAGGTGGAAAGGTGAAGATCTGTTACGCCAAATTCACTTAAAACAGGGGTTTCCACTTCTAGTAATCCCCGTTCAGTAAAGAATTGGCGGATATCCGCAATGATTTTGGCACGCGCCAATAAGTTTTGAATTGATGCAGAAGGTTGCCATTCTGTTTTTTTATCGCTAAGTGCGGTCATTTTTTTCTCCGTTTTCACCTTTAAAATGAATAAGACTATTGTAAACAAGAGCGATTTTTAACTCAATAATCCGACTAAATCATTCTTAAACGAAAACGGTTATCATCTAAAAAATATAAAAAAAGTAACTTTTTTGAGTTAGATCACACTTTTGATATTTTATCCGTTTATTCCGGAAAAAAGGTTACTAATTTGTAAACAAAAATGGCAGAATGGCAATATATCCCCTATTTATTTAGGGCATTTTATTTTTTTACTTTCTATTGATTGGAGGATATCGTGCAAACGGTTAATGTCGATATTGCTATTGTTGGTGCCGGTGGCGGCGGTTTACGTGCAGCAATTGCAGCAGCAGAAGCAAACCCTAACTTAAAGATCGCATTAGTTTCTAAGGTTTATCCTATGCGTAGCCATACGGTTGCAGCAGAAGGTGGTGCGGCCGCAGTAATTAAAGAGGAAGATTCCTACGATAAACACTTCCACGATACCGTTGCCGGTGGTGACTGGTTATGTGAACAAGATGTGGTGGAATACTTCGTTGAACATTCTCCAGTAGAAATGACTCAACTTGAACGTTGGGGCTGTCCTTGGAGCCGTAAAGCTGATGGTGATGTGAACGTGCGTCGTTTCGGTGGGATGAAAATCGAGCGTACTTGGTTCGCGGCAGATAAAACCGGTTTCCACTTATTACATACTCTTTTCCAAACATCCATTCAATATCCACAAATTCAACGCTTTGACGAGCACTTCGTTTTAGACATCTTAGTTGATAATGGTCATGCTCGCGGTATGGTGGCGATGAATATGATGGAAGGTTCACTTGTTCAAATTAATGCAAACGCGGTTGTGATTGCTACTGGCGGTGGCTGTCGTGCATTTAAATTCAATACCAACGGCGGTATCGTAACAGGTGATGGCTTATCAATGGCATATCGTCATGGCGTTCCTCTTCGTGATATGGAGTTCGTCCAATATCACCCAACCGGCTTACCGAACACCGGTATCTTAATGACTGAAGGTTGTCGTGGTGAAGGCGGTATCTTAGTGAATAAAAACGGCTACCGTTATTTACAAGATTATGGTCTAGGTCCTGAAACCCCAATCGGTAAACCTGAAAACAAATATATGGAACTTGGTCCACGTGATAAAGTTTCACAAGCGTTCTGGCAAGAATGGAAAAAAGGTAACACCTTAAAAACGGCAAAAGGTGTTGATGTGGTTCACCTTGACTTACGTCACTTAGGTGAAAAATATTTACATGAGCGTCTTCCATTCATTTGTGAATTAGCAAGTGCTTATGAAGGTGTAAACCCAGTTAATGAACCAATTCCAGTTCGTCCGGTTGTTCACTACACCATGGGTGGTATCGAAGTCGATTTCAACAGCGAAACTCGCATTAAAGGTTTATTTGCTGTGGGTGAATGTGCTTCTTCCGGTTTACACGGTGCAAACCGTTTAGGTTCTAACTCGCTTGCAGAATTAGTGGTTTTAGGCCGTGTTGCAGGTGAATATGCCGCACAACGTGCAGCAGAAGCACAACCGGCAAACCGTGCAGCAGTTGATGCACAAGCACAAGATGTTGTGGCTCGCCTTGGGGCGCTTTATAACCAAGAAGGTAATGAATCTTGGTCTGAAATCCGTGACGAAATGGGTACCGTGATGGAAGAAGGTTGTGGTATCTACCGTGACCAAGAAAGCATGCAAAAAGCAGTAGATAAAATTGCTGAGCTTAAAGAACGTTATAAACGTATTCGTGTTGCAGACCGTTCAAGCGTATTCAATACCGATGTGCTTTACACTGTAGAATTAGGTTACATCCTGGATGTAGCACAATCTATTGCAAACTCTGCAATTGAACGTAAAGAGTCTCGTGGTGCACACCAACGCTTAGACTACACTGAACGTGATGATGTGAATTATTTAAAACACACCCTTGCTTACTACAATGGCGATGATGCACCGCGTATTGAATACAGTCCGGTGAAAATCACTAAATCTCAACCAGCAAAACGTGTTTATGGTGCTGAAGCAGAAGCGGCAGAAGCGGCTGCGAAAGCTAAGGAGCAAGCAAATGGCTAATTCACCGGTAATGACTGTAGAAGTACTACGCTACAACCCAGAAAACGATCAAGAGCCACATTTAAGCTCTTATCAAGTACCTTATGATAACCAAACCTCTCTTTTAGATGCGTTAGGTTACATTAAAGATAAACTTGAACCGTCTCTTTCTTATCGTTGGTCTTGCCGTATGGCGATCTGCGGTTCTTGTGGGATGATGGTCAATAACAAACCAAAATTGGCTTGTAAAACGTTCTTACGTGATTACAGTGGCCATATGCGTATTGAACCATTAGCAAACTTCCCTATTGAACGCGACTTAGTGGTTGATTTAAGCCACTTTATCGAAAGTTTAGAGGCAATTAAACCTTATATTATTGGTAACGAAGCACCAGCATTAGATGGTAAACCACATCCATCGAAAGAATTGCAAGTCAGCCGTACGAAACAAACGCCGGCACAGCTTGAAAAATATCGTCAATTCTCAATGTGTATCAACTGTGGTTTATGCTATGCCGCTTGTCCACAATTTGGTTTAAATCCTGAATTCTTAGGCCCTGCAGCGATTACAATGGCACACCGTTACAACCTTGATAACCGTGACCATGGTAAAGCACAACGTATGCCATTATTAAATGGTAAAAACGGTGTTTGGAGCTGTACTTTCGTGGGTTATTGTTCTGAAGTGTGTCCAAAACACGTGGATCCAGCTTCTGCAATCAACCAAGGCAAAGTGGAAAGTGCCAAAGATTATGTTATCTCAATGCTAAAACCAAAAGGCTAAGGGGAAGAATATGTCAGTAACAGTAAGTAAACGCAAAAAATATGTTCGCCCAATGACGGCTACTTGGTGGCAAAAATTGGATTTCTACAAAGCTTATATGGTACGTGAAGCAACTTCTATCTTTGCTGTGTGGTTCTGTATCGTATTGCTTTACGGTGTACTTTGCCTTGCAAGCAATCCTGTACCAGGCTTAGGTATTGTTGATTTCATTGGCTTCTTAAGAAATCCAATTGTGGTGTTCTTAAATATCATCACATTAATTGCGACCTTATATCACACTGCAACTTATTTCGTGATGACACCAAAAGTGATGAACATCATTGTTAAAAATGAACGTTTGCCACATCACGTGTTAAGAAATGCACTTTGGGCAGTGACAGCTGTGATTAGTGTTATCGCATTAATTTTAGTTTATATGTAGGGAGAGAAAAAATGGTCGATCAAAATCCAAAACGCTCTGGTGAACCACCAGTATGGTTGATGTTTGGTGCTGGCGGGACTGTCAGTGCGATTTTCTTCCCTGTTGTGATCTTAATTCTTGGTTTATTGTTACCATTCGGATTAATTGATCCACATAACTTAATTACATTCGCTTATTCTTGGATCGGAAAATTGGTTATCTTAGTTTTAACCATTTTCCCAATGTGGTGTGGTTTACACCGTATCCATCACGCGATGCACGATCTTAAAATTCACGTGCCAGCAGGCGGATTTATCTTCTATGGCCTAGCAACTATTTACACTGTTTGGGTGTTATTTGCCGTATTAGGTTTGTAATTTAAAAATACTAAATTGATAAGTAAAAGTGCGGTCAAAAATGACCGCACTTTTTTATTCTCGACAAATAACCAAAATATTTTCTTAATCTAGAAAAACAAAAAACCCGACATAACGTCGGGTTTTCTTTTATCAAAAACTTTGATAATTATTCTGCAACAACAATAACATCTAATGTTGCAAATACTTCACCGTGAAGTTGGAAACGAACATCGTGGTCACCAAGTGTACGGATTGGACCGTTTGGTAAACGAACTTCGCTTTTCGCAATTTCAACACCTGCTGCAGTTACTGCTTCTGCTACATCACGAGTAGTGATTGCGCCGAATAAACGACCTTCCTCACCTGCTTTAGATGCGATAGTTACAGAACCTAATGCAGTCACTTGTGCTGCACGAGCTTGAGCTGCTGCAAGACTTGCTGCTGCCGCTGCTTCTAACTCTGCACGACGTGTTTCAAAGTGTTCAATGTTAGCTTTAGTTGCCATAACTGCTTTACCTTGTGGGATTAAGAAGTTACGAGCGAAACCAGATTTAACATTAACTTGATCACCTACGTTACCTAGGTGAACGATTTTATCTAAAAGAATTACTTGCATTTCCTAACTCCTTCTTAATTGTGATGAGAATCAGAGTAAGGTAATAACGCTAAATAACGAGCGCGTTTGATTGCGCGTGCTAATTGGCGTTGGTACTTCGCACGAGTACCGGTAATGCGGCTTGGTACAATTTTGCCGCTTTCAGAAATGTAGTTCTTTAATGTAGCGATATCTTTGTAATCGATTTCAACAACATTTTCCGCTGTGAAACGGCAGAACTTACGACGACGGAAATAACGTGCCATTTGGCTGTCTCCTAATCTATAAATTCGATTTGCTCGGCATGCAACACTAACTGTGTTAAACCATTTGAGGTTTTATGTGAAGTTATAAACCCCACCACAAGAAGTTTACTGCCGACCGTAATGCTTTGAGTTTTTTCTATTAACTGATTGCCACTGACTTGAACTGGCATCTTTAACCACGCTTGGCGTGATAAACCACTTTCGACTTGTTCGGAACGATGTTCCAGCCAAAACTGGCAATGCGCAATCCCGTTAGGGCTTTTGCTTCGTTTAGGTAATTGACACACTGTGCCGATTAACGAGAAGCGATTATCAAGTTTTGAATTACTCTTCAGCATCCTCAAAATCGTTGTTTTCAACTTCAGCTAAAGGTTTACGTTCTTCTTTAGCCGCTTTCATTGGGGACGCTTCGGTTACGGCGTGCTTAGTATGGATAACAAGACTGCGTAATACAGCATCGTTATAACGGAAAGTCGTTTCTAGCTCGTCGATGACTTGTTGAGGCGCTTCTACATTCATAAGCACGTAGTGTGCTTTGTGTAATTTGTTAATTGGGTACGCTAATTGACGACGACCCCAATCTTCTAGGCGATGAACTTGACCACCAGCTTCTTTTACAGAACCTGTGTAACGTTCGATCATACCTGGTACTTGCTCGCTTTGGTCCGGATGAACCATAAACACGATTTCGTAGTGACGCATTACTGCTCCTTACGGGTTAATCAGCCTTTGACGTAGATTAGCCACCAATCTGCAAAGGCAAGGAACGAAAAAATGAACGTGGCTAAGAGCGCTGATTATACAGATTTTTTTTCAGACTTCAAATAATTTGTACGCTTTTCAAACAAAAAAAGCCGATATCAATATATCGGCTTTTCTTTTCATTTCTAAATTAACGGCTACGGAAAATGATACGACCTTTGCTTAAGTCATAAGGTGTCATTTCTACAGTTACTTTATCGCCCGTTAAGATACGAATATAGTTTTTACGCATTTTGCCAGAAATATGTGCAGTCACCACGTGACCATTTTCTAACTCAACACGGAACATGGTATTTGGTAAGGTTTCCAAAATTGTGCCTTGCATTTCAATGCAATCTTCTTTTGCCATTTTATCCTCTAAAATAATGATTTTTTTGACCGCACTTTTTGCGGCTATAAATGAAAAACGGGCGAATTATAGCCGTTTTTAATGTTAGACGAAAGATTAAAATGGTATTTTGTTGAAATCCCCATTATTTTTTTACTAATTCGATTATAATGTTCCACTAAAGTCAATTAGGTAAAGAATTTAATTTAGCATACGAGACCAATAAGATATAGCCTTATGCAGTATCACCTTTCCCAAGGTGGCACCCTATCTAAAAGGCTAAAGCAAACTTTACTATGATGTTCCTCAATCTGTATGTAAAACAATGACTTCAACCCAAGGGTTATTTATGGCTATACCTAAAATATTTGTAATTAGTTTAAAAAATTCAACAAGAAGAGAAAATATTGCTAAACGCCTTTCTGGTTTGAGGTTAGACTTTACTTTTTTTATTCAACAGATGGAAAGAAATTGCCTGCTTCCGTATTAGGATACCTCGATTATAATTTCTCCCCTAAATACTATTTATCATCTAAGTCATTAAAGTTTATGGACATATGATGGGAAACAATATGAATAAGCTAAAAGCCCTAAGGTTAAAAATCGGGAAATTGATACTTGATAAATCGTCAAGATCCCCCTTCCAAAAAAGTTTAGAACATCCTAAGAGTTTCTTATTTTTGCGACAAGATGGGAAAATTGGCGACTATATCGTTAGTTCTTTTGTTTTTCGGGAGATAAAGAAATTTAACCCCTTGATAAAGATTGGTGTCATCTGCACGAAACAGAACGCTTATCTGTTCCAAAAAAATCATAATATTGATGAGATTTATCTTGTAAAGAAAAGAAGCATTCTCGACTACATTAAGACAGCACTGCTTATTAGAAAAGAAAGATACGATGTTGTCATTGATCCAACCATTGTACTTAGAAACCGAGACTTGTTGCTATTGAGAATACTCAATGCGCGTAATTATATAGGCTATAGAAAAGCGGATTATAATATTTTTAATATAAATATTACTAAAGACGGCCATTTTTCAGAGATTTATAAAGAGGCTTTAGCCCAGTCAAATATCAGTCTAAGTGATGAAAGCTATGATATTCCGCAAGATGGCTCAACTAAAGAAGAAATTCTTCAGTTTATTACTGATAACAAGTTAAATAATTACATTACAATTAACTTCTATGGCGCGGGGAAAAATAGAAAATTTAACGATGCCCATATTATAGATTACTTAGCATATATTAGAAATCATCGTAAATGCCCATTGGTCTTACTCTCAACACCAGATACTCATGAGCATTTAAGTAGAATCGCTAATCAATTTGACGATGTGTTTGTTTATCCAAATTCTCGCACAACGATCTATCATACAATTGAGTTGATTAAAAACTGTACTCTACTTATTTCGGTTGATACATCAACTATTCATATTGCTTCGGGTTTAAATAAACCTATAATTTGTTTTTACTCGCAAGACAAAGAAAATTTTACGCATTGGCATCCCAATTCTAAAAATGTATGCCATATTATTCATTACCGTGATAATGTTAATGCTCTCTCTCCGAGAGAAATAAAACCAGAGTGGCTAGATATTTAAAGATACCAACCACAAACTGTATCATTTATTAGATTATTTTTATGAATTCAAAAAAACACTTAGGTCATACCGCCCGTAAACGCTTTGGACAAAACTTTTTACATGATACTTCTGTGATTCAAGGGATCGTGGCTGCAATTCACCCACAACCCAATCAATTTTTAGTGGAAATTGGCCCAGGGCTTGGTGCATTAACCGAACCTGTTGGAGAGCTTGTCGAGCATCTTACCGTAGTAGAACTTGACCGAGACTTAGCTGAACGTTTACGTCACCATCCATTTTTACATCAAAAGCTCACCGTTATTGAAACGGATGCGATGCAATTTGATTTTGGTGAGCTTTATACAAAAGAAAATTTGGCAGAAAAAGGTCAGAAATTACGTGTATTCGGTAACTTGCCTTATAATATTTCTACTCCATTAATGTTCCACTTGTTTAAGTATCACGATGTGATTCAAGATATGCACTTCATGCTACAAAAAGAAGTGGTGAAACGCTTATGTGCAGGACCAAATAGCAAAGCTTACGGTCGTTTAACCATTATGGCGCAATATTTCTGCCAAGTGATGCCTGTACTTGAAGTACCACCTTCCGCATTTAAACCAGCACCGAAAGTGGATTCAGCTGTTGTACGTTTAATTCCGCATAAAGAATTACCGCACCCTGTAAAAGATTTATATTGGCTGAACCGTGTTTGCTCCCAAGCATTTAATCAACGTCGTAAAACATTGCGTAATGCGCTTTCAACACTATTTTCACCTGAAAATCTGACCGCACTTGGTATTGATTTAAATGCACGAGCAGAAAATTTAGCTATCGCAGATTATGCACGCCTAGCGAACTGGTTGGCGGATAATCCACCAGCTGATATCAATAAAGATGAAATCTTAGATTCAGAAGAGTAAAAGAGCGGTCAAAAATGGCAACCTATTTCGTCGGTGATTTACAAGGCTGTTATGATGAATTACGGCTTTTATTAGAACGAGTAAACTTCAATCCTGTGCAAGATAAACTTTATCTTGTGGGAGATCTCGTGGCGCGTGGAGATAAATCACTTGAATGTCTTCGTTTTGTAAAATCACTTGGAAGTGCGGCGCAGACTGTCCTTGGTAATCACGATCTGCATCTAATTGCAACCGCACTGGGTATTAAAAAAGTGAAGCCTCGTGATCGTGTCGATGCTATTTTTAATGCGCCCGATTTTGATGAACTCATTGACTGGTTACGCCATCAACCCTTACTTGTGCATAATGAAAAATTAAACTTTCTAATGGCGCATGCAGGCATTTCGCCTGATTGGGATTTGGAAACTGCGAAATCTTGTGCGGCTGAAGTGGAACAGATTTTACAAAATGGGGATTTTCATTATCTCATTGAAAATATGTATTCTGAACAGCCTGATCGCTGGTCGCCAGATTTGCAGGGCTTAGCACGTCATCGTTACATTATTAATGCTTTCACTCGAATGCGTTTTTGTTATTTAGATCATCGTTTTGATTTTGCCTGTAAATCCCCTTTAAAAGATGCACCAGCTGAACTCACGCCTTGGTTTAATTTAGATAATCCTCTTTATAAACAAATTCCCATTGTATTTGGACATTGGGCAAGTTTAGTGGATGAGCCTACTCCACCAGGTATTTATGCCTTGGATACAGGATGTGTGTGGAATAATCGAATGACCCTATTGCGTTGGGAAGACAAACAGCTCTTCACTCAAAGTGCGGTCAAAAATTACAGTGATTTTTAAGGAAACGCCATGCTCTCGCTTACTGCTGAATCTTGCGAACTGTTCAATATTCCTTTCTATCAATTCGCCCAAATGAAGAAATTCTGCCCGGAAGATATTCCGGCAATTAAAGCTGATTACAAATTACATTGGGATAATTGGAAAGCGATTATTCAAGAAGTGGCAAAGCAACTTGGCATACCTTTTGCGAAACCACATATTGAAAGCTGGACCAATGGCTGGCAGGTACGCGCGCATTTCTTCGCTTATTTTAAATACGAGTTTAACCAAAATTCTGCAGCCATTTTTTCAGTGCTATTAAATCGTCGCCGACTAAGAGTGTGTTTAGATTGGCATTGCTATCGTGCAGATCGCTCACAAATTAATGTGCAACAATATAATCAGTGGCTTGATCAATTTGATTTCAAACAATTTGCTGATTTTGATATTTGGCGAGAAGATGAAAGTGAATATGATGATTTTCGCCAAGTGAAGGACATTTCTGAAAAAGATCTACTCTTGCGTTCAGATGAAGATTTTTGGTGTATTGGAAAAAGCATTGAAAAAGCTGAACTTCATCAAATCGATCCCATTTTATTTATCACCCAAACCATTCAACAGTTACAACCACTTTACGATCGCTGCCATCAATAAAGTGCGGTCATTTCCATTAAATTTTTTCGTCTTTTTATTTGTTATGCTATCATTACATTAGTTTAACATTTTTAACAATTTTGCTTTTAGGAGTGCTTTATGAAAAACGTCGTGATCGTTGGCGGTGGCGCCGGCGGCATAGAGTTAGCGACATTTTTAGGCGACAAATTAGGTCGCAAAAAACAGGCAAAAGTGACGCTTGTGGATCGCAATGCGACCCACTTGTGGAAACCCTTATTACATGAAATTGCCACAGGTGTAATGGATGATGGCACGGATTCTCTGAGCTATCGTGCACATGGGAAAAACCACCATTTTAGCTTTGAACAAGGTTCGATCACGCGTATCAATCGTGAACAGAAATATGTTGAACTTGCCCCTGTTTATGGGCAAGAAGGCGATATGCTCGTGGTGGCGCGTCGTATTCCTTATGATTACTTAGTAATTGCAATTGGCAGTAAATCGAACGATTTTAATACAAAAGGCGTAGCAGATAACTGTATTTTCTTAGACAGCTCTGATCAAGCGCTTCGCTTCCAACAAAGAATGTTGGAATTATTCCTTAAATTCTCTGAAAACCGCGCATTAGATGATATTGGTGAAGAAGAATTTAAACAGAAATTAGTGGATGAGAGCAAAGTCAACATTGCGATTGTTGGCGGTGGTGCAACTGGCGTGGAATTAACTGCTGAGCTCTATCACGCGACTGAAGACCTGTCTTCTTACGGTTACGGTAAAATTGATAATTCTTGCTTGCAAGTCACCTTAGTTGAAGCAGGTCCTCGATTATTACCGGCTCTACCTGAAAATTTATCTGCAGCGGTATTAGATGAATTGCAAGAAATGGGTGCAAACGTGAAATTAAATACGATGATCACAGAAGCCCAACCAAACACGCTTATCACCAAAGATGGTGAAGAAATCAAAGCTGATCTCATTGTGTGGGCGGCGGGTGTTCGTACCTCAACGGTGACACAGCAATTCGATGGATTAGAGCTTAACCGCATCAATCAATTAGTGGTAAAAGATACCCTTCAAACTACGGTAGATGATAGTATTTTTGCCATTGGCGACTGTGCAGCATTAATGCAACCCAACGGTAAATTAGTCCCGCCAAGAGCGCAAGCGGCACATCAAATGGCAAAGGCCTGTGCAAAAAATATCTTTGCACTTTTTGAGCAAAAACCATTAAGAGCATTTAAATACAACGATAAAGGCACCTTGGTTTCTCTTTCAAGCTTTACCGCATTGGGCAGCATTTCAAATAAATTTGGGAAAAACCCACTAACTGTTCAAGGTAAATTTGCGCAATTTGCGTATGTGTCTTTATATCGTATGCACCAACATGCTTTGCATGGATGTATTAAGATTGGCTTGATTATTTTAGTGGATAAACTTAACCACTATTTAAAACCGAGATTGAAATTACATTAAGACAAAAAGTGCGGTCAAATTTAACCGCACTTTTTTATTTCTTAAACGAGTTGATTGTTACGCTCATAGGCATAAAGTGTATTAAACATCAACATGGCAACTGTCATTGGCCCTACTCCACCCGGTACTGGCGTAATATAAGCCGCTTTTTGTATCGCCATATCATATTCCACATCGCCCACTAATTTGCCATTGATACGGTTAATCCCTACATCAATTACTGTTGCCCCTTCTTTAATCCAATCGCCCGGAATAAAACGAGGTTTACCCACAGCTACCACTAAAACATCCGCCTGACGGATATGATGCTCTAAATCTTTGGTGAAACGGTGCGTCACTGTAACAGTAGCGCCTGCCAATAATAATTCAAGTGACATCGGGCGTCCCACAATATTTGATGCACCAACGATCACCGCATGCTTACCGTGTAAATCAATACCAGTGGTTTCTAATAATTTCATCACGCCGTAAGGGGTGCAGGCGCGTAAAGTTGGAATACGCTGACATAAGCGCCCCACATTATAAGGATGGAAACCATCCACATCTTTTTCAGGGCTAATACGCTCAATCACTGATGTACTATTAATTTGTTCAGGCAATGGAAGTTGCACGAGAATACCATCAATGGTTTCATCGGCATTCAATTGATCTATCAGTTGTAGTAGTTCTGCTTCCGACGTTGTTTCAGGTAAGTCATAGGACTTTGAAACCATCCCGATTTCCTCACAACTTTTTCGTTTACTGCCTACATAGACTTGAGAAGCGGGATCTGCCCCCACCAAAATTACCGCAAGTCCTGGGGCACGTTTACCTTGAGCACGATAATGTTCAATTTTATTGGCAACATCCGATTTGATTTTTTTTGATAGTTCAGTACCTGAAATAATTTGAGCAGTCATGCGTTTTTTCCTCAAGATGGCATTAAGTAAACGTTTGCTATTTTAACTGACAACGCCTTATTTTACAAAGACAACAAAAGTGCGGTTGAAAAACTGGAATAATTTTGAGCAATTGAAAGAGGAATTTAAAAAATTAATTGACTGAAAAGAAAAGCTCACTATAATTGTGCTCAATCGTCGGCGAGTAGCGCAGCTTGGTAGCGCAACTGGTTTGGGACCAGTGGGTCGTAGGTTCAAATCCTATCTCGCCGACCACTTCTTTTATATTTCCCTCGAAATTCCATACAAAAGATGTAACCCTTAAAATGCGCCCTTAGCTCAGCTGGATAGAGCAACGCCCTTCTAAGGCGTGGGTCAAAGGTTCGAATCCTTTAGGGCGTGCCATTATATACATTCTCAAAAAATCAAATCATCTAATAAGATCATAAGTCATTGTTTTACAATGTAAATATTTGTAAATTTTTACGTTAAAATATTTACCAAATTATTTCATACAAGTATTATTCATTTCGTTTCATACCAAATGAAACTTTTATTATATTTCGGATATTTTTTATTTAAAGGAATTAAACCTAATGAAAAAAACATTATTATTTGTATGCTTATTTGGAAGTGCATCTCTTGCTTTCGCAGAAGATACCGCAACAAAAACTGAAGTTTATACTCAAGTAGGAAGACTCGACGAGCGTATTAATGAAACAGATAAAAATCTCAATAACCGCATCAATGACGAAGTGGGACGTTTAGATAGTCGCATTACTGAAGATCGCCGAGTGCTCGATGAACGTATTACGAATACTCAAACTGAAATTGATAATCGTGTAACAACTGAAGTGGGGCGCCTTGATGATCGCATTACCAATGCTCAGAAAGATTTAAATAATCGTATTACTGGCGTTGATGAGCGTTTAAACCAAACAGATAAAAACTTAAATGATCGCATTAATGAAACAGATAAAAATCTCAACAACCGCATTAATGATGAAGTAGGTCGTTTAGATAGTCGCATTACTGAAGATCGCCGAGCGCTCGATGAACGAATTACAGAAAATCGCAAAGATTTAGATAATCGTATTACGGAAAACCGTAAAGATTTAGATAATCGTATTACAGAAAACCGTAAAGATTTAGATAATCGTATTACAGAAAACCGTAAAGATTTAGATAATCGTATTACAGAAAACCGCAAAGATTTAGATGAGCGAATTACGGAGAATCGTAAGGATTTAGATAATCGTATCACGGGTGTAGAAGAGCGTGTTACTGATACACAAAAAAATCTAAATAACCTAGATAGCCAAGTAAAAAATAATACAAACAATATTCAAACGAATAGAACTGATATTGATGGCCTTAAAAATAGAATCAGTCACAATTCTGTAACCAATACTCAGAACACTAAAGTACTTGCTGATAAAGTAAACAATAACGTGCAAAATATTACTAATCACGCTTCACGTTTAGATCACTTATCAAATCAAGTCATGACAAATACAAAAGAGATTTCTGATTTACGTTCTGAAATGACACGTTCTACTGAGTCATTACGCTCAGATTTGAAACACAACGTAAAAAAATTACGTGCAGGCATTTCTAGCGCTATTGCGTTAACACAAGTACCTCAAGCCATTACGTCTGGGGAAAGTGTGCTTGGTGTAGGTGCAGGAACTTTCCGTAATGAAAGTGCGCTAGCAGTCGGTTATTCTCGTGCTTCTGATAATGGCAAACTGCTATTTAAAGTAGGCGGTACTGCAAGTAGTCGTGGTGATTTTGGTGCGGGTGCAGGTGTTGGGATACGTTGGCGCTAACTAAACACTCGTATAAATAACAAAGGCACGCTTAATGCGTGCTTTTTTATCCCCATAAGATATCGAGAATCTCTGATTTAAAAAATAATCGGATATTTATAAAGGATTGTAATTTGAATGGCGGTGAGAGGGGGATTCGAACCCCCGATGCACTTTCGCACATACACGCTTTCCAGGCGTGCTCCTTCAACCACTCGGACATCTCACCGTTTTGAAGTGCGTGAAATATAAAGATTTATCTAAGATTAGTCAAGTTTTTTGAGCTAGAACATAAAAAATCCTATTCCTTTTAGCTAAAATATAAACTTATCTCTTTTCTATTGTCGTATTTTTATGCAAATTAAATCTCTCTTTTCTAAAAATGTGTTTCTGGCTGTCAAACCATTTAGCGCATTGAAAGAATCTTTCCGTGAAGGTTACGGAAAACAAAAATTGATTAAAGATATTATCGCGGGTCTGACAGTAGGAGTCATTGCGATTCCCCTCTCCATGGCCCTAGCCATTGCCAGTGGTGTTCCACCACAACATGGCCTTTATACGGCTATTGTGGCGGGTATTGTGATTGCATTAACTGGTGGATCGCGTTTCAATATTTCTGGACCAACCGCGGCATTTGTCGTGATTTTATATCCCATTACCCAACAATTTGGACTCAGTGGTTTGCTCATGGCTACGCTACTTTCGGGGATTATTTTAGTCATCATGGCGTTGTCTCGATTGGGACGGTTAATTGAGTACATTCCTCTCCCCGTTACACTGGGCTTTACCTGCGGGATTGGCATTACAATCGGTACATTACAAATCAAAGATTTCTTAGGTTTAGACATTGCTCAGATGCCACCTCACTATATTGAAAAAGTGCAAGCTATTTTGACCGCACTTCCGACGATTAACTGGGCAGACACCGCTGTGGGTGTGGTCACCTTATTTGTACTCACCCAATGGCATAAGCTTCGTTTACCTGTGCCAGGTCATTTACCTGCGGTCATTATTGGGACACTCATTGCATTAGCCTTAGGGCAATTTGGTTTCTCGGTTGAAACCATTGGTACAGCATTCCAATATACCTTATCTGACGGTACAACAGGACATGGTATCCCTAATGTCTTGCCTGAATTTGCCTTACCTTGGAATATTCCTAATGCACAAGGTGAAGTCATCAATTGGAATTTTGATCGCATACAAGATATCTTGCCTGCCGCCTTTTCAATGGCTGTATTAGGCGCGATTGAATCGCTACTTTGTGCAGTCATCTTAGATAATATGACGGATACCAAACATCATTCCAATAATGAATTACTCGCCCAAGGTTTAGGTAATATTATTTCACCATTCTTAGGCGGAATTACGGCAACTGCAGCAATTGCTCGTTCTGCAGCCAACGTTAAATCTGGGGCGGTATCACCAATAGCCAGTGTAATTCATGCACTCTTAGTTTTATTCTCGCTATTATTCTTTGCGAATGCCCTGTCTTATTTGCCACTTTCTTCTATGGCTGCATTGCTATTAATGGTAGCTTGGCATATGGCGAATGTACCTGAAATCATTCGTTTAGCGCGTCGCTCCACAAAAAACGAAATTGCTGTATTGTTCACTTGCTTAATTCTCACTGTGTTATTTGATATGGTAATCGCCATCTCTGTCGGCGTATTATTAGCGAGCCTCTTATTTATCCGTACCATTGCAGAAATGACAAAAACGATTGAACAACCCGTACCAGAAGATCTAAATGATGTATTAGCTTATCGTATCAGCGGTCCATTGTTCTTTGCAGCGGCGGATAAACTCTTTGCGGATTTGCACGATAAAACCGTACATACCGATCACGAGATAAAACATATCGTATTACAATGCGATGCCGTGACTGTTCTGGATACAGGGGGCATTCATGCACTCACCCACTTTGTACAACATATGTTGCCACATCAACAAATCTACTTGTGCAATATGCAATTCCAACCACTCAGAATGTTAGTAAAATCTAACTCTGTGCCTGAATTGCAAAAAATTAACTATGGTACAGATTTACAAGATGTGTTTAATAAAATTCGTGAGTTTGAACAAGCAAATCCATAAAACACTAAAAAGCGTGCTAAAATAAGCACGCTTTTTTATCAATAAAAATAAAGGAATTCAGAATGCGTCCAAATAATCGTGAAAATCATCAATCTCGTCCAATCAAAATCACCCGTAATTACACGAAACATGCTGAAGGCTCAGTATTAGTGGAATTTGGTGATACTAAAGTTTTATGTACGGCGAGTGTTGATGAAAGCGTACCGCGTTTCTTAAAAGGACAGAATCAAGGTTGGGTGACAGCAGAGTATGGCATGTTGCCACGCTCTACACACAGCCGTATGCAACGTGAAGCAGCAAAAGGCAAACAAGGTGGACGCACCATGGAAATTCAACGCTTAATCGCACGTTCATTACGTGCCATGGTTGACTTAGAGGCACTTGGCGAACGTTCTATTACCTTAGACTGCGATGTGATTCAAGCGGATGGCGGTACGAGAACTGCGTCTATCACTGGTGCTGCAGTGGCACTATGTGATGCTATCAATGGTTTAATCGCTAACGGCACATTAAAAACCAATCCAATCAAAGGTCTGGTTGCTGCAATTTCGGTTGGAATTGTTGAAGGTGAAGCCGTGTGTGATTTGGAATATGTAGAAGATTCAGCCGCCGAAACAGATATGAACGTTGTGATGATAGAGGATGGTCGTATGATCGAAGTGCAAGGTACAGCAGAAGGCGAACCATTCAGCCACGAAGAATTACTCACCTTATTAGGTTTAGCCAAACAAGGCTGCGAACAAATCTTCGCTGCACAACGTGAAGTATTAGGTTTATAGGAACAAAAAATGGAAAGCTACAAAATCGAATTTATTAAATTCGCCTTGAGCCGTAACGTGCTTAAATTTGGCGAGTTTGCACTAAAATCAGGTCGAAAAAGTCCTTACTTTTTTAATGCAGGATTATTCAGCTCGGGTGCAGATCTTGCTCGCTTAGGTGAATTCTATGCGAAGGCAATTCAATCAAGTGCGGTCGATTTTGATGTCATTTTTGGTCCTGCCTACAAAGGCATTCCAATTGCGACGAGCGTTTCCATTGCATTATTCAATCAATTTAACCGTGATACGCCTGTTTGCTTTAACCGCAAAGAAGCCAAAGATCACGGTGAAGGCGGTAATTTGATCGGCAGCCCATTAACCGGCAATGTGTTATTAGTTGATGATGTCATCACTGCTGGCACGGCTATTCGTGAATCCATGGCACTTCTTGAAGCCAATCACGCGAAATTAGCCGCTGTCTTTATTGCATTAAATCGTCAGGAAAAAGGCAAAGGGGAACTTTCTGCCATCCAAGAAGTAGAACGCGACTATCAGTGCCAAGTGCTTTCCATTATTGATTTGGATGATTTAATGCAATTCATTGAAAAAGAACCCGATTATCAGCAATATTTACCTGCGATGCGGGCTTATCGTGAAAGTTATGGTGTGTAATTCATCACTTGAAAAATAAGAATAAAGCCATATTAATGTAAGGGCAGACATTTGCGTCTGCCCATTATTGTCAAAAGACCTTTTGACCGCACTTTAGGGGAAGAGAATGTATTTTTTTGGAAAGATTATCGGCGTTTTTCTCGGTTTTAAATGGGGGGGCTTTTTCGGCGCCATCGCTGGACTGATTTTAGGCTCTATCGCAGATAAAAAACTTTATGAGCTTGGTTCAGTTAACTCTAGCTTTTTTAAGAAAAAAACGACTCGACAAGCTCTCTTTATGCAGACTACCTTTGCGGTACTTGGACATTTAAGTAAATCCAAAGGTCGTGTGACAGAAGAAGATATTCAACTGGCGAATCAGTTGATGAACCAGATGCAATTAGATGAGAGCCATCGCAAACTTGCTCAAGAAGCCTTCCGTCGTGGAAAAGAAGCGGATTTTCCATTGCGTCAGGTGATTCGTGAGTTCCGCATTGGATGTGGACAACGTGCTGACTTACTGAGAATGTTCTTACATGTGCAAGTGCAGGCTGCCTTTGCTGATTCTCAATTACATGAGTCGGAAAAAGAAGTGCTTTATGTGGTAGCCGAAGAACTTGGTCTTTCCCGTATGCAGTTTGAGCAAATGCTGGCCATGGAAATTGCCGCTCGTCAATTTACCCAAGGTGGATTCTATCGCCAATACCAACAAGGCAGCTATCAACAGCAAGGTGGTTACCAATACCAACAACAAGGCGGATACCAACAATCTTCAGGCCCTACATTAAGCGATGCTTATAAAGTATTGGGCGTGAGTGAAAGTGATGATCGCAATGCGGTAAAACGTGCATATCGTCGTTTAATGAATGAACATCACCCGGATAAATTAGTCGCGAAAGGCTTACCGCCAGAAATGATGGAAATGGCTAAAGAAAAAGCGCAACAAATCCAAGCCGCTTATGATTTAATTTGTAAAGCAAAAGGCTGGAAATAGTGCGCGTTATCCTCGCCCCTATGCAAGGAGTGCTTGATCCTTTCGTTCGTCAGCTTTTAACCGAAGTGAATGAATACGATCTCTGCATCACCGAGTTTGTTCGCGTGGTGGATCAACTCTTACCTGAAAAAGTCTTTTATCGTCTTTGCCCTGAACTCAAAAATCAGGGCTTTACCCCTTCTAGAACCCCTGTTCGTGTCCAACTTTTAGGTCAACATCCGAACTGTCTTGCTGAAAATGCCCATCGTGCCATTGAACTTGGCTCACATGGTATTGATTTAAATTGTGGCTGTCCGTCCAAAACCGTTAATGGCAGCAACGGAGGCGCGGCTCTACTCAAACAACCTGAATTAATTTATCAAGCAACTCTTGCCTTACGACAAACCGTACCTAGTCATTTACCTGTCAGCGTTAAAGTGCGATTAGGCTGGGATTGCACTTCACAAGCGTTTGAAATTGCCGACGCGGTACAACAAGGTGGCGCCACTGAAATCACCATTCACGGTAGAACCAAAGCTGATGGCTATTGTGCCGATCGCATCAATTGGGAAAAAATCGGTGAAGTGAGATCTCGCTTAGCGATCCCTGTAATTGCTAATGGTGAAATTTGGCGTTGGGAAGATGGTCAAGCATGTTTGAAAGCAACAGGTTGCGAAGATCTAATGGTCGGGCGTGGGGCATTAAATATCCCAAACTTAAGCCTTGTACTTAAACAAAACTGCGAAAAAATGCCTTGGGAAGATATTCAAAAAATCTTGCAAAAATATGCAGAAATGGAAAATTTCCATGATTCCGGTTTTTATCATGTTGCCCGAATCAAACAATGGCTACGCTATCTCAATAAAGAATATCCTGAAGCAGACATCGTTTTTGAGCGAATTAAAACCAGCAAAACGGCAGAAGATCTGAGAGAGCGACTCTGTCAGAGCTAAAAAAGTGCGGTCAAAATAGACGGCTTTTTTAGCATTATCCCCACTCGTACGATGAGTTATTACACTCAAACAAAACTTGACCAAAATCAAAAAGCTATCATACGGAATCAGTAGAATCGATGAGGCATATACCACAAAAAAGGAGAGGTGTCTTATGAAGACTCGTCTATTGCTTTCTAGCTTACTTATCGCATTAAGCGCAACATCATTTGCCCAAACGCATAAAGCGCATTGGTCTTATAATGGGAAAGAAAGCCCTGAACATTGGGGTGATTTGCTCACCGAATATCAAACCTGTAAGCTAGGGAAAGTTCAGTCGCCTGTTAATCTTGAAGCAGATAATGGCATGAAAGTGGCAAATAAACCACTTAAGATGAATTACTTCCCTGCGGAGTATCAAGTAGAAAACAATGGACATACTGTGCAAGTCAGTGTTGCACAAGAAAATGCACCATTTATTACGCTCAACAATAAACCATTTTATTTAAAACAATTTCACTTTCACACACCAAGTGAACATACTTTTAAACGCCAACATTATCCTTTAGAAATTCATTTTGTCCATCAAAGTGAAGATAAAGCATTAGCGGTTGTTGCCGTAATGGTAAATGAAGGTGAAGCTAATCCAGCATTAGCACCAGTCGTTGAGAAAAAACTCACCGTTGGACAAAAAGAAAAATTGGCTCAACCGATTGATATTAAAGCGCTAATGCCAAAAGAGATGGCACGCTTCCGCTTAAATGGATCGCTCACTACTCCACCTTGTAGTGAAAACGTGGCTTGGACCATTTTTAAATCACCAATTCAAGCAAGCAAAGCACAAATTGCCGCAATAGAAGAAATGGAAGGTAAAAACAACCGCCCAACGCAACCATTAAATCAACGTGATGTGGAAGTTGAACAATAAATAAAAAATGCGTGGATAATCTCCACGCATTTTTTATTCAGATTAGAAAAGATTAAAGGTGAATGTTACCATCATAAATATGAGTCGCATCGCCAGTCATATAAAGCGGTGAGCCTACGCCTTCCCATTCAATAAGTAAGCTACCACCAGGTAGATCGACTTGCACTTTGTTATCAAGTAAACCTTGCATAATCCCTACAGCTGCCGCCGCACACGCCCCACTGCCACAAGCTTGTGTTTCACCAGCACCACGCTCATATACACGCAACTTAATGTGGTTACGATTGACAACTTGCATAAATCCAGCGTTTACCCTTTCAGGAAAACGTTCGTGGCTTTCTAAGAGTGGACCTAACTCTGCTACATTGGCCGTTTCAATATCGTCCACTTGAACAACGCAATGTGGATTGCCCATTGATACTGCACCACAAAGCACCGTTTGAACATCAGTACGTAAAATATAGTTTTTTTCAAATTTATTGGCAGTAAAAGGAATTTTATTGGGTTCCCAAATCGGCTCGCCCATATTGACGCGAATTTGCCCATCTTCTTTTACCGTTAAAACCATCTTTCCTTTTTGCGTGCTTACTGCAATATCATTTTTATTGGTCAACCCTTTTAAAGTGACAAAACGCGCAAAACATCTTGCCCCATTTCCACATTGCGACACTTCACTACCATCCGCATTGAAAATACGATAATGGAAATCTAAATCTGGATCATAAGGTGGCTCAACAATTAAAAGCTGATCAAAACCAATGCCACGATGACGATCGGCTAAGCGTTTAATGGTTTCAGGGGTAAAATAGGCATTTTGCGTCACAGCATCAACAACGACAAAGTCATTGCCAAGGCCATGCATTTTGGAAAACTGCATGTTTCCTTCCTTGATTTGAAAATTTTTTGGCATTATAGAGAGCAATAAGCCGAATGGCAAATAGCCAGAATAGACAAAGTGCGGTCAAAAACACTTTATTTTCTCACCGCACTTTTATCATTACATCCAAGCGTTATTACGAATGATCCCTACAGCAATCCCTTCAATTTCAAAATGAGGTTGTTCTTCAAGATTAACAACAATCGGCTGAAACTCTTCATTTTCTGCATGCAGATAAATAACTGAACCTTTACGTTCTAAGCGTTTTACTGTCACTTCATCTTCAATTCGTGCGACAACAATCTGTCCATTTCGCACATCTTTTGTGCTATGTACGGCAAGAAGATCGCCATCTAAAATGCCGATATCTTTCATGGATTGGCCATATACTTTTAATAAGAAATCAGCTTGTGGTTTGAACATATTCGCATCAACACGATAAGTGCCTTCAATATGTTGTTCTGCCAAAATTGGCTCCCCAGCGGCTACGCGACCAATGAGCGGTAAGCCTTCTTCTTCCTCATCATTTGCACTGTCATCAATAATACGAATACCGCGAGAAGCTCCCGCAACAATTTCAATTGCACCTTTACGAGCAAGTGCTTTTAAGTGTTCTTCCGCCGCATTAGGGGATTTAAAGCCTAATTCACGAGAAATTTCTGCACGAGTTGGCGGCATACCCGTGGTTTCTAAATGGCGTTTTAAGAGTTCCAGCACTTCTTGTTGTCTGGCAGTTAATGGTCTCATATACACTCCTGTTACTTTATACAGAGTAACTGTTAGTATATACAGAAAGATGACGATTGCAACAACTATTTTCTAGCGATAAAAATGCGGTCAATTTTTTTCATATTTTTGACTGCTCATCATAAATCGCAAATGTAAATTTTTAGAATTTGACTGGTCGAATGTGTTAAAATGGCCGACAATACCTAGAAATGTCTAACAAAAAGAGAATATTAATTATGTCTGGCATCGTAAGTACTTATCGTAAATTATTAGAATTACCGCTTTCGGTTTTAGTAAAAAATAATCCTATTCCCGCTCAACCCATCGAAGAGCTTCAACTCAATATCAATCAACCTATTCTTTATGTTTTACCTTACACCTCTCAAACTGACTTCGTGATTTTCCGTCGTAACTGTTTGAGTGTGGGTTTGCCTGATCCGGCTGAAAAAAATGTGATTGATGGCGTAGCATTACCACGTTATGTCTATTTAGATGAAGGTCGTCGCTTTTTTAAATCAAAAGGCGCAAAAGATGAAACAGCCAAAGTCTTCAATAAATATTTAGAGTTGCACCGTGATGTTGCTGATTTAGATGTACAACTGATCCCTGTTTCTGTGCTTTGGGGGCGTTCACCAGGTAAAGAAGATAAAGCAAGCTTACCTAATCTTCGCTTATTAAATGGTCTTCAAAAAACCTTTGCAGCCATCTGGTTTGGACGAGACACCTTTGTACGTTTTTCTCAAGCACTTTCTTTGCGTTATATGGTAAATGAGCACGGTTCAGATGAAAAAATTGCACAAAAACTGGCTCGCGTGGCTAAAATGCACTTTGCTAAACAACGCATTTCCGCGACTGGACCTCGTTTGCCAAACCGCGAAGCGATGTTTAATAAACTCTTAAATTCTCAAGCAATTCAAAATGCGATTGAAGATGAAGCAAAATCAAAAAATATCAGCCGCGAGAAAGCCTATGCTGAAGCCGAAAAAATTCTTCATGAAATTGCAGCTAATGTAAGCCATTCCAGCCTTCGTGCGGCGGATCGTTTCTTACGTTGGTTATGGAACAAGCTATATTCCGGTATTGATGTACAAAATGCTGACCGAGTACGTAAATTAGCATTAGAAGGGCATGAGATTGTTTATGTGCCTTGTCACCGTAGTCATATCGACTATTTATTACTTTCTTATGTGCTCTATCACCAAGGTCTTGTACCGCCACATATTGCAGCGGGAATTAACTTAAACTTCTGGCCAGCGGGTCCTTTATTTCGTAGCTGGGGGGCGTTCTTTATTCGCCGAACCTTTAAAGGTAATCGCCTTTACTCTGCGATTTTCCGTGAATATTTAGGAGAATTATTCCACCGCGGTTATTCCGTCGAATACTTCATTGAAGGTGGCCGCTCTCGCACAGGTCGCTTGCTTGCACCGAAAACCGGTATGATGTCGATGACACTACAAGCGCTTCAACATAACCAAACGCGTCCAATTTCTGTGGTGCCTGTGTATATCGGTTATGAGCACGTATTAGAAGTAGATACTTACGCGAAAGAATTACGTGGTGCTGCAAAAGAAAAAGAAAATGCCGGCTTAGTTTTACGTGTAATTAAAAAATTACGTAATTTAGGTCAAGGCTTTGTGAATTTCGGTGAGCCAATCACACTTTCCAATTACCTCAATCACCATTATCCAGAATGGAAAGAACAACATCATGAAGATAAACCTCACTGGTTTAACCATGCGGTTGGGTCGGTTTCTAATCAAGTCATGGTAAATATCAATAAAGCGGCAGCCGTTAATGCGATGAATTTAGTGGGGACTGCACTCCTATCTTCCCGTCAGCGTGCGCTTTCTCATGAACAACTATTAGAACAACTCTCTAGTTATCAAGAGATGTTGAAAAATGTCCCATATTCTACTGATGTGGTACTGCCAACTGATACACCAAAAGCGATGCTTGACCACGTATTAAGCTTAGATCGTGTGGGTGTGTTAGTTGAAAAAGATAACTTTGGGGAAATTATTCGTTTAGAACGTAATTCGGCTGTTCTTATGACGTATTACCGCAATAATATTCAACACTTATTTGTGTTGCCTTCACTTGTTGCGAGTATCGTTTTACATTATGAAGCGATTCAAAAAGATTTATTATTGGATGCGGTTCGTAAAATTTATCCATTCTTAAAAGGCGAACTCTTCCTTCATTTCAATGAAGAAGAATTAAATACACAAATTGAAGCCATTATTGATGAATTTGCGCGTCAGGATGTTATCCAAGCCAATGATAATTTCTTATCGATTCACCGCGCTAAAGTTCGTATTTTACAACTTTGGTCTGCTGGTATGCGTGAAATCTTACAACGTTACTACATCACAGTGAGTATTTTACGTAAAGATCCTGGAATTGCTCGTGGCTTATTAGAAAAAGAAAGCCAATTGGTGGCACAGCGTCTTTCTGTATTACACGGTATTAACGCACCAGAGTTCTTTGATAAAGCAGTCTTCTCGGCCTTCATTGCTAACTTAAAAGAAGAAGGTTATTTCGATGATGATAAAGAAAAATTACACGAACTAGCAACAATCTTAGAGCATTTAATTTCTAGCGAAGTTTGCTTAACGATTAACGGTGCTGCAGACAAAGCAGATGACGTTGAGATTGAAGTAGAAGAAGAGGATAAATCAAATAAAGATGAATAATCTTTATTTGGAATAATAAAAGGGCGTGTTGAAGATATCCAACACGCCCTTTTCTTTATTTGATTAGTTCAACCAGAAATAATATCCAATTGTCGCGATAACGAGTATACACACAATATTTAAGATAAACCCAGCTTTCACCATATCACTCTGACGAACATGTCCCGTACCAAATACGATTGCATTTGGCGGTGTCGCCACTGGTAACATAAAGGCACAAGAAGCACCTAAACCGATGATTAAGGCAAGACCAATTTCTGGCATACCAAGAGATTGCGCGATAGAAATAAAGATTGGCACTAATAATGCTGCACTCGCAGTATTGGACGTAAATTCAGTTAAGAAAATAATGAAGGTTGCGACCAATAAACCAATGAGATAGTAATGTTGTCCTTGAACTAAGAATACAATACCGTCAGCTAATACTTTACTTGCACCAGAATCTTTTAACACGGCGCTTAAAGTTAAGCCACCACCGAAAAGCATTAATACACCCCAGTCCGTGCTTTCTTGGATTTGTTTCCAATTTGCCACACCAGTTGAACAAATAATGACAGCAGCAAGCAATGCGACAACGCTATCAAAACTACCGATATTTTTAGCAAGACCAAATACACCTGAAATGATTGGATTAATATAACTACTAAATACCCAACAAAGCGCAATGAGACCAAAAATCACAAGCGTTAAAACACGTTGGCCATTCATTTCAATACGTTCAAAGTTTTGTTCAAAATGTAAATGAAGTCTTGGTTTAAAGACAATGAAAAGTGTACCAATCATCAACGGCATCAAAATGAGCATAATTGGTAAACCATACCATAACCAATCAGAGAAAGTTAAATGTAAGTTACTTGCAACGATAGCATTTGGTGGGCTACCTACTAATGTTCCCATACCACCAATACTTGCACTATACGCAATCCCTAATAAGACGAAGACATAAGTATTATGTTCTTTTTCTTTATCAAGTTTGCTTAAGATCCCCATCGCTAAAGGTAACATCATGGCAGCTGTTGCTGTGTTACTCATCCACATGGAAAGGAAAGCAGTAATAGCAAAAAGATACATCACAGCGACAAACAAATTACCACGTGCCATTGCCATGATTTTATTGGCAATCATTTTATCGAGTTTTTGTATGTGCAAAGCTGTCGCTAAAGCAAAACCACCAAAGAATAAGAAAATGGTTGGATCAGCAAACGCCACTAAAGCTTGTTTGGTTGTCACCAAATCAAGAGCAATTGCAAGTAATGGCACCAAAAGAGCGGTCACGGTGACATGTAACGCCTCAGTTAACCAAAGAATCGCCACAAAGGCTAATAATGCTAAACCAGCATTTTCCTTAGGTGCGAAAGGTAAAGATTTTAATAAAATAAAAAAACAGGCTATCGCCAGCAGAAAGATAATCCCACTTTTATAATTTTTAGTTGTGTTTGTTTCGTTCATGAGTCCCTCCAAACTGATTACAAATGAACTATTTTCGATGTTAAATGAATGTTACAAACTTTCAACTAACAAATGTCTAAAATGTGATCTTGTTCAAAAAAATTTTAACAAAAAAAGTGCGGTTATTTCTAACCGCACTTTAAAGAGGTCAATAATTTCAAAATTATTCTTCTTCGACGTCTTCTAAATCTAATGCTTCCTGTGAAAGAATGATACCTGTTAAATCGGCATAAATATAATCTTCAGGGAAGAATGTTACACCACCAAAATTCACTGGAAGATCACTTTCACCATGATTATTTTCATCTGCACCAACTGGAATTGGGGCAAGCGCATGAATACCAATATCAATATTTTCAAGTTGTTGAATTTGACGCACTGCACCATAAACAATGATGCCCGCCCAGTCATTATCTGCGGCAAGTTGTGCAAGCTCAGCATCAATTAAAGCACGGCGTACTGCACCACCACCATCTACGACAAGCACTCTGCCTTCACCATTTTCTTCAAGAATCTCGGCAATTAATCCATTATTTTCAAAACATTTTACTGTCGTCACTTTGCCGTAGAAATTGCTGACGCCACCAAAGCTAGAAAAAATTGGCTCAACCACATCCACTTGATCAGCATAAATATCACAAAGTTCTGAAGTATCGATATACATAATGTCCCCCTTGTCGTTAAAATTTTTTCTCTAGTATAAGCCGATTTAGCCGATAAGCAAGCCTAAACTAAACAAGATATTGATAAATAAAGAAATCATAGACATCTGAGCCAACATCGGACGCAACACTGCGGGCTCTTTGCTGCGATAAACAAATAATGCGTGTTTTAATAACAGTGGAAATGCCAGTAAAAATAAAAAATGCCAAGGACTAAACGCTGTTGAGGCTGCAAATAACACATAACATAAAGCGGCAATGCTTAATAAAACACAGTGATAAATGCGTCCTTTCTTCGGGCCAATACGCACAACCAGGGTATTTTTTCCTACTTTCGCATCTTGCTCAATATCACGTAAATTATTGATATTTAAAACAGCTGTTGCTAATAAACCTGAGCCTAATGCAGGTAAAGTAATTAAGCTATCAATGCTATGAGTTTGTAGATAATAGGTTCCACCTACACCTAATAGTCCAAAAAAGAGCAACACTGACAGATCGCCTAAACCTAAATAACCATAAGGTTTAGCTCCTACGGTATAAGTAATGGCAGCAATAATGGCAAGAATACCCAAACCTGCAAAGGCCAATAAATCTGTGAGACTTTGATATGCGATACCAATTAAGAATGCGCCTGAAAAAAATGAACCCACCGCCATTAAAATTAAGCCCCATTTAAGCTCATTCGCAGAAATTGCACCTTGCTGAATACCGCGTAAAGGCCCAATACGTTCTTCGGTATCTGACCCTTTTTGATGATCGCCGTAATCATTAGCAAAGTTGGAAAGTACTTGCAATAAAATGGTGGTAAGCAAGCAAAGTAACATCACGGTGAGATTAAAACTTTCTTTATCCGCCCAATATGCCAATGCCGAACCAGTAAAAATAGAAGATAACGCCAAAGGCAAGGTTTTTGGGCGAGCGGTTTCCCACCACATTTTCAATTTATGATTTGTCATTTTTTTTGACCGCACTTTTGATTACAATAAAGGGCGTATTCTACACGGAAATTGCCTTTTTATGAATGATTTAACACTGACTCTTCACCCAATTGCGGTGATTCACACGCCTTACAAAGAAAAATTCTCAGTGCCACGCCAACCAGATTTAGTACAGGATGGCATTGGCATCGTGGAATTGCTTCCTCCGTATAATTCACCAGAGGCGGTGCGAGGATTAGAGCAATTTAGCCATCTTTGGCTTATCTTCCAATTCGACAAAGTACCCCATGGGAAATGGCAATCCACTGTTCGCCCCCCTCGTTTAGGCGGCAATCAACGTGTCGGCGTATTTGCTTCACGCGCTACGCATCGCCCTAATCCTCTAGGCTTATCCAAAGTTGAATTACGCCAAGTGGAATGTATTCATGGACGTGTTTTTCTGCATTTGGGCTCCGTGGATCTTGTCGATGGCACACCTATTTTTGATATTAAACCTTATATTGCCTATGCTGATAGCGAACCTGAGGCAAAATCAAGTTTTGCACAAGAAAAACCACCTGCAAAATTAAACGTAGAATTTACAGAAATCGCCCAAAGTGCGGTTGAAAAATATCACAAAAACCGACCGCACTTAGCGAGATTTATTACAGAAGTGATCGCACAAGATCCCCGCCCAGCTTATCAACAAGGTAAAGAAACCGATCGTATTTACGGTATTAGTCTGTACGAATTTAATATTAAATGGAGCATTAAAGCAGGGACAACAAATTGTGTGGAAATTTTGGATATCCAAAAATTAAAAGAACAAAAAAGCTGACTTTCGTCAGCTTTCTTTTTATCGTTTTAATTCTGTCTAATCCGGTAATGCATTCAGTACAGCTTTAACGAGCGTTGCCAACGGAATAGCGAAGAATACGCCCCAGAACCCCCATAATCCGCCGAAAATCAACACCGAAATAATGATTACTAAAGGATGTAAATTAACGACTTCAGAGAATAAATACGGCACCAACAAGTTTCCATCTAGAAGTTGACTCACCGCAAAGGCCACAATCAAATACCAAAACGTTGGGGAAATGCCAAACTGGAACATGGCAACTAAAGCAACGGGAATCGTCACCAATACCGCACCAATATAAGGGACTAAGACAGAGAGACCTACGACAACAGAAAGTAACAGCGGATAATTTAAACCAAAGCTTAAAAAGATAATATAAGTCACCACGCCAACAATCAAAATTTCTAACAATTTGCCATGAATATAATTCGCAATTTGTTGCTGCATCTCATTCCATACTTTAGACGCTAAAAGACGGTTTTTAGGCAAAAATCGGCTTACACCAGCAAGAAGTTCTGTTTTATCTTTCAGCATAAAGAACATCATTAATGGCACTAAAAATGCATAGATACCCAGTGATACAAGGTTCATTAATGAAGTAATCGACAATTTCACCGCAGATTCACCAAAGCCCAAAATCTTCGCTCGAGCCGCACTAAAAAAGGTGTCAATCATGGTGTAATCGATGAGTTCAGGATAATGCTCAGGAAGGGCTAATAACCATTCATGTAACTTATTGAACATGGCTGGCAAATCGCTTAATAAGGAAATCGTTTGATTCCATAATGTTGGTACAAGCCCGAAGAAAATTAATAACGCTAAGGTTAGAAAGCCACCAAAAATAATTAACGTGGCAAGCATTCGAGGAAATTTTAATTTTTTCGTTAAAAAATTAATCGGCATTTCCAACAAATATGCTAATACAATGGCAATCAGCAACGGAGCGATTAAATCACTAAAGAAATAAATCGCAATAAAGCCAAATAACAAAATGGCAAGTAGTCCCATCGCATGCGGATCGCTTAAGCGACGGCTATACCAATTTTTTAGCATTTCTAACATAAAGTTTTCCTAAACAAGTATTTTTTGTCATTATAAGTTAAAATTTAAATCAATCCTATATCCACTCATTCAACATAAAATAGAAGGAAACGCTATGTCTGTTAAGATTTACCATAATCCGCGCTGTTCAAAAAGCCGTGAAACCTTAGCTTTATTAGAAGAAAAAGGTATCCAACCAACTATAGAACTTTATTTGCAACAACACTACTCTGTTGAAGCATTACAGCAACTGGCTAATAAATTAGGATTAGATGATGTTAGAAAAATGATGCGTACCAAAGATGAGCTTTATCAATCATTAGGGTTAGATAATCCTGCATTAACTAAGGATGAGTTATTAAAAGCCATCAGTGAAAATTCAGCCTTATTAGAACGCCCGATTGTGGTAAATGGTAAAAAAGCTAAAATTGGACGACCGCCTGAAAGCGTACTCGCCATTTTGTAATTCTATTCATTTTCGCTATAATAACTTGCCGTGAAACACTTCACGGCAATTTTTTAGAGGTAAATATGACAAAAAAAACAAAAAGTGCGGTTGAGAATCAGCCCATTTATCAACACGCCAAAGGAATCGTGAAAGATAATGCTGTGATGGCACTATTACATGACAAATTATTCCGCCAACGCGTTGAGAAAAAACGTAAAGGCAAAGGCAGTTACCAACGAAAAGCAAAATATGCGAGCAATTGGTTTGAAAAGCCCGATGATAAAGTTTTTGATTTCAAAAATTTTATCATCGGGTTTTTCGTTTCAATTTCAGTATAAAAAATAACAAACAGAGGAAGTCTATATGTCAATCAAAACAGAAGTTTTATTTAACAATACTTGGAATGTCCGTATCAGTGATCCAGGTGAAGAAGGGGCTCAAAGCCACTTTTTTGAAACCATTTATCTCACGCTCACAGCTTATTTTGAAGGCGAAAATGTGCGTTATGAATTTGTGCGTAAAGTAGAAGATCAAGTAAAAATCAAACGCTCATTTACGGAATTAAGTGAGTTATTCAAATTCTTGGGGGATTATTTGGATCCGGTTTCACTCGGTAACCTCGGTGTAAAAATGGGTAACTTAGGCGTGAAAGCTGAATAAATTTTTTCTAATAAAAAAGTGCGGTCAAATTGAACCGCACTTTTTATTTATCAACTTATTATATTATTGCGCAAGTAACACACCTAGCGCGGAATAGAGGGATTGAGCGGCTTCATTTGGTAATGCCTTGCCATCTTCATCAGTGATCACGACCGCACTTTGTTTACCCACTGCAGAAATTTGCATTTGATAAACACCTTTTTCTAAATTAGGCGGATTCACACCTAAACGTAACCACTCTTGTTTATCTAATGGTTTATATTTTAACTCGCGATAGCCACGGCCAGCAGATTCCGATGTAGCTTTAAAGCCTAATTTCGGTAAAATCGAACCTAAACGTTGCCATGCTTGACCAAAGCTTGCATCCATACCTAATGCCATTCTACCGTTCGTATCAGTAATTAAACCTGATTGGAAAGGTCCTGCAGAAGCATTATTTAAATCTTGTTGTTGCTTGTTATAAGCGTTAGTAAGCGCAGCAACAAAACGATTTAAACGATCCGATGCATAGCGTTGTTTATCTGCTTGATTTGGTGTGTAAATCACACCATCACGACGCATTTGCTCTACAGAAACCGCTAACGCACTTGCATCTTGCGCTGTAACTTGTTCAATTTTATAACGGATCTCTGTATTGGCTTTATCATCTGCACGACCTGTTGGCGCCCAATCGCTAATTAATACCGCACCATTTAAAGTTGAATTCGTGCCTTCTTCTTTCAATAAACGCTCAATTTGTTTGAGATTATAAAGTTCGGCTTGTGCATCCGTATAAACAATCAATGCACGTTCACCATCAAATTGTGTCAAAGAATTTTTGATAATCGCTAATGGGGTTGAAGGCGGACGAATATCCACGCGTTCTTTTTTCGCATTAAGCTGAGGAAGTTCATAAGTCGGATCGGCTTGCGGCAATGTTACACCACCACTTGCTAAAGGAGAAAAGCTCGGTATTTCACGATCAGAATTTTGATAAGTGTCATTAGCCGTCTGCATTTTTTCTACGCTGTTTGAACACGCCGATAACAATGCTGCTGCGACTAAACTCAGTACGATTTTTTTCATTCCTTAAATCCTTCAATAAAAATAATTACAATAATGACCGCTCTTTGACAAATAAAAAAGTCGAAAGTTTAAAGGGCTGTAAAAACAACCCTTTAATTCATTAAATTAAGCCAGCAACTTTTAATGCTTCTTCTACTTTTACTTGCGCGCCTTCGCTTAACACAGTAAGTGGTAAACGTAAGTGTGGAGTCTTAATTAAACCTAAACGATATGTAGCCCATTTAACTGGAATTGGGTTTGATTCAATAAATAAATCTTGATGTAAAGGCATTAAACGTGCATTAATTTCTTCCGCTTTCGCAAAATCGCCTGCTAAAGCATAGCGACACATCGCGGCCATATCTTTTGCAGCAAGGTTATTTGTCACAGAAATAACACCCTCTGCGCCTAATTTCATCGCTTCTAACCCTGTGGCATCATCTCCACTTAATACAATGAAATCTTTACCGGCTAATTCTTTAATCGCAGTAATGCGAGTTAAATCGCCTGTTGCTTCTTTAATCCCTACAATATTCTCAATTTGAGACAAACGTGCGATGGTTTCAGGTTTCATATCACTACCGGTACGACCTGGAACGTTATAAAGAAGTTGTGGTAAATCCGTGCATTCTGCAATCGCTTTAAAATGTTGGAACATGCCTTCTTGAGTTGGTTTATTGTAGTAAGGAACAACAGATAAACAACCTGCAACACCGCTATCACGTAATAATTTTGTCATCACAATGGCTTCACTCGTTGCATTAGCACCGGTACCAGCAATGATTGGAATACGTCCTTTTGCTAACTCAACCGTCTTTTCAATCACCTTCACATTTTCTTCAATACTTAATGTGGCGGATTCTCCCGTTGTACCCACAGATACAATCGAATCTGTACCCGCATTGATGTGAAACTCGATAAGTTTTTCTAATGTTTCAAAATCAATGTTTCCGTGGTTATCCATCGGGGTTACTAAAGCAACAATACTGCCTGAAAATAAGGGGGTTTGCGTAGTCATAAGGCACTCCATTTACATCTATTTTGCGTTTTAACAATAACATTTGAAAATATTTGGTTATAATCGCTAAAATAGCTTGAATTTACAAATCATTTTTTACATTTTTAAGGATTTTTTATGAAAACATTACAAGCGGGTGACTTAGCACCGCAATTCACCCTTTTAAATCAAGACAATCAGCCAATTTCACTTAACGACTTTAAAGGCAAAAAAGTACTTGTGTATTTTTATCCCAAAGCCTTAACACCAGGCTGTACAACTCAAGCCTGCGGTTTACGTGATGCTAAAAGTGAGTTAGAAAAATTAGGTGTGGTTATTTTAGGCATCAGCACAGATGCGCCAAAAAAACTGGCTCAATTTGTTGAGAAAAAGTCACTCAATTTCACCTTGCTTTCTGATGAAGATCACCAGGTTGCCGAGCAATTTGGTGTATGGGGTGAAAAGAAATTTATGGGACGCACCTATGACGGCATCCATCGTATTAGCTTCCTTATTGATGAACAAGGCAAAATTCAACACGTTTTTGATAAATTTAAAACAGGCGAACATCATCAGGTTGTCTTAGATTACCTGCAATCCCTTTAAATCCCCTCTCAAAACAACCGCACTTTCTATGATTTACCTCAAAGTGCGGTCAAAAAGTAGCCATTTTTCTAATTTATATTTACGCACTATTTTCCATTTGATAGAATTCTCAATCTAATTGAAATTCATTATCAATTCATTTTTTATTCTTTATTACACATAAAAGGACTATCAGATGCCAAAACTTTTTGAGTTTTTAGAACAATATAGTGATTACATTATTATCGGACTTTTACTTCTTATGAGCGTAATTATGCTTGCTACTGTAATTGAGCGCTTTATCTTTTTAAGCCGTATCAATGTCGCTAAATATTCCAATATCCATTCGCTTGAAATTGATTTAAATCGCAATATGACGATCATTTCAACAGTTGGTGCAAACGCACCTTATGTGGGCTTGTTAGGAACAGTAATTGGTATTTTGTTAACCTTCTATCAAATTGGTCAAGCTAGCGGTGATGTCGACGCTGGCGCAATCATGATGCATCTCTCTCTTGCATTAAAAGCAACCGCACTAGGTATTTTAGTCGCAATTCCATCTATGATGTTCTATAACGGCTTAGGTCGTAAAGTAGAAGTTAACTTATTGAAATGGAAAGTATTAAACGCTCAAAAAGATAAGGAATAATCGTGAAAAAATTTGATGAAATCAATATTATTCCTTTCATCGACATTATGTTGGTGCTATTAGCGATAGTGTTGATCACCGCATCCTTTATTTCTCAAGGAAAAATTCAAGTTAATGTGCCAAAAGCCAGTTCAACGGTCGCATTCAAATCAGATGAATTAGCCAAATTATTGACTGTAACGGCAGATAAACAACTTTATTTTAATGACAAACCTATCTCGCAAGAAGCGCTTGAAAAAGAGATCGCGGGTTGGAATAAAGATCAGAAAGTCACCTTAAAAATTGATGCAGAAGCCTCTTTCCAAGATTTTGTGACGATTACTGACATGTTATCGAAAAACGAAATTAAAAATGTCGCTATTGTTTCGATGAAAGATAAAGGCGTTTCGAGCAAAAATGCGCCAGCAGTGGGAGGCGTCGGAGTAGGGCATAAACAATGAACAGCCAACAAGCTAAACGATCACTATTAGGCTTGCTTATTTCTCTATTAATTCATGGTGCCATTGTAGGCGCATTGCTTTGGAACTGGCATAAGCCAAGTGAAGCCGCAAGTAATGCTACAGGTGAAATATCTACAACGATTTCGATGGAAATGATTCAAGGAATGCGAGTAGAAGAACAGGCTCCAGAGCCGGAACCTGAACCTCAACAGGCAGAACCGGAACCTGAAAAACAGGAAGTCGTCGCGGATCCAACGAAGAAACCAGAGCCTGAGAAGAAAAAAGAACCTGAGAAAAAGCCAGAAAAACCAATAGAAAAACCGAAACCAAAACCGAAAGAGAAGCCAAAAGAAAAACCTAAAAATGAGGTAAAAGCAGAGAAAGCGGTGGAAATGCCGAAGAATTTACCGATTGGCGATAAGAATATTAATTCAACGGCTACGGCAAATTCTAAAGCGACAACTACGGGTCAACCTGGCACAAATGGTATTCAAGGTGGTTCTGGTGCCAATACAGATGAACATAATGCCTATCGTGCGGCTATTCGACGTGAAATTGAACGGCATAAACGCTATCCTGCACGCGCAAAAATGATGCGTAAACAAGGTATTGTTAACGTCAGTTTTAGTGTTGGAGCAGATGGTTCTCTGTCTGGAGAGCGTGTTGCTAAATCTTCTGGTGATGAAAGCTTAGATAATGCAGCACTGGAAGCGGTGAGAAGTGCGAGACCTGTTGGTCCAAAACCAGCTGGGTTTACCTCTTCAGTCAGTGTGCCAATTAGCTTCACCATTCAATAGATAAATAAAAAGGCGAACATCATGTTCGCCTTTCTTTTTGCTAATCTTAATTAGCCCATACCGTATTTTTTCAATTTCTTACGCAATGTACCACGGTTAATGCCGAGCATGTTTGCTGCACGGGTTTGGTTACCGCGAGTGTATTGCATAATCATATCTAACATCGGGTGTTCAACTTCCGCTAACACTAATTCGTAAAGATCATTCACATCTTGACCATCTAATTGTGATAAGTAATTGCGTAAAGCTTGTTTTACTGAATCACGTAATGGTTTGTTTGTTACTTGTGATTGAGAGTTTAAAACTGAAACGGTTAACGCTTCAGACGGACTACGTTGTTGTTCTAACATTTTTCTTTATCCAAAATTGAATTTAAAAAATCTTCCAGCACAATTAATTGCTCTTTCGGTTCATTAATTGCATTAAAAGTCTGTCTAAAAACGGAATCGGGTTGAATTCCCTGTAAATACCAAGCCACGTGCTTACGGGCTATTCGATAGCCTTTTTGCTCACCATAGAACTGATGAAGTTCCTGAATATGACGCAAAATATGACCGCACTTTTCACGCAAACTTGGAGTTTGAATTATCGAATCATGTTCAACTAAAGCCTCGACGGCTTGAAAAAGCCATGGATTGCCTAGTGCGGCACGACCGATCATTATTGCATCAGCACCTGTATACTCAAGTACCTTTTTCGCTTTCGAGGCAGAATCAATATCACCATTCGCAATAACAGGAATTGAAATTGATTGTTTGACTGCTCGAATATTGTCGTATTCCGCTTCCCCTTCAAATAAGCATTCTTTCGTCCGCCCGTGAATGGTTAAAGCTTGAATACCAGATTGTTCTGCAATTTTGCCGATTTGCACACAGTTTCGATTTGCTTTATCCCAACCTGTGCGAATTTTTAACGTCACAGGCACATCAACAGCATTCACGACCTCTTTCAAAATTTTTTCCACTAAATCGGGAAATTGAAGCAGTGCAGAGCCCGCTAATTTTCGATTTACTTTCTTTGCGGGACAGCCCATATTGATGTCAATAATTTCAGCACCATAGGCTACATTAATTGCTGCAGCTTGGGCCATTTCTAAAGGATCAGAACCTGCGATTTGCACCGCATTTAATCCCAACTCTTCACTATGTGCTAAACGAAGTTTCGATTTCTCTGTATGCCAAACTTGTGGATTAGTAGACATCATCTCTGAAAACGTTAACCCTGCACCATAATGGGCACATAAACGTCGAAAGGGCTGATCCGTGATACCTGCCATGGGTGCCAATAAAATACGATTTTTTAATTCGTAAGAACCAATTCGCATTTTATGTTATCCCCAATTACAAGTCCTATCTCCAGCAAGTCAGGCCACAATAGCAACCGACAAGGGGTGCTATATTACGCATTTTTCTTTTTTTTGCAAAGTGAATTTTGTTCAAAAAATGCACTTTTTTTAATTGACAAAAAGAAATTAAGCCGATTTTAATTTACCTGTAATACGGCACCATTCCTCTTTCACTGCAACAGGATCTAAATCAAATGATTGTGTATAAGCATCACATACCGATTGTGCTTGTGTTTCTAAAATGCCAGATAATCCTAGATCCCCGCCCTCTTTCACTAATTGAGAAATAATTGGGTAAAGTTCTTTTAATGGACCCGCAAGAATATTCGCCACGACGACATCTGCTTTTAAATCTGCAGGTTTATCATCGGATAAGAAAAGTTGCAGACGATCCGCCACACCATTTTGTTCTGCATTATTACGGCTGGCGAGAATAGCCTGTGGATCGATATCAATACCGATTGCATTTTTTGCCCCTAATTTAAGAGCTGCAATGGCAAGAATGCCTGAACCACAGCCAAAATCAATGACGGTTTTGCCAGTTAAATCCAAACCATCTAACCACTCTAAACAAAGTGCGGTTGTCGGGTGTGTACCTGTACCGAAAGCTAAACCAGGATCAAGCATCACATTCACCGCATTTTGATCTGGCACTTCACGCCAGCTTGGGCAAATCCATAAGCGTTTGCCAAATTGCATTGGGTGGAAGTTATCCATCCATTCACGTTCCCAGTCTTTATCCTCGATTTGCTCAATTTTGTAAGCTGTATTTTCATCTAGATGATGCGCTTGTTTAAGCAAACTCACAATTTCATTCATATCCGTTTCTGCATCAAACAAGGCGATCACATCGGTATTTCCCCATAAACGCGTTTCGCCCGGAAGTGGTTCAAAAATCGGCGTATCTTGGCTATCCATAAATGTCACCGAAACAGAGCCGATTTCTTCTAAAAAATCGCTAATTTTCTCAGCTTTTTCATTTGTACTATTTAAGCGAATTTGAATCCACGCCATCTTCTTTTCCTTTTAATTAATTTCTTTATGTAACCATTTCGGTAATAAACTTACGCCTAGGGCTGAAACTACAATAATGATAATCCCAAGCGCTGAAACAAGTGAAACCTCTTCATTAAGCAATAATACTGCCAAAAAAACACCAAAAATCGGCTCAAGTGCGGTCAAAATTCCCGAGATTTTTGCATCCACTGAATTTAAGCCTTTATTCCATAACCAAAAGGCAAACCAACTGCATGCTACACCAAGGTAAATCAAACCGAAGAAACCAAGCCAGTTAAAATGGATATCCCAGTTTTCAGTCATCAATAAAGTAAATGGCAGCATGGTGATGGTTGCTAACACAATCGAGATTGATGTATAGGCTTGTGCTGAAATCGTTGCCACCACTTTTTTCGTCCAACGTAAACAACAAGCAAACACAATACTTGCCGCTACTACTAAGGAACAACCCAATAAACTAATTTGACTTGAGCCTTCATTGCCATGCCCACCTAAAATTAAAATGGCCACGCCTAAAAAGGCAAAAGCGCCACACAACCAATGATACCATTTCGCACGATCTTGAAAGAAAAAATGCCCAATAAAAATCACACATAACGGCTCTAATCCAATCATAGTCGTTGCGCTCGCCGCGCTCGTATATTTTAAGCCAATAAATTGCAGCAAAAAGGTTGCGGTATAATTAAAAAAACCTAACCACCAAAGCTGTTTTCGCATAGGTTTAGACACGCCTTTCCAACGACGAAAAAAGAGAGGCATCACAATAATCGCCGCCATGAATAAACGGACTTGGATCATTAAAATAGTATCCATCATTGTGAAGGTGTATTTAGCGGCAACAAAGGCACTACTCCAAATAAACAACGCTAGGATCTGGTAAATCATAAAGTGCGGTCCATTTTTACTCTTTTTTGGCGCCGAATTGGTTACCTAAAATGAAAGCAATCAAACCAAATACAAGTGCGGGTACAATGGCATTAAAACCAAATAATTTAATACCAAATTGAGTCAATAACACAAAACTACTCAATCCCACCACCATAGAGCTTATTGCACCGGCAGCATTTGCTTTATCCCAATAAATGCCTAATACGATTACCCAAAGGAATGCGGCTTCTAATCCCCCAAAAGCAAACAAATTCAACCAAATAATCATATCAGGTGGATTGAGTGCGGCAAGAATTAACAACGCCGATAAAATTAGTGTAATGACTGATGAAATACGGCTAATTCGTTTTTCATTCTTCGCGGCTTCAGGTTTGCTTGCAAGATATAAGTCTTTCACAAAAATTGAGGAGGATTGAATGAGTTGCGCATCAACTGTGGACATAATCGCAGACATCGGCGCGGCTAAGAAAATCCCTGCAACAATAGGAGGAAGTACTTCCAACATTAAGGTTGGAATGACTTTATCTGATACTGTTAAATCTGGCACAACGGCACGTCCTAAAGCGCCCGCCAAATGCATCCCTAACATAATGACTGAAAGGACAATCGTACCAATGAGCATGCCTCGATGTAAGGCTTTACTATCTTTGAAAGCCATGCAACGCACGGCTGTATGTGGTAAACCTACCACACCGAAACAGACTAAGATCCAAAATGATGCCATAAATTGAAAATCAAGCATCTCATTTGGGCCGTAAGGGCTTACTAAGCTCGGATCAATTTCAGTTAATTTATTGACCGCACTTTCCACGCCACCGAGATGGTAAATCACGCCCACTAATAGTACGATTGTGCCAAAAATCATTACGGTACCTTGAATCGTATCAGTTAATACGACGGCTCGGAAACCACCAATAAACGTATAAATGCCAACCGTTAAGGCAAAAATAAGTAAGGCGTGAGTATAAGGAATCCCTATCGTAGTTTCGAGCAATCTTGCGCCACCAATAAATTGCACAACCATAGCGGCAAAGAAGGCAAGCAACAATGCTAGACTGGAAATCCAAACGAGATATTTATTTTTATAACGATAGAGAAATAAATCATTGATAGTAAGCGCATTGGTCTCGCGAGAAAGTAATGCAAACTTTTTGCCCAATGCACCTAAGGCTAGCCAAACAGCCGGCACTTGGATCATGGCGAGTAATACCCAGCCTAGCCCATATTTATAAGCTGCCCCTGGTCCACCAACAAAAGAACTGGCGCTGGCATAAGTGGAAGCCGTTGTCATCGCAAGGACAAAGCCCGTCATGGAGCGATTTCCTACATAATATTCCGTAAGGAAATCACCTTTACTGCGTTTTACATAAGCAAATAATGCCGCGCCAAAGATGAAGACTAAATAGATAGCTAATGGGAGAATAATACCTAAATTCATTATTTATTCTCCTTTGACTCAACATCTAGCGGGATATCTAGAAAGACAATTTTGACAATCCAATACCCAATGACTACAAACAAAATAGGTAAATAAATGCAGGATAATTCAAACCACAACGGAAAACCTATCGGTCCAGGCGAGTTTTTGGGTAAATAAGCACAAACACACCATCCAATCACATAAAGAATGGCTCCCCCTAATGCCCAGCTCGCCTCTTTGGCGGCTTGTTTATATCGTTGTGATAAATCCATTATTAGCTCCTGTTAGAATGTTTTACCCATTTCAAGAAAAATACGATTTTTGTCGTAGCTATAAAATGGGTGATTACTTGAAACTCGTTGATAAGACCACGTAATTTTAGGCGTGATTCCCCAGAAGTAAAGATCTCGATGCCATAATGTTACAGCCGATTGGTATTCATTATTTTTTTGACGAATATTAAATAAATCAGCACTTTTGTAAGTTCTACGCGCATACGCAAGAGAAACTCGAGTTGAAATACCCCAGCCCCACTCTTGCCCCCAACCTAAACGAAGATTCTTACGTTGATAAGCATTGTCCTTATCTCGAGTATTTTCACGATTATAATCAGCGCCTACGAACCAAAATTGACCACTCTTAGGAAAATAAGATAACGTATTCGACCAAAGATAGTTATTGCCATTCAAATGTTTACGAGTGTTATAACGCTGTTCACCATATTCAAGTGCGGTTGAAATTTGCCACTTTTCATTCAACCAATAAGTTAAATCTAAACGAGCACCTGAATTTTTCGAATACTGTTTCATTGACTCGTTACCTGATGAGCCACCTGCATACCATCGTCTTTCTGTAAATGGCATCAATGAAATCTCAAAACGTGCTGTTTGATAACCTACTCCAGCACCGACTCTACCATTAAATTCATTATATTTTTTATTATCCCAGTAATATTTCCCACTTCCCTCAATAGAAAATTTAGTGAAATAATTATGGGGCAATGACCATTTTTTCTCGGCTTCTGCAAAATAAGAAAAACCTGTTGCACTTTCACGTTCCCAGGCATTCCAATTTCCAATGCGAGTGCCAGCTTTTGGCGCATTGTTAATATTACTTTCGTTTAAGAAACTCAAACCACCTTGAAACTTCCATTGATCTCGGCGGTTAAGTGCAGAAAGATATTGGTCTATCATGACGATAGACTCGGGTGAAACTTGTTCAGCTCTCAGTTTTTGGAATTGATCTTTGGCCGCCTCATTATCATTGTTTAAAAAGAGTGCTTGTGCTAACTGATAACGCAACGGCAGAATGGTCGAATCTTGAGAAAATAGCGTACGATAACGAGTTACCGCCTCCGAAAAACGACCATTTTCACGAGCATTAATTGCATTTGCCCACTCAAGTAAAAATGGAGCTTGTTTTGGCAAATTTTGATACAACGGCAGTAATAGTTGAACGGCGTCACCGTTATTTTGCAACACTGCAGGAATCAATCCACGTACGATCAAATCAGGGTGTTTTGCCAATTCTTCTTTCGTAATGGAAAGTGTATGTTTATCATCACGTTTTTCTGGAATTTGTGGCTTTTGAGTGGATAAGTCAGGTTTCGCAAGCTGAAGCAGATCATCAAACCGCTCATCCCGAGGTTGAGGAGACTTCTCTACTGCAAAAGAGAATGAACTAAGCAACAATGAGGAGCTTAAAAATAAAACAAGTTTCGATTGTGAAGTCATTTTTATTCCTATAAAGAAAAATAAAGCAAGCCAAAGGCTTGCTTCAAAATTTACAAAAATTTTCTAATTTTTTCTAGCACCAAAAACACCAAATTTATCATTTCCTTGATAAGTTCCGGCTACTTCGTCTGCATCTTTTCCATAGAAGCCTCCTTCAACCTGAACACCTTGGCTATTTGTTCCACTAAATTGATTGCCTTGAATTTTAGCAGATAAAGAAACATCATCGAAATGTAGATGAGGAGGAAGAGCGCCCCCAGCAATTTCATTTGATACAAGCTCATCTTTAAAGCCAGTTTTTGCTAAAGAAATTGTTCCATTTAATGTTTTATCTGCAAAATTAGCCGTTAGTTTTACGAATGATAAGTTAGAGTCTAAGTGTTCAGCACGCTTCTCTACATGCATACCATTTCCAATATAATTTGCAGTACCTGATTGTGGCATTTCTGTTGTTGGATTGACACCAAATGCGACATAATAATCAGAACCTAAAGTAGGCTCCGTAAATTTCCCCCAACGAATATTTTTATAGTTTTTACCACTAATAGAACGCAATTCAGGATAATCAGCCTGTAGCACTTCTTTCTCATTAGTTCCAATGACTGGACGTTCGTAATACCCTGATGGAATAATTTCAATTTCTTGACCTTCAACATTAACGAGATTCACGTTATTGTCATCATGTATTTGTCTTTCAATGACCGTCACTGTTTTATCTTCTTTATTAACCTCAAACCCCACTCGTTTAAGCGCGATTTGTTCAACTGGTTTAGGCTGCTCAACTGGTTTAGGCTGCTCAACTGGTTTAGGCTGCTCAACTGGTTTAGGCTGCTCAACTGGTTTAGGTTGCTCAACTGGTTGAGTCTTGCTACTACCACAAGCTGCTAATATTACAGTTGCAAGAATTGTTAAGCTTAATTTAGAGAGATTAAATTTCATTGTTTTTCCTTAGGTAAAAGTAAGTGTGTATTATAAAAGGGTTTAAAGTACTTTCTCAAATAAAATCTATAAGTCATTAATATAACATTGACTTTACTTAATAAAAAACGGCTAACGTAAGTTAGCCATTTCATTTTAATCATACATCCCTAATTTCTTCTCTAAATAGTGGATATTTGCACCACCTTTTTGGAAGTTTTCATCTTCAAGAATAAGTTCATGAAGTGGGATATTGGTTTTGATACCGTCAATGATCGTCTCTGATAATGCATTTTGCATACGACGAATTGCGACCTCACGAGTATCACCGTATGTGATTAATTTGGCGATCATAGAATCATAATGCGGAGGAACGGTATAGCCGCCATATACATGAGAATCCCAACGAACGCCTAAACCACCTGGTGAGTGCAAGTGTACCACTTTACCTGGAGATGGTAAGAATGTTTTTGGATCTTCTGCATTGATACGACATTCAATTGCATGACCTTTCACTTTAATATCTTCTTGTTTATAAGAAAGTGGTAAACCAGCCGCAATACGCAATTGTTCTTTCACCAAATCCACACCAGTAATCATTTCTGTTACTGGGTGTTCTACTTGAATACGAGTATTCATTTCGATGAAATAGAATTCACCATTTTCATATAAGAATTCAAATGTACCTGCACCGCGATAGCCAATTTCAACACAAGCCTTCGCACAGCGAGAACCGATATCACGACGGACTTCTTCGGTAATACCTGGTGCTGGTGCTTCCTCCACCACTTTTTGGTGGCGACGTTGCATAGAACAATCACGTTCAGCAAGATAGATTGCATTACCGTGTGTATCAGCTAAAACTTGGATTTCAATATGGCGTGGATTTTCTAAATATTTTTCCATGTAAACCATATCATTGTTAAACGCTGCTTTTGCTTCTGCTTTTGTCATCGCAATGGATTCTTCAAGTGCATCTTCGCTACGTACCACGCGCATACCACGACCGCCGCCACCACCAGACGCCTTGATAATAATTGGATAGCCAATACGTTTTGCAATTTCTTTATTTTTCGCGATATCGCTACCTACTGGGCCATCTGAACCAGGTACGCAAGGCACGCCTGCTTTTTTCATTGCTTTAATCGCAGAAACTTTATCCCCCATTAAACGAATAACGTCCGCTGTTGGGCCAATAAAAATAAAACCAGAACGCTCAACTTGCTCTGCAAAATCCGCGTTTTCAGAAAGGAAACCATAACCAGGGTGAATCGCATCCGCACCGGTTACTTCTGCTGCAGCAATAATCGCAGGAATATTTAAATAACTTTTTACAGATGGCGCAGGTCCGATACAAACTGTTTCATCTGCAAGTAATACGTGTTTTAAATCACGGTCAGCGGTAGAGTGAACCGCCACAGTTTTAATGCCTAATTCTTTACAGGCACGCAAAATACGCAGTGCAATTTCACCACGGTTAGCAATCACAACTTTTTCTAACATAACAATTTCCACTTGGGTGAAAAAATGGCGAGAAAGCTCGCCATTTCAGATTGATAGGGATTATTCGATAACGATCAATGGTTGATCAAATTCAACCGCTTCGCCATCATTTACTAAGATTGCTTTAACCACACCAGCTTTATCAGCTTCGATACGGTTCATCATTTTCATTGCTTCAACGATACAAAGCGCATCGCCTACTTTGACAGTTTGTCCCACTTCCACGAAAGCTTTCGCTTCTGGACTTGGGCTACGATAGAATGTACCTACCATTGGTGAACGCACTTGGTGTCCTGACACTTCAGCTGCAGGCGCTTCCGTAGGTGCAGCCGCTGCTGGTGCTGGTGCTGCTGCCGGAGCCGCAACCGGTGCGACTGGCGCCGCTGCATATTGAATTGCAGCAGGTGCAACAGCTGGTGCCGCACGACTAATACGTACTGTACCTTCTTCTTCTTGCACTTCTAATTCAGTGATACCCGATTCTTCTACTAATTCAATCAGTTTTTTGATTTTACGAATGTCCATACGTTCTTCCTAAAAATAATAATGAATTGTTAACCGCACTTTCAGAATTGATTTCCAAAGTGCGGTCATTTTGAAACCTGTTTTTTGTGTCGGCAAGATTACCGCAAAATCATGAACTTTGCGATAAATTTCTGCGAAAATCTGTAAATTTTGTGAAATTTTATGCTTTTTTATTTAAAAAATCTAACGCAAATTGGAGAGCGAACTCATAGCCTTTTGCACCTAAGCCACAAATCACACCTTCAGCCACATCACTAAAGTAAGAATGATGACGGAATGGCTCGCGTTTATGTACATTAGACAAATGAATTTCGACAAAAGGAATTAACACCGCAAGCAACGCATCGCGCAATGCTACACTGGTATGCGTATAAGCTGCCGGGTTAATTAAAATAAAATCCACTTTCTGAAAACTTTGATGAATCTTATTAATTAACTTTTCTTCGCTATTTGCTTGGAAACACTCCAAATTCACACCATGCTGCTCAGCAAGTTTACCCACATTTTCTTCAATGGCAGATAATGAAAGTGAACCATAATGTTTTGGTTCCCTTGCGCCCAACATATTCAAGTTCGGGCCATTTAACAGCAAAATATTGAATTTTTTTGACATTTTCACATCCTTTAACTTGTGCGAATTATAGCGATTTTTTATGTAATGGTGGTCGTATCTCTATACGATTTTGGTAATAAATTCTGAATTCAGATCAATTAGCGGTAAATCTGAGCCCGGCCATGCGCGTAATACTTGATGTTGCATTAAGTTCAATGTATCCAGTCCAGGTGTCACATTGGGGGTATATTGCGCCGCAATACGAGCGAGTTGAGTCAATCCTAAGCTACTTTCAATACTTGAGCTAATCACTGCTTTTATGCCCAAACTATGAGCTTGCGCAATCAGCTTTTGACAATCTTGTAGCGATCCAATCAATGTTGGTTTAATCACAATGGCACTTAAATGCGGCTCTTTTTCTAAAAGAAAATCTGGCTCTCGCACACTTTCATCCCAAGCAATATTAATACCTGTTTGAGCGGCAAACTGACGACTTTCTTCACGGGTTTTACAAGGTTCTTCCAGAAATTGAATACGTGAACAATGTTGCGGCTTCACTTTCTCAGCAAATTTTAATGCCTTTTCCAAGGTCCATTGACGATTCGCATCTAGACGTAATTGCAAATCAGGAATAGCTTCAAGAAACATATCCGTAATCAAGCCATCACGATTAGCTTCATACATGCCGACTTTAATTTTAGCGACTTTATCACCTGGCATTTGATTCAGTTCTGCATATAACTCATCAGGATCGCCATAGCACAACGGTGCCGTATGATAGTTACCTTCCTCATTTAAATAACGTTTCATCTCATCCATCGCTGTGCTAATACCGAAAGCAACAGAAGGATAACAACCATCAAGGGGGACTCTTGGTGCTTCACAACTTGCATGACACCAATTCGTCAGCCATTCAATAGCTTGCTCTTGCGCTTGCTCGATGGTTTCCTCGCTAAAACCAGGTAAAGGTGCAATTTCTCCCCATCCATCACGACTGCAAGCAACACGCACAATCAAGCCTTCACGGCGTTTTAAAAAACGTCCACGTAAAATCAACTGACTATCGACGGGAATAGAATAACGATAAAGATTAAATGATTTGGTTTCCATCTTATTCTCCTTGATGACAAAAGTGCGGTTAAAAACACACAGATTTCTAACCGCACTTTCATGTTCAAATTAAGGATTACGTCTGAATTTGCTGAAGTCTGGTGCGCGTTTTTCGTTAAACGCGTTACGACCTTCTTGACCTTCTTCAGTCATATAGAACAACATGGTTGCATTACCTGCGAGCTCTTGTAAACCTGATTGACCATCACAGTCTGCATTTAATGCGGCTTTTAAGCAACGTAATGCAATTGGGCTGTTACGTAACATTTCACGGCACCAACGCACGGTTTCTTTTTCTAAATCTGCATAAGGCACAACAGTATTCACTAAACCCATATCTAATGCTTCTTGCGCATTATATTGGCGGCATAAGAACCAAATTTCGCGTGCTTTTTTCTGTCCCACTAAACGAGCCATATAGCTTGCACCCCAGCCACCGTCAAATGAACCTACTTTAGGGCCTGTTTGACCAAAAATAGCATTGTCTGCCGCAATGGTTAAATCACATAACATATGAAGTACGTGACCACCACCAATCGCATAACCTGCGACCATTGCCACCACTGGTTTTGGACAAGTACGAATATCACGTTGGAAATCCAATACATTTAAGTGATGTACACCGCTTTCATCTTTGTAACCGCCGTAGTCACCACGAATTTTTTGGTCACCACCAGAACAGAATGCTTTTTCGCCTTCACCGGTTAACACAATCACGCCGATTTTTTCATCGAAACGAGCATTAGAAAACGCATGAATCATTTCTTTGACTGTTTGCGGACGAAATGCATTACGCACTTCCGGACGGTTAATGGTGATTTTTGCAATACCATCAGTCGATTTGTGGAAACGGATATCAGTATAACCTTCGCTATGGTCAACCCACTCAACTGGTGCATATAAAACATCATCTTTTGGATTTTGCATTGTTCTTTCCTTTATAAGTGTAAAAAGTGCGGTCATTATAGCGGAAGTTTTTTAGTTCGGGAAAGAAAATCACTTCTCAATTAGAGAATCACTTTACAATCAGATTGTTGTTGCTAAAATTTTGCCATTCTAGATGTTATAAGGAAATTTAAGTGAAAAAATTTATTTTTTTAAGCAGCATTATGTTATTAAATGCTTGTAGTTTATTCGGTTCATCACAATCAACTATTCCGGCTGAATTCGCACAAGCTGATTATCTCCTTTCAGATGAGAATGCGAAAGCATGGGCTACAGCGAGTAAACAAGCTGAACAATGTATCTATCCGAATTTAACCCGTATTCAGCAACAACATTTTGCAAAAGAAGATAGCTATATTCATTCCCAATATGTTTTTTTCTATCCGTTAGAAAAAATTATCGGTGAAGATTATGTAAAAATGATTCAAAAAGATGAAAAATCGATGAATTATGCGACCTATCAATTTAAGAAATTCCGCGCAGAAATTAGTGATGTCGATGCATTAGAACCAAAAGCTTGCCAAATCTTACGTACTCAGGCAAAAGAAGACTTAGATGTGGTGAAAGGCCAGTATGTAAATGGCATGGTAGATGAAACGAAAAATGATGACGGCACATTGAAGAAAACGGGTGATGGTATTGCAACCAATCAAAACAAATTCTTCTTTGATATTATTAAATGGGGTTCTGCCCTTCTTCTCTAATTTTTATTATTTTATATAAATTTATATCACTCTCACGGCGTAAATATTTTTACGCCGTTTTTATATCAAGAGAAAACGGTTGCGATCAAAAAAAGCTTAAATTTTCAGTAAAAAAGCAAAATAGTCATTTAAATTAAAGTCATTTTCAGCTAGTCTAACAAGAATTAGTTTTTACAAGGAGAAAACATCATGACAACGCTTTTTGATATTGCACAAAACTGGTTAAACCAAGATCCTGATGCAGAAACTCATGCAGAATTAACCGCACTTTTAACGGCGGCGAAAAACGGTGATGAAAAAGCAAAATCTGAATTACAAGCGCGCTTTAGTGGTCGTTTACAATTTGGTACGGCGGGGCTTCGTGGACCATTACAAGCAGGCCCTATGGGGATGAACCGTGTTTTAGTGGCTCAGGCAGCAGGTGGTTTAGCAGATTATTTAAAAGATTACGACAAACAACCTTCTATCGTGATTGGTTATGATGGTCGTAAAAACTCTGATGTTTTCGCACGTGACACCGCTGAAATCATGGCGGGAGCAGGCGTGAAAGCTTATTTGCTTCCACGTAAATTACCAACGCCAGTATTAGCTTACGCAATTCAATATTTTGATACCACAGCAGGTGTGATGGTGACAGCAAGTCACAACCCACCAGAAGATAACGGCTATAAAGTTTACTTAGGTAAAGCGAACGGTGGTGGTCAAATCGTTTCGCCTGCTGACAAAGATATCGCCGCATTAATCGATAAAGTAGCAGCAGGCAATGTAAAAGATTTATCACGTAGCCAAGATTATGTGGTGTTAGATGATGAAGTGGTTAACGCTTATATCGAAAAAACCGCTTCTCTTGCTAAAGAGCCTAAGTCAGATATTAACTACGTTTATACCGCAATGCACGGTGTAGGCTATGAAGTATTAAGCAAAACCTTAACCAAAGCAGGTCTTCCACAACCTCATATTGTGGCTGAGCAAGTCTGGCCAGATGGCACATTCCCAACAGTAAACTTCCCTAACCCAGAAGAAAAAGGTGCATTAGATTTAGCCATTAAAGTAGCAAAAGAACACAATGCAGAATTTATTATTGCCAATGACCCAGATGCAGATCGCTTGGCGGTAGCTGTTCCAGATGCACAAGGTAACTGGAAACCTTTACACGGTAACGTAGTAGGTTGTTTCTTAGGTTGGTATTTAGCAAAACAATATCATGCAAAAGGTGAGAAAGGCGTATTAGCGTGTTCTTTAGTATCTTCTCCAGCGCTTGCTGAAATTGCGAAAAAATACGGTTTCCAATCAGAAGAAACCTTAACCGGTTTCAAATACATCGGTAAAGTTCAAGGCTTATTATTCGGTTTCGAAGAAGCGCTTGGTTACTTAGTTGACCCTGATAAAGTACGCGATAAAGATGGTATTTCAGCGGCGATCGTATTCTTAGATTTAGTGCGTCACTTAAAAGCACAAGGTAAAACATTAGCGGATTACGCCAATGACTTCACACAAGAATTCGGTGCTTATGTAAGTGGTCAAATTTCTATCCGTGTAAGCGATTTATCTGAAATTGGTAAATTAATGGCCGCACTTCGTAATACACCTCCAGCAGAAGTAGGTGGTGTTAAAGTGGCACAATTCATCGACCACACTAAAACTGACCGCCAAAGCGACATCCTTGTATTCGTATTAGAAAACGGTAGCCGCTTAATCGTTCGCCCATCTGGTACTGAGCCGAAAATCAAGTTCTATCTTGATGCTCGCGGTAAAGATCCAAAAGACGCGGATCACGTTTTAGCTCAATTTGATGAAGGCGTTCGCCAAATTCTGCGTCAAGATGCTTACGGCAAACAAGATTGCTAATTGAGCAAACTATTAAATAATAAAAAACGCTAGGTTTGATGCCTAGCGTTTTATTTTTGCTTATTCCAATGCAAGTTGTAACTTGCCCTGATGTTTTTCTAATAAAGCCTCTGCTTGCGCACGATCTAATCCACTCAGAATCATCATAATCGCTAATTTCGCATTTTGATCGGCAAGCTTTAATGTCTCTTCTGCGAGTGCTTTATCACAATCCGTGGCTTGCATGACGATACGAATGGCACGAGCTTTCAGCTTTTCATTACTTGCCTGAACATCCACCATTAAGTTTTGATAGCATTTACCCATTAAGATCATAGAAGCCGTAGTCAGCATATTCAGTACTAATTTTTGTGCTGTGCCTGATTTTAAACGGCTCGAACCCGTCAGCACTTCAGGTCCTACTACCGTATCAATGGCAATATCCACAATATTTGCCATCGCTGAATTCGGGTTACTCGCAATCGAAACCGTCGCTGAACCTAAACTTTTCGCATATTCCAATGCACCAATCACATAAGGTGTTCGTCCACTTGCAGCAATACCCACCAACACATCTTTTGAGGAAAATTGAATGGTTTGTAAGTCAATCACGGCTTGTTCTTTACTGTCTTCCGCCCCTTCAATTGGATGACGTAATGCGCGCTCGCCGCCGGCAATAATACCTTTCACCATTTCAGGTGATACACCAAAAGTTGGCGGGCATTCAGAGGCATCTAATACCCCCAATCGACCGCTAGTTCCGGCGCCAATATAGACTAATCGACCACCTTGTTGAAATGCAGCAACAATACATTCGACCGCTTGGGCAATTTGAGGTAAACATTTTTCAATTGCCAAAGGCACTTGTTTATCTTCCTGATTCATTAACTGCACAATTTCCAATGCAGACAAGCTATCTACATGCATAGAATTGGGATTCCGTTGTTCAGTAATTAAAGTTGAAAGGGTTTGTAATAAATTCTCTGCCATGGTTTATTCCTTTGGAAAAATCGCCCCTAAACTGACCGCACTTGTGGCACCCGTCACACTCGGCAAATTAGCGGGTAAATTATGCATACGACGATAAGCCAACCAAGCAAAAGCTGCTGCTTCCACATAATCGATATCAAGATTTAATTCTGTCGTCAATTGAATACGCCAATTTGGTAATGCCTGTTTTAAACCATTCATGATCGCCTGATTTTTAGCGCCACCACCACAAACAAGTAATCTGCATGGCAATGTCGTCTGAATATTATTAATTGATAAAACAATGCTTTGCACGGTAAATTCAGCCAAGGTGGCTTGCACATCTTGTGGTAAAAGTGCGGTCGTTTTTTCTGCTATTTTTTGAATTTTATTCTCTAACCAAACCAAATTAAATAATTCACGTCCGGTACTTTTCGGTGGTGGCAGTTGAAAGAAATCTTCATCTAATAATGCCGCTAACAAATCTGGATTCACTTGACCTGAAACCGCCCATTCACCATTTTTGTCGTAAGCTTTACCTTGATGTTTTTCGATCCATTGGTCGAGCAAGGTATTGCCGGTTCCCGTATCAAAGCCAATGACTGGCTGTTCGGGTATCAATAAGGATACATTACTAATACCGCCAATATTAAGCACAACTGTAGCCCAATGAGGATCAAAAAAGACCGCTTGATGAAAAGCGGGTACTAAAGGCGCCCCTTGTCCACCAAACGCCATATCTTTACGGCGCAAATCACCAACAACCGTAATGCCTGTTTTAGCGGCTAATAAATTCATATCACCGATTTGCATGGTAAACGGAAATTGACCTTTTGGGGAATGCCACACTGTTTGACCATGGCAACCAATGGCTTCGATCTGCTCTGGTTTTAACTGGTATTTATGTAAAAAGGCATTTACACAATCTGCATAGAGCAAACCAAATTGGTGATCAAGTTCACCCAATGCTTGTAGCGTAGTTTCGCCAGATTGAATAAGTGCGGTTACTTTTTCGCGTAAATTTGCCGGCATCGGCGTGAAATCTGCCGCAATTAATTTGGTTTGATTAGATTGGATGTCAGTAAGGGCAATGTCCACCCCATCAAGGCTGGTGCCAGACATAATGCCAAGATAATAAGTCATAGTATTTAATTCGTGAGTTTTTCAGAATTATAGCGGATTTTAAAAAAATAAAAAAAGAGAGAACATTGAGGTTCTCTCTTTTCATCATAGATGATACTTATACTAGATTTTTAGCTATTGATGGAATAAGGTAACGGTTCAATTTTCAGAACGGATCCATCTTCAGGTAAACGGAAATGCGTCCCTTCTTCTAAATCATTATTCATCACCACTTGCAACCATAACACGCCGTCAAAATTGACCGCACTGACGATTGTCCCTGTTTTACGCCAAGCTGTTTCTAACTGCATTTCTATTTCGCTGCCGATTTTCGGTGTAACCGTGGTTTCCCCCGAAAACACATACATCGCACGTTTATTGGCACCACGATATTTGGCTCGCGCGACAGTTTCCTGCCCGATATAACAGCCTTTAGTAAAAGAAATCGCTTGTTCGATAGCTTGTAGATTCAATGCCTGTGGGATAAATTCATTTTGTGTTTCCGCACTCAAGCTTGGTAAGCCCGCTTGAATATCCGCACAAAGCCATTGTTTTTCATCGCCATTAAAGGTGACATCTAACGGTGTAGGATTGAGCAAAATTGTGCGATTTTCATCAATATCCAAGGTAATTTGCGCTTGAATTCGACCGCACTTTTCACCAATTAAGCCGACAATTTGCCAATCCAGTACTTGAAAAGTCACTTTTGAAAACACCGCATATTTTTTCAAATGATCGAGTGGAGCCAATAAAGCTTTCGGCATTAAAATCAAAAACTGCTCTGCTGAAAGCTTAATTAAGCGGAATAACGAATTCATTTTGCCTTTAGGATCGCAATGGGCTGTAAGCGTTGAAGCACCAGCTGCTAAATGCACTACATCACAAGTTAATTGGCCTTGCAGATATTTCTCCGCATCCACGCCAGCTACTTCCACCAAATCATAGTGGTTTAATGAAATAAATGTTGACATGATTTTCCCTATTCAAGGTTTTGAATTTGCTCACGCATTTGTTCGATTAATACTTTTAATTCCACAGCAGAAGCGGTGATATCAGCATTAATGGATTTTGATGCCAACGTGTTAGATTCACGATTGAGCTCTTGCATCATAAAATCTAGTTTACGACCCACTGCCCCACCTTTTTTCAAGATATTGTTGGTTTCTTTCACATGCATTTGCAGACGATCTAATTCTTCCGCCACATCCACACGTTGCGCCAATAAAATCATTTCTTGTTCGACACGTTGTGGATCAAGTTGAATTTTCGCTTCTTCAAAACGTTGCAATAAACGCTCACGCTGCCATTGTAAAACCGCCGGCATTTGTGACCGCACTTTTTCAGCTTCTACCGTAATACCATCAAGACGCTGTTGAATAATGGCTTGCAATTTTTCGCCTTCACGTCCACGCATTGCAATAAATTCCACCAACAACTCATCAAAAGCTGTCAACAAATCTTGACTGATTGCATCTAAATCTTGTTCAGCCGCTTCTACCACGCCAGGATAACGCAATACATCTGCCAAATTGATTTCGCCCTCACCTGCTTGCGCTTTAATCCATTGTAAAGATTGGATTACTTGATTCGCCAACTCTTTATTTAAATTGAGTTCAGCCACTGTTTGTTTTTTGCTATCAATACGCAATGAACATTCAATTTTACCACGAGTGAGATTTTGACGAAGTTTCTCACGCAAAGCATTTTCTAAACCTCGGAATTGCTCTGGCAAGCGGAAAAAGTTTTCCAAATAACGTTGGTTAACCGAACGAATTTCCCAAACTGCATCGCCCCAATCTTTCTTGATTTCAAGGCGTGCAAAGGCTGTCATACTATAAATCATAAGCGCTCTCCTACTATTGTCTCTCGTCTTAATTGATTTGCCGGTTATTTTATCGGGAAAGTGCGGTCATTTCTACCGTACATTTTGTAGAAGAAATTTGTTTTCTCTACTTTACACACTGTAAAGATTAAAATACAATCATCGTAAATTAATTATTACAATCAAAGGAAAGTAAAATGAACAAGACTGTGGGAAGTACCTTGCTTGTGGCAGGAACCATGATTGGTGCGGGGATGTTGGCAATGCCGCTCACCTCAGCAGGGATTGGCTTAACGGCGACGGTTTTCTTATTAATTGGCTTGTGGGCGGTACTCACATTCACCGCATTGTTATTCGTGGAACTGTATCAAACTGCTGACAGCGATGCGGGGATCGGCACACTTGCTGCACAATATTTTGGTAAAGCGGGGCGAATTATTTCCACCGCTGTTTTAATTGTCTTTTTATATGCCTTAATTGCTGCTTATGTAAGTGGTGGTGGTTCCTTATTAATGGATTTACTCCCAGCCATGGGCGATAAAGACACCATGAACAAAATCGCGGTGCTTGTATTCACCATTTTCTTCGGTAGTTTTATTGTCATCGGTACACACAGTGTGGATAAAATTAACCGTGTCCTATTCTTTGTGATGATTGCCACTTTTATCTTAGTGCTCGCATTAATGTTACCAAACATTAAATTTGATAACTTAATGGCGATGCCGATTGATAATGCCTTAATTATTTCTGCAAGCCCTGTATTTTTCACGGCATTTGGCTTCCACGGCTCGATTCCTAGCTTAAATAAATACTTAGACGGTAATGTGAAATCCTTACGCATTGCAATTTTAGTGGGTTCTGGCATCACATTATTTGCTTACTTTTTGTGGCAACTTTCGACGCACGGCTTACTCAGCCAAAATGAGTTCTTACAAATTTTACGTGAAGACGCCACATTAAATGGCTTAGTGAAAGCAACCTTAGAAATCACCCAAAGCCCAATTATTGCGAATGCGGTAAAAATCTTCTCCACTTTGGCGTTGGTCACCTCATTCTTAGGGGTGGCATTAGGCTTATTAGAATGTATTGAAGACTTGCTCAAGCAATCTTTTAATATTCATGCAGGGCGCATTTCATTAGGTTTAATGACCTTTATTCCCCCAGTGCTTTTCTCCCTTTTCTATCCGGAAGGTTTTATTCTCGCTCTGGGTTATGCTGGTCAAATGTTCGCGTTCTACGCAGTGGTTTTACCGGTAGCATTAGTTTGGAAAGCACGCTCAATTCATCCTAACTTGCCATACAGAGTATGGGGCGGTAAAGCATTGTTAGTACTTGTATTGGTGCTCGGGGTGATTATTACTTCAATTCCTTTTGCCATCCGAGCGGGTTATTTACCTTTTGTTGTCGGTTAAAATGAGCGAAAAAAAGACCGCACTTTTAAGGTGCGGTCTCTTTTATTTGTTTTCATATACATGTGCCACTAACTGACCATTCAAGTATTCGCCAATATACACTTGCTCAATCGTTATGTTCTGTTTTTCTAACTCAGCTTTAACCCATTCTTCATCACGATCAATAATTTCTAAAACATCATCATCTAATTGTCCATCAATAATTAATGGATAACGTAAATCATCATCACCGTATCGAATAATCGAAAGTTGTCCATTTTGTTCAAATACCGCACGTTTAACCGTTTTGATTTCATAAATACCGGCAGCACGTAACTTAAACATGAGGTCATTAGCAGTAATACTGTTTTTCATACATTCAGCAGTTTTTACCTTGCCGTTTGAAATCACCCAAACAGGTTTACCATCAATCAACGATTTAACTAATTTGTTATGATTTTTGATAAAACGGAGGGTAAAAACCAATAATGTCCAAAGCACGAGCACGAGAGAGAACTGGAATACCCCAATACTATCGCTATAAATCACACCACCAATAATGCCACCTAGCACATAGTTTTGTACCTGATCCATCGCGGAAGTCGGTGCAAGGTTACCTTTTCCCATTAAGTTAATTTGGAGTACCAGTCCAATAATACCCATGGCCAATTTCAAGCCTAATAATGTGTAGCCATCCATTATTTATCCTCCTTATCAATCACAGTAACATTAGGGTTTACTAAGTTAATTGGGGATAAGGTATACGCTGAAAAATCATTATTAAAATGGACTTCGAAATACTGATCCCGAATATTTAAAATCATGCCGTTCATTAATGTACGGCTATTGGTACGAATATCTTCTTTCTGTAAATTTTGACTATCTTTCACCGAATTTAAAAATGTCACCACGCTAGAGATATCAGCTGCATAGACTTCATTTTGCTCATATTGCTTATATTGCACACCGAGCAAGAAAATAATTAATAAAAGAAAGATAATACTGAGATCGCGATATTTGGTTTGTAACCGATGACGTAAATATAAGCTTGTCACCACAAGCAATGCACCTAACGAGACAAAAATGGCGATATATTTAAAATAACCTTCAAAAGACATCGCATTTTCTAAAAAAGCAAAAGAGAAAAAAGACATTTGTCATTCCTAATTTTAAAGAGAAAAACAGGTTGCTACTGTAGCACAACGAAAACTGACTAGCTATTTTTATCACAGAAATTAAATTCGTTTTTCCGAAAAATCCCTTTTATAATGACCGCACTTTTGAAACAAAAAGAGAAAAATATGAAAGCAATTCAGCCCGAAGATCAGGGATATTGGCTATTCACCAAAGGATCGACGCTTTATTGGCAGGAAAATGATCTGCCTTTCGGAACAGCAAAGGAACTCGGCCTCACAATGCAAAAAGCAATGTTGCTCGGGAAATGGAAATCACAACCTTTATGGCTTGTGGCAGAAAATGATCAAGATGAACGAGAATACCTTTCCTTACGGAGTTTGTTGTCATTACCGACTGAAGATTTTCATTTATTAAGCCGAGGCGTGGAAATCAATCATTTTTTGAAAACCCACCAATTCTGCGGAAAGTGCGGTCAAAAAGCGGAACAAACTCACGATGAGCTAGCGGTTCAATGCACAAGTTGTGGCTATCGTACTTACCCCGTTATTTGCCCTTCGATTATTGTCGCCGTTCGCCGTGGCACAGAGATTTTATTAGCCAACCATAAACGCCATTACACGCCAGGCAAAGCAGGTATTTACACCACGCTAGCCGGTTTTGTAGAAGTGGGTGAAACCTTCGAAAATGCGGTTCGTCGCGAAGTCTTTGAAGAAACGGGTATTCGCATTAAAAATATTCGCTATTTCGGTAGCCAACCTTGGGCATTCCCTAATTCACAAATGGTGGGCTTTTTAGCTGATTACGACAGCGGAGAAATTCAACTGCAAGAAACAGAACTGCATGATGCACAATGGTTTTCTAGCGCTGCCCCCTTGCCAGAATTACCGCCAACAGGTACTATCGCACTCAAATTAATTAATGCTACGCTTGAGCTTTGCAAAGCGGAACAAAATAAATAAAGGAAAGCCCATGTCTGAATTAAAAAATGATCGTTATTTAAAAGCTTTATTACGTGAACCAGTGGATATGACACCCGTATGGATGATGCGCCAAGCGGGACGCTATTTGCCTGAATATAAAGCAACACGCGCTGAAGCGGGCGATTTTATGTCTCTTTGCCGTAATGCGGATTTAGCTTGTGAAGTCACCTTACAACCACTTCGTCGCTATGCTTTAGATGCGGCTATTTTATTTTCAGATATTCTGACTATTCCTGATGCGATGGGCTTAGGATTAAGTTTTGGTGCGGGTGAAGGTCCGAAATTTGCTCATCCAATTGAAAACAAAAGTGCGGTCGAAAATTTACCGATTCCTGACCCAGAAGGCGAACTTCAATATGTAATGAATGCTGTTCGCACAATTCGTCGCGAACTAAAAGGCGAAGTGCCACTGATTGGTTTCTCTGGTAGCCCGTGGACACTGGCTACTTATATGGTTGAAGGTGGTAGCAGCAAAACCTTCAATAAAATCAAAAAAATGATGTATGCCGAACCGCAAACCTTACATCTTTTATTAGATAAAGTGGCGGATTCCGTGATTTTATACTTAAACGCGCAAATCAAAGCAGGTGCACAAGCCGTTATGGTATTTGATACTTGGGGCGGAGTATTAGGTCATCGTGAATATTTAGACTTCTCTTTGCAATATATGCACAAAATCGTCGATGGTTTAATTCGTGAACACGATAGCCGTAAAGTGCCAGTGACTTTATTTACCAAAGGCGGCGGGTTATGGTTAGAAGCCATGGCAAATACGGGCTGTGATGCGCTAGGATTAGACTGGACAGTGAATTTGGCGGATGCAAAAGCACGCGTAGGCCATAAAGTGGCACTACAAGGCAATATGGATCCAAGCGTGTTATATGCACCAGCAGAACGTATTGAGCAAGAAGTGCGGTCAATTTTAGCTGATTTTGGTCAAGGCAGCGGACATGTATTTAATTTAGGTCATGGTATTCACCAAGATGTGCCGGAAAGTGCACCAAAAATCTTCGTGGATGCGATTCATGAGTTCTCTAAAGCCTATCATAAATAAGCGAGAAAAAAATGCGAAATCCGATTCACAAGCGTCTCGAAAATCTCGAAAGCTGGCAACATCTGACCTTTATGGCTTGCTTATGCGAGCGTATGGCACCTAACTTTGCCCTATTCTGCCAAATGACGGAACAAAAGCCTGCAGACAAAACCTATCACAACATTTTAAACTTAGTGTGGGAGTTTCTAACGGTTAAAGAGGCAAAGATTAATTTCGAGAACCAATTAGAGAAACTTGAAGAAATTATTCCTGATGTGAATGATTATGACTTCTTTGGTGTGGTACCTGCTCTCGATGCTTGTGAAGCGCTAGGTGAATTGTTGCATGCGATTATCGCGGGCGAGACACTTGAAAAAGCAATTCAAATCAGCCAAATTTCATTAGGCACGGTTTGTTCTTTGTTAGAAACACAAGAAGATCGAGATCTTTCTGAAACTGAACTGAAAAGCCGTGAAGAAATTGAAGAAGAACTAGACCTTCAATGGCAAATCTATCGCTTACTTAAAGACTGTGAAAAACGCGATGTAGACTTGATTTTATCCCTCCGAAACGAGATAAAGCAGGAGGGAATCTCCAATATTGGTATAAAAATTGAGCAATAACGTGAGATTTGTCACAATTTTTGCAAATCGGGCTTTTATTTCACCCCAAGTTCGATTAGACTTGCCGAAGCCGTAGCAGTTAAAAGCTACGCTTATTTGAATAGAGTCAATTTTAATTTAACAGAAGGTACAAATTTATGAACAAAACAGATTTAATCGATGCAATTGCAAGTGCAGCTGAATTAAACAAAAAACAAGCTAAAGCTGCATTAGAAGCCACTTTAGCCGCTATCACTGGTAGCCTTAAAAAAGGTGAACCTGTTCAATTAATCGGTTTCGGTACATTCAAAGTAAACAAACGTGCAGCACGTACTGGCCGTAACCCACAAACTGGTGCAGAAATCAAAATCGCAGCATCTAAAGTTCCAGCGTTCGTATCTGGTAAAGCATTAAAAGACGCAATTAAATAATTTGTCTTAAAACGAATTTTAATTGAACCCTGCTTTGTCAGGGTTTTTTGTTGCCTAAATTTTAGCTTTACAATCATCATTTTGCCGATATAATTCCGAACCGAAACTTAAATACGGATATAAATAATGAAACGAAATATTCAACACCGAAATACCCAACAACGCAGACATGCCATCATGCAACTTCTGCAAGAACAAGGTGAAGTCAGTGTTGAACAACTCGTACAGTTATTTGACACCTCTGAAGTGACGATTCGAAAAGATCTCACCGCATTGGAAAGTAATGGTTTCCTTCTTCGTAAATACGGTGGTGCCATTTTAATGCCACAAGAAATCATCGAAGAAGAACAAGATGATGAACTTTCGCAACGAAAGTTAGTCTTAGCAAAGGCAGCTGCAGAACGTATTCGTGATCACAATCGAATTATTGTAGATAGTGGCAGCACAACCGCCGCATTGATTAAACAGCTTAATCGCAAGCAAGGCTTGGTTGTGATGACGAATTCGCTTTCGGTGGCCACCGCATTACGTTCACTCGAAAATGAACCGACACTCTTAATGACGGGAGGCACTTGGGACACACGTTCTGAATCCTTCCAAGGCAATATTGCCGAGCAAGTGCTACGTTCTTATGACTTTGACCAATTATTTATTGGTGCCGATGGCATTGATTTAGAACGTGGTACAACAACATTTAATGAGTTGGTTCGCTTAAGCCAGGTGATGGCTGAGGTATCTCGCGAAGTGATTGTGATGGTGGAATCACAAAAAATTGGCAGAAAAATGCCAAATGTGGAATTAACCTGGCAACAAATTGATGTGCTGATTACCGATAACAAATTATCTCAGGCTGACAAAGACGCCATAATGGCGCAAAGCGTGGAAGTGATTTGTGTGGATGTAGCATAAAGTGCGGTCAGAAAAACAAGACTTTTAATTTTATTAAATAAGGAAAAACTATGTGTGGTATTGTTGGTGCGGTAGCACAACGTGATGTAGCAGAAATTTTAATTAATGGTTTACACCGCTTAGAGTATCGTGGTTATGACTCTGCTGGTGTGGCTGTCGTGGATCCAAACCATGAATTACACCGCGTACGCTGCTTGGGTAAAGTAAAAGCCCTTGATGAAGCCGTTGCAGTAAAACCATTAATCGGTGGTACAGGGATCGCTCACACGCGTTGGGCAACTCATGGTGAACCTTCTGAAGCTAATGCTCACCCGCATACTTCAGGCAACTTTGCTGTCGTCCATAACGGTATCATCGAAAACCACGAAGAATTACGTGAATTACTTAAATCACGTGGTTATGTGTTTAATTCTCAAACCGATACCGAAGTAATTGCACACCTTGTTAATTGGGAAATGCGTACCGCCTCAAATCTTCTTGAAGCTGTCCAAAAAACCGTAAAACAACTTACTGGTGCATACGGTATGGTTGTACTAGATCGTGAGCATCCAGAACATTTAGTGGCTGCGCGTTCAGGTAGCCCATTAGTAATTGGTTTAGGAATTGGTGAAAACTTCCTTGCATCTGACCAACTTGCGCTATTAAGCGTAACTCGTCGTTTCATCTATTTAGAGGAAGGTGATATCGCAGAAATCACACGTCGTACCGTGGATATTTATGATGCGAATGGTCAAAAAGTAGAACGTGAAGTGCACGAGTCTAACCTTGAAAATGACGCTGCAGAAAAAGGCAAATTCCGCCATTTCATGCAAAAAGAAATCTATGAGCAACCAAATGCATTAATCAACACTATGGAAGGACGTATCCTTCACAATAACGTGATTGTGGACGCTATTGGTAATGGCGCAGCCGAAATTTTAGAAAAAGTTGAACACATTCAAATTGTGGCTTGTGGTACCTCTTATAATGCAGGGATGACTGCTCGTTACTGGTGTGAAGCACTTGCTGGCGTAAGCTGTGATGTCGAAATCGCATCTGAATTCCGCTATCGCAAATTTGTCACTCGCCCAAATAGCTTGTTAGTGACGATCTCTCAATCAGGTGAAACAGCGGATACTCTTGCAGCACTTCGTCTTGCAAAAGAAAAAGGTTACATGGCAGCCTTAACGATCTGTAACGTATCAAGTTCATCTTTAGTACGCGAATCAGATCTTGCATTCATGACACGTGCTGGCGTTGAAGTTGGTGTGGCATCAACCAAAGCGTTTACCACTCAGTTGGCCACATTATTAATGTTGGTGACTGCAATTGGTAAAGTAAAAGGCAATATCTCAAACGAACAAGAAGTGGAAATTGTAAAAGCGTTACAATCACTTCCGGCTGAAGTTGAAAAAGCCCTTGCATTTGATAAAGATATCGAAGCATTAGCAGAAGACTTCGCAGAGAAAAACCATGCGCTTTTCTTAGGTCGTGGTGAGTTCTACCCTATTGCAATGGAAGCTTCATTGAAATTAAAAGAAATTTCTTATATTCATGCTGAAGCTTATGCTGCAGGTGAATTAAAACACGGTCCATTAGCCTTAATCGATGCAGACATGCCGGTTATCGTGGTCGCACCAAACAATGAATTACTTGAAAAAGTGAAATCAAACATTGAAGAAGTGCGTGCGCGTGGTGGTCAGCTTTATGTGTTTGCTGATAAAGAAGCAGGCTTTACACCAAGCGAAGGCATGAAAATTATCACCATGCCAAAAGTGAATGAAATTATTGCACCAATTTTCTACACCGTTCCGATGCAATTATTGTCATACCATGTAGCATTAATTAAAGGAACCGACGTGGATCAACCTCGTAACTTAGCGAAATCGGTAACCGTAGAATAAAGTGCGGTTGAAAATCAGCACGTTTTAATGCAAAAAAGCACAGGTTTAATCCTGTGCTTTTTGTTTAAATAAACCGATAACCGTTTTCTGTTACTTCCAGAATTGAGGCATAATCCTTTCGCCAATCGCCTAACACAATGCGCGTGTACCCTTTTTCCTGATGGATCGCTTCTCGATGCGTATGACCGTGAATTAACCGTTCCACGCCAAATTCTTTTACCGTTTGTGCCGTAAACGCTAAATTCACATCCATGATATCCAGTGACTTATATTGCTTATCTTGTTTACTCTTCGCGCGAATTTTCTCTGCAATTTTTAACCGCACTTTTAATGGCAAGCATAAAAACAATCTTTGTCGCCAATTTTGATGCACTTTTCGGCGAAATTGTTGATATTTCACATCATCAATACATAAGGTATCACCATGACAAATTAAGGTTTTCACACCATAAAGATCAACACAATGATAGTCAGGCAATAACGTTAAACCACAATCTTGTGCAAATTTTTTCCCTACCAGAAAATCTCGATTACCATGAATGAAATAACAAGCTATGCCCTTTTCTGTCAGGTTTTTAATCAACTGTTTTACTTGTGAGATTAAAGGTGACGTTTCATCGTCACCAATCCAAAAATCAAAAAGATCTCCCAAAATATAAACCGCTTGCGCTTCTTGTGCTTTGTTTTGCATAAAATCGTTAAAAAGTGCGGTTAATTCTGGATGGGTTTCGCTTAAATGAAGATCTGCAATAAAATAAATGGGTTTCATAACTATTCCGTCATTTTTTTCATTAGATTAGCACACATTTTTGTGTAATTTGCTATACTTTCCAAAAATTTTAATTAGGTATTTTCTATGTTAAAAATCGCCAGAATTCTCATCGTTGCACTTTGTTGTATTTTAATTTGTGTGCTCGGTACGATCTATTCCTTTATTCGTTTCAAAAACCCAAGTAATGTGGGCGTTATGGCTCGCTGGTTTGGTCGTTTATACCCTTTATTTGGCTTAAAAGTAGAACACCGTTTTCCACAAAATAAAGAGAATATGCCACGTTGTATTTACATCGGTAACCACCAAAATAATTTCGATATGGTAACCATCTCTTACATGGTACTCCCTCGTACGGTGAGTGTGGGTAAAAAAAGCCTAATTTGGATTCCTTTCTTCGGTATTTTATATTGGGTAACCGGCAATATTTTCTTGGATCGTGAAAATCGTTCTAAAGCACACAGCACCATGACGGAACTTGCTCGCCGTATCAATAAAGACAACCTGTCAATTTGGATGTTCCCTGAAGGCACACGTAGCCGTGGTCGTGGTTTATTGCCATTCAAAACAGGTGCATTCCATGCTGCAATTGCGGCTGGTGTACCAATCGTGCCTGTAGTGTGTTCAACGACTCACAACAAAATTGATTTAAATCGTTGGGATAATGGTAAAGTGATTTGTGAAATGATGGATCCGATTGATACTTCATCCTACACAAAAGACAATGTGCGCGAACTCTCCTCTTACTGCCACGATTTGATGGAAAAACGCATCGCTGAACTCGATGCTGAAATTGCACAAGGAAAATAATATGTTGCGTCTTTCTCGTCGCCAATTATTAAAAACAACCGCAATTTCAACCGCACTTGCTGCCACACCTCAATCGGTATTAGCGGCATCCCGTGAAAAATTAACCATTCCGCCTTTGATGGAAACCAAACGTGGTCGCCCCATTATTCTTAATATGGAAGAAACCGGCTATAAGCTAGATGGTTCCCATAGTGTCAGTGTGTGGGGCTTTAACGGCAATTACCTTGGACCCACTATTCGCATCAAATCGGGTTCCTTTGCAAAACTCAATTATCACAACAATTTGCCACAAAGCATTGCTCTCTCTATTCAAGGATTGCAAGCCAGTGGCGAATTATTTGGTGGTGCTGCAAAAGTCTTAAAGAAAGGGGAATCTTGGGCACCGATTATCCCAATAGACCAACCTGCTGCGACTTGTTGGTATCGCTCTGCGACCTTGGCTAACTCGGCTTATCAAACCTATCGCGGCATCGTCGGGATGTGGTTGATTGAAGATGATCAAAGCCTAAAATCACAACTTCCTCATAAATATGGCGTGGACGATATTCCATTAATCTTACAAGACATGGAATTTAACGGCGACGGATTACAATTATTTAAGCAAAATCAACCGCACTTTGTCGGTAATCGTCTTCTTGTGAATGGACAAGAAGCGCCTTATCTTGACGTCCCTCGCGGTTGGATACGTTTACGCTTACTCAATGCCTCATTGGCAAGAGCCTATGATCTACGTTTAGATAACGAACAAGAGATGTTACTCGTTGCGAGAGATCTAGGCTTTTTACCACAAGGTAAAGCGATCAATTCTCTTATTCTTGCACCAGGTGAGCGTGCTGAAGTGCTCGTTAATTTAAGTGAAGGAGAAGGCGTATCACTCATCTCTGGCGCCAAACGTGGCTTCTTCGACAAAATCAAAAATGTGTTCAGTTCAGGTAATGATTTTGCCGATAACACCGTTTTAGAACTTCGCCCACAAGGTGAGATCTCCGCATTCAGTAAAAAGATGAATGAATCATTCAATACTGATGCTTCCGAGATGCTCGAAAGTAAAATAGCCCAAGAACGTACCTTTGAATTGGATGTCACAAATGGCTTAATCAATAAACAACGCTTTGACCCGCGTCGTATTGATGTTTCGGCTAAAGTCGGCACCGTCGAACGTTGGATCATCAACAGCTCACTGCCTGTGGGTTTCACCATTCAAGGCGCTAAATTTGTGATTGAAAGCCAAGATGACGTCAACGTCGATTTGTCGGAACTAGCCTGGAAAGACACGGTTTGGGTGAAAAAGAAAGTACAAATTTTAGTAAAATTTGAACAACCTTCGTCAAATACTCATCCATTCTTATTTGGCTCATCCAATTTAATGCTGGCAGATATGGGATGCCTTGGTATAATGATCGTTCAATAAAATAATGATATAAAAAGGAATCTAACATGAAAAAAATCTCAACATTCGCTTTAATTGCGACCCTATTTTCAACAGCCACATTTGCTGCATCACCAGAATCAAAAGACACAGCTAAAGATACGGCAAATGAGCCCACTATTTATCTTTCTGTGTTTGATAGAACTCAAGAGCCATCACCTGATTTAAATAAAAAAGAAACCTCTCGTTCCAATAAAACCGAGAAAGTATGTTGGCTCGCAACCGGTGATTTTGGTAAAAAAGCAACAGTAAGTGAAACCTTTAAAGCTCAAGCCCAAAGTGAATTCGCCAGTTCGATTGAAAATGCGAAAGTGGTGTCTTCACCAAATAAAAAACTCCATACCATCACTTATACCAGACCAACATTAGAAAATGGCAAATACATGATGAACTGCTGGACATTCGACCGTAGAGATCCAATCGGCAAATATGTACTGACTGTCAAAATCGGTAAACACGAATTTGAAAAACAAGTTTTCTACGTGACTGAGTAAGAAAAACACTCAAAAAAACGACCGCACTTATATGTGTGCTGTTTTAAGACTAAGGCAAAGGCCGTCTGAGATTCAATTTTCAGACGGTCTTTCTTTACTTTAGTCATCTCCAGTAAGATAATTAATGAAAACTATTATCAAAATATAGGCATTAGACTTGTTTCATCATAAGGAGATAGCTATGGCACTGAATAGACGTAATTTTTTAAGAATGAGCGCAGCACTTACGGCAGCGGGTATGTCGCCTTCTCTCTTTGCGGCAACGAAAGAACAATTTACCATTTATGGTGCACCAGCGATGCCAAGTGTGACCATTGCGGTGGCCGCGGCACAAGGTAAATTAGCCAAACAAGCGGATGTTGCATTAGAGATTTGGCGTTCGCCTGATCAACTACGTGCAGGCGTGGCAAGTGGGCAATTTAAAGTGATGATGAGCCCAAGTAATGTAGGCGTGAATTTACGTAATCAAGGACAACAAGTTGGCATGGTGAATATTCTCACCAATGGTATTACGCAATTGATGTGCAAAGGTGGTGCCATTACTTCACCGCAAGAATTGGTGGGTAAAAAAATCCTTGTGCCATTTAAAAACGATATGCCTGACATCGTATTACAAGCTTTACTGAAAAAACTGAATATTGATATCAATAAAGTAGAGATCACCTATGCGGCAACACCAACCGAAGCAATTGGCTTGTTTTTACTGAAAGATTTCCATGCTGCCATTCTGCCGGAACCGATGGCGAGCGCCGTTGTGCAGAAAGCTAAAATTGTCGGTACGGAGATTGTGCGTGGGTTTGATTTAGTGAAAGAATGGGGACAAGCATTTAATACAAAACCGCTTATTCCAATGGCGGGCATTATTGCCAATGAAGAATACTTCCACGCACATAAGGCAGAATTTGATCTATTCCATCAAGATTTAAGTGATGCGTTAAACTGGATTATGGCTAACCGCAAAAGTGCGGCTGAAATTGGCGCTAATTATCTGCCAGCACCAGAAGCCGCTATTGAAATGGGCTTAGACGGTGCGCGCTTAACGGTAACCAAAGCCAGTGAACTGAAAAATGAAATCATGCAATTCTATGAAACCTTGATGGCGTTCAATCCAAAACTTTTAGGTGGTAAATTGCCAGATGACAAATTCTTCTTGGCTTAATTTGAAACAGAATCACAACACATGATTAAAACTGACAAAATCCGTAAACCACAACCTGTGCTGTTTTACATCATCGACTATCTCTGGAGCGGCTTTACCGGCTTGAGTGTGGCGATGATGATAGTTGCCTTGTGGGCTTGGGGCAGTGCGGTATTTGGTGAATTTATGCTGCCTGCTCCTTCGGATGTTTTTCAAAAAGCCCTTGAGCTACTCGAGCATTTCCAACAAAACGAAATCGGCATTTCGTTATGGCGTTCCGTGGTGGGCATTACCATTGCATTAGTCGCAGGCTTAGCCACAGGGCTGATTGCGGGCAGCTTTAAAACTGCTATGGCATTGCTCAAACCCGTGATTACGATTTTATTAGCCATGCCGCCAATTATTTGGGTCGTGATGGCATTATTTTGGTTTGGCTTTGGCAATCCTAGCGTGCTATTTACCATTATCGTATTAGTCGCCCCACTGACCTTTGCCAGTGCCGCCATGGGCATGGCAAGTGTCAACAAACAACATGAAGAATTGTTTGATGCGTACAAACTCGGATTGTGGAAAAAAATCCGCTATTTGTATGTTCCCCATCTCACAGGCTATGTAATTTCCAGCATTGGTGTCGCGGTTGCGATGGGGGTAAAAGTCGTGATTATGGCAGAGCTTTTGGGTGCTAATGAGGGTGTGGGTGCAAAAATTGCCGATGCCAGAGCCATGTTAGATACGTCAACAGTGATGGCTTATGTGCTGTTGGTGATTGTGTTTGTTTCACTCTTTGAATATTTGATTACCAAGCCATTGGAAATCCTGTTTATGCCGTGGAGAAGATAATGCTGAGTTTAAAGAATGTGCGTTTTGAAATTCTCCGCGATCCCATCGTGCGCGATTTCAGTATGGATTTACAATCGGGTGAAGTGAAAACGTTATTCGGTCCAAGCGGTTGTGGCAAAACCACTGTGCTACGTTTAATTTCAGGTTTGGAAACGCCAAAATCGGGCGAAATCAATAATACATTCCGTAAAACGGGCTTTCTGTTTCAAGAAAATCGTCTATTAGAAAATCTCACGGCTATGCAGAATATTGCTATTTTCATGGATAATCCTAATGAAAATGAAATCATTATGCTGGCAGAAAAGATCGGACTTTCTTCGGGTGATTTGAATAAATACCCAACCGAATTATCGGGCGGTATGGCAAAACGCGTAGCATTTTTGCGTCTACTACTATGTGGCTGTGATTTAGCCTTATTGGACGAGCCTTTTGTCGGTTTGGATCGCGATTTACGTGATATTTTAGCCGCTATGTTAGTAGAAAAAATTGAGCAACAAGGCATGGCCTGTATTTTAGTGACGCACGATCGTTTTGAAGCAGCTCGATTAAGCCGAGAGATTATGCAGCTTTCTCCAAAAGGGATGGATGTGCAAAATGTGATTACCTTGACAACGCCATTATCCGAACGTAATTCAGCCTTTGAAGAGACTGTAGTCGAACGCGAATTTCAAGGAATCCATTATTATGAATAATTTCTTTACCCATCCGATGCGACCCTTTTTTGTTGGTGCAGCCATTCTTGCGATTGTGGGAGCGTTGAGCTTTTTCATCAGTCCCGATGATCTCATCCTACACCGCAAAATTTTCTTAGAATTTATGCTACCAGCCGCATACGGCGGTTTTCTGACAGCTTCCATGCTTGAGTGGACAAATTACAAAGGCAATTTAAAACCTATTGCGACGATTTTAGCAGTACTCTTGCTTGCGGGATTAGTGTTATTGCCATTTTCGCCGCAAACTGCCTCGTTTTTAGTGGCAGCTTATTGGCTCGCGTTGTTACTCTTTTGTGCTTGGCTATTTTGGTTGGATCGCAATACCGACAATTTTACTTTACTGATGTTACTTGCGGCATTTATGGTTTGTCAGACTGCTTACGCCATGACTGATAACCTGAAATTATTGCGAGCACAGGTGCATTTGAATATGGCGGCTGTAATGTTTGTATCAATTCGAGTCAGCATTCTATTAGGCGCAGAGGCACTAAAAGAAAGCACATTAAAAGATCCCGTATTTATCCCAAATGTCGTGTATAAAAATATCGCGATTACATTCTTGCTACTTCATGCCGCTGCGGAATTATGGTTGCCTGCGCAAACAGCTGCTTTTACTGCCTTTGCCGTTGGCTTTATCTTGCTTGCCAAATTACGCGAATTACATCATCACGAACTGCTACGCAAACATTACATACGTACTTATTATTTCCTTCAACTGTTTGCCGCGATTGGCTATTTGTGGATTGGCATCAATAAATTAATTGATGAACCTACTGCTGATCCATTACACATGGTAACACTCGGTGGCATTCTCGGCAGTATGATGATGATTTGGCTCACCGCGGGATTATGGCATAGTGGCTTTACAAAACTAGATTATCCCAAACTCTGTCGCCTTGCCGTGCTTTGCCTTTTCACAGCGGCACTTTCCCGAGCTTGCTTAATGTATGTGGACGAGCTGTTTTTTATCACGATTCCGGCTATTTTAATTGCCATTGTGTTTGTGCTGTATCTCGCAACCTTTGTGCCGATATTCCGAAACAATGCCTTTACGGATGATCCGGAGTAATGACCAATCCGCACATCAATGTGCGGATTTTTGATATTTTTTAGACCGCACTTAATAGGCTTTTAATTGGGCCATTGCTTTACAATCAGCAGCTTGATGATCATCTTCGGTAATTAAACTTTGTAGGAAATGTTTAATTTCAGTCAGTTCGGCAATTTTTTCTTCGACTGAAACCAAATGTTTTGCCAACATACTATCCACTTCACAATGTTGAGATTGCTGCGTTTTCAACGCATTAAAATATTTAATTTCGGCCAAGCTAAAATCTAACGCTCGGCAGGTTTTAATAAACTTTAATTGCTTCAAACTGGCTTCATCATAATCTCGATAACCATTTGCCAGCCGTTTAGGCTCCGGCATTAAGCCCATTTTTTCATAATAACGAATGGTTTCTAAATGAATACCGCTTTGTTTGCTCAATTCGTGAATCTTCATCTTGTTAAAATTAAGCCTTGACCTTGTAGTTACTACGGACTTTATACTTTATCTCAAGTTAATTAAAGACACAATGAGGAGCATTATGTCCAACCATCATTCCCATGAACATCATGACCATTCATCTCATGAGCATATTCCACAAGATAAAAAAATCTTAGCACTCAGTTTTGCCATCATTACGGGCTTTATGGTTGTCGAATTTGTTGGAGGCTATTGGTTTAACAGTTTGGTACTCATGGCTGATGCGGGGCACATGGCAAATGATAGCTTATCGTTATTTTTAGCCTTGTTGGCGTTATTTCTATCTGCTCAAAAGCAACGATACATTGCCCTACTTAATAGCGGTTCATTGATTGTCGTGGCATTGATGATTTTATTTGAAGCCATTCAACGCTGGCAAAATCCCATCGAGATGATGGCATTACCGATGCTTGGGGTGGCATCTCTCGGGTTATTGGTGAATCTTTTCGTTGCAAAGATAATGTTGAACAGCGATCATGATAATCTCAACATCAAAGCGGCGTATCTACATGTACTCACCGATTTATTCGGTTCCATTATTGCTATTCTTTCGGGGCTAAGCACCTATTTACTTGGATGGTTATGGGTTGATCCGCTAGCAAGTATAATACTAAGTGTACTGGTATTAAAAAGTGGGATTGGCACATTCCGTTTGGCGCTTAAAAACATCTAAAAAATGAACCGCACTTTGTTTTGAGATTAACAAAGTGCGGTCAATTTTCAGCGATTATTTCAACTCGCCTCGTTCTACAATAATTCCGACATGATTTGCTTGAGCAACTGCTTTGGGTTTGCTTAATTTAAGACGTAACCATGAAATACCAAAACGTTGTTGTAATTGGTCTGCCACTTCATAAGCCACTCGCTCAATCAATAAAAATGGCTTAGCTTGAACATAATCTAAAATAAATTGGCTCACTTCTGCATAATTGAGGCAGTATTGCACATCATCCGTTTCTGCGGCTTTTTGACAATCCCATGCCATTTCCAAATCAAAAACGATCTTTTGTTTAATTTGTTGTTCCCAGTCATACACGCCAATTTGTGCGAAGACGACTAATTCTTCAATAAAAATACGATCCATCTCTCATTCCTGTAAAAATATAGTGGGCTTATGCTACCAAGTTTGGTTAAAATAACGAACAAGTTTTTCAAATACAATCAAGATTATGGAGCACAAAATGAGCCTATTTGCCCTTTTTTATATGATTTTTGCTTATTTACTGGGTTCGATTTCCAGTGCAATTTTGATTTGTAAGGTAGCAGGTTTGCCTGACCCACGAAAAAATGGATCTCATAACCCAGGTGCGACAAATGTATTGCGTATTGGCGGACGTTGGGCGGCTCTCACAGTATTAATTTGCGATATTTTAAAAGGGATGTTACCGGTTTGGGCGGGGTATTATTTAGGGCTCACGCAATTTGAATTAGGCATGGTGGCATTAGGCGCATGTTTAGGCCATATTTTCCCTATTTTCTTTCAGTTTAAAGGCGGGAAAGGTGTCGCGACCGCATTCGGTGCGATTGCGCCCATCTCTTGGGGCGTCGCCGGTTCAACGCTAGGCACTTGGTTGCTAGTATTCCTAATTAGCCGTTATTCCTCATTAAGTGCGGTTATCACTGCACTTCTTGTACCGTTTTATGTTTGGTGGCTTAAACCTGAATTTACCTTCCCCGTTGCCTTAGTTTGTTGCTTACTAATTTATCGCCACCACGACAATATTCAACGCTTATGGCGAGGCCAAGAAGATAAAATGTGGGGAAAATCTAAAAAGAAATAAATAAAAAAACCTGTCGATTATCGACAGGTTTTCTTTTTATCAAAACGGCTTAGAAATCAACCGCACTTTTAAGTTTTTTCAGTGCGTTGGCTTCAAGCTGACGAATACGTTCTGCAGACACATTATATTTTGCTGCAAGATCGTGAAGGGTGGCTTTATCATCATCTAACCAACGTGCTTTGATAATCTCTTGGCTACGTTCATCAAGATTAGCTAACGCTGTACCTAATTTTTCTGTGGCTTGTTCTTCAAAGTTTTCACTTTCAAGTTCTGCCGCAAAGTTTGAGCTTTTATCTTCTAAATATAAAGAAGGTACATAAGCCTCATCGTCATCGTCTGTTGGCAAATCAAAGCCGACATCAGCCCCTGTCATACGGGATTCCATTTCGATGACATCTTCTTTTGACACGCCAAGCTCATTCGCCACCATATCCACTTCGTTTTCATTGAACCAACCTAAACGTTGTTTGGTTTTACGTAGGTTAAAGAACAATTTACGTTGTGCTTTTGTGGTTGCGACTTTCACAATGCGCCAGTTACGAAGGACATATTCATGGATTTCAGCTTTGATCCAATGCACCGCAAAAGATACAAGGCGAACACCCACTTCCGGATTAAAACGTTTTACCGCTTTCATTAATCCGATATTACCTTCTTGAATTAAATCTGCTTGTGGCAATCCATAACCTGAATAACCACGTGCAACATGAATAACAAAACGTAAGTGTGATAAAACTAATTTTTTCGCTGCTTCAATATCACCGTCATAATACAAACGTTCTGCTAAGCTTTTTTCTTCCTCTGCAGTTAGCATCGGATATTCGTTTGCTGCTCGAATATAACCTTCGATGCTACCTTGAGGTACTAACATCATTTGAGTTTCTTTATTCATTCTTCTCCTCACAGCATGCGGAGCAACGCCCCGACTCATTACTTATTTGTTATTGTATAACAACTGTTGTCATTATACCTCAATTTGTTTTATTTGACAGTTTTTAACGATTGAAAGTTCAGATTAATCACTAAAAATTTTCAAATTACTTTAATGGCACAAGAGAATAAACTACATCCTCTGCCACAACCTTAAACAATAGATCAATATTCGGGTGTTTTCCAGGATTTTGTTTCGCATCTTCAACGTGTTCAGCAAACCATTCAATGCCTTGTTGTGCAGAAGTGCGGTCTAATTTCCCGTTAAATTTTTCTGCTAAGGCATTATAAAGACGGAGCGAACCAAGCTTACCTGGCGCAGCCGGAATATGATGAATCACCGTTTCACCGTTTAACACGTCTAAACCTGTTAGATGATCAATGGTGGGTAAAGTCTCTAAAATGTCTTTAAAGTTCATGATTGCTTTCCTCTATAAATTAACTGATGGCTTGCTCTGAATTGACTTCGCCATTTGCGCCCATAAAGCGCACTTCGGGCTGTAAATACACACCAAATTTATCCGCCACGGTTTGACGGATATGATGTGCAAGCTTCACAACATCCTGACCTGTGGCATTACCTTTATTAATCAGCACTAACGCTTGTTGTTGATGAACGGCCGCGCCACCGATTTGAAAACCTTTTAAATGGCATTGATCGATTAACCAACCCGCTGCAAGTTTCACAGAACCATCGGCTTGTGGAAAGTGCGGTAGATTTTCGACCTGTTTTTGAATTTTCGCAAATTGCTCAGCACTCACCACAGGATTTTTGAAGAAACTGCCCGCGTTGCCAAATTCTTTTGGATCCGGCAATTTACTGCGGCGAATATGGCACACTTCATCAAACACTTGTTTTGCCGTTACAGTTTGAGGATCAAAATTCACTAATGAGCCATATTTTAAAATAGGCTGCCAATTTTTGGCTAATTTCAATCCAACCGCTGTAATCACATAACCTTGTACATAGCGATGTTTGAAAATACTTTCACGATAACCGAATTCACATTCATTCGCCTGTAAGCGGAATTGTTCGCCCGTGTTAAGATTCAACACATCCACATAATCACACACATCTTTAAATTCTACGCCATACGCACCAATATTTTGAATCGGTGCGGAGCCGGCACAGCCTGGGATGAGTGCGAGATTTTCTAAACCATTTATTCCTTGCGAGAGTGACCACTCCACCAACTGATGCCAATTTTCGCCACCATTAACATGCAAATAATGGTAATCGCTATCTTCTGTATGTTGAATACCCGATAAACGGTTAACAATTACAACACCTTGGAAATCTTCTAAAAACAGCATATTGCTGCCTTGGCCTAAAAATAAGACAGGGAGATTTTCAGCTTGCGCTTTTTGCCAAGCTTGTTGGATTTGTTCAATCAATGTGGCTTCAATGATTTCACGTGCATTTGCCGGAATATTGAAGGTGTGAAACGGTTGTAAACTTTGCATTAACTTTCCTTAAAAAAACGTGTGAGGGAGCGTGATTTTCACCATGGTACCACCTTGCTCCCCTTTTGAAATTGTAAGCAGAGCATTTAATTGGCGACTGCGTTCAGTCATGATATTTAAACCATAATGCCCTTCTGGCTCATCTAACGTCGGAATCCCTACGCCATTATCTTGCACAAGAATTTCGTATTCCCCTTCTGCATTAATGTGTGCTTTTACCTCAATCAACGTACCTTTTGAGTGTTTAATCGCATTCAGCGTTGCTTCACGCACAATTTGTAAAACGTGCACTAATTCTTGTGGGTTTAAACTTTGCGATGGCAAACTGCAGTCCACCGTCATTTGCATCTTCGTTTGCGAACGTAAACTTTCGATAACTTGCTCCAAGGCAACCTGTAGGTTGGCTTCTTGTACCGTTAAACGGAAGGTCGCTAATAATTCTCGTAATTGAGAATACCCATCTGATAAAGCTTGTTCAAATTCACCAATGATCGCAATGCTTTTCTCTTTTGATTCCTCGTCTTCTTTCTTCAAATTATGCTTTAACAGCGTTAATTGAATTTGTAAGAAAGACAGCACTTGCGCCAACGAGTCATGTAATTCCCGTGCAATAATGGACCGCTCTTCCATCAATAAGAGTTGCTCTTGCTGGCGTTGCGTTTTGTGCGAATACAACGCTTTTGCCACCATTTGTCCTAAGTTTTTCATCATTCGCGGATCGGGACAAGGCAAACCGGCTTGCCACGAGAGCACAGCCAAGTTTTCATTTTCAATAGAAAGTTCTTCGACTTGAAGTGATTGTTTTGGATCTTTTTGACCAAAAGAAATTTCCCAATGTTCTGAGCCGAAAATTTCTAACTCAATGTAGCGTAAATGTTCGCTGACACGAATATGATTGAGCACTTGACTGAGAATTTTATCATTAATCTTCGTGGGCGTAAGCAACTGAGAGCTTTGATAAAGCGTCGTTAAAGAGCGGTTAGTTTGGCGTAACTTTTGCGTTTTCTCATTAACGGCATCTTCTAAACGTGAATAAAGTCGCCCTAATTCCGATGACATTTGCGTAAACACTTTTGCCAAAACACCAAGCTCGTTACCACTTTCTGTATCAAGCTGGATATGTTTAAACTGCCCCATTTGCACTTGCATACTGGCTTTGGTCATCAGCTCTAAAGGCTTCACCACTTCGCGCTTTAGATACCAAATAACATAGGACACCATGGCCAAAATTAACAACATCGACACGCACAGTACTGAAACCGCACTAATCCATTTTTGTTCGGCAAAGCGTTGCAATTCCAACACGAAATCGTCGACATCTTGTACATAACTTTTCAGTTCCGCATGATATTTTTCGATTTGATGCGCACGGGCGAAATCAGACATCACCGCCCAGCGTTGTAGAATTTTTTGATAGGATTCTCTCACCCCTGAAGGTGCAAAAAGCTGATTCTGCACAGAAAGCAAGGCCTCAGCATTGAGACTTCGTTGATAACGCACCAGATTCTGTTCAACCGTATCCGGCGAACGTTCCATTTCCGTTAATAGTCGATAACTTTGCATACGCAAAGAACCGGAGATATTAATGGCTTCCGCATCCGATTTATTACTTGCCATCACGAGCAAACTCAATGAGCTAATAATGCCCATGAAGATAATAACTACAAATAAATATTTAGCAATACGGGTAGAAACTGAACGTTTAGCGTACACGATAATTCTTCAACATTGGGGAAAGTGTCCATAGTTTAGCATAAAGTGCGGTTGAAATTGGCTGATTTTTCACAAATAAAAAACATCGGCTTTGACACCGATGTTTTCAAAAACTTGAATATTTTTGACCGCACTTAGCTTAATTCTTTGCCTTTTAATTCTGGCACTAAGAAGACCGTCGCCACCATGTCAATCACATAAATCACTGCCAAGAAAGCAATCGCAATACTAAATGAATATGCTGAAACAACTGCGCCTACAACAACTGGCCCAAAACCACCTACGGCACGACCTAAGTTAAATAACACATTTTGTGCTGTTGCACGTGCTTCTGTCGGATAGGCTTCGGCCATTAATGCGCCATAACCGCCCATCATGCCGTTGACAAACATCCCTAAGAATGCGCCCGCTACCAACATCGCGGTTGGGTCGGTTAATTGAGAATAAGTGATAATGCTGATTACCGCGCCAAGCTGGAATAATAAGAAGCTTGGTTTACGTCCGATTCTATCGGCGAGACGACCAAAAATCCAAATCCCCGCCATCATGCCGCATACGGTGACTGCCGTCCATAAACCCGATTTCGTTAAACTAAAGCCAAGTTGTTTAGATAAGAAGTTTGGCATCCAAATCATAATGCCGTAGTAACCAAAGTTTTGTACAGAAGTTAACACCATCACACCAAGACTCACTTTTGTGGTCGCTTTATCTTTTACTAAAAGTTTGAAAGATTCCAGTTTGGAGATTTTTTGTGTTGAAAGTGCGGTCTGTTTTTGCGAGAAAATTTCAGGTTCATGTAAACGAACTCGTAAATACCAAGCAACAAATGCCGGGAAGATACCAACAACAAACATACCACGCCAGCCGATATGTGGAAGCAATACCGGTGTGAGTAATGCAGCGGCTAACACACCGAATTGCCAACCTAATGCCACATAAGAAGCCGCTTTTGCGCGGTGTTTTGCTGGCCAAGCTTCAATGGCTAATGCCATACCGATACCAAATTCACCGCCTAAACCGATGCCCGCGATAGTGCGATAAATTAATAAATCCCAGTAGCCTTGTGCGATTGCACATAAACCGGTGAATACGGCGAAGAGTACGATGGTCCAAGTCAGCACACGGACACGCCCGTAACGATCGCTTAATGCGCCAAATACGATACCGCCCACCACAGCGCCAACAAGCGTCCAAGTGACTAATGAGCCAGACTGTGCGGGGGTTAAATTAAGATCTGCCGAAATGGCACTAAGCATAAATCCAAGAATAAGAAGATCGAATCCATCCATCGCATAGCCGACAGCTGATCCAATCAAGGCTTTCCAGCCATATTGATTGACGTTTGTCATGATTGAGGTCCCTTTTGCTACTCACGGGTAGCGTTTAAAGTGAAATGATGAGGAAAGAAATTTTCCGACGCGTAGTTTAGAGAAATTGACGGAATTTTGCAAGAATGAGAAAAGCAAAGTGCGGTTGATTTTATTCAAGTTTTTATTTTTTCAATAAAATTCGAATCAATAAAGCAATGGCTGCCGCATCATCCACTAAACCTAATGGGCCAAGCACCGCTTCAGGCAAAATATCAATGGGGCTGAACAAATAAATCAGAATGATGGCGATTTTAATTAACTTCGTTTTATTCATAGTCATTGGACGAAAGGAAAAAGATCAGGTAAATTCTACAACTTATCCGAATGGTGAATCATCACAAAACGTTCCCAAAGCTGCTCTTCGCTTTCTTGATGCTCAGGATCTGGCTTAATACAGTTTGTAATCGGGCAAACTTTTTGGCAAGTTGGCGTGTCATAATGACCAACACATTCCGTACAAAGCACAGGATCGATCACATAGATCTCCTCGCCGATTGAAATTGCTTCATTCGGGCATTCGGGGAGGCACATATCGCAGTTTGTGCATTTGTTTGTGATCAGTAACGCCATACCATTCCTTTATATGAGAAAGCGGCGAATTATAGCCGACAAAAGCAAAATTGACAAAATTTAAACGGGATTTTTATGAAAAAACAGGCTTCCACTCTTTCCCTTATTGCCCTTGCCGCATTTAGCATTTGGCAATATTTCACTGAGCACAAAAAAGACACTAAACCGACTCCAACAACCACACAACAACAAACCCAAAGTGCGGTCAAAAATACCAAAGATTTTGGAAATTATGATGTCATCATGCGCGATGATGCCATTGGACAAAATAAAAATGCCCCTGTTGATTACTATATGTTGGCCTTATCTTGGTCGCCTGCATTCTGTGAAAAACAACGTGCGCAATATGGCAATAATTTACCTGATTCAGCGCAATATCAATGTAGTACAAAAAATCAATTTGGCTGGGTGGTGCATGGCTTATGGCCACAAAATGCGAATGCACGTTCTGTTACGGATCATCCACGTTTTTGTAAGGGTGATTTAGCACCGCTTCCAGTTGAAACCCTCGAACCTTATCTTTCAATCTCGCCAGGTGCAAAATTATTGCAAGGCGAATGGGAAAAACATGGTAGCTGTGCGTTTGATTCAGCAGAAGATTATTTCAAACAAGAGAAAGCATTATTTGAATCGCTTTCCTTGCCAAACGAACAATTAAGCCGTAAAGAATTATTTCAATGGATGAAGCAGAATAATCCACAGCTAAAAGGCGCTTATTTAGGCGCGAGCCATAATGAATTATTCATTTGCTATGATCGTCAATGGCAAGTAATCGATTGCCCTAAATAAGCATAATTCGCTTTTTTATTTGATCTACATCGTTACAACCTAGTAAGATCTAGGTATAATGTCCCAGTTTAATTTTAACTAACCCAAGAGGAAAGCTTATGTCAGTAATCAAAATGACCGACTTAGATTTAAAAGGTAAACGTGTATTTATTCGCGCGGACTTAAACGTACCGGTAAAAGATGGCAAAGTGACATCTGATGCGCGTATTCGTGCGACTATCCCGACGTTAAAACTGGCTTTAGAGAAAGGCGCAAAAGTGATGGTTACCTCTCACTTAGGTCGTCCAACTGAAGGTGAATTCAAACCTGAAGACTCTTTACAACCGGTTGTTGATTACTTAAAAGACGCAGGTTTCAATGTGCGTTTAGTACAAGACTACTTAAACGGTGTGGATGTTAAAGAAGGCGAAATCGTTGTTTTAGAAAACGTACGTGTAAACAAAGGTGAGAAGAAAAACGATCCTGAATTAGGTAAAAAATATGCCGCACTTTGCGATGTCTTCGTAATGGATGCATTCGGTACAGCTCACCGTGCACAAGCATCAACTTACGGCGTAGCGGAATTTGCGCCAGTTGCTTGTGCAGGTCCATTACTTGCAGCAGAATTAGATGCATTAGGTAAAGCATTAAAAGAGCCTGCTCGTCCGATGGTTGCGATCGTTGGCGGTTCTAAAGTTTCCACTAAATTAGAAGTATTAAACTCTCTTTCAAAAATTGCTGACCAAATTATCGTAGGTGGTGGTATTGCCAACACTTTCATCGCAGCAGCTGGCCACAATGTGGGTAAATCGTTATATGAAGCAGATTTAATCCCTGTAGCAAAAGAATTAGCCGCAAGCACTGATATTCCAGTTCCAGTTGATGTACGTGTTGGTACTGAATTCTCTGAAACTGCTCCTGCAACAGAAAAATCAGTAACCGAAGTGAAAGATGATGAATCTATCTTCGATATCGGTGATAAATCTGCAGAACAATTAGCTGAAATCATCAAAAATGCAAAAACCGTTTTATGGAATGGTCCAGTTGGCGTGTTTGAGTTCCCTAACTTCCGTAAAGGGACTGAAATCATTTCTCACGCGATTGCAAACAGCGATGCATTCTCTATCGCAGGGGGTGGTGATACTTTAGCAGCTATCGATTTATTCGGTATTGCAGATAAAATCTCTTACATCTCTACCGGTGGTGGTGCATTCTTAGAGTTCGTTGAAGGTAAAGTATTACCAGCAGTAGAAATTCTTGAAAAACGTGCGAACGGTTAATTAAATGCTTTCTATCCCCTCTGCACAGAGGGGATAAATATTGATTATTCAAACGGAGGATAAACCCTCCAAAACAAAAGGAAACACAACTATGGCTAAATTATTAGATATCGTAAAACCTGGCGTAGTAACAGGTGAAGATGTACAAAAAATCTTTGCTTATGCCAAAGCAAACAACTTCGCGATCCCTGCAGTAAACTGCGTGGGTTCAGACTCCGTAAACGCTGTATTGGAAACCGCTGCTCGTGTGAAAGCACCAGTAATTATCCAATTCTCAAACGGTGGTGCAGCTTTCTACGCAGGTAAAGGTATCAAACCAACAAGCGGTGCACGTCCAGACGTTTTAGGTGCAATCGCAGGTGCGAAACACGTTCATACTTTAGCCAAAGAATATGGTGTGCCAGTTATTCTTCATACTGACCACGCCGCGAAAAAATTACTTCCATGGATCGATGGCTTACTTGAAGCGGGTGAAAAACACTTTGCAGAAACTGGTCGTCCATTATTCTCTTCTCACATGCTTGACTTATCTGAAGAGCCTATGGAAGAAAACATGGCAATTTGCCGTGAATACCTTGCTCGTATGGATAAATTAGGCATGACCCTTGAAATCGAAATCGGTATCACCGGTGGTGAAGAAGATGGCGTGGATAACTCAGATGTAGATGAATCTCGTTTATATACCCAACCATCTGATGTGCTTTATGTTTACGACCAATTAAACCCTGTAAGCCCTAACTTTACCGTTGCTGCTGCATTCGGTAACGTACACGGTGTTTACAAACCAGGTAACGTAAAATTAAAACCATCTATTTTAGGTGCATCACAAGAGTTCGTTGCAAAAGAACGTAATCTACCAGCAAAACCAATCAACTTCGTTTTCCACGGTGGTTCAGGTTCTAGCCGTGAAGAAATCCGCGAAGCGATTAGCTATGGTGCGATCAAAATGAATATCGATACTGATACTCAATGGGCTGCATGGAATGGTATCTTAAACTTCTATAAAGCAAATGAAGCTTATCTTCAAGGTCAATTAGGTAACCCTGAAGGTCCTGATGCACCAAACAAAAAATACTACGACCCACGTGTTTGGTTACGTAAAATGGAAGAATCAATGTCTAAACGCTTAGAGCAATCTTTCGAAGACTTAAACTGCGTTGATGTTTTATAATCCATAAAAATAGACTAAAATAAGACCGCACTTTCTAGTGCGGTTTTTTAGTTTTACATAACCAGAATGTTGGTTCTTATCTATGCAAATAATGAAACAAAATTGGTTAGCCACCATAATAAACTTTGCGGTAACACTTTTCTTTCTTTCAATATTTATTGTCAAAGGAGGATATAATGCCGCGCCTGCTCTACTGATGCTAGTCGGTTTAGGTTATAGCGTTTATGCTTTAATCAAGAAACCGCTTTTAAACTTATCGAAAGTTGATAAATGGTTAATTTACAGCTACCTTTTTTATTTTTTTACCTTTGTACTTTCTCTCAGTATTAATGGGGGAAAAATGCGTGACCTCGATACGGCAAGTCGTGTTATTTTCTTAATTCCCGTTTTTCTCCTATTCTTAAAACGCCCAATCAAAACCTGTGTTTTGAGTTATTCTATCCCGCTTGGTGGTGTTATTGCCGTCTGTATAGCACTTTATGATAAATTTATCTTAAATCTTAATCCGGATCAGAACCCTCGAATTATGCATATTCAAGGTGGTGATATTTCTATGTCATTAGGTATTTTTAGCCTAATTATTGCCCTCTATGCCCATCAGAAAAAAGACGTAAAGTTAACCACTCTTAGTGTTATTGGTGGTTTATGTGGCATCGTAGGAAGTTTGCTTTCTACTGCTCGAGGTGGATGGGTGGCATTACCTGTCTTGCTTGTTGTTATCCTTTATATTTATCGCCAATCTCTTTCAAAACGTTTTTTCCTGACTTTCTTTGGGATTATTGTGATTGCAAGCATTGGCATTAGTCAAATGCCCAATAACCGCATTATGGAACGAATCGACGTTGCCCAAAAAGATATCCAACTTTACTTAGATAACCATGATGGAAATACTTCTCTTGGGGCTCGATTTGAAATGTGGAAGAGTGCACTTGAAATGGCAAAAGAAAAGCCTTTATTTGGTTGGGGCATTCAAGGCGCAACAGAAAAACGTAAACTAGATACAAAAGAAAAGATTGCTACAGGTAACATTGGACAATTTACGCATGCCCATAACCAATATTTAGACGACCTATCCAAACGAGGAATTGTCGGGCTGCTTGCCTTGCTTGCTGTTTTATTTATTCCTCTACGTGCCTTTATGAAAAAGCTGAATACCACAAATGATGAGATCAAGCTGATTGCAACGTTAGGTGTTGCCCATATTTTATCTGTGATGATTTATGGCTTAAGCCAAGGTTTCTTGGTACATAATTCAGGTACTATTTTTTACTTTTTCTTAACGATTGTGTTTTATGCTGCAATACGAACACATCAGAAGGCAGAATAATGAAAATTTTAGTCATTCGTAACGATAAACTAGGCGACTTTGTTCAAGCATTTCCGGCTTTTGCGATGTTGAAAGCCTCAAATCCCGAGCTAAAACTGACCGCACTTGTGCCGGCTTATACCGCACCACTTGCACAAATTTGCCCTTATTTAGATGATGTTATCATTGATAGTGCCAAGAACGACAAAGCGGATTTCAATCGTCTTGTTAAAGAAATCAAAGAGCAGCAATTTGATGGCATGATTAGCTTCTTTTCCAATACCCATAACGGTAAATTAGCCTGGAAAAGTGGGATTCCTTATCGTCTTGCACCCGCGACAAAATGGGTGCAAATCCTTTATAACCATCGTTTAACACAACGCCGTTCACGTTCAGAAAAATCGGAAGCCGAGTACAATCAAGATCTGGCTCGGGTGTTCTTAAAGAAACACAACATGCCGATTGTGGAACCCAAACCACCTTACCTTTCATTTCCTGAAAGTGCGGTTAAAAATCAACGTGTTTTTCTTCAAAAACAATTCGGTTTATCTGCAGATAAAAAATGGGTATTTGTGCATAGTGGAACAGGTGGCTCAGCAACAAGTCTTTCATTGTCGCAATATGCTCAATTGATACAAGGTTTATTAAACGAATTTGATTGCCAGATTATCTTAACGGCAGGACCAGGTGAAAGCGAAAAAGCCCATGAGTTAGCGGCAAAAATCGATAACCCAAATGTGGTGGTTTACGATAAGAATAAAGGATTAGTGGATTTTGCACATTCTCTGGCTTGCTCGGATTTATTCATTGCAGGCTCTACTGGACCATTGCATTTAAGCAGTGGATTCAATGTGCCAACGATCGGATTCTATCCAAATAGTCGCTCATCTCAGCCTCGTCGTTGGAAACCGATTAACGATGCAGATAAACATCTTGCTTTCTGCCCGCCAAAAGGGAAAGACGAAATGAACTTAGGCTTAATTTCTATTGATGATGCCTTAGTGGAGATTATCCCCTTCGTACGGAAGATGTGGCAAGCGAGCAATTGAGTTTAAGCATAACTGTACAATCCAACCTATTGCAGCGGCAAAAACAACGGTACCGATTCCGACTGTGCCGCCGAGAAGATAACCCAACACACAAACCGACACTTCAAGGCTTGTTCTCACAATGCCTACTTTTAAATGAAGGCGTTGGCAAAACCCCACCATTAATCCATCCCGCGGGCCAGCGCCTTGATGACAGGTTAAATATAATGCTGTTCCAAGCCCATAAAGCAAAAGCCCAATTCCGCCGAATAAGATTCGACTCAAAAGTGCGGTTGGTTCAGGTATAATTTTCACGGTTAAACCCAGAAAAAAAGCAATCACGATAATATTCAAAATCGTGCCAAGCCCAAATATTAACCTAAGGGGAATCCAAGCCAACATCACCAAACAGCTAATACCGAATGATGCCCAACCAATACTAACTCCAGCTTGTAATGCCACGCCTTGAGAAAGTACGGTCCAAGGTGAAGAACCCAAATTAGCGAGCACAATCAAGCCATCTCCAATGCCCAGTATTGCCAAAGCAAATAAGAGCATCGACATGGTTTTACCTTCGACTGACCATAGCGATTTGGCGGCCCAACTGGTGTGAGGAATCACCCGTGTTTTTTTCATATTATTCCCATTTATATTTAACGCTTACATCATAATGGGAAACCCCATAGAACCAAAACATTTTAACGTCATATGATATAACCGAATTGACTGATAAATATCATAAATGTGATGTAGATCACATTGTCAAAATTGTCATCATTCAGCCACTGACTTAAAATAGGCTACCCTTTTAAATTAGGACATGATTATGCTTGCATCTCTTCAAGATATTTTGGATACCGTAAAATCCAATATACTCACCTATCAACAAAAACTCATGTGTTTAGGCAGTATCGCCGAGCGATTATTTGATCCTCGTGAATTATTAGGCTACACGGATGAAGAATGGCAATTCCTTCAAAATCAAATGATCTGTGATTTAAACGAAGGCTATGCGATTTATCGCCCCCGCTATATTTTGCCAGATTACAATGTGTATATTGAAAAAGGCTGTGAATTCCTTGAATTGCCAGCCCCTAAGAATCTTGATGACGTATTAGATGGCTTATTGATTTTATATTCCCACGTGCCCTCCATTACCACATTCCCAGTTTACATTGGTCGTTTAGACGTGCTACTTGATCCGTTTATTACCGATGAGGAACAAGACTACATCAAAATTAAACGTTTCTTAAATCATGTGGATAAAACCGTGCCGGATTCATTCTGTCATGCCAATATTGGCCCTTATGACACCAAAGCAGGGCGCTTGATTTTAAAAGCGGTAATTGAGTTAGAAGCACCGACGCCAAATATGACCATTCGTTACGATAAGAGCAAAACAAGTCGTGAATTTGCAGAATTAGCCGCAAAAGCGTGCTTATTGGTTTCTAAACCATCTTTTGCCAATGATGCTTACTACATTTCTGACTTAGGCGAACAATATGGCATTGCAAGCTGCTATAACGCATTACCTGAATGTGGCGGGGCTTATACTCTCACTCGTTTGCGCTTAGGGACTATCGCGCGCGCCTGTAAAACCGTGGATGAAATGATCAATGAGCTCTTACCTCGTGTAGCAAAATGTGCACTTTCCACTATGGATAAACGCCATAAATTTGTAGTGGAAGAAAGCAACTTCTTCAATACCTCATTCCTCGAAAAAGAAGGTTTTATCAAACGTACTAATTTTACAGGGATGTTTGCCATTGTAGGACTTGCAGATGCAGCGAATCACTTGCTACAACAAGAAGGCTTAAATGAAACCTTTGGTAAAAGCCAACGCGGTGATGAAATTGCGACCATGATTATGGATAAATTGAAAGAAGTCACGGATAACCATGAAGGCGTGTATGCGGAACGCACGGGTAACCGCTATTTATTACATGCGCAAGTGGGCGCAAGCAATCATGAAGAAGATAAACGTAATGCGCCTGCACATCGCATTCGTGTGGGTGAAGAACCAACGTTATTGGCTCATTTAAAACAATCCGCACCATTCCATAAGTACTTCCCATCAGGTACGGGAGATTTGTTTGCCTTTGACCAAACCTATGTGGATCATTTAGATGCCGTCGTTGATATTATCGATGGTTCATTTGCACAAGGTTACCGCTATATCACCACTTACCTTAAAAATACCGATTTGATTCGTGTGACGGGCTATTTGGTGAAGAAAAGCGAAGTGGAAAAATACCGTAAAGGTGAAGTGGCATTGCGTGATACCACTTGGTATGGTTCGGGTACCGATGATTGTGCACAAGTCTTTGACCGTCAATTACGTGATGAACAAGATGTAAGTGCCAGCTAGAAAAAAGTGCGGTCGAAAAATCTTCTGTTTTTTGACCGAACTTATTCTTTTTCTGCCTTTTCTAAAATTGCTTTGTGCTCTCGAATCAATGCCATAAACGGCTGCCCAAAGCGTTCTAATTTGATCGCCCCTACGCCATTAATTTGTAGCATTTCAATATTACTCGTTGGCATATATTGCGCCATTTCTTGCAACGTCGCATCGTTAAAGACAATATACGGTGGAATATTTTCCTTATCCGCTAGCTGCTTCCGTAGGAAACGCAAACGAGCAAACAAATCTTTATCATAATTTGCCACTGTATTTTTATGGGATGTATGCACAATTTTATTAATGGATGAAATACGTGGCATCGCTAATTCAAGCGGCACTTCGCCTTTTAAAACAGGGCGTGCACTTTCTGTGAGCTGAAGCGTTGCACTATTAAACTCACCGATCACTTGTTGAATAAAACCAAGGTGGATAAGCTGGCGAATCACGGATTGCCAATGTTCTTTGCTTTTATCTTTACCAATGCCATAAACACTTAACTTATCATGTTGGCGTTCTACAATTTTTTGATTATGCATCCCTCGCAATACCGCAATCACATATTGGACGCCGAAACACTGTCCCACACGATAAATCGTCGACATTACTTTTTGTGCATCAATTAAACCGTCATATTTCTTTGGCGGATCAAGACAAATATCGCAGTTTTGACAAGGTGTTTGACGATGTTCGCCAAAATAATTGAGTAATACCAAGCGGCGACAAGTTTGACTTTCGGCAAATTCACCAATGGCTTCCAATTTATGTTGCTCAATTTGACGTTGTGGCATCTCTGGTTTCTCTAGCAGAATTTTCTGTAACCAAGCATAATCAGCCGGTTCGTAGAAAAGTACTGCTTCTGCAGGTAAATCATCTCGTCCCGCACGACCAGTTTCTTGATAATATGATTCAATGCTTCTCGGCAAATCAAAATGGGCGACAAAACGCACATTGGATTTATTAATACCCATCCCAAACGCAATCGTCGCAACTACGACTTGAATATTATCTCGCTGGAAATCTTGTTGAACGCGTTCACGTAGTGCGGTTTCCATTCCCGCATGATACGCCGCAGCCGACACGCCCTTATTTCGCAAAGTTTCTGCTATACGTTCCACCTTCGAACGACTATTACAATACACAATGCCACTTTTGCCTTTCTGAGCTAAGACAAAACGCGTAAGCTGCTCCATTGGCTTAAACTTTTCTTCCAACGTATAACGAATATTTGGGCGATCAAAACTGCCAATGTATTTGTGAGGATTGTCTAATTTAAGATGCGTGAGAATATCCTGTCTTGTCGCGTAATCAGCCGTCGCCGTTAATGCCATAATTGGCGCATTTGGAAACGCTGCTTTTAAGCCGCCAAGTTGGGTATATTCAGGGCGAAAATCATGGCCCCACTGTGAAATACAATGTGCTTCATCAATAGCGATAAAGGAAATTTGGGCATAAGAAATCAGCTGAAAAAAGCTGTTTGTCATCACTTTTTCAGGCGAAACATATAATAATTTTAATTGTCCTGAAATCAGCTTATTTTCAACTTGCTGTTGTTGTTCTGGCGTCTGACTAGAGTTTAGAAAATCGGCTTCAATACCGTTTGCTTGGAGTTGATCCACCTGATCTTTCATTAAAGAAATCAAAGGTGAAATCACTAATGTGAGGCCTGGAAAACAAAGTGCTGGAATTTGATAACACAAGGATTTGCCATTTCCTGTGGCCATCACCACTAAGGCATCCTGACCGCTTAACGCAGCGTGAATCACTTCTTCCTGCCCTTTGCGGAAAGATTGGTAACCAAAAACAGACCGCAACGTATTAAGTGCGGTCGTTTTTAAATCTGTTTTTTGCGGGGTATGTTCCGCGAGTTCGGCCATTAGAATGTTACCGTTTCTCCGTGAGCAGCAACCGCCTCGGTTAAACAATCCCAAAAGCGTTTGCCATCATTTGCCACCCAATCATTGTTTTTATAGGCAAAATGAAATCCACCCAAGCGGCTCGCAAGCCAAAGCTCAAGAAGCGGTTCTTGCTTATTAATGACGATTTGTGAGCGGTCATCAAATGTGATCGTGAATACCGAACCTTGTGTTTCGCAATCCACATCGCAATCTTGATTCTCTAACGCTTCTTCAATTTTTTGCCAAACCTGTTCAATATTTTGGTGAAATTCTGCAACATTCATAAAATTTTCCGATTAAATCTGATAGAATGCCGTGAATTATAAAGCCTTTCGCCTCGTTGGCAAAGGCAGATTTTACTTATTAGAGAGATTGAAAAATGAAAAAATTACTTTCTATTTTATTACTCAGTGCATTCTGTACTTTGGCTACAGGTTGTGGTGTAAAAGGGCCATTATATTTTCCTGAAAAAGAACAGCCGCAAAACACACAAAAAACACAATAAAAACTGACCGCACTTAAAGGATTCGTCATGGATTTTTTCCAATATAAAAACGAGCAACTTTATGTTGAAGATTTGCCCGTCAAACAACTCGCTGAAGAATTCGGCACACCGCTTTATATTTATTCTCGTGCCACACTTGAACGCCATTGGCATGCCTTTGATTCTGCTTTAGGAAAGCATCCACACTTAATTTGTTATGCCGTTAAAGCCAATTCTAATATTGGTATCTTGAATGTCATGGCAAAATTAGGTTCTGGTTTTGATATCGTTTCACAGGGCGAATTAGAACGCGTCTTAGCGGCTGGTGGAGAGGCTTCAAAAGTAGTCTTTTCTGGCGTGGCAAAATCTCGCTCAGAAATTATGCGAGCGTTAGAAGTAGGCATTCGTTGTTTTAATGTGGAATCTATTGCGGAACTATATCACATCAATCAGATTGCGGGTGAAATGGTCAAAGTAGCCCCGATTTCTTTACGTGTAAACCCCGATGTCGATGCCCATACACACCCTTACATTTCTACGGGATTAAAGGAAAACAAATTTGGTGTGAGCGTAGATGAAGCACGTGAAGTCTATAAATTAGCTGCAACCTTACCTCATGTAAAAATTACCGGTATGGATTGCCATATTGGCTCTCAGCTTACTGAATTACAACCTTTCTTAGATGCAACTGATCGCCTCATTCGTTTAATGGAACAATTAAAAGAAGATGGCATCACATTAAAACACTTAGATCTCGGTGGTGGTTTAGGCGTAACTTATACTGATGAAACGCCACCTCATCCAAGTGATTATGCGACGGCGCTACTGAATAAATTAAAAGATTATGAAGATCTCGAAATTATTTTAGAACCAGGTCGAGCGATCGCAGCGAATGCGGGAATTTTAGTGGCTAAAGTGCAATACTTAAAAAGTAATGAAAGCCGAAACTTCGCGATTACTGATACCGGCATGAACGATATGATTCGCCCGGCACTCTATGAAGCCTATATGAACATCATTGAAATTGACCGCACCTTAGGGCGTAAAAAAGCCATTTATGATGTTGTTGGCCCGGTATGCGAAACCTCTGACTTCCTAGGTAAACAGCGTGAGCTCGCCATTGCTGAAGGGGATTATATTGCTCAACGTTCTGCAGGAGCTTATGGTGCAAGCATGTCCTCAAACTACAATTCTCGTCCACGCACGGCTGAAGTGTTAGTGGATGGAAACAAAGCTCATTTAATTCGTCGCAGAGAAAGTCTCAGTGAATTATGGGCATTAGAAAGCATAGCGAAATAAATAGATTGAAAGAAAAACGGTCAAGATATAAGTCTTGACCGTTTTTGTATGACTAAATAATTCGAGAGAATTGTTGTCGTTTTGCCGCTGCTCTTGAATAGGTATCAAAGCATAAGCAAATATTACGGATTAATAAGCGACCTTTAGGCGAAACTTGTAAGCCTGTTTCCGTTTCAGAAATTAATCCATCTTCAATTAATGGTTTTAATAACTGTAAATCTTCAGCAAAGTGCTTTTTGAACTCAATATTATATTGTTTTTCAATTGGTGCAAAATCAAGCTTAAAGTTACAAATCAACTGCTTAATCACATCACGGCGTAAGCAATCTTCTTCTGTCATCGCTAAACCTTTATGCAGTGCAATACCTGAATTTTCTACATCATGATAATAATGTTTTAACTCTTTTTGGTTTTGAGCGTATGTATCCCCCAATAAACTAATCGCTGACACACCTAAACCAAGCAAATCACATTCTTCTTGTGTGGTATAGCCTTGGAAATTTCGGTGTAAGACACCTTTCTCTTGAGCAATCGCTAATTCATCATCAGGTTTAGCAAAATGATCCATACCGATAAACTTATAGCCTGCATTGCCCAAAGTTTCGATAGTTTTCTGTAGGATCTCTAATTTAGTTTCCGGTGGCGGTAATTGCTCTTCTTTAATTTTTGCTTGTCCCGCAAATCGACTTGGCAAATGGGCATAGTTAAAGATACTTAAACGATCTGGATTTAATTCAATCACTTTATGTAATGTAAACATAAAGCTTTCCACATTTTGAAGTGGCAATCCATAAATTAAATCAAGGTTAGTCGATTGGAAACCTAACTCACGAGCACGAACAAGTAATGCATTCACAAACTCTTCATCTTGTTCACGGTTTACCGCTTTTTGAACCGCTTTATTGAAATCTTGTACACCCATGCTAATTCGGTTAAAACCAATATTGCGTAAATGATCAAGCATGTCTAGCTCAATTTCGCGTGGGTCCATCTCAATACTGACTTCTGCATTATCCGCAATCGTAAAATGATCTTTAAGCATCTTCATCAAACGAGCAGATTGCTCTTCTGTCAAATAAGTCGGTGTACCGCCGCCCCAATGCACTTGAGTCGTAACACGATTTTTGAATAATTCTGAACGCGCTTTGATTTCTTTTTCAAGGTAATCAAGATAAATATCCGCCTTATGTTGATGACGAGTAATCACCTTATTACAGCCACAGAAATAGCAAAGTTTGTGACAAAACGGAATGTGTACGTAAAGGGAAAGTGGTCTTTCCGGATAACGATTAGCTGCTGCAATAAAATCTTCGTTTGTGTAACTTTCATTAAATTCTAATGCAGTTGGATAAGATGTATAACGAGGTCCTGATTGGTTATATTTTTGAATTAACGCAAGATCCCAAATAATTTCAGACATTAAGTTTCCCCAAATTTCTCTACGTCATTTAAAAACTGACGTAACTCCAACATAATTTCTTCTTCAAATTTTGCTTCTGCACTTTCTCGCTCAAGATCGAGTTTCATTCTTTCTTTTTTTAATAAGGCTTTTCTAGCTTCATGCGTAGGCATTTCTTTCACAATGTTATAAAGTGCATACATCGCTTGATATGGTTGCAAAGATTGTCCCAAAGGGAGTAAAAGCATTGATAAACGAATCACCCCTTCTGAATGGTTGCAATCTCCATTTTGCATCGCTTTAGCGATAATTACCATACTCTCTTTTAGGCGTTTTGTACGCGCTATTTTGGCCTGTTTAATGAGAGTGTTTTGATGGTGTAACTTCCTAAGTAATTTGAAAGCATAAAATGATACGCCAGCAATAATTCCCAAAGCAATAATACTTAAAATAATCGGCCACATGACAATTATCTGAATTGGTTGATATCAATTTTCTCGAAGGTTCGATAGAGATCATCCTCTGTCTCATCTTCATCTTGAATACCTAATTCTTCCATTAATTGAGCAATACGATCTAAGCATTCATCCACAAATTGTTGATCAGCTTTACTAATCGTTTTGCCTTCATCTAAGGCATCCAATAATTCATTTAGAATTTCATTATTTTCTAAACGCTCTAACTCAACTTCAGGTGCAAGTTTTTTCGGTTCTTTGACGGCTGGAATTGTCATCCCTTTCTCAGGCTTATTAACAAATTCAACAATCAGTGGAACCTTTTTACGGCTACCAATACGCGGATCTTTTTGTTCAACGACTTGATTATGTTTATTTTGCTCAGCATTACTATGACGAGAACCAGATGCTAAACCTTTATGTTTACGTTTTTTCTTATCTTCTCTTGCCTTAGCATCTAATTCATAACGTGTTAATTTCTTACCTGATAGTTTCGGTGCTTCAGGTTTCTTATCTGATTTACGAATTGGCATAATATCGCTAATTTTACGAGTTTTCTTTTTACGAGCCATTTGTGTTATTTATCCTATAAAAAATTTTGGTGATTGTACCATTCCACCTCTATTTTCTCATTAAAAGATTTAAACATCTTTAATAAAACTATTCTGATTTTGACCGCACTTTTACTTTATTAAAATCAAATCTAAAAACAAAAACCCCAAGCCATTCAGCTCGGGGTTCACATTCAGTACCTGGCGGTGT
>CAUQBI010000007.1:0-99077 GCA_963516375.1 Parahaemophilus parainfluenzae | reverse complement strand
GCGCCGATGGTAGTGTGGGGCTTCCCCATGTGAGAGTAGGACACCGCCAGGTACTTTTTATTTTGTTAGTTTATTTTAAGAGTAAATTAACAAAATAAAAATTTTGGCAGCAACAGTGCAATGGTCCCACCTGAATCCATACCGAACTCAGAAGTGAAACATTGTTACGCCGATGGTAGTGTGGGGCTTCCCCATGTGAGAGTAGGTCACTGCCAATTATACCTCATTTAGCGGAGTGGTAGTTCAGCTGGTTAGAATACCTGCCTGTCACGCAGGGGGTCGCGGGTTCGAGTCCCGTCCATTCCGCCAATTTATTCATACCAATAGGGGCGTAGTTCAATTGGTAGAGCACCGGTCTCCAAAACCGGGTGTTGGGAGTTCGAGCCTCTCCGCCCCTGCCATTATTCCATATCAATTTATCTTTAATTTTTATAAGAATATTGTTAATTTTACTATTCGTTTTATACTGATCGTATTTTTAGCATTTCAGAGATATTCTTATGCATTATTCTATTCAAGATTTTATTCAATTAATTGCACAATTACGTAATCCTAATGGCGGTTGTCCTTGGGATCTTAAACAAAATTATGACTCCATGATTTCTTGTTTAACTGAAGAAACTTATGAGGTCATTGATGCCATCCAAAAGAAAGATATTGCTAATTTAAGAGAAGAGCTTGGTGATCTTTTATTACAGGTAGTATTCTTCAGTCAGCTTGCTTCAGAGGATGGTTATTTCACATTTGATGATGTCCTTAATGATGTTTCTGAAAAGATTGTACGTCGCCATCCTCATGTATTTGGTGATGCAACAGCTGGAAATGAAGAAGAGGCGTTAGCCCGTTGGAACAGCATTAAAGCACAAGAAAAATCAGCTCAAAAACAACAGTCTATTTTAGATAATGTTCCGAATGCTTTTCCTGCATTGTTAAGAGCTCAGAAAATGCAAAAACAGTGTTCAAAGATTGGATTTGATTGGAATGAACTTGAGCCTGTATTTGCTAAAGTTGAAGAAGAATTGAAGGAGGTGCGAGATGAAGTCAATCAAACACCTTGCAATCAACAAAGAGTAGAAGAGGAAATTGGGGATTTATTTTTTGCGACAGTCAATTTGTCTCGTCACCTTAAATGTAACGCAGAAGAGGCTTTACGTAAGGCGAATAATAAATTTGAACAACGTTTTCGAAAAGTCGAAGGAAAGGCCTTAGAACGAGGCGTATCACTGAAAGATCTTTCTTTAATCGAAATGGATATTCTGTGGGATGAAGTGAAAAAAGAAGAAAAATAATCGAAATGGCAGAGGGAGTTTTCCTCTGCCATTTTTTTATTTTATAGCATGGATAAGTAACATATAGGCACTTATCACCAATAAAATAATGCCTAATAGTTTTTTGACTAAGTGCGGCGATAATTTACCTCGAATTTTCATCGAGAAAAAACCTGTTACAAAAGCACTTAGCACGACAATAATCACGATCGAAAAATTAACGTAACCTATTTGCCAACCAAAGTGATGCGGTGAGCTTTTTGAAAGATAGCCATAAAGGCTGCCTAATCCACCAATAAACATCATTGCATTGGTATAAGGGGCAATTTGATGGGCTTTAACGGATTTTAGCTGACCAATTAAAGGTGCCATGATTGAGCCTCCTCCAATACCCGTCATACCAGCAATAAATCCCCCAAAAGTCGAAAGGCCCATTCCTTTTATGGTTTCATCAGCTGTTGCTTGCTGATTCATAACACTTTCTTTACTAAAAATAGTGCGAATTGCTAATAGAGAAAGGGTGATAACAAATACACTGATGATGGCAATATCTGGCACGTAAAAACTTAATTCAAATCCTAGCTGTACACCAATAATCATGCCCACAGACCAAATGAGCATCGCTTTGTAATTAATTGATACTTTTTGTTTATAGAAATAAATCAAGTTAATAAAGGATGATCCCATGACAATCGTCAACGATGTTGCAGCAATCATTTGCAAAGGAAATTGTGGGAATAAGGTATAGAGAATAGGTACCATCAATACACCGCCACCAATACCAAAAATGGCCGACATGATATTCGTCATGACACCACATAAAATCAAAATAAGAATTAACTGTAAGCTCATTTCAAACTCCTTTTGTGTGGGAGTACGGCATTATTATTCTTTTGGATAAATAAATAATTTATGATCTTGCTCATAATTATCTATAAAAATAGACTTTATTTTAATTTTGTGATCCTTCTCACACAATCAGTATGACAATTATCATATGCTCTTTATACACCTAGCAGTAGTCTATAAATGGAATTTAATAATGGCTTCTACAAGGAGGAGCGTATGCTATTAACGGTTTCGAGTTTCCTCATCGTAACGGCTTTAGTGGCCTATGTTTCATGGCTACGTACTAAAAACGATGATTTAACCACCTCGAAAGGTTATTTCTTAGCGGGACGAGGATTAAGCGGTATTGTGATTGGTTGCTCAATGGTGTTGACCTCTCTTTCAACAGAGCAATTGATTGGCGTGAATGCCGTTTCTTATCAAAACAACTTTTCTATTATTGCGTGGACAGTGCCAACTGTGATTCCGCTTTGTTTCTTGGCGCTTTATATGTTACCGAAATATTTGCGTAACGGTTATACCACTATTCCAGAATTCTTTGAAAATCGTTTTGACCGACAAACTCGTTTGATTATGTCAGGGTTATTCTTAGTCTTCTATCTTTTAATCGTTATTCCGACCGCACTTTATACCGGAGCGATTGCATTTAATAAAATCTTCAATCTAGAAACTATTTTCGGATTAAGTTATGCGCAAGCAATTGTCTATACTGTAATTGCTATCGGTGTAGTTGGTGCTATTTATGCGATTTTTGGTGGGTTAAAAGCGGTAGCGGTTTCCGATACTATCAATGCCGTGATCTTAGTGATTGGTGCGTTGCTTGTACCTGTATTTGCATTGCTTTATTTAGGTAATGGTAGCATTTCAGAAGGCTTGAATATTATCACTACCACTCACGTTGAAAAATGGAACGCCATTGGTAGCTCAACAGACTCTACTCCTTGGCCAACAATTTTTACCGGTATTATGGTTGTTCACTTCTTCTATTGGACAACGAACCAAGCCATCGTACAACGTTGTTTAGGGGCGAAGGATTTAGCATCAGGTCAAAAAGGGATTTTAATTGCAGCGCTTTTCCTACTCACATTACCGATTATTCTTAATTTACCGGGTTTATTGAGTTTCCATATTTTAGGTGAAGGCTTAAATCCAATTGATACGTCTTATCCATTATTGGTCAATAAAGTGATGCCGACTGCATTACAAGGCTTCTTTATTGCAGCACTTTTCGGTGCAATTTTAAGTACTTTTAACTCGTTCTTAAATTCTGCAGCGACCATTTATTGTAAAGACTTATTACCATCTATCAGTAAAAAACAACGTACTGATCAAGAATTGATCGTCTATGCGAAAAAAGTCTCTACCATTATGGCGATTGTGACCATGATTATTGGCCCACTTTTGATGTTTGGTACAGATGGTATCTTCTTAATCACTAAACGTTTTGCCGGTTTTGTAAATATTCCAATCGTGGCACTATTTGCTGTGGGTTTATTTAATAAAACTGTTTCTGGCTTGGCTGCACGTATTGCTTTACTTGTACACGTAGTACTTTATTTCAGTATTGTTTGGGTGTTCAATGTGAAAATCAATTTCGTGTATGTGATGGGTGGATTATTCGTATTTGATGTTGTTTTCATGTTGATTCTAGGTCAATTCTTAAAACGTGAACCTTATGTGGAAAATACCGTCAATAAAGGCGACGTGGACTTAACCAATTGGAAATACATTAAAGTGACGTCTGTTTCATTAATTCTTGGTTTAATTGCGCTTTATGCATTCTTATCACCAATTGGTATTGCTTCACCAGATGGCAATCCAATGTTAGTGTTGGAAGTGTATGCGGTATTACAACTCATCGTGTTGATTGTCTTTAGACCAAAAAATGAAAAAACAGAACATCAATTACATCTTTCTAACCAACATTAAGCAGTCGGGCGTACATCACGTACGCCCTTAAAATAGATAAGGATTGTGTATGAACATTATCTATATTTTACTCGACCAAGTGCGTAAAAATATGCTGGGTGCTTATGGTCACCAGATCGTTAAAACCCCGAATATCGACCGTCTAGCTAAAGATGGGGTGCGTTTTAATAACGCATTTACTCCAGCTTCCGTTTGTGGACCCGCACGGACTTCACTTTTTACTGGTTTAATGCCGTCCACACATGGCATCATTCGTAATGGTGAAAAAGGCGGTACAGGTGAAGTGAGCGAGACTGCACCGAATATCGGTAAACTAGATGGCTATAACACCTATGTTGTGGGTAAATGGCACGTTGGGACAAAATCCGTACCAGAGGATTATGGAATTAAAGGGCATAACTTTGACGGCTATGGTTATCCGGGCAGTGGCGTGTATCAAAATTTAGTGTTCAACCAACCGCCGACACATTCCAATCGTTATAAAGAATGGTTAGATGAAAAAGGTTATGAGATCCCTGAAGTGAGTCGTGCTTATTTCGGTGATAACCCACATTTGCGCGTGCAAGAACTTTGTGGTTTGCTTTCAGGCACAAAAGAACAAACCATCCCATATTTCATTATTGATGAGGCGAAAAGCTATATCAGCCAATCGCTTACTGAAAATAAACCGTTCTTCACATGGATTAATTTCTGGGGACCGCATACGCCTTGTATCGTGCCAGAACCGTATTATTCTATGTATAAAAAAGAAGATGTGGTACTAGATGAAAGCTTCTTCAAACCACTAGAAGGCAAACCAGGACACTATCGTACTATCTCTAAAATGTGGGGGATGTGGGAGGCGAGTGAAGATCATTGGAAAGAGGTTATCACAAAATTCTGGGGCTATATTACCCTGATTGATGATGCGATTGGTGAGCTGTTTACTTTCTTAGAAAACAAAGGCATTTATGACCGCACTTTTATTGTGGCAACTGCTGATCATGGTGATGCGATGGGCGCTCATCGAATGATTGAGAAAGGGGAGTTCATGTTTGATACCACCTACAACATTCCGATGATTATCAAAGACCCGAATTCAAATCGTGTTAATCAACAAGATGATAATCTTGTCTATCTCCATGATTTAACCTCTACGGTTTATGATTTAGCTAATCAGCCGATTCCTTCCGCCTTTGAAGGGGAAAGTATTTTGCCGATCGTTCGTCAACATCAAGATAATCAACGAAAAGGGATATTGGCACAGTTAGCGGGGCATTTCGTTTACTTTGAACAACGTATGTGGCACCGTAAAGACTATAAATTGGTGTTTAATGCATCGGACATTTGTGAGCTTTATGACGTAAAAAATGATCCGGCTGAAATGCATAATTTGTTCTATAAGCCAGAATATGAAGCTGTTAAAAAAGAGATGCTAGAAGAAATGCGTCAAGAAATGAAACGCTTAAATGATCCGCTAGAAAACTGGGTATATCGAATTATTCATGAAGTATAAAAAACAAAGAAAAAACTGACCGCACTTTGAAGGACGTTTATGGAAAATTGCTCAATCAAGCCTACTGAGTTATCACATTGTCAGCTCACCGAGTTACATCACTTGCCGAAAGGCTCCTTCTTGTATCAACAAGGTGAGGCGGCACATGAATTTTATTATGTGCAATCAGGCTTGATTGGCTTATTTCATACCCTTGAAAATGGCAAGGAAAGCTTGGTGCGGTTATATTCCAAAGGGGATTATTTTGGTTTCCGAACCTTATTATCCATGACGGATAAACACTATCATTGCAATGCGAAAGTCTTAATTGATGCAGAGATTACTCGCATCAAGCCCAATGTAGTGAGCGAGTTTTTTACGCATAATACGGTGATGAGCCAATGTTTACTGCAGATCTTGGCAGATGAACTACGCGAAGCCGAAGAGCGTTTAGCAAAAAGTGCCTATTTACGCACCTTAGATCGCGTGATGGATAGTTTGTATTTTCTCAAACAACATTTTCCTGATTATAATTGGACATATCGCGAAATTGCAGAATATGCTGGCTGTGAAACTGAAACCGCGATTCGTATTGCAAAAGAACTCAAACAAAATGGCGCATTTGATCGAATATCAGGTCATAAATAATGTTGTAACAAAGGATGGTTGATGTCTGTTTTTCCACCACAAGCTCATTTTCACTTAATGGCGAAACCAAGCAGTTTTCACTGTAACATTCAGTGTGAATATTGCTTCTATTTGGAAAAATCAGAACAGTTTGGGCAACATGCGCCTTTTATGTCGAAAGACACCTTAAAACATTACGTCAAAAACTATATTCAATCTCACGCCGGCAATGTGGTTGAATTTGCTTGGCAAGGTGGTGAACCCACTCTTTTAGGCTTAGATTTTTATCGACAAGCCGTTGAATATCAGCAGGAATTTGCCCAAGGCAAACAGATCACAAACGCCTTTCAAACCAATGGCATTGCCCTTAATCAGCAATGGACTGCATTTTTCAAACAACATCATTTTCTCATTGGACTTTCTATTGACGGTTTAAGTGCTGTGCATAATCGTTATCGTATTTCAGGTAACGGCAATCCCACCTTTGAAAAAACTGTGAAAGCGTTAAATCTACTTCAAGAATATGGTGTGGAATTTAACACCCTGACCGTCATTAACGATCAAAATTGGCAAAAAGGAAGAGAAACTTATTTAGCGCTCAAACAGCTTGGTTCAACTTATATGCAGTTTATTCCTATCGTTGAACGTCATGCCCAAACACAATCAGTAACCGATTTTTCAGTACCATCAGAAGGTTACGGGCAATTTCTCGTAGATGTCTTTCATGAATGGTATGCTCATGATGTGGGAAAAATTTATGTGTCGCAGTTTGATAACTTGCTTGGGCAATGGCTCGGTTATCCTTCCACAACCTGTGTTCATCAACCTACTTGCGGGCAATCGCTTGTCACAGAAGCCAATGGCGATGTGTATGCTTGTGATCATTTTGTGTATCCCGAATACAAGGTGGGCAATTTAACTCAGCAACCTTTAACAGAGATTGTGTTTTCCAGTAAACAACAGCAATTCGGTTTAGAAAAATCACAAAAATTGACCGCACTTTGCCGTCATTGTGAGTTCCGTAAACTCTGTTATGGCGGTTGCCCGAAACATCGTTTTGTTTCTCTCGAAAATGAACCCAATCCACATAATTATTTATGTGCCTCTTACCGTTATTTCTTTGAGAAAACGGCACCTTATATGCAAGCCATGGCTCGCCAAATTCGGTTACATCCATCAGCCGCTTAAGGTAGAATAGCGTTTTCTACTTTACGTTTTGATTGATATGAATCCTTGGACATTACTTGCTATTTCGATTTGCCTTGAAATTGTGGCAACGAATTTATTAAAAGTCAGCGATGGCTTTACCAAACTTTTACCTACAATTGGCTCATTAACCTTATATGCCATTTCGTTTTATTTTGTCTCTCTTGTGTTTCGCACGCTTTCCGTGGGCTTGGTTTACGCCATTTGGTCGGGTGTCGGCATTGTTTTGACGGCCATTGTGGCGTATTTAGCTTTTGGTCAGAAAATCGATACCGCTGGGCTGATTGGTATGGCGTTGATTATCAGTGGTGTTTTAGTGATTAACTTGTTTTCTCAAACAGGACATTAATCCTCCAAATGAAATGTGATCAAGCTCACAAATTTTATTTTTTTCAAAATAAAATTATGTTGGCAATCAATTCATCGCTATAATTCTCCGGCATTTTTAACCGCACTTTGTGCAACTTTAAAGGAAATTCTATGAAAAAATTACTTTGCTCATTATTTGCGCTTTCTGCTGTGAGTACAGCAATGGCACAAGAAGTAAATATTAAAATATTGGGTACCTCTGATATTCATGGTCGCGTTGTACCTTGGAGCTATGGCGCAGACGTAGAAGACAAATCTGGTTCTTATGCGCAAATCGCAACTTATGTGAAAGATGTGCGTAAAAACAACAAAAACGTGGTATTAGTGGATGTGGGCGATGCGATCCAAGATAACCAAGTTGATGTGTTCGCAAAAGATAAAAAATATTACAAAGATCACCCAATTCCAAAAGTATTAAATGAAATGAAATACGACGTTTTCGTACTCGGTAACCACGAGTTTAACTTTGGGATGAAAGCATTAGATGAAATCTTAAAAGACATCAAAGCGAAAAAATTAACCGCAAACTTCTATTATAAGAAAAACGATAAACGTTATATTGATGCAACAACCATCATCGAAAAAGATGGCGTAAAACTAGGGATTATCGGTTTAAGTACCCCAATGTCAGCAAAATTTGAAGAAGACACGGGCAACTTAAAAGACATGAAATTTACTTCACCAACGGAAGAAGCACGTACACAAGTTGAGAAGTTAAAAGCGAAAGGTGTCGATGCAATTATTGTTATCGCTCACATGGGTATCGACAATGAAAACAAGATTCCTGACACCGGTATGCGTGATGTCATCAATGCAGTAGACGGCATTGATGTGGTCATCGCGGGTCACATGCACAAAGATGTACCAAGTGAAACCATTAAAAATACACTAATCACTGAACCACACCGTTACGGTACCGTGGTATCTGAAGTGGATCTGACTTTTGATATCAACGATAAAAAAGAAGTGAAATTGGTGAAGAAAGAATCCAAAACCGTTCCAGTTAAAGAACTTGAAGCGGATAAGAAAATTGCCGAAATCTATAAACCGTATCACGAGAAATTACGTGAATTAAACAATGTGGTGATTGGTCAAACCGAAAACGAAATGGTACCACAAGAGACTAAACACGGTGTATCTGCTGCATTCTCAAGAGATACAGGTTTGTCTTCATTCATTAATGATGTTGAACAACATTATAGTGGTGCAGATGTGGTAACTTTCTCTTTCGACCACCAAAAAGCACGTATGAATAAAGGCGATATCAAGAAAAAAGACATCATCTTTAACTATCGTTATGCAGGTGGTGATGTCACCGTTTATGAACTGACCGGTAAACAATTGAAAGAATATATGGAATGGTCAGCGAACTACTTCGATACTATTCAACCAGGTGACACCGAATATCGTTATAATGCGGAACGTAAAAAATCAAAATATGTGACTTACGACATTTTCGGTGGCGTAAATTACAAAATTGACTTACGTAATCCACAAGGTAGCAAAATCGTTGATTTAACCCTTGCTGACGGTAAACCGGTAACTGATGATATGAAATTAAAAGTAGGTATGAACTCATATCGTTTCGCTCAATTAAACGGTAAAGGTGGTATTTGGGAAGGCCAACAAATTCCTGTACTTTGGGAATCTAAAGTGGCAATGGGTCGTGAAAAAGGCACGATCCAAAATATGATGATCGATTACATCACCAACGTGAAGAAAGGCAAAATCGATGGTCAATCTCACAACCGTTGGGAAATCATTGGATTAAACTAATCTAAATAAACACCGAATTTATCTATCCACGAAATATGAGAACGCCCGAAAGGGCGTTTTTTATTGTAAATTAATTTAACTAAAACAGTTGAATTATTTTTTATCATAAGGTATTATTCAGGATGTTACTCAAGTAGAGTAATTTAACCACTAACTAGGAGAATAATTTATGGCACTTACAGAATTTGGCAAGACTGTTCGTAAGGCTAGAATTGATGCCGGCGAAACTTTGCTTACAATGTCTCAGGCATTAAATACTACCCCGGCATATTTGAGCGGGCTGGAAACAGGTAGTAAGAAAATTCCTAAAAAATGGGTCACTGATATAGCTCGTTTTTTTAAAAGAAAAGGGATTGTACTTGCTAATTTGCAACAATTAGCTGATGTATCAAACCAAAATGTACCGATTGAAGGCTTATCAGAAAATCATAAAATGCTTGTAGCAGGATTTGCTAACTCGCGCTATACCGCTCAAGAATTAGCTCAAATATCGGAATTATTAACTCGTATCAATCATGAAAAGGAGATTAAATGAGTACATACGAATTGCGCGGAAATAGAGTGCATCCTATGCAAGAGGTAGAGGTTGCCTCCATTGCTGTAAATTTTTGTAATGAATTTGAGCTTAATAAACGAACTCGCAAGAAATGTGAAAAGATTTTTCAGCAAATTGAGGAAAGGAGTAATTTTATCATTAATCTGTCGGTAAAATCTGACGAAGAATGGGAGAAGTCAACAAAAAATCTCACTCGAGGGCATTTTGATCCAAATACATTTACGATCACAATTCCTGAAACCACTTACGATTTAGCTTGCCGGGGAGATAGGACTTCATTGTTTATTATTTTCCATGAACTTGGACATTTATTTTTAGGACATAGAGCGGTATTGCACAATTCAAAGATTCCTCCAACTAAGAATGAAGATGCCGAGTGGCAAGCTGATACATTTGCAGAGATTGTATTAGAAAGACTTGGATTCTGTATTTCTGCACAGTTAGAACTTGATTTTGATGGAATGTAAAAAACCCAATCACGAGGACTGGGTTTTGAAGAATTTAGTAAAGTATTGCAGTACTTTATTAAATGATAAGCAAAAAAATCAGTTTTAAAGGGTACTACTGATTTTCTTAACCTAAAAGCAAGGCGAATTTTACTCTTTTGGTGGATTTTCGCAAGGATTAAGTTTATAAAATTTGAGTTTTATCGCAAATTTATAATAATAAATGTACCCTCCGAATAATATAGGAGGCTTCAATGATATTTGAAACTAACCCTAATGGTGAACAGGTAGCAGTGATATTTACACCTTACATCACCAAAAAAGGTAAGCGAATTTATCATCCTCAAGGCGGTGTATTCCGAATTGAGATCCCTGCTCATAAATATCGTAACCATTAGTTTAAAAGGCTGCTTTATAGCAGCCTTTTTCATATTTCGGTCAATCTTAGCTTCTTAGAATTTCGGTGAATCCAAATTAGAGAATTTTAAAGAAATGCTATTGAGTATCCCTACCACATAAATCGTAATTTATTGTTCACTGTCCGTAATGATAGGCAAGTTGACTATCAAACTCCTTGGGGGGTACCTCATTCAGGAGATTATGATCTCGATGAATTATTTCAATGGATTGATAGCATTTCAAAATAACTGAAAAACTAACCGCACTTTGAGGCAATTGAATCAAGTGCGGTTATTTTTTTCTTTGTTTTCAGCTAAAACTTGTAAATAATCAAGGTAAAATTAAGCTCAACGTAGTAAACTACAAGCACTTTTATCCTTTAGGAGATGACAAATGAAACCTTATTTAATCGCCCCTTCTATCCTTTCTGCAGATCTTGCCCGTCTTGGTGATGATGTGCAAAACGTGTTGAATGCCGGTGCGGATGTGATTCATTTTGATGTAATGGATAATCACTATGTGCCGAATTTAACCTTTGGCCCCGCTGTGTGTAAAGCTTTGCGTGATTATGGCATTAAAGCACCTATTGATGTGCATTTAATGGTGAAACCCGTCGATCGTATCATTCCTGATTTTGCCAAAGCCGGTGCGGATTACATTACATTTCATCCTGAAGCCAGTGAACATATTGACCGCTCTTTACAGCTCATTCGTGATCACGGTTGTAAATCTGGTTTAGTGTTTAATCCAGCGACGCCATTAAGTTATTTGGATTATGTATTAGATAAGGTGGATGTGATTTTGTTAATGTCCGTGAACCCAGGATTTGGTGGACAATCCTTTTTACCTTCCACATTGAAAAAATTACAACAGGCACGTCGTCTGATTGATGAAAGCGGTTTAGATATCCGTTTAGAAGTTGATGGTGGGGTAAAAGTGGATAATATTGCAGAAATCGCCGCAGCCGGTGCAGATATGTTCGTGGCAGGCTCAGCGATTTTTGGCAAACCAGATTATAAACAAATCATTGATCAAATGCGTGCGCAGTTAGCTTCAGTTAAATAGATGGTAGTAAGAATGAAGACCCAATTTAAAGTTATCGGTTTTGATTTAGACGGTACGCTTGTGAATAGCTTGCCGGATTTAGCGTTATCTGTGAATTCTGCTTTAGCAGACTTTGATTTACCCCAAGCACCAGAAGAGTTAGTGTTAACTTGGATTGGTAATGGGGCGCCTATATTGATTGCTCGCGCTTTAGAATGGGCAAAAGTACAAACAGGTAAAGACTTTTCAGATGCAGAAATGGAGCAAGTGAAAGAGCGTTTTAATGTGTATTACGCGGAGAATCTTTGCAATGTGAGTCGTTTATATCCAAATGTGAAAGAAACATTGGAAACTTTGAAAGCTCGTGGTTATACCTTAGCCGTGGTAACGAACAAACCAACTCGCCATGTTCAGCCAGTATTGGCGGCATTTGGCATCGATCATTTATTCAGTGAAATGCTTGGTGGGCAATCATTACCCGCGATTAAACCACATCCAGGCCCATTGTATTATTTATGTGGTAAATTTGGCGTAGAACCTCGCCAAGTGTTGTTTGTAGGTGACTCTCGAAATGATATTCTCGCAGCACATTCAGCAGGTTGTCCTGCTGTGGGTTTAACTTACGGATACAACTACAATATCCCAATTGCTGAATCAAATCCAGATTGGGTGTTTGATGACTTTGCGAAGTTATTAGAGATTCTTTAATCTATCTTAAAGCGTAAAATGCGGTCAAAAATGACCGCACTTTTTCTTAAACCTCCCACCAAATCAATGCCCATTTGCGTTGTCCGTGTTTTATCGGTTCATTGTTTATTTGTTTTTGTTGATAGAATTGAGCCAAATTTTGTTTTTCTTTTTCAGTGAGATTACCAAGAGAAAATTCCACGGAATTTAATAAATCCTCAAAGGTTTCTCCTTGGAAATGGCCTGATTCAGTTTCAATAAAACTCACATTGGCGTGAATGCCTTTTTGGTAAAGGCGATTAACTAAATAGATATAAGTTGGAAAGCCCACATCATCACGACCAATGGCTTCAAATACGCCCTCATCGAGAAAATGGCGTTGTGTCACTGAGGTTAAAAAGACGCGTTTTTTTGCCTTGCTTTGCAGCTTTTCAATCATGTCATCCAAATCATCTACAAGCGTCGAGCGAGAGGCGAGTATTACATCTGCTTGAGGTACATCATCCCAGTTATCCGACCATGATTTATGTAGAAGCGTAATATTATTCAGTTGATGCTTTTCTTTGTATTGCTGCACCATATCCAACATCCCTTGGCTGTAATCGAGGGCATACACAGCTTGGCATTGTTGGGCTAAAGGAATCACAAAGGTGCCGGGGCCACAGCCAATATCTAACACCGTTTCATTGGGTTGCACATTCATGGCTTTAAGCAACATCTCGTTATAACGGCTTGGCTTGCCCACTAAATTCTCAGCCATTTTAGACGCTTTTTTATCCCACTTTGTTGGTGGAAGATTATAGTGATTACAGGCTTTTAGATGTTGTTGGTAGAGATCGTTGAAATTGATGTCATTGATGATCATAGTGACGCCCCAAAGTGCAGTTAGTTTTAGGATTGTTTTAAATTGCTTGATGATTATATGCTTTCTCCCATTTAAAATCATTTGAAAATGATTGACGCAAACGTTTTCGTTTTAGTGTTTTTCCTTTATAATAGCCCGCGATTTTTACCTCAAACACAACTCAAAGGTACCCGTATGTTTCAAACTTTTCGTGGCTCACCCGCCCTTTCTGAATTCCGTATTCAAGGCTTAATGCAAAAATTCCAACAAAATCAATTACCGGTGAAATCGGTTTACGCGGAATATTTGCATTTTGTGGAATTAAATCGACCGCTTGTTAGCGAGCAGGAAGCAAAACTAAAAGCGTTGTTACATTACGGCCCAACTTTGGCAGAACACGATGCCAAAGGCGAAACTTTTATTGTGATTCCACGCGTTGGCACCATTTCTTCTTGGTCTTCTAAAGCGACCGATATCGCACATAATTGCGGTTTAAATGAAGTAGAGCGTATAGAACGAGGTTTGGCGTATTATTTTGAGTTAAGCCAACCGCTTGATGAAAAAACAACTGAAAAATTGACCGCACTTTTACACGACCGAATGATGGAAACGGTGGTGCGCAATCCACAAGATGCTGAGATTTTATTCCGCCATCAAGATCCGAAACCGTTCAAAACCGTGGATATTTTAAAAGGCGGACGTGAAGCCTTGGTCACAGCCAACGTAGAATTAGGTTTGGCACTGGCAGAAGATGAAATTGATTATTTGGTGGAAAATTTCACCCAATTAGGGCGCAATCCGCACGATATTGAACTTTATATGTTCGCGCAAGCCAACTCTGAGCACTGTCGCCATAAAATCTTTAATGCCGATTGGATTATTGATGGCAAAAAACAGGATAAATCCCTGTTTAAAATGATTAAAAATACCTTTGAGAAAACCCCTGATTTCGTACTTTCAGCCTATAAAGATAATGCTGCAGTAATGGAAGGCTCAAAAGTCGGCCGTTTCTTTGCTGACCAAGATGGGCAATATCGCTATCACAATGAAGATGCACATATCTTAATGAAAGTGGAAACCCACAACCACCCAACCGCAATTTCGCCATTTCCAGGTGCAGCAACTGGTTCAGGCGGTGAAATTCGTGATGAAGGTGCAACCGGTCGTGGTGCAAAACCAAAAGCAGGTTTAACCGGTTTCTCGGTATCTAACTTAGTGATCCCAAACTTTGAACAGCCTTGGGAAAATCCACTTTCCAAACCAAACCGTATTGCTTCAGCCTTAGATATTATGATTGAAGGCCCATTAGGTGGCGCAGCATTTAACAATGAATTTGGTCGTCCTGCATTATTGGGTTATTTCCGTACCTATGAAGAGAAAGTCAACAGCTTCAATGGTGAAGAAGTGCGCGGTTATCACAAACCGATTATGTTAGCGGGCGGTATCGGTAATATTCGTGGCGAACACGTTCAAAAAGGCGAAATTCCAGTCGGCGCGAAATTGATCGTATTAGGCGGCCCAGCCATGAACATCGGCTTAGGCGGAGGGGCTGCTTCATCTATGGACAGCGGGAAATCAAAAGAAGATCTAGATTTTGCTTCCGTTCAACGTGAAAACCCAGAAATGGAACGCCGTTGCCAAGAGGTGATTGACCGCTGCTGGCAATTAGGCGAAGAAAACCCAATTCTCTTTATCCACGATGTGGGCGCAGGTGGCTTATCTAATGCGATGCCTGAATTAGTGCACGATGGCGAACGTGGCGGTAAATTTGATTTACGCTCTATTCTTTGCGATGAAAAAGGCATGTCACCATTGGAAATTTGGTGTAACGAATCGCAAGAGCGTTATGTCTTAGCGGTTGCGCCAGAAAAACTTGAATTATTTACCGCACTTTGTGAACGTGAGCGTGCGCCGTTTGCGGTCATTGGTGAGGCAACGGAAGAGAAACATTTAACCTTACACGATAGTCATTTTGACAATAATCCAATTGATTTGCCAATGAATGTGTTATTAGGCAAAACGCCGAAAATGACGCGTGAGGTTTCGTCAAAAACTGTCGAAAATCGACCGCTTGCAACGGAAAATATTCAATTAAAAGAAGCTTTCCATCGCGTATTACGCTTACCGGTGGTGGCAGAAAAAACTTTCTTAATCACCATTGGCGACCGTTCGGTAACCGGTATGGTGGCGCGCGATCAAATGGTCGGTCCATGGCAAATTCCGGTGTCTGATGTAGCCGTCACAACTGCTTCATTAGACAGCTATCACGGTGAGGCCATGGCAATGGGCGAGCGCGCACCAGTAGCGTTATTAGACTTTGGTGCTTCAGCACGTTTAGCGGTGGCTGAATCCATTACTAACATTGCAGGCACCAACATTGGTGATATTAAACGCATCAAACTGTCTGCAAACTGGATGTCTGCAGCGGGGCATGGTGGTGAAGATGCTGGCTTATATGAAGCCGTAAAAGCGGTCGGTGAAGAACTTTGCCCAGCATTAGGTATCACCATTCCAGTGGGTAAAGACTCTATGTCGATGAAAACCACTTGGGAAGAAAATGGTGAGAAAAAATCCGTTACAGCTCCGCTTTCTTTAGTGATTTCATCTTTTGCCCGCGTGGAAGATGTACGCAAAACCGTCACACCTCAATTACGCACAGACAAAGGCGCAAGCCGTTTATTGTTGATTGATTTAGGCGAAAGAAAAAATCGCTTAGGCGCGACCGCACTTGCACAAGTGTATAAACAATTAGGTGATAAACCTGCCGATGTGGTAAATGTCGCTACATTGAAAAACTTCTTCGATGCAATGCAAGCATTAGTGGCAGAGCGCAAATTATTGGCTTACCACGACCGTTCAGATGGTGGTTTAATTACCACACTTGCAGAAATGGCGTTTGCGGGTAACTGTGGCGTGGATGTGGATATTTCTGCATTAGGCGACAATGATTTAGCCGTGTTATTCAATGAAGAATTGGGCGCAGTGATTCAAGTCTCTGAAAACGAATTAAGCGCAGTGCGTGAGGTATTAAAAACCCATGACTTGCTTGGCTTAACTTATGAATTAGGTTCTGTCACCACAGAAGATCGTTTTGAAATCACGCGTGGTAGCAAAAAACTATTAAGCGAAAAACGCTCTGAATTACGCGGTATTTGGGCAGAACTCACTCACCAAATGCAACGCTTACGCGATAACCCAGAATGTGCTGACCAAGAATTTGAAGCGAAAAAAGCAACAGATAACAAAGGTTTATCTGCTCACTTAACCTATGATGTGAATGAAGATATTGCTACGCCTTACATCAGCAAAGGCGTGAAACCAAAAGTAGCCGTATTGCGTGAACAAGGCGTAAACAGCCACGTTGAAATGGCAGCGGCTTTTGACCGTGCAGGCTTTGCCGCGATTGATGTTCACATGAGCGATTTAATGACAGGTCGTTACAACTTAAACGACTTCAATGCGATGGTGGCCTGTGGTGGCTTCTCTTACGGTGACGTATTAGGTGCAAGTGGTGGCTGGGCGAAATCCATTTTGTTTAATCCACAATTACGCGATCAATTCAGCCAATTCTTCGCCAATGAAAACACCCTTTCATTAGGTGTATGTAACGGCTGTCAATTTATTTCCACCCTATCGGAAATCATTCCTGGCGCAGAAAATTGGCCTCGTTTCGTGCGTAATAAATCAGAGCGTTTTGAAGCGCGTGCCGCGATGGTAAAAATCAACGACACCAACTCATTGTGGTTTAAAGGCATGGCTGGCTCACATATGCCGATTGCTGTTTCTCATGGTGAGGGGCGCGTAGAATTCAAAACACCAGAAAACTTGACCGCACTTCAAGCGCAAAACTTGATTGTGGCACAATATATCGACAGCCATTTAAACGTAACTGAAACCTATCCAGCCAACCCAAATGGTTCGGCATTAGGGATTACTGCAATTTCTAACGTCGATGGTCGTATCGCCGCGATGATGCCACACCCAGAGCGTGTATTCCGTGCCGTGAGCAACTCATGGTATCCAGAAGATTGGTCTGAAGATGGTGCTTGGATGCGAATTTTTAGAAACGCGAGAGTGAATTTTAAATAATGTGAGATTGCTCACAGAAAATTAATTAAAAATAAGAGATACTATTAAATTGGTATCTCTTTTTTATTGCATAACCTGAGTAATAAAAAAATGCCAACAATATTAAAGAGTAATATTGTTAATGTTTATATAAAAATTCTTGGGCATTATGCCCGTAATATCAATTGAACTATATGAGGAGTTCTACATGAGTGCATTAGTTACATTGCTAGCTAATATTGTTGCGCCATTGCAACGTCAATTTATTAACTTTATCCGCATTGCTATTTGTATTGTGATGGTTTGGATTGGTGGCTTAAAAGTTTGCCAATATGAGGCAGATGGTATCGCACACTTTGTGTCAAATAGTCCTTTCTTAAGCTTCCTTTACAAAAACGGTGCAAATGAAGTGACAAATGATAAGGGTGTTTTAGTAAAAGAATATACCTTATATAAAAACCCTGAAGGCAAAATGGTTGCAAAAAATATCGAATGGCATAAAGCCAACGGCACCTATACCGCTTCTTATATTATTGGTGCAATCATTGTGACAATTGGTATTTTAGTATTAGCGGGAATTTGGTCACCAACTCTCGGGCTATTTGGAGGCTTACTCACCTTTGGTATGTCGATAGTCACGCTGTCGTTCCTGATATTTACGCCAGAAACCTGGGTGCCGAATTTAGGTGGGGACTTCCCAACACCTAATTATGGCTTCCCATATCTCTCAGGTGCTGGCCGACTCGTGATTAAAGATATTATTATGATGGCAGGCGGCTTAGTTGCTGCAGCAGAATGTGCGAAACGTTATTTAGAGAATAAAAAACAATTTGCTTAATTGCGTTATTTTAAAAGGCTTGCTGGGATAAATGGCAAGTCTTTTTTATTATTAAAATATAATATCTTAATTAATAATGATGAATTGTATGTTGACTATGATTAATAACATGAAAAATCATATTGTGGATATAGGTTTTTTATTCAGGGTGTTTCAAAAATTTAGCTTGGTATCATCTATATTTAGTTTTTTATTTATATTTTTTTATTTGATAAATATATCAAAATTTGATTTGCTTCTGCAAATCGATGTCTCTATATATGGGATTGCTTTTATATTTTTATTCTTTTTGATTTTTATATCTTATGTGATTTTACCATTTTTTTGTGTTGATCTTTTGTTGTATGGAAATACTCTGCGTAAGAGTAATAAACTCCAGTACAAGGGGAATGAGCTGCTGTATTCAATAAATCAATCAATGGTATTCTTACTATTTTTAAATATATTATTTACATTTAACTTTGATCGTTACGATGACAGCTCTAAATTCTTGATTACTATTTTATGGATATTCTTTTTATGTCTTTTAGTTATTTCCTTTTCTCTTTTTTCTAAAAATGTGGATAAAAAGGATTTTATATATATTACTGTAGTATCATTAATTCCAATTGCTTTCTTCTTCTTTTCATTTGTTCTGTATTCTGAGGCTTTGAGTACTGATTATGAGTTGTTTTCATTTGTTATTTTATATTTATTTTTTCTTATTTTTAATAATTTAATTTCTTTCTATTATAGTGAAAAATATAGTTTTGATTGTAAATTAGTGTCTAGGATTGTATTTGTTTTTCTTATCTTGTTTATAAGTGGTGATAGTTTTAAGCTTCAAAGATTAATATTGAAGCCATCCGGTATGGCCCAATATCAATCACAAAGTGGATGGTATTTGATAAAAAATAGAGGACTTCTAGATTTTGTTACGGAAGATTATCTTATTAAATATAATAAAAGTATTGATGATGGTGATAGTTATTATATTAAAGGATATCTTATTTTTAATATTGGAAGTGTTAGGGTAATCTGCCCTCATGATTTTGAGCAGATGGATGAACAGAAACCTAAAAATAAAAAATTGAGTTTTTCTAAATGTTTAAGCTTAACATCTGATGATATTAAATTTATGGGAAAGGACTTTCTTAATAACAATGAAAACACTGCTATGATGGCACAAAAATAGTGATGGGAGTAGGAAAAGTCCAATAATAGTCAAAACTTAAAGGCAGTAAAAACGAATAACTACTGATAGTTTATGATAATTGATTTTTTGAAGGTGTTTAAACTTAATACCAGAGAATATTAAGTTGATGGAGACTTTATTCTAGAATATTTATAAATACTAAAGAGTGGTCAAAAATCACAACGAATTTTGACCGCTCTTTTTATTACTTTTACTTACGTATTATTTTTGTTTTTTCAAAAACTCAACGCCAGTGTCAGGGAAGTCGGTGAATACACCGGTTGCGCCAGATTTATTTAATAATGCATCGTACATTTGATTTACGTCAGTGAAGAATTCAGGTAAAGCATCTTTACGTACGGTGTATGGGTGTAATTCCACTTTGTATTGTGCGAGTTCTTTCACTAATGGGGTATACACGATGTTGCCTGGTTTAGATTTTTCTTTATCTACTAACATGTACCAGCCTGGACCAACGCCATCAGCATATTTCACCACTTCTGCCATTGCACCTGGTTTGAACATCCAATCGTAATCGTAGTTCACCCATTTGCCTTTCGCGTCTTTTTCTTCAGTTTCATGCCAGTCGGTGTATGCTACTAATTGGACAAGTTTTAAATCCATGCCCATTTTTGGTAGCAATTCATTTTTGATACGTTTTAACTCATTGAAGTCGAAGGTTTGTAAGTAAACCATGTCAGATTTCTTATCGTAACCGTATTTTTTCAACACTTTAAGGGTTTCAACTGCAATGTCTTTGCCATTTTGGTGGTGGAACCAAGGTGCTTTGATTTCAGGGTAGATACCCACTTTTTTACCGGTAGATTTTTCTAAACCTTGGATGAATTCTAACTCATCTTCAAAAGTATGGATTTTGAAGTGTGATTTCCAAAGTGGGAAACGACCTGGATATACTGCAACTTGTTTACCATCTTTAGTTTCAAAGTTTTCAGTCATATTTAAACTTTGAATTTCTTTCAAGGTGAAATCGATTACGTAGTAGCGACCATCTTTACGATGACGATTTGGGAATTTTTTCGCCACGTCAGTTAAGCCGTCTAAGAAGTGGTCATGGATAACAACTAAACGACCATCTTTTGTCATCGCTAAGTCTTGTTCTAAGTAGTCTGCATGTTGTGCAAATGCAAGCGCTTTAGACTCAAGTGTATGCTCTGGTAAGTAACCACTTGCACCACGGTGAGCAATGATAATTTTGTCTGATTTCATAGTGTCCACAGAAGAGTGTGCGCTACATCCTGCAAGTACGCCTGCAGCTAATAAAGAAAGCGCTAAAGTTTTGAGTTTCATGGTGTGTTCTCCTTGATTTACTTATTACATCTTGGTTTCATGTCGTAAAAATAGATTTCACTAATTTCACGGTCATATCCTGGATAAAATCCTTTTGGCATCCCTAACACAATTTGTTTGCCTCGGTTTGCATGGACAAGTAGTTGTTTCGTTTTTGGATTCACATTCAAGCCTTCGACTTCGCCGACATCTCGAATGTCGTTCAATGTTTTTTCTAAAACAACGCGAGCTTCATTATTTTTATCTGAAATTTCTACACGATAAATATGATCAGGTTCTTTTTCATCTGCTGTACCATCATCAGATGTGACGTAGAGATCACCGTTATAGGCATAAACACCTTGAATCCATTGTGGAACAGGTTGTAAATGCACTTTACGTTTATATTTACCGGTTGAAAGGTCATATTCATATAAATAACGGCCACTTTCCTCACCAACCCAAGATGCCATCCAAACAGAATTGTGAACGGTATCTACGGTGATGCCGGAAACTTCGACTTGACCTGACTCAGGATTAAAATCAACTGATCTTTTTAATGCGAGGGTTTCGGGATCGTGAATCGCAATTTGAATATTTTTACCTACGCCGGCATCAAACCATTCGGAGGAAACATAAAGTTCATTGTTGTAGATATCAATGTCGCCAATGTGATTGGCTTCTTTTTGATAGCCGACAAAAGGATCTTTATTTTCTTTAATCAGTTTTCCATCCATGTCGTATTTGGCGAGCGTTTTACTGCCCGATACATATAAATATTTGCCATCAGTGGTAATACCTTGACGTCCATTGACTTCAAGTACTTTGTCTAATTTATACGTATAAGCGGGGAGTGCTGAACGATAGGGCGCTTCACAAGTTTGATTTGCGAATGCTGCATTTGCCATAACTGCCGCGCCTAACATAATGGTTAATTTATTCAATTTCATCACATTGTCTCCTTTTAAAGTGCGGTTAAAAATTCAGTTGTTTTTGTAATAAAAAAGGCGGCAAGCCTTCGCCTGTCGCCTTTAATTTATAGATTATTTACCGTAGGTATCACCTAATTTAGCTTTATGTTTGCCTTCTTCAACCATTACGATGAAGAGTAATAACACCGCTAAGACACCACCACCGATCATGACGTAGAAACCGCCATCCCAGCCATAGTGTTGTGCTGCCCAACCGATAACAGCTGAAGCTGACACAGTACCACCTAAGTAACCGAATAAACCGGTGAAACCTGCTGCTGTACCTGCTGCTTTTTTCGGTGCAAGCTCAAGAGCGTGTAAGCCGATTAACATTACAGGACCGTAGATTAAGAAACCGATTAAGGTCATTAAGATGAAGTCAGTTAATTGATATGGGTTTTCATACCAAGCTGCATAGTTTGCAAGCTCTGCTTCAGGTGTAGCTGGGTTCATCCAGTATGCTACAACTGCTGCTGTAGTTAAGATCATGAAGATGAAACCGGTTAAACCACGTTTACCTTTGAAGACTTTATCTGATACCCAACCACATAATAATGTACCTGGAACCGCTGCTAATTCATAGATTGTGTAAGCCCATGCAGTACCTTTGATGTTGAAGTGTTTTACTTCACTTAAGTAAACCGGAGACCATTTTAATACGCCGTAGCGGATTAAGTATACGAATACGTTAGCAATCGCGATGTACCATAACAATTTGTTTTTCAATACATAAGTGACGAAGATTTCTTTTGTGCTTAAATCGTTTTCGTAAGTTTTTTCGTTATAGTCATCTGGGTAGTCATTACGCCATTTTTCGATTGATGGTAAACCACAAGATTGTGGAGTATCACGCATCACGAAGTAAACTGGAATTGCACAGATCATTGCCGCAATACCCGGATAGTAGAGGGATTGTTGCCAAATATCTTTTGCTTGTGCTTCGACACCATGAGTGCTGAAGAAGACGGCACTTGCTAATAGCACCATTGCACCCGGCATCATACCACCGATGTTGTGCGCGGTATTCCAGATAGATACGATAGTACCGCGTTCTGATTTAGACCACCAGTGTACCATTGTACGACCACATGGAGGCCAACCCATACCTTGGAACCAACCATTTAAGAAGATCATTACCCACATGATGGCAATGCCTGAAGTTGCCCATGGGAATAAACCCATCATGGTCATACAAAGACCAGAAAGCAATAAACCAAATGGTAAGAATACACGAGGGTTCGAACGGTCAGACATACCTGCCATGACGAACTTAGATAAACCATAGGCAAGACCGGCAGCTGAGCCGATAACACCTAATTCCGCTTTTGAGTACAAGCCGGCTTGAATTAAACCAGGTTGTGCCAAGTCAAAGTTTGCACGTACAAAATAGTAAGCGGCATAACCAAAGAAGATCCCTGCAAACACTTGCCAACGTAAGCGTTTATACGTGGAATCAATTTTCTCCGCTGGAAGTTCCGCAATATGCGGAGCGGGTTTAAATGGTCCAAACATAATTTCTCTCCAAAATCATTTTAATTATGAGTCCACCCCCATGTAGGGGATAGCGTGCATGATAAAATAAAAATAGAAATTAAAAAGAGAAATAATTCAAAAATGTGATGCATTTCACAAAATATTTTTTAACAAATGAGCGAATTCGAAAATTGTGTGATCTATCTCACAAAACAGCTTTCTTTTTCGCTCAGAATGTTGTGAATTTAACCGCTCTCCCCTACAATAGCCATGGAATTTGTAACAGTTTTTACGTTTCTTTTTATTAATATTTTGGCTTTGGGGGTAACAATGGGATTATCGCCTAATATGTATCGTGATGTGGGTGATTTTTCACCAATCTCGACGGATGTGATTATCATTGGTGGCGGTGCGACTGGTGCGGGGATTGCTCGTGACTGTGCATTGCGTGGAATTAACTGTATTTTATTAGAGCGTCGTGATATTGCGACAGGCGCAACAGGTCGTAACCACGGTTTGTTACATAGCGGTGCGCGTTATGCCGTAAACGATCAAGAATCAGCAGAAGAATGTATTAAAGAAAATAAAATTCTGCGCAATATCGCTCGTCACTGTGTGGATGAAACGGAAGGTTTATTTATTACCTTACCTGAAGATTCCCTCGATTATCAAAAAACCTTCATCGAAAGTTGTACCAAATCTGGTATTGAAGCTGTCGCCATTGATCCTAAACTAGCCCAAATTATGGAACCATCAGTCAACCCTGATTTAGTTGGTGCCGTTGTGGTGCCAGATGGTTCAATCGACCCTTTCCGTTTAACGGCTTCTAACGTGATGGATGCCACCGAAAATGGCGCGAAAATGTTCACTTATTGCGAAGTGAAAAGCTTAATTCGTGAAGGTGGCAAAGTAATTGGCGTGGATGTTTACGATCACAAAAATCGCGTAAACCGTAAATTCTTTGCGCCATTAGTCGTCAATGCAGGTGGTATTTGGGGGCAAGGTATCGCAGAATATGCGGATCTCAAAATCAAAATGTTCCCAGCAAAAGGTGCATTACTTGTCATGGGTCACCGTATCAACAAAATGGTGATTAACCGTTGCCGTAAACCTGCGGATGCGGACATTCTTGTGCCAGGGGATACCATTTGTGTTATCGGTACAACCTCTAGCCGTATTCCTTACGATCAAATCGATAACATGGAAGTGACCCCAGAAGAAGTGGATATCTTATTCCGTGAGGGGGAAAAACTTGCGCCAAGCTTACGTCATACTCGTGTATTACGTGCTTATGCCGGTGTGCGTCCGTTAGTGGCATCTGATGACGACCCATCTGGTCGTAACGTAAGTCGTGGTATCGTGTTACTTGACCACGCAGAGCGTGATGGTTTAGACGGCTTTATCACGATCACTGGCGGTAAATTAATGACTTATCGCTTAATGGCAGAATGGGCAACGGATCTGGTTTGTAAAAAACTCAACAAAACAGCACGTTGTACAACCGCTGAGCGTCCATTGCCGGGTTCAACCGAAAGCCGCGCAGAAACCAATCAGAAAGTGATTTCACTTCCAAGTACGATTCGTTATTCGGCCGTGTATCGTCATGGTTCTCGTGCAACTCGTTTATTAGATAAAGAACGTCTTGATCGTTCAATGGTGTGCGAATGTGAAGCCGTGACAGCGGGTGAAGTACGTTATGCCGTTGATGAATTAAATGTGAATAACTTAGTGGATTTACGTCGCCGTACTCGTGTGGGTATGGGGACTTGCCAAGCTGAGCTTTGCGCATGCCGTGCGGCGGGCTTAATGAACCGTTTTGAAGTGGCAACACCTCGTCAATCTACCACACAATTAACCGCTTTCATGGAAGAGCGTTGGCGCGGTATTGAACCTATTGCATGGGGTGAAGCAATTCGTGAAGCGGAATTTACTTCATGGATGTATGGCAGTGTGTTGGGCTTAAACGATGTTCAACCGCTTGAAACTGACAAACAGCAAGGGACGGATAACAATGAATTTTGATGTAGTGATTATTGGTGGCGGCCTTGCAGGTTTAACTTGCGGCATCGCCCTACAAGAACAAGGCAAACGTTGTGTCATTATCAATAACGGCCAAGCGGCGATTGATTTTGCATCTGGCTCATTAGATTTATTAAGCCGTTTACCAAACGGTGCGTTTGTTAAAAATATTCCTGAAAATTTGACCGCACTTGCAGCTCAATTACCACAACACCCTTATAGCATTATGGGTGCTGAACGCGTATTAGCGAAAGCGCAAGATTTCGAAAAGTTAGCGGAATCGTTGAATTTAGATTTAATTGGCTCAAGTGAAGAAAATCATCTTCGCGTAACGGGTTTAGGTAGCTTACGCGGTGCATGGCTTTCACCAAATAGCGTGCCAACTGTGCAAGGCGAAACCCCATTCCCTTATAAAAAAATTGCAGTTTTAGGCATTGAAGGTTACCACGATTTCCAACCAGAATTGTTGGCGGATAACCTTACGCTGAATCCACAGTTTGCACATTGTGAAGTAAAAACAGGCTTTTTAAATATTCCAGAATTAGATCAGTTACGCGCAAACTCTCGTGAGTTCCGCAGCGTGAACATTGCACAAGTTTTAGAATATAAACTGAAATTTGATGATCTTGTGGCTGAAATGAAAGAAGCAGCCAAAGGCACTGAAGCAATTTTCTTACCAGCTTGTTTCGGTTTAGAAAATCAAGAGTTTATGGAATCACTTCGCAAAGCAACTGGCTTGCCATTATTTGAATTGCCAACTTTACCACCGTCTTTATTAGGTATGCGTCAACGTATTCAATTACGCCATCGTTTTGAGAAATTAGGCGGACTCATGATGAATGGTGATAGCGCATTAAAAGCCCATTTTCATGGCAATAAAGTTCGTGCAATTCAAACGCGTTTGCACGAAGAGGAAGAAATCACGGCTGAGCATTTCGTATTAGCGTCAGGCAGCTTCTTCAGTAAAGGTCTAGTCTCTGAATTCGATAAAATCTACGAGCCCGTATTCCATTCTGACATCATCGGTGTGGAAGGTTTTAACGATACGGATCGCTTTACTTGGACTGATCACCGTTTCTCAAATCCACAACCGTACCAATCTGCAGGTGTGGCGATTAATGCACAATGCCAAGTGCAAAAGAGCGGTCAATTTTTAACGAATTTATATGCGGTGGGTAATGTGATTGGTGGTTTCAATGCGTTAGAACTCGGTTGTGGTTCAGGCGTGGCAGTGGTAACAGCGCTTGCTGTTGCTGATGAAATTCTTCACAACACACATTAAGGAGGCGTTATGAACATTCAACAATTAATTGATAATGCAAAACAATCCCTTAATGCACCACAACATCATCATGCCTTTGATGAAAGCTTTGAGAGCTGCATTAAATGTACGGCTTGTACAGCAGTATGTCCGGTTTCGCGTCAAAATCCAAACTATCCAGGTCCAAAACAATCAGGCCCAGATGGTGAGCGTTTACGCTTAAAATCAGCCGAGCTTTATGATGAAGCATTGAAATACTGCACTAACTGTAAACGTTGTGAAATTGCCTGTCCGTCTGATGTAAAAATTGGTGACATTATCGTTCGCGCAAGAAACAAATACCTTGCTCAACAACATAAACCGGCTGTGCAAAAATTACGTGATGCGATTTTAAGTAACACCGATATTATGGGTTCACTTAATACACCGCTTGCGCCGATTGTGAATACGATTACAGGCTTGAAAGCGACAAAATTTGTGTTGGAAAAAGCGTTAAAAATCAGTCGTCATCGTACGTTACCAAAATATTCTTTTGGTACGTTCCGCAGCTGGTATATGAAAAAAATGTTGGAAAGCCAACAAAAATTCGAACGCAAAGTGGCGTATTATCACGGTTGTTATGTGAACTACAATAATCCACAATTGGGTAAAGAATTTATCCAAGTGTTTAATGCCATGGATATTGGCGTGGTGTTATTGGAAAAAGAAAAATGCTGTGGCTTGCCATTGAGCGTGAACCAATTCCCAGAACGTGCGAAAAAAATTGCGCAATTTAACACCGATTATATCGGCAAAATGGTGGATGAAAATGGCTTGGATGTGATCAGCGAAGCATCAAGTTGTGCCTTAAATTTACGTGATGAATATCATCATATTTTAGGTATCGATAATGCGAAAGTTCGTCCGCATATTCACATGGTGACACCATTCTTATATCAACTCTTTAAAGAAGGTAAAACCTTACCACTTAAACCACTCAAATTGCGTGTGGCTTATCATACCGCATGTCACGTGGATAAAGCAGGTTGGGCACCATACACCTTGGAAGTGTTAAAACAAATTCCAGGTTTAGAAGTAGTGATGTTACCATCACAATGTTGTGGTATCGCAGGAACATACGGTTTCAAAGAAGAAAACTATGAGGTTTCCCAATCTATCGGTAAAAACTTATTCGATAATATCAATGCAGGCGGATTTGATTACGTGATCTCTGAATGCCAAACTTGTAAATGGCAGATCGATATGTCATCTAACGTGACTTGTATCCATCCATTGACGTTATTGTGTATGTCGATGAATCAAGCTTAGTGAAAAGAGCGGAAACTGATAAAAAAGTGACCGCTCTTTTTGTTATTCAATCCAATATAGAGAATTAATTATGCAAAAAATCTTCAAGGTTTCCTTACTTGCTGTGCTTTCATCTCTAGCAGTAAACAGCTTTGCCAGCACGGCAGAAGTGAAAGTGCTTGAGCCTCAATTAAATTATCAACAACTTCTTACTCAAAGACAGGTTGTGGATGAGTTGCTTGAACAAGCAGTGAAAATCCAAAACTCACCGGCTCGTGTTTCAAATGCAGGTTTTACCGCGAAACTTCCTTCCAATATGGAGCGTATTGCGGATCTTTTATTAGAAGCGTACAAGCTTGAGCCTTATCGTGTGGATTTTTTATTTGGCGCAGCGAATGCCAATATTTATAACGGCAATACAGATAAAGCCATTGAGCTTTACCAAAAAGTGCTTGATGTGGCGCCAGATGATGTGAAAGCACATACTTACTTAGCTGCATGGAATCGTTTTAAGGGCAATCAAGCGGAAGCAACTAAACATTTAGACCGCTTAAAACAACTTTCACCAGAAAGCGCAAGCAAATTAGAAAAAGTCTTTGCGGTGATTGATAAAGCGGCTAGTCAGCCAATTACTGATAAACTTGAAACCAAGTTACCAGAGCAATCGGCGATTATTACATTGGGTTACGCTTTAAATCCAGATGGCAGCATGCATGATATTTTGGTGCAACGCTTAGAAAAAACCTTGGAAATCGCGAATCAAAATCCAGATGCGTTAATTATTGTGACGGGCGGTGTGCCACAAAACAATAAAACAGAAGGTGATTTGATGAAACAATGGTTAATTGAGAAAGGCGTTGATGCAAGCCGTATTTATTCGGATAACTATGCACGTTCAACCGTCGAAAATGCGCTTTTCTCTCGTTACTCTTTAGCAAAACACAAAATCAAACATGCCGTGTTGATTAGCTCAGGTAGCCATGTGCGTCGTGGACAAGCGTTATTTGAAATTGCGACGCAAGAATCCGGTCCGCAAGGTCTTGTGATTGAAACAGTCGCTGCGTTAGATAAACCGTTAGATGAGTTACAAAAAATTACGGAGAAAGACTTGCTGGGTATTTATCGTGACAGCTTAAAAACAATGGGATTGCCAATGTTTAACAGTGGTGCATTGCAAGATTAAGGAATCTAAAAACAAAAGTGCGGTGAATTTCACCGCACTTTTTATTTTCTCTTTCGATTAAAGAATATGTTGATATTGTTCTAACATTTCTTTTGGCCATACGCTTGATTGCACTTCACCAATGTGTTTTTTGTGAAGTAAAAGCATTGCCATACGTGATTGACCGATACCACCACCGATGGTGAGAGGTAATTTTCCGTTTAATAAATCTTGGTGCCAATCCATTTTTAAGCGATCTTCATCACCGGTTAAACCAACTTGTAAACGTAATGCAGATTCATCTACACGAATACCCATTGAAGAAAGCTCAAACGCTTTACCTAATTCAGAGTTCCACACCAAAATATCGCCGTTTAAACCTTTGTAGCCGTTTTCTGATTCAGTTGTCCAGTCATCGTAGTCTGGTGCACGGCCATCATGTGGTTTGCCGTCTGATAATTTGCCACCAATACCGACTAAGAACACGGCACCATATTCTTTACAAATGGCGTTTTCGCGCTCTTTGCTTGAAAGATCTGGGTATCGTTTAACTAAATCTTCACTATGTACGAAAGTAATTTCTTTTGGCAAGCTTGATGGGATATCAAAGCGAGCTTCTACGGCTAATTCAGTTAAACGGATTGCGCGATAAATAGAACGTACCGTTTCTTTTAAATAAGCAAAGTTACGACGACCTTCAGGAATTACTTTTTCCCAGTCCCATTGGTCCACATAAACAGAGTGAGTTTGATCCAATGAATCTTCATCTGGACGTAATGCTTTCATATGAACAAATAAGCCTTCACCTTCTTTAAAGTGGAAACGAGCGAGAGTATGGCGTTTCCATTTAGCCAATGAGTGAACCACTTCATAAACCGCATTTGGGATACATTTCACGTTTACTTGAACCGCTTTCTCAATGCCTGATAAGTTATCTTGCATACCGTTGCCAACTTCACTAAGGATTGGGCCTTGTACTTCGATAATGCCAAGTTGTTCAATCAAGTTTTGAGTAAAGGTGTTCTTCACAAAGCTAATTTCTTGTTGTTGTAAAATAAACGTCTTTTTCATATTTATCCTTCTTTTTATAATAACTGGTAAGATTTGTTGCGCATTATTCAATGAAATGACAAATTATTTCAAGTAATTTCTTTACATTGTTTTAAATGTTGAATATTATCAAAAATAAAGAAGATATTTTGAAAAAGATCTAATAAGGGGTGTTTTATGAACAATATCGATACACTTGATCGCCAAATTCTCCGTGTGCTGACCAAAGATGCACGTACACCTTATGCCGAAATGGCGAAAAGCTTTGGCGTGAGCCCAGGTACGATTCATGTTCGCGTAGAGAAAATGCGTCAGTCTGGTTTGATTGAAGGCACAAAAGCGATTATTGATGAGCGTAAACTGGGTTATGATGTGTGCTGCTTTATTGGCATTATTTTGAAAAGCGCAAAAGATTACGAAAAAGTGATTAAAAAGCTAGAGACCTTTGATGAAGTGGTGGAAGCCTATTATACCACGGGTAACTATTCGATTTTTATTAAAGTAATGACACACACCATTGCTGAATTGCATTCCGTGCTGGCGACTAAGATCCAGTTAATTGATGAGATTCAATCAACAGAAACCTTGATTTCCATGCAAAATCCAATTTTGCGAGACATTAAACCTTAAATGTCATCGAAACAATGAAGGCGTGTATTAAACACGCCTTTGCTTTTTTTGATTAACGATAACGATCGAGGAATTTGTAATAGAGTACGCCGATCTTGGTGGCTAAGCTTTTGAGGGATTTTCCACCGTAAAACGAAGGCACTTTCAATCCTTCAAAAATTCTCAAACGTTCGTCATTACCTAAAATTGCTTCTGCAATAATGCGTCCAGCAAGTCCAGTGAGTGCGACGCCGTGTCCAGAATAGCCTTGTGCGAAATAAATGTGCGGTGAGATACGACCAAAATGCGGGCTTGCGTTGAGTGTCATATCAATCGGTCCTGCCCAGCCATAGTCAATTTTGACGTTTTCCAGTTGAGGGAAAACATGCAACATATTGCCACGCATAATTTTTACCATATCTTTTTCAGAGCTTGAGTCACTACCAAATAATAAACGGTTATCCGCACTCAAACGATAGTAATCGAGCAAAATGTTATTATCGCAAACCGACATACCATTATTGATTACGGAATCAGCCGTGGCTTGATCTAAGGGTTCGGTTGCAATAATAAAGCTTTCTACTGGCAAAATTTTACGATTAATGCCGTGATGAATGGATTTTGGTAGCACATCAATATAAGCGTTGGTGGCTAAAATAACGTCTTGAGAAATGACCGCACTTTTATCCGTTTTGACTTCAATACAACCTGATTTTTCCACTAAATCCACAACGGGCGATTGCTCGTAAATCTGCACGCCCAAATCTAAGCAGGCTTTTGCTAAACCTAAGCAATAGTTAAGTGGGTGTAAGTGACCAGAATTACTATCGTATAAGCCGCCTACATAAATATCACTGCCTAGATGTTGTTTCAGTTTGGCTTTATCCCAAAGTTGCATTTTGTCATAGCCAAAAGTCGCGTGGCTGGCTTTTTCCATTTCAATGAGATCGTCCATACGACGTTCATTTAACGCCAATGTGGCATAGCCTTTTTTCCAATCACATTGAATACCATATTTCGCAATGCGTTCATCAATAATATCAATGGCTTCTAGCGACATATCCCAAAGTTTTTTCGCTTTATCAAAGCCTACTTGAGCAATATATTCATCAATGCCTTCTTCAAAACCGTTGATGGCTTGACCGCCACTTCTGCCAGATGCGCCAAATCCGACTCTCGCACCTTCTAACACAATGACTTTCTTCCCTTTTTCCGCTAATTCAAGGGCAGCAGATAAGCCAAAGAAGCCCGCACCGATGACACAAACATCCGCTTCTTCTTGCTGAGTGAGAGGCGGCAGTTCAAAGGTTTGATTCCGACTATCGAGATAATAAGATTTGACGTGTTCTTGATGAGCAAATTCGAGCATAGTTGATGACTAATTAACATAAAATAGAGATGAGGGAAATCTTACCCTGATGGGAAAATATGTCAAACCTTTTGCAAAAAAGGTGCTATACTCCCCAAGTTTGCATAGGTAAACGATTACTTAAGGTTTATTTTGATTGTCCTGAGGAGGTCAATAAATTGAAAAAAAATGCTGTTCAATACATTAAATCACTTTGTCTTTCTGTCGTCGCATTCGTCGCAACCTCTGCGGCATTTGCTGCTGAAAAACTTTATGTTTATAACTGGACTGACTATGTGCCATCTAATTTGGTTGCGGAATTTACCAAAGAAACCGGTATTGAAGTGATTTATTCAACATTTGAAAGTAATGAAGAAATGTATGCTAAATTGAAGCTGACCTCTAGTACAGGTAGTGGTTATGATTTAGTTTTCCCATCAAGCTATTACGTCAACAAAATGGCGAAAGAAGGCATGTTACAAGAGCTTGATCACAGCAAATTAAGTAATTTTAAACAAATTCCGGCTAATTTATTAAACAAGGAATTTGACCCCAATAACAAATATTCTCTGCCTTACGTTTATGGCTTAACCGGCATCGGCGTGAATGCGGATGATATTGATCCAAGCAAAATCACAAGCTGGGCTGATTTCTGGAATCCAGAATATAAAGGTAAAGTATTATTAACCAGTGATGCGCGAGAAGTGTTCCACATTGCATTACTTTTAGATGGAAAATCACCGAATACTAAGAATGAAGAAGACATTAAAGCGGCTTATGAGCGCTTAGTGAAATTGTTACCAAATGTGGTGACCTTTAACTCTGACTCGCCAGAAGTGCCGTTTGTTCAAGGTGAAGCTTCTATCGGTATGTTATGGAATGGTTCGGCTTATTTAGCACACAAAGAAAATCCAAGTATCCAATTTGTGTATCCAAAAGAAGGCGCGATTTTCTGGATGGATAACTACGCGATTCCAAAAGGTGCGAAAAATACAGAGGGCGCTTATAAATTTATCGACTTCTTACTTCGTCCTGAGAATGCGAAATTAGTGGTTGAAAAAATGGGCTTCTCAATGCCAAATGAAGGCGTGAAAGCGTTACTTTCACCTGAAATGGCGAATAACCCAACCTTGTTCCCATCGGCTGAAAACATTGAAAAAGGCATTATGCAAGGTGATGTCGGCGAAGCAGTGGATATTTACGAAAAATATTGGAATAAATTAAAAACCAATTAATCAAATATTGATGAAAAGTGCGGTGAATTTGACCGCACTTTTGCTTTGTAAAGGATGACAAATGAGTTTTCTTGAGCGATTTTTTCACGCAATCTTGTTTGAAACCACGGTTGTGTTGCTTTCCGTTTTCGCTTTGTATTTCTTTACAGAAGAAAGTGTGTCTATTCTCTTTGGTTCCATGGTGCTGGTTTCCTTAACAGCTATGCTCTGGAATCTTATCTTTAATTATTTCCTTGATAAAGTGTTTACGGGGCCAAGAGAAAAGCGAGGTGTCATATTTCGTACTTTACATGCCATTTCATTTGAGGGCGGTCTGCTTATTTTCACCGTGCCGATCATTGCTTATTTTTTAAAAGTGGATTGGATAACGGCTTTTATGATGGATTTCAGCTTAACCGTGATGGTGACCGTTTATACCTTTATTTTTAATTGGGTGTATGATCACGCGCGATTGCTGTTTATTAAGCGTGAATGATGCAATAGCTAAGAGAAGAAATAAAAAAAGTGCGGTCAAAATCTAAAATGTTTTTGACCGCACTTTGATTTTTTAGGGCATGAAAAGCTGCCCTTTTCTTTATTAAAGTTTTTCTACTAACTCAATGGCTGCACCAATATAGGTTGCAGGAGTGAGTTGTTGTAAACGTGCTTTTTCATCGGCTGGGATATCCAGTTTTTCGATGAATTCACGCATTGCTTTTTCATCAACACGTTTACCGCGGGTGAGTTCTTTTAATTTTTCGTATGGTTTTTCAATGCCATAGCGACGCATCACCGTTTGAATTGGCTCTGCTAAAACTTCCCAGTTTTGGTTGAGTTCATCACGGAGATGTTGTTCGTTCACTTCTAATTTGCTAATACCTTTACGGGTTGAGGCATACGCAATTAAGCAATAACCTAAACCCACACCTAGGTTACGTAATACAGTGGAGTCGGTTAAGTCACGCTGCCAGCGAGAAATCGGTAATTTTTGAGCAAGGTGAGTCATCACCGCATTGGCTAAACCTAAGTTACCTTCTGAGTTTTCGAAGTCGATAGGATTCACTTTATGTGGCATGGTAGATGAACCAATTTCACCCGCGATAGTGCGTTGTTTAAAGTGATTTAACGCAATGTAGCCCCATAAGTCACGATCGAAGTCGATGATGATGGTATTAAAACGTACCACGGCATCAAAGTATTCAGCAATGTAATCGTGAGGTTCAATTTGCGTGGTGTATGGGTTCCAATCTAAACCTAATGAGGTGACAAATTCTTCACTGAATTTATGCCAGTTAATATTTGGATAAGCCGATAAATGCGCATTGTAGTTACCCACAGCACCGTTGATTTTACCCAAGATTTCATTTTGTTGGAGTTGTTTGAATTGGCGTTTTAAACGGTAAACCACGTTCGCCATTTCTTTACCCACAGTACTTGGTGAGGCAGGTTGGCCGTGTGTACGAGAAAGTAATGGGATAGTTTTGTATTCGTTTGCTAGACGGGTGATTTCATCAATCAGTTTTTGCCATTCCGGTAAGATTACTTCTTCACGCGCCGTTTTTAACATTAAGGCATGAGAAAGGTTGTTAATATCTTCCGAGGTACAAGCAAAGTGGATAAATTCAGAGACTTTGGCTAATTCTGGTAAAGCTTCACTTTTTTCTTTTAAGAAATACTCAACTGCTTTTACATCGTGATTCGTGGTGCGCTCAATTTCTTTGATACGTTCAGCATCTTGAAGACTGAATTCTTCCACAATTTTATTAAGGTAATCGTTTGCTTCTTTAGACAAAGAAGAAACTTCTTGGATTTCAGCGGTCGCCGCCAATTTTTGTAACCAACGTACTTCCACGGTGACACGGAATTTGAGTAAGCCAAATTCACTGAAAATACCACGCAATGCAGAGGCTTTATCTTGATAACGACCGTCAATCGGGGAAAGAGCGGTTAATGCGGAAAGTTGCATAAGAGTTCTCCAAGGATTAATTTAAAGTTAAGTAGAGTTGTCGTGCCGCTTGCACTAATTTTTTACGATGAAATAACAGTTGCCATTTGCTGCCGCCGACTTGACGCCACAAAACGGCAGAACGAATGCCGGCAAGTAAACACGCACGAATTTTGTCTTGCACACTTTGTTGCTGTAAATGATATGCCGAACCAATAATGTGGATGCGTTTGCCTAAAGGGCTAATCGTATCGACATAAATGTTTGCCATGATAGAAAATATCTCATCATCAAATTGATTGTTATGATAAGCAAGTTGTTCCGGTAAACGGGCAATACGGCGGCCAAGTTCTTGTTTGATTTCAGGTTGTTTGTTTAATTTGCTCTCTAACGCTAACAAGCTACCCCAATAATTTAATAAATTTTTGTCATTTAATTGGGTGAGTTGCTCGATAAGCGTGTTTAATCCCACTTTAAGATGTTGAACATCACCGCCAAATACGGCTAATGTATCTTCAGGTTGAGTGATGAGAAGAGAATGAATGGTTGTTTGGAATGCATCTTGGTTATCAACTTCGCCTTTTTGTGCTAATTGACTGATTAATAAGACTGATTGACAAACACCGGCAAGTGCTAGAGCCATATCATTATAATTTTTCATTGGGATTATAAATTGTGAGCTGCAGAAATTTTTGGCGTAATATAGCATTTTTACACATTGTTTTGAACTCAATCATTAAAAAACGCCCTATCTTTTGTTATCATAGCGCCAATTCAGTTTACAGAATAAAAGGATAACCAATGACAAAACCAATTGTATTCAGTGGCGTGCAGCCTTCCGGCGAATTAACTATCGGGAATTATTTAGGTGCACTTCGCAACTGGGTGAAAATGCAAGACGATTATGAGTGTATTTTCTGCGTGGTGGATTTACATGCCATCACGGTACGTCAAGACCCTGTAGCACTTCGCAAAGCGACCCTTGATGTGCTCGCCCTTTACTTGGCTTGTGGCATTGATCCGAATAAAAGCACGATCTTTGTGCAATCTCATGTACCAGAGCATACTCAACTAAGCTGGGTGTTAAACTGTTACACCTATTTTGGTGAAATGAGTCGTATGACTCAATTTAAAGATAAATCAGCACGTTATGCTGAAAATATTAACGTGGGTTTATTTGATTATCCGGTTTTAATGGCAGCAGATATCTTACTTTACCAAGCGAAAAGCGTGCCGGTAGGGGATGACCAAAAACAACATTTAGAAATCACCCGTGATATTGCCGCTCGTTTTAATGCGCTTTATGGTGATATTTTCACGATTCCTGAAATTTTCTTAGGCAAAGCTGGTGCGCGTATTATGTCTTTGCAAGATCCTGATAAAAAAATGTCTAAATCAGATGATAACCGCAATAACGTGGTGACCTTGCTTGAAGATCCTAAATCGGTAGCGAAAAAAATCAAACGCGCGGTAACAGACTCTGATGAACCACCTGTCGTACGTTATGATGTGCAAAACAAAGCGGGCGTGTCTAACTTATTAGATATCCTTTCTGCAGTAACAGATAAATCTGTGGCAGACCTTGAAAAAGAATTTGAAGGCAAAATGTACGGACACTTAAAAACAGCCGTCGCTGACGAAGTGTCAAACTTACTTGCAGGTTTACAAGAACGTTTCTATCAATATCGTAACGATGAAGCACTTTTAGACGAGATTTTACGTCAAGGTGCAGAAAAAGCCCGCGCAAGAGCGAAAGAAACCCTTGCCAAAGTGTACGAAGTCGTCGGCTTTGTTGCTGCAAAATAATTTTAAACTTAATAAGCCGTGTTATATCACGGCTTTTTTAGATAAGGAGAAAAATATGGCCATTCAAACTGAAAAACCAATTGAATGTGTAGGTTGTAATACTTTCGATATGAAATCATTGTTTGATAACAGCGATTGTAGTTTACCTATCGAACAGTTTTACGCAACTCGTCAAGATGCAGAAGGCGCATTGGAATATTTCACATTAAAAGCACGTGATGTAGAAAGTGAACCTTGCCAAATTCAATCTGAAATTCAACAGGTTGAAGAGGGATATGTTCTTAAAGCGGTTTTCACATTCTGCTGCCAAGCGGAATTAGTGATTTTCCAAATGAAGCTTGTGTAAGTGATAACTTACTCTAGAAAACAGCGCTATTTGTGACCGCACTTTCTGATATTTATGTTCCCCTGCATCGTATTATTCCTTTTTCTAATGTAGAAGGGCAGGGGAATCGTACCAGTATTTTCTTACAAGGTTGTAAGTTAAACTGTCTTTATTGCCATAATCCAGAAACCATTCCTCGTTATGCAGAAGGCGCTCATCAAGTCAGCCTGCAGTATTTGTATGAGCAAGTAATGGATGCAGTTCCTTTCATTCGTGGCGTAACAGTTTCTGGCGGTGAACCCACCATTCATCATAAAAAGCTTGCTCCATTGTTTCAAAAGCTACGTGAGGAAGGGCTAACTTGCTATTTAGATAGCAGTGGTTTCTTTGAATTTGACGCAATTCGTCCTTTAATTGAGGTTACAGACAAATTTCTCTTTGATTTGAAAGGAGAAGGACTTGGCTTACAACGTTTGTGCTTCGATAGACAAAATCGCCAAGGCATCGTCCCTCAAAATATCATCCCCACTCATCAACATATCAAGCAAGAAAACTTAGATCGCAATTTGAAGAACTTGGCGCAATTATTACCATTAAATAAAGTGGAAGAAGTGCGGTTAGTTTATGTGGCAAATTTTTTTGATGCAGAAAAGTTGGTGGAAAAGGTTGCATCCTTATTGAAAGACTATCCGGATGTGTTGTTCAAAATTATCCGAATGCACACAAAAGGTGCACGAGACGCCGAAGGACTCACGCCTTATGTCCCAACTGTTGAACAGACCCAAGCACTTGAAAACTATGCAAAATCTTGTGGTCTGACCAAAATTGTGACCATTTTATAAGCAAACATACCGAAAAGTAGCAAAAATATTCCGACTTTTTCCCGAAAAACAAGTAGAATAGGACAATTTTATTCACTTACTTATCTAACCAACCTAGGGGAAAAAAATGGGTATTTTAGGTAGCGTTTTAGGCATTGTCGTATTACTGGTCATTGCCGTATTATTTTCAAATAATCGTAAGGCGATTAATTTACGTACTGTATTAGGGGCTTTGGCGATCCAAATCGGATTTGCGGCCCTTATTTTGTATGTGCCGTTTGGTCGTGATGCATTGCAAGCGACAGCAAATGGTGTATCAAATGTTATCGCTTATGGTAACGAAGGGATTAATTTCGTCTTTGGTGGATTAGCAGATCCTTCAAATGTCGGCTTTATCTTTGCGGTGAAAGTTTTACCAATCATCGTCTTTTTCTCCGGTTTAATTTCTGTGCTTTATTACTTAGGTATCATGCAAGCCGTCATCAAAGTGATCGGTGGTACATTGCAAGCTGCGTTAGGTACCTCTAAAGCAGAATCAATGTCCGCAGCCGCGAATATCTTCGTTGGTCAAACTGAAGCACCTTTAGTGGTTCGTCCTTACATTAAAAATATGACCCAATCTGAATTGTTCGCTATTATGGCGGGTGGTACTGCTTCTATCGCGGGTTCAGTAATGGCGGGTTATGCAGGAATGGGCGTACCATTGACTTACTTAATCGCAGCCTCTTTCATGGCTGCACCAGCAGGTTTATTATTTGCGAAAATTTTATTCCCGCAAACTGAACAATTTACCGATAAACAACCTGAAACGGATGATAGCGAAAAACCAACCAACGTGCTTGAAGCAATGGCAGGTGGTGCGAGTGCAGGTATGCAATTAGCGTTAAACGTAGGTGCGATGTTAATCGCATTCGTGGGTTTAATCGCTTTAGTTAACGGTATTTTAGGTGGTGTAGGCGGCTGGTTCGGTTACGGTGATTTAACATTACAATCAATCTTTGGTTGGATCTTCAAACCATTAGCCTACTTAATTGGTGTATCTTGGGATGAATCTGCAATTGCGGGTCAAATGATTGGGATGAAATTAGCGGTGAACGAATTCGTGGGTTACTTAGAGTTCGCTAAATACTTACAACCAGATACAGCGGTGGTATTAAGTGAAAAAACCAAAGCCATCATTACTTTCGCATTATGTGGTTTCGCTAACTTCAGCTCTATCGCAATCTTAATCGGCGGTATCGGTGGTATGGCACCAAATCGTCGTGGTGATGTAGCTCGCTTAGGGTTAAAAGCAGTTGTCGCAGGTACATTAGCTAACTTAATGAGTGCGACTATTGCAGGTTTATTCATCGAATTAAGCGGCGTAGCAATGTAATTAAAATGTGGTGAATTTTGACCGCACTTTATCTCTCAACACCACGAATCGTTCGTGGTGTTGTATTTTAAAGCAGGCGAAAACGTTTGCTTAAATGATTTTTTATTTATCAACAAGAGGAAAAAACAATGACTCCACATATTAATGCTCCTGAAGGCGCATTTGCAGATGTTGTATTAATGCCAGGTGATCCGCTTCGTGCAAAATATATTGCTGAAACATTCTTAGAAGATGCGAAAGAAGTGACTAACGTTCGCAATATGTTGGGTTATACCGGTACTTATAAAGGTCGTCGTATCTCTGTTATGGGTCACGGTATGGGTATCCCATCTTGCTCAATTTATGCGAAAGAATTAATTACTGAATACGGCGTGAAAAAAATTATCCGTGTTGGTTCTTGTGGTGCCGTACGTATGGATGTTAAAGTACGTGATGTCATCATCGGTCTTGGTGCATGTACTGATTCAAAAGTAAACCGTATCCGTTTTAAAGATAACGATTTTGCTGCAATTGCTGATTTTGATATGACACAAGCAGCGGTTCAAGCAGCGAAAGAAAAAGGTAAGCAAGTTCGCGTAGGGAATCTCTTCTCTGCAGACTTATTCTATACGCCAGATTTCGAAATGTTTGATGTGATGGAAAAATACGGCATCTTAGGCGTAGAAATGGAAGCGGCTGGTATCTATGGAGTAGCAGCAGAATATGGTGCAAAAGCACTTTGTATCTGTACCGTTTCAGACCATATTCGTACACACGAACAAACTACAGCAGAAGAACGTCAATTAACCTTCAATGATATGATTGAAATTGCCTTAGAGTCTGTATTAATTGGTGATAAAGCATAATTTATCTGATTGATAGAGTAAAAAAGAGCGGTCAATTTTGACCGCTTTTTTGTTTTTTCTACTTCGCTTTCGCTATTTTTCATACCAAATTCGGTTTACATAGAGCACCACTTTACCAGAGGGTGTCTCAACATGAATTTCATCATCAACGCCTTTGCCGATTAAAGCGCGTGCGACAGGAGAATCAATGGAGATCCAGTTTTTAGCGGGATCGAATTCATCGCAACCGACAAGGCGATATTGCTTCACCTCACCTTCTTCATCTTCTAGCTCAACCCAAGCGCCAAAAAATACTTTGCCTTCTTGTTTCGGGTGGTAATCCACGATTTGTAACACTTCTAAGCGTTTGGAAAGGAAACGCACACGGCGATCAATTTCACGTAAACGACGTTTACCGTAAATATATTCTGCGTTTTCACTGCGGTCACCAAGCGCGGCGGCATCTGAAACCGCTTGGGTAACTTTTGGACGTTCTTCTTTCCACAAAAATTTAAGTTCTTGGTCAAGGGCAAGCCAGCCTTGACGGGTAATGTAATTTGATTTTGCCATAATAAAAATAAAAGAAATTTTTTTGAATTATATTTGAGCCTGTTGTCTAAAACCAGTATTCTATTTCCGTTTTTATCGAATCCTTTAATAACAAAGAAGTATGACAATGTTAAATCAACAAATTAGCCAAATTATTGCGGCAGAATTAACCGTTCAACCCCAACAAATCCTCGCGGCCATTCAATTATTAGATGATGGCAACACCATTCCATTTATCGCCCGTTATCGTAAAGAAGCCACAGGTGGCCTAGATGATACTCAACTTCGTCATTTTGAAACCCGTTTAATTTATTTACGTGAATTAGAAGATCGTCGTCAAACCATTTTGAAATCTATTGAAGAGCAAGGGAAATTGACCGATGAACTGCGGAAAAAAATCCATGCGACACAAAGCAAAACTGAATTAGAAGATTTGTATTTGCCATACAAACCAAAACGTCGCACCAAAGGGCAAATTGCGATTGAAGCAGGTCTTGAGCCATTGGCTGATTTACTTTGGAATGAACCGAAAAATGACCCTGAAACGGCAGCAGCTGAATTTGTGAATGCTGATAAAGGCGTAACCGATACTAAGGTAGCCCTTGATGGTGCACGCTATATTTTAATGGAGCGTTTTGCTGAAGATGCGGGTTTATTAGCGAAAGTTCGTGATTATTTAGCGAAAAATGCCGTCATCGTATCCAAAGTGATCGAAGGCAAAGAAACAGAAGGCGCAAAATTCCAAGATTATTTCGACCACCAAGAATTATTGAAAAATGTCCCTTCTCACCGTGCATTAGCCATGTTCCGTGGACGTAATGAGGGTATTTTACAATTAAGCTTAAATGCTGATCCTGATGCGGAAGAGGGAAGTCGCCAAAGCTATTGTGAAGAGATTATTCGTGATTATTTAGATGTTCGTTTTACTGGTCAGCCTGCGGATAAATGGCGTGAGCAAGTGATTGCATGGACGTGGAAAATCAAAGTTTCGTTGCATTTAGAAACGGAATTAATGGCAAGTTTACGTGAAAAAGCGGAAGAAGAGGCCATTGATGTTTTCGCCCGAAATCTGACCGCACTTTTAATGGCTGCACCGGCTGGTGCGAAAAGCACCATAGGCTTGGACCCGGGCTTGCGTACGGGGGTTAAAGTCGCGGTGGTGGATAACACAGGTAAATTATTAGACACTACCACCATTTATCCACACACGGGGCGTGAAGCCGAAGCGCAAGTGGCGATTTTCAGCTTAATCCGCAAACATAACGTAGAGTTAATTGCCATAGGTAACGGTACCGCTTCTCGTGAAACAGAACGTTTTGCGAAAGAGGTGATTAAAGAAATCAAAGAAAATAAACCGCAAACTGTTGTGGTGAGCGAAGCGGGCGCATCGGTTTATTCTGCTTCTGAATTTGCAGCAAATGAATTCCCGAATTTAGATGTATCTTTACGTGGTGCGGTATCAATTGCGCGTCGTTTACAAGATCCATTGGCAGAATTAGTGAAAATCGAACCGAAAGCCATTGGTGTTGGGCAATATCAACACGATGTAAACCAAAGCCAGCTCGCGCGTAAGTTAGATGCGGTGGTGGAAGACTGCGTAAACGCAGTAGGTGTAGATTTAAATACCGCATCCGCACCATTATTAGCTCGCGTAGCGGGGATGACAAAAACCTTAGCGCAAAATATTGTGGAATATCGTGATGAAAATGGTCGTTTTGAAAGCCGTAGTGAATTGAAAAAAGTGCCGCGTTTAGGGCCAAAAGCCTTTGAGCAATGTGCGGGCTTTATGCGTATTGCAGGCGGGAAAAATCCACTTGATGCTTCCGGTGTCCACCCAGAAGCGTATCCTGTGGTCGAAAAAATCTTGCAAGCGACCGCACAATCTATCCAAGATTTAATGGGTAATGCGGGAGTGGTACGTCAGCTTGATGCGAAACAATTCATTGATGAGCAATTTGGTTTACCAACCGTTCAAGATATTTTCAAAGAATTGGAAAAACCGGGGCGCGATCCGCGTGGTGAATTTAAAACTGCTGTATTCGCAGAAGGCGTAGAAGAAATCACCGATTTAAAACCAGGTATGATTTTAGAAGGTACCGTCACCAATGTAACTAACTTCGGCGCATTTGTGGATATTGGTGTTCACCAAGACGGTTTAGTACATATTTCATCATTAAGCGATAAATTCGTAGAAGATCCACATCAAGTGGTGAAAACTGGCGATATCGTGAAAGTGAAAGTGTTGGAAGTGGATGTGCCGCGTAAACGTATTGCGTTGACGATGCGATTAGATGAAAGTGCGGTCAAAAATGACGGCAAATCTGACCGCACTTTAAGTGCAAAACCAAAAAGTAATTCGCCTCGCCAAGATCGCAATCCAAGAGGAAATAGTGCGATGGGCAATGCCTTTGCTGATGCATTGAAAAATTGGAAAAAATAATTTCGTCATTTAGATGAACATTGTGGCCAAATGGGCGTACAATGAAGGGGATTTGGTCAATCATCCAATCCCCTTTTTTATTTCAATGAAAGGAATATTCTTATGGAAAAAGGTATTCTTGGGCCGCATGAAGGCAAGGAGCTGGAATTAATGTTAAGGGGCGAAAAGCAAGTGGCATTATTCAATCAGGAGCTTGGTATTCCTGACGCCTTTCTCCCTTATCTTGAGCAAGGAATGCTTCATTCAAAAACAGTGCAACGTCATATTAATGATGTCTGCTTAACTGATTTTATTGTCTATTTACCTCAATCTCTTGCACTCGCTGAACAAATGGAAGTGTTACTTCCTGCAAGCACTGTGAATGGTTTTGATCCAAAAGTAGAACGTGAAATTGGTCGAATTCTTGGCTACCGAGAAAAAGATATCGAATACTATATTCAGCATTTTCAAGATAATTTAGAGAAGTATCGGCAGCAGTATAGCTAATAGATAATATTTAACCTTATCAGTCAAAAAATAGTCATATAAAATGGAGAAAGGTAATGACAGAACGAGTCAATTATGAAACTTTAAAACAGTGGTTTTTTGACGATGCTTATATTTGGTGTCAACGTAAATTTACTGAAGGGAAAATAAAAAATTGGCACGAGGAATTTAATGAATGGGGAGGCGCTTTAGATAGTTTTGATGGTCATTTTGAGCTGCCAATAGAGAAGTTAATGCTAAATGTAATTTTTATTATAACTAATGGAGCAAGGTGTATATTAAGCCATCAGATAGTTTTTAATGAAATACAGGGGATTTTATTAAATCATGATCTTGATGAGCTTATCTCTTGTTTAGAAGAAGAGGAAAAAGAGAATTTTCTTTATGATTTAAATTTAGTTTTAAATAATAGGGAGATAGAAGAACAGTAAAATGAGTTATGTGTAAAAGATGATAGTAAAGAACAAGTATCTCATATTTATAATTATTTACCTTGGAATACTAGCTTATGGAGTTTTGTCAGGGGGGATTTCTAAAAACTATACTAGAAAACAAGAGGGAGAGCGTCTTTATACGGCACTAAGTATTCAATTTAAAGATAAGATTCAATATCAAAATGTTGACTTCAGGTATGTTAAGGTTAGTCTGCATCTGCTTGGTGAGTTAAAGGATTACAAGGATTTTGTATCTAAACGAGGCTATTCCGAAATTAGAGAAAATGTTTACTGTAAAAATGGTAATTTGATTACATTACACCACAATTTTCCTAATATTGAATTTCAGTATGTATATGATTCTTCAGTATGTAAGTAATGTTTTAAGCGAGTTAAAATGAATTATGTACAAATAAAAGTGCGGTCAAAAACATAAGCGATTTTGACCGCACTTTATTATTGGCTAGAAGGGGTTATTCTGCGTCTTCTTTTGCCCATTCTAATGAGCGTTTAACCGCTTTTTTCCAACCTTTATAACGACGTTCACGTTTTTCTTCGTCATTATCAGGTGTGAAGGTACGTTCTACACGGGCTTTGTCGTGAAGTTCGTCTAAATCTTTCCAGAAACCAACGGCAAGACCGGCAAGGTAAGCCGCACCAAGTGCCGTCACTTCTTTTACCACAGGGCGTTCAACATTCACATCTAAAATATCTGCTTGGAATTGCATTAAGAAGTTATTGTTGGTTGCACCACCATCGACACGTAAATGTTGTAAGCGTTGACCTGAGTCAGATTGCATTGCTTCTAATACGTCACGGGTTTGGTAAGCAATAGATTCAAGGGTTGCGCGTACAATATGGTTACGGTTAGAACCACGAGAAAGACCGAAAATTGCACCACGTGCATACGGATCCCAATATGGTGCACCTAAACCAGTGAATGCTGGAACAACGTACACGCCATTGCTGTCTGGGACTTTTTGTGCGAAGTATTCGGAGTCGTGGCTGTCATGAACGATTTTGAGTTCATCACGTAACCATTGGATTGAAGCGCCAGCAATAAATACAGAACCTTCAAGTGCGTATTCAGGTTCGCCTTTAGCGTTACAAGCGATAGTGGTTAATAGACCATTTTTAGAGGTAATGGCTTTATCACCGGTGTGAAGCAACATAAAGCAGCCTGTACCATAGGTATTTTTCGCTTGGCCTGCGCGTGTGCATAGATGGCCGTAAAGTGCCGCTTGTTGGTCACCCGCAATACCCGCAACAGGAATACGTACGCCGCCTTTACCCCCGATGTTGGTTTGGCCATACACTTCGGATGAATTGCGTACTTCAGGTAACATAGAGCGTGGAATATTTAATAATTCCAACATTTTGTCATCCCATTTTTTCGTATGGATGTTAAATAACATAGTACGGGATGCGTTGGTGTAATCCGTTACGTGCACACGGCCTTGGGTTAATTTCCATACAAGCCAGGTATCTACGGTACCGAATAGAAGCTCACCGCGTTCCGCTTTTTCGCGCGCGCCTTCTACATTGTCTAAAATCCATTTCACTTTTGTACCCGAGAAATAGGGGTCGACCACTAAACCTGTGGTGTTGCGGATATAGTCTTCATGACCATCCGCTTTAAGTTTGTCTGTAATATCTGCAGTACGACGACATTGCCACACAATCGCGTTATAAACCGGTGTGCCGGTTGCTTTTTCCCACACGATGGTGGTTTCACGTTGGTTAGTAATACCAATTGCCGCGATTTCGTCAGAGGTAATGCCTGCTTTTGCAACGACTTCGTTTAATGTTGAACTTTGTGTAGCCCAAATTTCCATTGGATTATGTTCCACCCAGCCTGCGCGTGGATAAATTTGTGTAAATTCACGTTGGGCGATTTCGACAACATTCGCATTGTGATCTAATAATACTGCACGAGAGCTTGTGGTACCTTGGTCCAAAGCGATGATGTATTTTTTGTCTGTCATGTTGCTATTCCTTAGAGTGCTTGGCACTCTCATTAAATGAATGAAGAAATTTTGAGCTTAAACGAACAAATTGCGAACCTAACTTAATTGAATTCGAATTTAATTGGAACAAGCAATGTTGGGTTTTGTGATTAGCATCACAGATTTTTCTTTGAAGAGATGCAACCGATTGCGTTAACGCACAAAATAATGTGATCCCTCTCTCATTTTTAGAAAATAGATCGGTTTCATCTATTGAATTAATTGGTAAAAACTAGATAATGAGGCCACTCACTTTGAGTATCTCAATATTTGATCAAACAACGAAACGAATTGCAAAGCAAGATTTCTTTAATGAAATCATTAAGTTAATCATTATTTGGAGATTCTCTTATGAATGCCTATTTTGCAGAATTTTTTGGCACAGCACTCTTAATCCTGTTAGGTAACGGTGTGGTAGCCAACGTATGTTTAAATAAAACGAAAGGGCAAAGTTCTGGTTGGATTGTGATTACTACCGCGTGGGCATTTGCAGTGTATGTGGCCGTTGTTGTGACAGGCCCTTACAGTGGGGCGCACTTAAATCCAGCGGTAACACTTGGTGTAGCAATGAAAGGTGCATTTGCTTGGGAACTGGTACCAGGCTACATCGCGGCACAAGTTGTGGGGGGCATGGTAGGTGCGTTGTTGGTTTACATTATGTATAAAGATCACTTTGCAGCCACCGAAGAAGAGGGTTTAAAACGCGCTTGTTTCTGTACCGAACCTGCGATTCGTAACTATCCAATCAACTTAGTAAACGAAATTGTTGGTACCTTCGTGCTTGTTTTCGTGATTTTCTACCTTGCGGGGGCAAACATCACTTTACCTGGCTCGGCAGAAAGCACGCCAATTGGTTTAGGTTCTATCGGGGCATTACCAGTAGCCATTCTCGTTTGGGCAATTGGTTTGAGCTTAGGTGGAACAACCGGTTATGCGATCAATCCAGCTCGAGATCTTGGTCCGCGTTTAACCTTAGGTCTTTTCCTGGGGGGGACATTAAAAACTAAAGCTGACTGGGGATACAGTTGGGTTCCAGTTGTAGGTCCATTTATCGGTGCGGCTTTAGCAGCAGTATTCTATAATGCCATTATGTAATTTATTCAAATAGAAAGAGCGGTCAAAATTCATGATGTTTTTTGACCGCTCTTTTTATATTTAGGGGGTTGATTAAATACAATAATCTTCGAATTCCATTGGCATTTTAGCTTGCAATAAGAATTGTTTGGTGCGTTCTTGCTGTGGATGACTGAAGAATTCAGCCGCGGTATTTTGTTCAACTACCTGACCATTTTCCATGAGAATCACGCGATCTGCCACATCTTTGGCAAAATTCAATTCATGGGTGACGATAATCATTGTCCAACCTTCTTGTGCGAGCATTTTGAGTGCTTGTAACACTTCACCGACGAGTTCAGGGTCAAGAGCAGAAGTAGGCTCATCTAACAAGATTATATCGGGTTTAACGGCTAAAGCACGGGCGATCCCGACGCGTTGCTGTTGACCTCCAGAGAGTTGAGAGGGATATAAATCCGCTTTTGCTTTTAAACCAACTTTTTCTAATAATGCTAAGGCTTTTTCACGTGCAATCTCTTTCGGTTGTTTTTGCACAACCACCATACCTTCCATCACATTTTCGAGTGCTGTGCGATGGGGAAATAGATTGTATTGTTGGAACACCATTGAGGAGCGTCGACGCAATTTGAGTTCATCGGATTTGCTGATCTTTTTGCTGAAATCAATGGTTAAGCTTCCATCGGTAAATGCTAATCCCCCTTTTTCCGGGCGTTCGAGCAAATTTAAACAGCGTAAAAAAGTGGTTTTGCCTGAACCTGAAGGACCCAGAATGGCAACCACTTCACCTTTATTAATTTCAAAATCAATGCCTTTTAATACATGGTGGCCATTAAAACTTTTCTGAATATTCGTGACTTTTAACATAAACAGTCCTTATAAATGGCGAGAAAGGCGTTTTTCTAAACGGGTTTGTCCCATCGACAGCACAAAACAGAATACCCAATAAATAAGAGCCGCTTCACTATAAATTAAAATAAATTCGTAGTTTTCAGCTGTGATGTTTTGCGCCACACGGAATAACTCAGCGATCCAAACAAGTGACGCCAGAGACGTATCTTTCACTGTGCTAATAAATGTATTTGATAGCGAAGGGACGGAAATGCGTAAAGCTTGCGGCATAATGGTTCGCACGAAAGCTTGTGTGTAATTCATGCCTATCGCATAAGAGGCTTCCCATTGACCTTTAGGAATCGCAAGAATGGAGGCCCTCACCGTTTCTGCTGCATAAGCACCAATATTAATGGAGAAGGCAATAATTGCAGTTGGGAAAGGTTCCAGTTTGATGCCAACTTCAGGTAAACCGTAGAAAATAATGAAGATCTGCACCAACATTGGCGTGCCGCGAATAATTGAAATATAAGTGCGACAAATGCCCTGTAGAATTTTGGTCATTAAATTGGGATGGGGTAATGTGCAAATCACAGCCACGATGACAGCAATGAATAAGCCGCAAAAAAAGGAAATGACCGCTAGGGGAATCGTATATAAAATTGCTCCTTCCATCATAGGCCAAAACGAGCTGATTACATAATCAGCTCGTTCTGTGGTCATAAATGGAAGGCTTGCTAACCAATTATTGAGTAATGTCATCGCCAAACCATTTGATTGAAAGTTGTTTTAAAGTTCCGTCTTTGCGTAGTTCTTCAAGTGCTTGGTTCACTTTTGCAATCAGCGGTTCTTCACCTTTCAAGAAAGCAAAACCGGTCGGGATTTTTTTATCACTTTCTACGGCAATTTTTAAGCCTGCATTAGGTTGTTTTTTAAAGTAATCTAATACTGCTAATTTATCGTTTACTGTGGCATCAACACGACCTTGTTTCACTGCTTCAAGGTTTTGCGCCAAGCTATCAACGGTTACAATAATTGCACCATTATCACGCGCATCTTTGCTCCAGTTACTGGTTGCAGATTGTGCAGATTTTTTACCTTTTAAATCAGGGAATGATTTAATGCTATCGTTATCGGCTTTCGTCACGATTACGCCAGCAGAGTAGTTGTAAGGTGCACTGTAATCATATTTTTTTAAACGTTCTGGGCTTGGATTGGTTTGGTTCGCAATAACATCAAAGCGTTTTGCATTTAAACCAGCATACATGCCATCCCAAGCGGTTTCTTTAAATTCAACTTTCCAACCTAATTTTTGAGCAACTTTTTCGATAATTTCCACATCAAAACCGGTTAACTTGCCATCTTTGTCGTGGAAAGTGAATGGTGCGTAAGTTCCCTCAGTACCGACTAATAAGGTTTTAGTTTGTTCAACGCGATCAGCAATTTCACCTGCGTTAGCAAAAGTAGAAAGGGCTAATCCTGCCGCTAAAAGTGCGGTGCTAAAAAATGATTTTTTCATAAGTATTCCTTTTTTAGATAAATAACGAAAGTGAAATGAATTATAAGAAGCGAAAAAGAAAAGAAAAGTATTATTTATTTATGAATTATTTCCTTTAGTTATATTAAATAGAAATTGTTTAATTAATAAACAAAAAAGGTCTGCAAAAACAGACCTTAGATAAAATGAATTCAATCAATAGATTAAGCCTCAATTCCTTCAAATAACGCCGTACTTAAATAACGTTCTGATGCAGAAGGTAAGATCGCGACGATTAATTTATCTTGGAATTCTGGTAGTTTTGCTAAGCGGTCAGCCGCTGCCACAGCCGCACCAGAAGAAATACCCGCAAGAATACCTTCTTCAGCCATTAAGCGACGAGCGGTCGCAATTGCAGTATCGCTATCTACAGTTTCCACGCGATCAATTAATGATAAATCTAAGTTTTTCGGAATGAAGCCCGCACCGATACCTTGAATTTTGTGTGGACCCGGTTTCACTTCTTGACCAGCAAGAGTTTGGCTAATAACTGGTGATTCTGTTGGCTCAACCGCCACAGAGGTAATTTTTTTACCGTGATCTAATTTGATCGCACGAGAAATACCGGTAATTGTACCACCGGTACCCACACCAGCAACCACAACATCGACTTTACCTTCCGTATCTTTCCAGATTTCTTCACCGGTAGTTTGACGGTGAATGTCAGGGTTAGCCGGGTTTTCAAATTGTTTTAGCATTACATAATGGGTTGGATTTGATGCCACGATTTCTTCTGCTTTGGCAATCGCACCTTTCATCCCTTTTGAGCCTTCAGTGAGCACAAGATTCACGCCTAAACCACGTAATAAACGTTTACGTTCAAGACTCATGGTTTCAGGCATGGTTAAGGTGATTTTGTAACCGCGCGCAGCGGCTACATAAGCTAAAGCAATACCGGTGTTACCGCTGGTTGCATCTACAATTTCTTTACCCGCTGTTAAAATACCGTCTTTTTCCGCTTGCCAAATCATGTTGGCACCAATACGGCATTTCACGCTAAAGCTTGGGTTACGACCTTCAATTTTTACAACAACGTTACCATTGTGTCCGAAATGTTTTAAACGAACTAATGGCGTATTACCGATTGAGTATGAGTTATCTGCATAAATTGTCATCTTACTGTCCTTTTATATTTTGGAATGAGTTGATGCAATAGTTATAACACCAGCTTTTAAATTCAAAAAATAGTTAATAGCTATATTTTATAACTAAATGCTATTTATTCACGATGCTGTTTCCCGAAGGCTTAATTGCCGTACTTGTGGAGCGTGTCACAATTTGTGTTGGACCTGAAGTGCGGTCAAAATTCATATCAAATTTTAATTGTGAGCGATAATTTTCCACCCACATTACGGTTGCACCACAGACTGCAACGGGAATAACGACTAAATTCACAATCGGTAATGCGGTACAAAGGGTGATTAATGCTCCGAATGTCAGGCTTTGTGTGCGTCTTTCGCCTAATGCATTTTTCATGATGCCAAAGGAAATCTTGTGGTTATCAAACGGATAGTCACAATATTGAATTGCCATCATCCAACAGGTAAATAAGAATGTCAGCACAGGAATAATGGTTTGTCCGATAACAGGGATAAAACTCAATAAGAACAAGCCTACAAATTTCGGTAAGCTGTACCATAGTTTTTGCCATTCACGATTTAACATACGTGGCACATCTTTCATAATTTCGGCAAAACCATCATCATTAACGGCTTCACCAGTTAGCATTTTTTCGACTTTTTCTGCTAATAATCCATTAAACGGCGCGGCAATAAAGCCTGAAAGCGTTGTAAAGGCAAAATAGAAAAATAAGAGAATTGAGCCAATAGACAACACAAGCAAAATCACGCTTAAAAAGCTTAGCCAATCTGGAATAAAGCTCATCACCCAGTCAATCATCGTGGAGATTTGTGAGACAAATAGCCAGAATAAGCCTGTAAGCAGAACGACGTTAAGTAAAATTGGCATAATCACAAAACGACGGAGGCCTTTTTGCGTAATGAAATGCCAACCCATCACGAAATGATTGAAAGCAGATTTTATTTCATTTTGATCGATCATCATTGTTCCTTTAAATTGAAAAGTAAAAATACAAAATGTCACAGAAAGACAATATTTTTTGAGAAAGATTCCATCTCATCCCTTTTAATCTCTTGTTTGCTTTCCTATTTTTTCACCTGTGGAAATGTGATAGGATTAGCAAAAATCATTGCGTTAAGGAGCAACAAGAATGGACTTAAATACCATTTTGATTATTTTAGGGGTAATTGCTTTAATTGCCTTAGTGGTACACGGATTATGGTCAAATCGCCGTGAGAAATCAAAATATTTTAAAAGCTCGAACACATTTAACCGCACTTCTAAAAACGGTGAGGTCAATCCTTTTTCGCAAGCTGCTGATCCTAATGCGGATATTCGTTTAACACATCGTGCTCAAGCGGCGCAGCCTGTACAACAACATGTTCAACCAAAAGTGGCACCACAGGCAGCAAGCCAACAGCAATTTAATTTTGATGAGCAACGAGCTCAAGTGGATGCGCGTCAAATAGAAAAAAGCGTGGACGATATTAAAATCTCCTTACCAAATCAGCCGGTTTATGAGATGAACACGGCGCAACCTGCTCCTGCGCCACAGCCTGAACCTGTGGTTTATCCTGAAACGAATGTACAACCTAAACCACGTGTAGCAGAAATGACAATCGAAGAGTTAGAAGCACAAAGCAATGATTTTGATGGTGTGAATTCTTCTTCGCCTGAATTACGTGAGCAGTTAGCCGAGATGTCATTAAATCCAACCCAAGAACCGACTCATGAGAACGTGCATTTTAACTATCACGAACCAGTAGAAGTGGAAAAACCAAAACAAACCACTGGCTTTGTTCAACTTTATGTGATTTCAAATCAAAATCGTGAATTTTATGGTCCGCAGTTATCTCAATCGTTAGAAAACTTGGGATTCATTTTTGGCGAGCGTCAAATGTATCACCGCCACTTTGATTTAAGTGTGGCAAGCCCAGTGTTATTTAGTGTGGCAAACATTGAACAACCCGGTACGTTTGATTATTACAATATGGCCGAGTTTTCAACCATGGGTGTGGTACTCTTCATGCAGCTACCATCGCCAGGTAATAATTTGGCTAACTTACGTATGATGATTCGCGCAGCGAAAACCATCGCAGAAGATTTAGGTGGCGTGGTGTTGACTGATCAGCAAGAGATTTTTGATGATATGGCTGAGCAGGATTACTTATCTCGCATCGCATAAAATGCATGGAAAAATAACCGCACTTTGGGCGAGCCGATGGTTCGCCCATTTTAATTAATGAGTAAACCATTAGAGAACATTATGAGCCTTCAGCAACAAATTGATACATTACGTCAGGATCTTCGTCGTTATGAATATGAATATCATGTATTGGATAACCCAACCATTCCTGATGCGGAATATGATCGTTTATTTCATCAACTTAAAGCCTTAGAAGCCGCCCATCCGGAACTCATTACGGCAGATTCACCTACTCAACGTGTGGGTGCAAAACCGCTGTCAGGCTTTGCTCAGATTCGTCATGAAATTCCAATGCTCTCTTTGGATAATGCTTTCTCAGACGAGGAATTTTATGCATTCGTAAAACGTATCGAAGATCGTCTTATTCGTTTGCCTGACCCCCTTACTTTCTGCTGTGAACCGAAATTAGATGGTTTAGCCGTGAGTATTTTGTATGTGAATGGTGTGCTGACTCAAGCAGCGACCCGTGGTGATGGGACAACGGGGGAAGATATTACTGCCAATATTCGCACGATTCGAAATATTCCCTTGCAGCTTTTAATGGACAATCCGCCTGCACGTTTAGAAGTGCGTGGTGAAGTATTTATGCCACACGCAGGCTTTGAGCGTTTAAATCAACAGGCTCTAGAGAAAGGTGAGAAAACTTTTGCTAACCCACGTAATGCAGCGGCAGGATCGTTGCGACAGCTTGATCCAAAAATTACGAGTAAGCGCCCATTGGTATTGAATGCTTATGGTATTGGTATTGCGGAAGGGGTAGATTTGCCGAATACGCATTATGATCGTTTGCAATGGTTGAAGTCTATTGGCATTCCGGTAAACCCAGAAATCCGTTTATGTAACGGCACAGATGAAGTGTTGGATTTTTATCGTGATATTCAAAATAAACGCAGTTCTCTTGGCTATGATATAGATGGTACCGTACTGAAAATCAATAGTATTGCGTTACAAGAGAAATTAGGTTTTATTTCCAAAGCGCCACGTTGGGCGATTGCTTATAAATTCCCTGCACAAGAAGAATTAACTCGCCTAAATGATGTGGAATTCCAAGTGGGCAGAACAGGGGCAATTACCCCAGTGGCTAAATTGGAACCGGTATTTGTGGCTGGTGTCACGGTGAGTAACGCCACATTGCATAACGGTGATGAAATCGAACGCTTGGACATTGCGATTGGCGATACGGTAGTGATTCGTCGTGCAGGAGATGTGATCCCACAAATTATCGGCGTGTTGCACGATCGTCGCCCAGCGGATGCGAGACCGATTGTTTTCCCTGAGACTTGTCCTGTATGTGATTCGGCCATTGTTCGTATTGAAGGCGAAGCGGTAGCGCGTTGTACAGGCGGTTTATTCTGTGCAGCACAGCGTAAAGAAGCGCTTAAACATTTCGTTTCTCGTAAAGCTATGGATATTGATGGGGTAGGGGGTAAATTAATCGAGCAGTTGGTGGATCGTGAATTAGTTCATACGCCAGCCGATTTATTCAAGTTAGATTTAACCACGTTAACCCGTTTGGAAAGAATGGGGGCAAAATCAGCTGAAAATGCCTTAGCGAGCCTTGAAAAAGCGAAAAATACGACGTTAGCACGTTTTATTTTCGCCTTAGGGATTCGTGAAGTGGGTGAAGCAACGGCATTGAATTTAGCAAATCATTTCAAAACCTTAGAAGCTTTGCAAAATGCAGATTTAGAAGCCTTACAGCAAGTGCCTGATGTGGGCGAAGTAGTGGCAAATCGTATTTTGGCGTTTTGGCACGAACCACATAATGTGGCGGTAGTGAATGATTTAATCGCTCAAGGCGTACATTGGGAAACCGTGGAAACCAAAGAAGTGACAGAAAACCGCTTTAAAGGCAAAACGGTTGTATTAACCGGAACCTTAACTCAAATGGGACGTAATGAAGCTAAAGCCTTATTACAAGACATGGGCGCGAAAGTGAGCGGCTCGGTTTCAGCAAAAACAGATTTTGTGATTGCCGGTGATGCGGCAGGTTCTAAGCTCACAAAAGCACAAGAATTAGGTGTTACAGTTCTAACGGAAGAAGAATTTTTGGCTCAGATTTAACTGTCTCAATCGAAAAAAAACTAAAAAAATGACCGCACTTCATCTCATCTCAAGATTAAGTGCGGTTTAACTTTTCTTCTTAATAAACGATAGCGGACATTTTAAGCTCTTAATTTACTGGCTCCGCGTTCCAGTTGTTTTGCCAAGCATTCTTTTGAAGCAATAATCTGTTTACCAAAACGTTTATATAAACGTTGTTTTAATTTTGCCAACCCTTTCACTTTAGCACTTTTTTCTGCCCCAAATAACTGCTTAATATGGAGTGTCACCTGACCAATCTCTTGTAAGGCTATACCTGTTTTGGCTTTTAATTCGTTTAATTGGAACGTGATTTTTTCCTGTACATGCTGTTCCAATCGTTGCGTTAATTCTGTCGTATCGGCGGTTTCATTTTGACACAACTGTTCAAATTCGGCGATTTCTGTACTGAAATCTAGCTGTAACCCTTGTTCCAGTTCAATTAATACTGCCGTGCCGTATTCCAATTGTGATGTTAATTGCTGTTGGCTTTGAACTAATTGATTTTGAATGGCTTCACTTTGCTCAATACATTCATTTAATGACTGTTTCATTTCTGTTTGTTGCTGCATGGCAGAGGCTTTTATTGAATCAATTCGTTGTTGAATTTGCTGCATAAGATCTGACATTGTTTGTACGTTTTCCATTTTCTTCTCCTTTGGGATTTTTAACCGCACTTAAGAAAAGTGCGGTCATTTTGTTACTTATTTTTTGATGATTTGTTTCACATCCACTTCTGTTTTATTCCATTCTTTATCGACTTTACCGATAATTTGAATGTTATCTTGAGGTGCTATCGTTTCACCATTCCATGCTTTTTTGCTGACTTCAATTTGAATTTCTTTTCCACTTGCGTCTTTAAATAAGAAATCCTTTTTACCAATTTGTTTTACAATTTGTCCGTCTAAACGAACTGGAGTGTCATCATTGGCATTTAATGCATCATCAACGGTTTTTACAATAACACTTTCATCGACAAAACCTTGTTGGGCGTTGTGCTTGTGACCATCATTAAATCCTTGTGCTATTGCGGTGTTATATACGGCAACAGAAGATAATGCGATAGCTGCAACAGTAAGTAATTTTTTCATAGTTTGTTCTCCTAAATAAGATAATCATAAAATAAGTTGAAAGCTTTGCTTTCAGATGTATTAAATCATTCAAATCTTAATCTTTTCTTAAGTGATTAACATTTTTCAGATTTATTTATCGATTGGATTGTTTGCCTTTCGATGAGTGTATTTAAACAAGAGAATCTTAAGGAAAGATTAAGAGAGGTAAAAAAAATGAAAATTTTTTAAAAATAAAAAAATAGGGCGTTTAAGCCCTACTTTTATGAGAAAAATGCCTTGGAAATCTACCACACTTTAGCCTGCTACTGCGGGTAAATAACCTGCTTGAATTAAGAATGGTACGATCATAATGATTACGCCAATTACTAAGGCTATCACTAAGGTTACGTTTCCACCGATTACACGATAAGGCAGATTTGGATTCGCTTGACGTGTTTTCCATGCTAGTCCAATAGGTAAAATTAAGCAATAGAATGCACAGAGTAAACCCGCATAGCTTAATGCGGCAATAAAACCTTCAGGATAATACAAGGCGAATGCAAGTGGTGGAGTAAATGCTGCAACAGTCAGTGTTAAACGGTTGTGTGGCAATTTGTAACGTTTAAATAAATCGCCTAAACCTTCAAATACTCCTAGCATCACACCTAGGAAAGAAGTAATTAATGCAAGTGCAGAGAACACACGCACGATTTCACCCATAATGTGGGAGTTCGTGATTTGACGTGTTGCATTGACTAAGCCGTTAAGGGTTGGATCCGCTTGCAACACTTGCACAAATTCATTTTGACTTAATACACCGTGAGTTGCTAATTGCCATACTAAATAAGCTACAAGTGGAATGGCTGTACCGATTAAAATGGCTTTACGGAATTGAGTGACACTGCCATCTAAATAGCTATTTACGCTACCCATAATGATGTGGAAGCCAAAAGAGGTAAAGAAGATAGGTGCCGCAGAAATCACGAAAGCATAATCTAAAGGCAAGGCCATCAGGTTATCGACAGACACTTTTGGTAACATCATAAATAACACGAAAGCAAAGGCGATTAATTTGCCGATAAACAGAATACGAGTGGCGCCATCAACGCCTTTTGTACCCATAACCACAAAGGCACCGAGTACGACAGTAAATAAAATGATTGAAAGTTCGGAGGAAAGACTTTCAAAGCCAAAAGCCGTTGGTAAGCCAGATAATAATGAACCGCCCCCGGTGATGTAGGCCGCTGAAAGGGCATAAAGTAAAATGAGCAAGCTAAAAGTCGCTAAGACACGCCCAGTGATACCAAAGTATTTTTCAGCGAGAGTGGCTACGCCATCATTCAAGCGATCTGCAGTTTGATACACTTCAACAAAAAGTAAACCGCTGTAAACCAAAAGCGCCCATAAGCCGACTAGTAATAAAACGGTATAACCAAAACCAATTCCGGCAGAGGTTAATGGCATCGCGAGCATCCCGGCTCCGATGGTCGTGCCTGCAATGATTAAGGCACTGCCGAATGTTTTGTTCTTTAGCATAAAATTGTCCTCCGAGTATAAAATTGAAAAATGAGGTTAAAGCTGACCGCACTTTTCTTTGTAATGATAGCGGCAAACCGAAAGATAAGAGTCATTTCCACCGATTTGGATTTGTTCCCCTTCCTTAATGACTTCACCTTGTTCATTTAAACGTAAAACGAAATTGGCTTTACGCCCACAATAACAGATTGTTTTTAATTCTTCTAGTTGATCTGCCCAAGCAAGTAAATACTTACTGCCTTCAAATAGCTCTGCCTGGAAGTCTGTCCGTAAGCCATAGCAAAGCACTGGAATCTTCAGTTTATCTACAACATCGCTTAATTGATACACTTGTTGTTTCGTTAAAAACTGGGCTTCGTCAACCAAAACACAATGAATTTTTTCTTGTTGTAAACGTTGACTCACTTCAGCAAAAAGGTCACTGGTTGACGTAAATAAATTCGCCTCTTCATGAATACCAATACGTGACGTGACTTTGCCTGCGCCAAAACGATCATCAATCGCTGCCGTATAAACCATGGTGTTCATATTGCGTTCACGATAGTTATAGGAAGACTGTAACAATGTGGTTGATTTACCCGCATTCATCGTAGAGTAGTAAAAATAGAGTTTTGCCATTATTTAATAACCCATTTCCAGAAATGATAGGCAATGAATCCTGCAACAGGTGGACAGGCTGCTAGCATAAAGGTCCCGTAAGTGGCGCCGCCTCCCACCATTTTTCCTGCTTCAGCAAGAGCGTCAACAATATCACTGCTTGGCGTGGTAAAAATCCATGCGCCAATAATCGCGAGTACTAAAAAACAAGCGATACCGGCTGCACGCATGGCTCTTACTTTAATCATATTTTCCATATTTATTCCTTAAATTGCAGGGAGTTCTGCCATCGCCCAACGAGGTTTAACATCAATGGCGAGATCGCTGTGCTGACCTTGTTTTAAGCGTAAAAAACCCGTATAGGCAATCATGGCCCCATTATCGGTACAAAATTGGGGTTGCGGATAAAATACTTCACCACCAAGATTTTTCATCATAGTGCCAAGAGTTTCACGTAATTTTTTGTTTGCACTTACGCCGCCAGCAATAACTAAACGCTTATAACCGGTTTTTTTTAAGGCACGTTTGCATTTAATTGCAAGTGTATCCACGACAGAATCTTGGAAGGCAAAGGCAATATCCGCTTTGGTTTGTTCAGTTAATTCACCTTCTTGTTTAATCGCCTGATTAATGGTGTTTGCTGCTGAGGTTTTTAAACCTGAAAAGCTAAAATCAAGTCCAGGTCGATCCGTCATTGGTCGAGGGAACACAAAGCGATCTTTTGATCCTTTTTCGGCTAAACGTGAAAGTGCCGCACCGCCAGGATAATCTAATCCTAATAATTTCGCAGTTTTATCAAAGGCTTCGCCTGCCGCATCATCAATGGATTCGCCAATGACTTCATATTTCCCTACGCCATCAACGCGCACTAATTGCGTGTGTCCACCTGAAACTAAGAGAGCAATAAACGGAAAGTTCGGTCGATTTTCATCAAGCATTGGGGCAAGTAGATGACCTTCCATGTGGTGTACGCCAATAGCGGGCACATTCCAGGCATAAGCCAGTGAACGCGCGATCGTTGTGCCCACTAATAATGCGCCTACTAAACCTGGGCCACTTGTATAGGCGATACCATCAATTTGATCAGCGGTTAAATTGGCTTCTTCTAATGCGGCTTTAATTAATGGTGCCGTTTTGCGAATGTGATCGCGAGAAGCCAGTTCTGGCACCACACCGCCATAATCCGCATGCAAGGCTATTTGCGTGTAGAGCTGATTGGCAATTAAGCCTTTGTCTTCATCATAAATCGCGACACCTGTTTCATCACAGGAGGTTTCGATCCCTAAAATACGCATTTTCTTCTCATTTTATTAAAAAAATTGGCAAAGATTTTACCTTGTTTAGCCCGCTTAAACCAGTTCAAACGCCAAATTTTCAGCAAATAGGCGATCTTTCCTTTGCTTTTGCAGGGAAGATCGATTAGAATTGCGTCCTTTATTGAATTTGCCGTTCATTCGGCAGTAATAAAAATTTAAAATTGCAATTAAATTAAACTCATTGAGGTGATTGGCTTATGCCTGTAATTAAAGTACGTGAAAACGAATCATTTGACGTAGCTTTACGTCGTTTCAAACGCTCTTGCGAAAAAGCTGGTATTTTAGCAGAAGTTCGCGCTCGTGAATTCTATGAAAAACCAACTACAATCCGTAAACGTGAAAAAGCAACGCTTGCTAAACGTCACGCTAAACGTAATGCTCGCGAAAACGCGCGCAATACCCGTTTATACTAATTTGTAGTATTTTCTAACTCGAGTTAAGACAAACCGTGAAACCTTTTGGGTATCACGGTTTTGTTGCTTTAAATTCATCGAAAAAAAGTCACGCAAAATCAACCGCACTTTCGCATCGTATTCAAGGAGGCAAGGCAATGAAGGGCTCAATTCCACGCCAATTTATTGATGATCTGCTCACAAAATCGAATATTGTCGATGTGATTAATGCGCGTGTGAAACTCAAAAAAGCAGGACGAGATTATCAAGCTTGTTGTCCGTTTCATCACGAAAAAACACCATCCTTCACGGTAAGTGAAAAAAAACAATTCTATTATTGTTTCGGCTGTGGCGCGAAAGGCAATGCCATTTCATTTTTAATGGATTACGACAAGTTAGAATTTGTTGAAGCCATTGAAGAACTAGCCGCTTCGGCAGGGCTTGAAGTGCCTTATGAGAAACGCCCAAACCAATTCGGTAATAAACCGGATGTGAGCTATCAGACAAAACGCAATTTATACGATTTAATGCAAGAGATTGCGTCGTTTTATCAAGCGCAACTTCCACTAAATATTCCAGCTCAAAGCTATCTTCAGCAACGTGGTTTATCGCCCGAAATTATCGATCGTTTTCAAATCGGTTATGTGCCCAATGCGATGGATACGGTGTTGCGTCAATTCGGCAAAAATCGAGAAGAACAGAAAAAACTGTTTGATTTAGGTATGCTTTCTCGTAACGATCGTGGCAATGTGTACGATAAATTCCGTAATCGCATTATGTTTCCGATTCGGGATAAACGTGGTCGTACGGTCGCCTTTGGTGGACGTGTTTTAACGGATGAAAAACCTAAGTATTTGAACTCACCCGAAACTATTACGTACCATAAAGGCAATGAACTTTATGGTTTGTATGAAGCCTTACAAATCAATGATGAGCCAGAAAAATTACTGGTGGTTGAAGGCTACATGGATGTGGTGGCATTAGCGCAATTTGGTGTCAATTATGCGGTGGCTTCTCTTGGGACATCAACGACCTCGGAACAAATTCAATTATTGTTCCGTTCAACAGAGCAAGTCATTTGCTGCTATGATGGTGATAGAGCGGGGCGAGATGCTGCTTGGCGAGCCCTTGAAAACGCCTTACCTTATCTGGAAGATGGACGACAAATTAAGTTTATTTTCCTGCCTGATGGAGAAGATCCGGATACTTATATTCGCCAATATGGTAAAGAAAAGTTTGAAGAATATATTGAGCAAGCCCAGTCTCTCACAGAATTCTTATTCGCACATTTAAGTCCGCAGGTGGATTTCTCGACGCAAGAAGGACGAGGCAAGCTAGTAGCACTCGCAGCGCCTTTAATTCGTCAAATTCCTGGTGATATGCTGCGTTTATCATTACGTAATATGTTGGCGCAAAAGCTCGGGATCTTTGATCAATCACAGCTTGAAAGCTTGCTCCCAAATCAAATAGACAAGGCGGAACCCAAACCCAAAACGCCACAAAAAACCATTAAGAAAACACCAATGCGCGTGGTGATTTCGCTGTTATTACAGAATTCACAGTTAGTGAATCGCATTTCGGATGTGGGTTTACAAGCCTTAAAGCATGAGGCGGGTTACGAATTACTCGAAAAATTGACCGCACTTTGTCGTGAACGAGAAGGCATTACAACAGGGCAAATATTAGAATATTTTCGTGATACAGAATTCAGCAAACCCCTTGAAATATTAGCTTCTTGGGATCATCTATTAGATGACTTAGAAATCATTAATGCATTCTCTCAAAACTATCGTCGATTGAATATTCAGGCGATTGAACGAGATATTGAAATGCTGATTGCAAAAGAAAGGGCGGAAGGCTTAACTGATCAAGAGCGAGCAATTTTAGTGAATTTGCTCAAGGGAAAAGAAGAGCAGAAAAAACAGTTAGTTAATCCGTCATAACAATGGTAAAATCTCCTGTTCAAAACAAGGGCTTTTATCTTCCAAAAATAACGCAAAACGGGAATAAAAATGGAACAAAATCAACAATCTACCGCAGAGCAATATTCAGAACAAATTGAACAGCTTATGGAATTGGGTCGTACGCAAGGTTATTTAACTTATGCGGAGATTAATGACTTACTTCCGGAAGATGTGATCGATCCAGAGTATTACGATAAGTTGTTGCAGACTTTACAGCATGATGCGGGTATTCCGGTTCTTGATGAAGCGCCGGAAAGTGATGAAATGATGTTGAATGACACGATTCCGGATGAAGATGCAGTGGAAGAAGCAACACAGATTTTATCCAATGTGGAATCTGAAATCGGTCGTACAACCGATCCTGTGCGTATGTATATGCGTGAAATGGGTACCGTTGATCTCCTTACCCGTGAAGATGAAATCAGCATTGCAAAACGTATTGAAGAAGGGATCGATGAAGTCCAAACTGCGATTGCAGCTTACCCAGAAGCGTTAACTGAATTATTAGATAATTATGACCAAGTTGAAGCGGGCAATTATCGTTTAGCTGATTTAATCACAGGCTTTGTGGATCCAAATGTTCCAGAAGAGGAAACCGCAAATATTGATGAAAATTTTGCTGATGAAGATGAAAGTGCCGAATCTGCTTCAGACGTTGATGATGAGAGCGATGAGGAAGATGAAAGCGATAACAGCTCAAGTTCTGATGACAGCGATTCAGATAATAGCATCGATCCTGAAGTGGCGCGTGAAAGATTTGCCGCATTAAGAGAGCAACATACTAAAACATTAGCGACCATTGCAAAACACGGTCGCAGTGGTAAACGTGCAAAAGATCAAATTGCTCAACTCGCAGATATTTTTAAACAATTCCGTTTAGTGCCAAAACAATTTGATGTACTTGTTTTATCAATGAAGAATATGATGAAACGTGTACGTTCAGAAGAGCGTCAACTACAAAAAGTATTAGTTGATATTGCGGGTATGCCAAAAGATGAATTTGAGGCACTGATTATTGCTAATGGCAGCAGTGATGCATGGGTAGCAAAAGCATTAAAATCAACGAAAGCTTGGGCAAAACGTTTACCAAAATATGAAGAGCGTATTCGTTTATCTTTAGATAACTTAGCGAATATTGAACAGCATACCAATCTCACCATCCAACAAATGCGTGAAATTTGCGATGCAGTATCTCGTGGTGAACAAAAAGCTCGACGTGCGAAAAAAGAAATGGTTGAAGCTAACTTACGTTTGGTCATTTCTATTGCAAAAAAATATACTAACCGTGGTTTACAATTCTTGGATTTAATTCAAGAAGGGAATATTGGTTTGATGAAAGCAGTAGATAAATTTGAATACCGTCGTGGTTATAAATTCTCAACCTATGCAACATGGTGGATTCGTCAGGCAATTACGCGTTCCATTGCTGACCAAGCGCGTACAATCCGTATTCCTGTTCATATGATTGAAACGATTAACAAATTAAACCGTATTTCTCGTCAAATGTTACAAGAAATGGGACGTGAAGCGACGCCAGAAGAACTAGCTGAGCGCATGGGCATGCCAGAAGATAAAATTCGTAAAGTGCTTAAAATTGCGAAAGAACCTATTTCTATGGAAACCCCAATCGGTGATGACGATGATTCACATTTAGGTGACTTCATCGAGGACTCAACCCTTGAATTGCCATTAGATTCTGCAACCGCACAAAGCTTGAAAGTGGCGACTCATGAAGTGTTAGAAGGTTTAACACCTCGTGAAGCAAAAGTATTACGTATGCGTTTTGGTATTGATATGAATACTGACCATACACTCGAAGAAGTGGGTAAACAATTTGACGTAACTCGTGAGCGTATTCGTCAGATTGAAGCAAAAGCATTACGTAAATTACGTCATCCAAGTCGTTCAGAAACCTTAAGAAGTTTCTTAGATGAGTAATTATTCATTTCATTCATATAAAAAAGAAAAGGCAGAGAGCTCTGCCTTTTTTATTTGATTAAATTTGGCTATTTACCACTAAATCACATTCCTTTAAAATACGCATCTTTCGTCATTTTAAAAAACAAAAAAGGAACTTTATGGAAGAATCTCAAGAACTAGAAAAGCTGCCTAGAGTAGTGACTAGTGTATTAAAAGTGGTATTAAGTTTTTCACTTATTGCGTTGGCTTTAGTATTGATTATTGCTTTAGCTAAAATTACCTATACCTTAGCAATTATGGTGTTTAATACATCAAGCGTAGTGCCTTATGATGTTGCCGAACAAGCCGTGATGTTTTTCTTATATTTCGGTTTTATTGGCCTTATCGTGCAATATTTTAAAAGTGGCTATCACTTTCCTTTGCGCTATTTTATTTACGCGGGGATTACCGCTATGTTGCGCCTGATTATTGTGAATCATGAGAGTTCGGTTGATACCATCTTATTCGCAGGCGCGATTTTAATTATGGTTATTGCACTTTGCTTAGTGTTGTATTCCAATAAAATTAAAATTTAAAAGTGCGGTCATTTTGACCGATATTTTGGAATGGATTATTCCGGTACAATCCATTCCACTGTCCAACTTCCCGTACCTTCAGGGACGAGCGTTTGGGTCAAATAAGGCAAAATAGATTTCATTTGCTGTTCTAATTGCCAAGGTGGGTTAATCACCACCATTCCACTTGCGGTCATACCACGTTGATCGCTATCAGGGCGAACCGCCAATTCAATTTTCAAAATTTTACGAATTCCTGTTGCTTCTAATCCTTTAAAAATGCGTTTTGTTTGTTGACGTAGAACCACTGGATACCAAATCGCATAAGTACCCGTAGCAAAGCGTTTATAACCTTCTTCTATAGCTTTCACTACCAAATCATAATCTTCTTTTAATTCATAAGGCGGATCAATAAGCACTAAGCCTCGGCGTTCTTTTGGTGGAAGCGTGGCTTTGAGTTGTTGGAAACCATTTTCTGATTTTGTGGTGATATTTTTAAATTCTTTGAAATTATTGCGTAATAATGGAAAATCACTTGGATGTAATTCTGTCAGTAATGCACGATCTTGAGGACGTAATAATTGCGCGGCAATCATAGGTGAGCCCGCATAATAACGTAATTCTTTACCGCCATAATTGAGCTTTTTAATGAGATCCACGTAGCGAGCAACTTCTTCGGGTAAATCTGTTCTTTCCCAAAGTCTCCCAATTCCCTCTTTGTATTCGCCGGTTTTTTCTGATTCGTTAGAACTTAAACGATAGCGTCCGACCCCAGAATGGGTATCGAGATAGTAAAAACCTTTTTCTTTCAGCGAAAGATTTTCCAATATCAGCATTAATACAATATGCTTTAATACATCAGCATGATTGCCTGCATGGAAACTGTGACGATAACTTAACATGATTTGTCCTTTTGACGTAAAAAAGTGCGGTCAAAATTAACCGCACTTTTAGTATTTAAATCAGGGTTAGAATAATTCTTCTGGTTGCGTTGCAGGAATTGCGTCTTTGGTTTTACCTGTTCCACCATTTAGACGTTGTTGCAACTCTGGTGGAACATAATAACCGCGCTCTTGCATTTCCGCAATGTAAGTACGTTTAGGCTCGGTACCCACGATAAAGTATTCTTTACGGCCACCACCTTCAGAAAGTAAACCAGAGTTACTATCAATGGTTTTTTCCATGATGTTTGGAGGAAGCTCAAGTTGACGTTCTGGCACATCAGAAAGTGCAGCTTTCATATAAGCAACCCAGGCAGGCATTGCGGTTTTCGCTCCCGCTTCACCTTTACCTAATATGCGTTTGTTATCATCGAAACCAACATAGGTTGTGGTGACTAAGTTTGCGCCAAAACCTGCGTACCAAGCTACTTTCGCACTATTAGTGGTACCGGTTTTACCACCGATATCACTACGTTTAATGCTTTGAGCAATACGCCAGCTGGTACCTTTCCAACTAAGTCCTTGCTCACCATAAATCGCCGTATTTAATGCACTACGAATTAAGAAGGCTAATTCACCACTAATCACACGAGGTGCGTATTCTTGTTTTGCTGCACCGTCTTTCGCATCCGCCATTAAATCAACAGAACCGTCATTTAATGCGGATGTTTGAAGTTCTGGCAAGTCAGGTACATTCTCAGGTTGCTGATCGCCCTCACCTTCATCTGTATCGGTGTTGCTATTACCTTTAGCGGATTTTAGGTTATCAGGGTTAGCCACTTCTGCGACATCTTTAAAGCCATCAATTTTATCTTTGGTTTCACCATAAATTACAGGAATGTCGTTACAGGTGATACAAGCAATTTTCGGGTTCGCAATAAATAAATCTTTACCGGTATTATCTTGAATTTTTTCGATAAGGTAAGGATCAATTAAGAAACCACCATTATCAAAAACTGCGTAAGCACGCGCCATTTCCAATGGCGTGAAGGATGCAGCACCTAATGCAAGCGCTTCACTGGCAAAATATTGGTCACGTTTGAACCCAAATCGTTGTAAGAAGTCAGCCGTAAAGCCAACACCTGCAGTTTGTAGTGCTCGGATGGCAATCATATTTTTAGATTGACCTAAACCTACACGTAAACGCATAGGACCGTCATAACGATCAGGTGAGTTTTTAGGTTGCCACAAAGGTTGTCCTGGTTTTTGAATAGAGATAGGACTGTCTTGCAATACGCTTGAAAGCGTTAAACCTTTTTCTAACGCAGCCGCATAGATAAATGGTTTAATCGAAGAACCGACTTGCACTAAAGATTGGGTTGCTCGGTTAAATTTACTTTGTTCGTAGCTAAAACCACCCACCATGGCCTCAATTGCACCATTATCAGAGTTTAATGAAACTAATGCAGAGTTAGCTGCTGGAATTTGACCTAAAATCCATTCACCGTTATCACGTTTACGAATCCAAATTTGTTCGCCCACTTTAACCGGTGCTCTTCCCGCCCAACGCATTGCATTAGAAGAGAGCGTCATCGTTTCATTATTGGCTAAAAGTAATTCTGCCCCATTCTTACCTAATGCGGTTACCGCTGCTGGAATGAATGGTTCTGAATCAGGTAATTTTTTCAAGAAAGCGACAATGCGTTCATTATCCCATGGGGTTTCACCTTTTTTCCAAAGTGGTGCACCGCCACGCCAGCCATGACGCATGTCATAATCGATCAAGTTATTACGGACGGCTTTTTGAGCTTCCGCTTGATCTTTTGAAAGTACTGTCGTGAAAACTTTATAACCTTTAGTGTAAGCATCTTCTTCACCAAAGCGTTTTACCATTTCTTGACGAACCATTTCAGTCACATAGTCTGCACGGAACTCAAATTTAGCACCGTGATAGCTTGCTACAATTGGTTCTTTAATCGCTGCATCATATTCTGCTTTGGTGATCTTGTTTTCATCCAACATTCGGCTTAAAACCACATTTCGACGTTCTTCCGCACGTTTTGGCGAATACAGTGGATTCATGGTAGAAGGTGCTTTTGGCAAGCCAGCAATGATCGCCATTTCAGAAAGTGTTAATTCATCTAAGTTTTTACCAAAGTAGGTTTGAGCGGCGGCTGCAACGCCATAAGAGCGATACCCTAAGAAAATTTTATTCAAATAAAGTTCTAAAATTTCTTGTTTGCTTAAGGCATTTTCAATTTCAATGGCTAATACTGCTTCGCGAGCTTTACGAATAATGGTTTTTTCTGGCGTTAAGAAGAAGTTACGCGCAAGCTGTTGTGTAATGGTACTTGCCCCTTGAGATGCCCCACCATTGTTGACGGCAACAAAAATCGCACGAGCAATACCAACAGGGTCTAAGCCGTGATGTTCATAAAAACGGCTATCTTCCGTCGCTAAGAAGGCATCTTGCAGACGCTGAGGCACATTTTCTAATTTCACTGGAATACGGCGTTGTTCACCGACTTCACCGATTAATTTGCCATCAGCCGTATAGATTTGCATCGGCTGTTGCAACTCAACGGTTTTTAGGCTCTCAACCGATGGTAAGGAGGATTTTAAGTGAAAATACAGTACACCACCGGCGACTAACCCCAGTATACATATCGTAAATAGGGTACTTAATATTAATTTTGCGATCCGCATCGTAAAATTCTCTCTGGTTTAATGAATATTCAAAAAATCAAAATTATGATTTTGGCTGCTAAGTATAAAAGATTAATCCCTTAAAGAATAGGAAAGAATATGGGAATTGTTCCTAGAAAGCAGCTAAAACAAAAAATTGGTGTGAGTAAACAACAAGATAACCTCTATTTTGTTTGGCTAGATGAATTCTACAAAGTTCAATCTATTTGCTTAAATGGACAACAAAAGGACTTTTTTCCCCAGCTATTACCTCATTTACCGCAAAAAGCGAACCAATGTTGTTTTATTGGTTCCATTTCACCCCATTTGACTTGGTCTAAAACGCTTATTTTACCGCAAACACTCAATGCTCAGGAGTGTGAACAACAATGTCGTTTCATTTTGCAAAAAGAATTACCGATTCCGTTGGATGAATTATGGTTTGATTATCTTGCCATGCCATTAAAACAAGGTTTCCGTTTGGATATCACGGCGATTCGACAAGAAAGCGCCAATGCAGAATTAGAAAAATATTTGCCGCTAAAATTGACCGCACTTGATTTACTGAATCACAGTATTTTACGTGCATTTTATGCCATTTTAGGGCAAGAGCCAGTTAACACCTTATTTTTATATCAAGATCAACAAGGATGTCTCGCCGTTTGTGAACGCTTACAACAACGACAAGTTTTGCAATCTCAAGGTGATTTATCCGAACTTTATCAACAATTTATCCAACGCTTTCCCGAAACGATAGAACAGGTTTATGTGTATCAAACGCCCGATATGTTGAATTTACACGCAATCGAATTACAGACTCAGGATTGGCAGCGTATCGAAACAGATCTTCCTTTCATTGCTTTAGGTAATGCACTTTGGCAAACCGATTTAAAGCTAGTGGATTTATCTTTAAAACCACCCGCACTTTTGCCTCCAATTAATCGGGAGAGTGGTGATGTTTAGCCTTAATTTATTACCTTGGCGCTTAGAACAACATCAAAAGGCTTTTCGTCATTTTATGTGGCAAGGTTTAATTTGGCTAGCTTGCTCAGTGTTGATTGTTGTTGGATTGAACCAACTCAATGAACAACAAGGGCAAACTCTAAATCAGGCAAAAGAAAAACTGACACAAATAACTCATCAAGTCCATCAGAAACGCATTCAAGTTCAGCAACTACAAAGTAACTTAAAAGAAATGAATGAGTTGACTGAAATGGAGACGGAATATGTGTATCGGATGCTTAATTTATTAACTGAGTTGCCCTTACAACAAGGTGAGTTAGATGAATTTACGCTCAATGCTAAGCAAGTTGTCCTTTCAGGCATGACAGAAAGCCAACAAGAGTTTGAAGAGATACATCAATTTCTCAAACGCCATTTTACAGCGGTTAATTTAACTAAGTTTCAACCGGTGCAACAGCAGTTATTTTTTCAATTTGATATTCAGCTATCGGAGCCTGTGCAATGAGGAACCTTATCAACGAGCTTGTTCAAAAAAGTGCACAAAGTTGGTTTGGGCGATGGCTTCGATTACCTCAAATGGCCCATGCTGCCTTTTGGTTGTGTGCATTAAGTGCAGTCATCTTTTTACCTGTTTTTCGTTATGTTGAAAACAGTAATGAACAGTATCGACTTGACGCAGAATTGAGTTTGCAACAACAAGAGTGGGAGAAACAGGAAAAGGTTTTACAAACCTTAAGACAAAAGTCAGACAGCCGACAACTTTCTCCAGAATTGGCTAATTCTGTGTTGCCGATCAATCAGCATGTTCAGGCGTTGTTAAATGGGCGACTTCGCTCGTTGGATTTGCGTTGGGATTTTTCTCAACATACGTTGTTGCATTTGTCATTACAAGGCTATTTTGTCGATTTACAACAATTTTTGACCGCACTTTTAAACGATGTTCCTACACTTTCTTTAACGCAGTTAAACATTGAAAAATTAGATGAAGAGGAAAATGCTTCTATTGCATGTGAGTTAATTTTCCAACTAGATAAGGACAAATAATGAAAAAGCTCTTCTTAATCTTGATAGCGTTTTTTTCTGTATCAGCATTTTCACAAGATCCTTTTGATCGTAAACAAAGAGAACAAACCGAATATCCAAAAGAGGGGCTCACCCTACCGCCAGTGTCGACTTGCGTGTATTCGGAGCCGAGACTGGCAGAGGAACGCCCATTGGCTCAGCTACATATTGTGGGTGTCGTGCAAGCCGGTAAACAGGAAGAAGTGTTATTTAATGATGATGGACATATTCTTTCCGCTCAAGTCGGGCAGAGAATTGGAAAGGAGGGCTATTTAATTGAAAAAGTGAGTAAAAACAGCGTGACGTTTCAAGGTTATAAAGCCGGACAATGTGAACAAACAACCTCAATCATCATGAGATTTTAAAATGATAAAGCAGAAAATAAAAACAAAGTGCGGTCAGTTTTTAATGTGTTTTTTGATCCTATGGACTAGCTATTCATCGGCAGAGAATCACGTATTTTCACTTCGCTTAAAACAGGCGCCAATGGTGGCGATACTCCAACAACTTGCCCTTGAGCAAAATGCTAATTTAATGATTGATGATGAGTTAGAAGGAACGCTTTCATTGCAATTAGATAATGTGGATTTTGATCGTTTATTGCGTTCTGTAGCAAAAATCAAAGGGCTCTCTTTTTATCAAGAAAATGGTATTTATTATTTGGGTAAGCCTTCTCAACATGAAAAATATGCAGAGAAAATGACAGAACCTATGGCGATTAGCGGGGAAAGTTTGTCTAGTGAAACACCACTTGTGAGTACAACGATTAAACTGCATTTTGCTAAGGCCTCTGATGTGATGAAATCTTTAACAACAGGGAGCGGTTCTTTGCTTTCACCTAGGGGCACAATTACATTTGATGACCGAAGCAATGTGTTACTGATTCAGGATGATGCACGTTCTGTCAAAAATATTAAAAAATTGATTGCAGAGCTGGATAAACCCATTGAGCAAATTGTCATTGAAGCACGTATTGTGACGATTACTGATGAAAGCCTGAAAGAGTTAGGTGTACGTTGGGGCATTTTTAATCCTACTGAGGCTGCCCATAGAGTGAGTGGCAGTCTAGATGCAAATGGCTTTAGTAATATCAGTAATAATTTAAACGTGAATTTTGCGACAATGGTCACGCCAGCTGGCTCATTAGCACTTCAAGTGGCTAAAATTAATGGCCGATTATTAGACTTAGAATTAACCGCACTTGAACGTGAAAATAACGTAGAAATTATTGCAAGCCCTCGCTTACTTACGACCAACAAGAAAAGTGCAAGCATCAAACAAGGGACAGAAATTCCTTATGTGGTGACGAATGGGAAAAATGATACACAGTCAGTAGAGTTTCGCGAGGCTGTCTTAGGATTGGAAGTCACGCCGCATATTTCTAAGGATAATAATATTCTATTGGATTTATTAGTGAGTCAAAATTCCCCGGGTAATCGCGTGGCTTACGGGCAAAATGAAGTGGTATCCATTGATAAACAAGAAATTAATACGCAAGTTTTTGCCAAAGATGGCGAAACAATTGTATTGGGTGGTGTATTCCACGATACGATCACGAAAGGTGTCGATAAAGTACCATTATTGGGCGATATTCCAGGTATTAAACGCTTATTTAGTAAGGAAAGCGAACGTCATCAAAAGCGAGAGCTTGTAATTTTTGTGACCCCTCATATTTTGAAACAAGGTGAAAGAATGGAAATGGCTAAGAAAGAAAAGCATTTTAAGCAAATTGAAAAAGCGAAAAAATAAAAGAGCGGTCAATTTCTCTTATGTTTTCTCATTTTTTTCAGTTTAGCTGTGTACATTGCAAGCGATCTATTCATCTTGGTCGAAATGGATTGTGTAGTCGATGTCAGAAGCAAATTAAAACTTTCCCTTATTGTGGACGATGTGGTTCACCCTTGCAGCATTATACAATGGGCTGTGGACATTGTTTGAGAAATGAACCCGCTTGGGATCGTATTGTGATTATTGGGCATTATCTTGAGCCGCTTTCTTCACTTATTCATCGTTTAAAATTCCAAAAACAGTCTTGGTTAGATCGCAGTTTATCGCGTTTGCTTTATCTTGCGGTGCGAGAGGCAAGACGAACGCATGGGCTCTCGCTGCCACAGGCGATTATTCCCGTACCGCTATACCATTTTCGACAATGGCAACGGGGTTATAATCAGGCGGATTTATTGGCTAACTGGTTGAGCCGTTGGTGTGATGTGCCTAACTGTCATCATGTGGTGAAACGGATTAAACATACTCATACTCAACGAGGCTTAACCGCAAAAGATCGACGACAGAACCTTAAAAATGCTTTTACAGTGAATACCCAAAAACCTTTTCCTTATGAACGCGTTGCGTTGGTAGATGATGTGATTACAACTGGTTCAACGTTAGCAGAGATAGCTAAACAACTTCGAAAATTAGGTGTAAAAGAAATTCAAGTGTGGGGCTTAGCTCGAGCCTAAATTTTTTAAGGATAGGATTTACCTATATCTATAAAAATAGGAATAAATGTAGAAAAAATTGCCATATAGGAGTATCATTCTTGATATATTGTATCAAGTATTAGGATTTTATTTATGGAAAAAATTTTTATTTCAGATGCGGCACAAGCGCATTTTCGGAAACTTTTAGATACACAAGAAGAAGGTACTAATATTCGTATTTTTGTAGTTAATCCAGGTACGCCTGGAGCAGAGTGCGGCGTGTCTTATTGCCCACCAAATTCAGTTGAAGCAACTGATACTGAAATGAAATACGATACTTTTTCAGCATTTGTGGATGAAATCAGCTTACCTTTTTTAGAAGATGCGGAAATTGATTATGTAACCGAAGAGCTTGGCGCTCAACTGACTTTAAAAGCACCTAACGCTAAAATGCGTAAAGTTGCAGATGATGCGCCTTTAATTGAGCGCGTAGAGTACGTGATCCAAACGCAAATTAATCCACAATTAGCCAGCCACGGCGGTAAAATCACATTAATTGAAATTACTGATGATGGTTATGCCGTTCTACAATTCGGCGGTGGCTGTAACGGTTGCTCAATGGTTGATGTCACCTTAAAAGACGGGGTAGAGAAACAGTTAGTTTCGCTCTTCCCAAATGAATTAAAAGGTGCACGAGACGTAACAGAACACCAACGTGGTGAACATTCTTATTATTAAGAATCGAAGACGAAAAAGGGCGAATCATTCGCCCTTTTATTTTTTAAGCAGCAGATAATTTCTGTAACAACCGATCCATCGCTCGATATCCTAGCGCTTCTGCTAAATGAGGTTGTTGTATTTCTTTTTCACCATTTAAATCGGCAATTGTACGTGAGACTTTTAAAATCCGATGATAGGCTCTCACTGAAAGTCCTAGCTTATTCAGCGCCTTTTCAAGAAACAGGGCATCTTTATCTTGTAATTTACAATCCCGTTCAATTTCTTTGCTTGAAAGATACGCATTGATTTTACCGGCTCGAGCAAGTTGAATCTCTCTCACTTTTAACACTTTATCTCGTACTTGTTGGCTTGTCTCACCTCTATCTTCCGCATTTTGTAAGCTACCTTGTGGCAGAAGAGGGACTTCAATAGATAAATCAAAACGATCTAAAAATGGCCCTGAAAGGCGATTTAAATAACGCATCACTTGCTGCGGCGAGGTGCGGTTATGTGTTCCGGTATAATGCCCCGTTGGACTTGGGTTCATCGCAGCAACTAATTGAAAGCGAGCAGGGAATTGGATTTTCGCATTGGCACGAGAAATAATAATTTCTCCACTTTCTAAGGGCTGACGAAGCGCATCCAGTACTTTTCGCTCAAACTCAGGTAGTTCATCAAGAAAAAGTACGCCGTTATGTGCGAGCGATATTTCGCCTGGTTTTGGAATGGTTCCTCCCCCCACTAAGGCAGGTAATGAGGCACTATGATGTGGTGCTCGGAATGGTCGTTGTTTCCAGTTATGAAAATTTAATTCATTTTGTACTAAACTCGTAACCGAAGCGGTTTCAATGGCTTCTAAATCAGTCATTTCTGGGAGTAATGCAGTGAGACGACTTGCCAACATGGTTTTACCTGTACCAGGAGGTCCTAAAAAGAGCAGATTATGCTGACCTGCAGCCGCTATTGTCAGTGCTCGTTTGGCGTGTTGCTGACCAATAATATCGGTCAAATCTAAGTGATTTTTAGCTGAAAATCCGACAGTACTTTCTTGTGCGAGTAATGAGGCCAAAGGTAATTTTTCTTGATTATTTAAGAATTGTACGACTTCCAAAAGGTTTTTAGCGAAATAAGTCTCTTGCTCTGAGACAAGCGACGCTTCATTAGCATTTTGATAAGCGATAATGGGGGCTCGTTTTGCTTTTTGCGCTGCTAAAATGGCGGGAATCACGCCGTGTACACCACGTAATTCACCTGTTAATGCAAGTTCACCAACGAATTCAAACTGTTTTAAACGGCTGCCATCAAGTTGATCTGATGCGGCTAAAATACCGATTGCAATGGGTAAATCAAATCGTCCCCCTTCTTTGGGTAAATCGGCTGGTGCAAGGTTGACGGTGATGCGTTTGGCAGGATATTTGAACTGGGCATTCATTAATGCACTTCTGACACGATCTTGCGCTTCTTTTACGGTTTTTTCGGGTAGACCAACTAAGGTAAATCCAGGCTTCCCGTTACTTAAATGTACTTCAATGGTGACAAGAGGGGCTTGTACACCCATTGATGCACGGCTGTAAACAATAGCAAGAGACATTCAGATTCCTTAAAGTGCGGTCAAAAATAATCAGATTTTCGCACTATAAAAAAAACACAGAATGAAATCATACATCCTGTGCTTTTTTTGCGATCTTGATCGCAGAAATCATTTTTTCTTGATAAAAAACTACACAAAAAGTGGCGCAAACCAACTATCTAATTTAGCCGCTAATTTATCAATACCAATTTTATTTTGTGCAGAAAAAGCCTCGACTTGAATGTCGCCTTGGAAGGGTAAAATCGCTTCACGTACCATTTTGACTTGTTTGCTACGTGCACTTTGGCTGAGTTTATCCGCTTTAGTTAAAAGTAACATAACAGGTAAATCAGCAGAAACAGCCCATTCGATCATTTGTTGGTCGAGATCTTTCAATGGGTGACGGATATCCATTAAAACCACAAGCCCGCCTAAACATTCGCGTTTTTGCAAATATTCCCCGAGGGATTTTTGCCACTCGATTTTCATTTTCTCAGGAACGGTAGCATAGCCATAGCCAGGTAAATCCACTAGTTTACAATTCGGCTCCACCTCAAAAAGGTTGATGAGCTGTGTCCGACCAGGGGTTTTAGAGGTTCGAGCTAAGCTTTTCTGATTGGTTAATGCATTAAGTGCGGTTGATTTTCCTGCATTTGAACGCCCTGCAAACGCAATTTCAATCCCTGTATCTTCTGGGATGGAACGAATATTGGGGGCGCTCGTAAGAAAATGCGTTTTATGATAATTCAGTTTAATTTCAGACATAATTGTTCCTTTCATTAATTGCGCCTAGCATATCACAAATAGAAAAATTGCTGAAATTATGAGAGAATGCGCGCTTTGCATTGATTTAAAGTATCTTTAATTATTTTTACTATGGAATCTCAAGAGAATCAATATCGCTGGCCAAAAGCGGAAGCCGTTTATCCCGATAGACCAGGGCGTTCTTATGCGCTTAAGCGCCTACGTTATCGTCTTCGTTCTTTTTTACATCGAGGATCAATTGCTCATTTTGAGCAATTTATTAATCAGCATCCTTTTCTTGCCACATTATTAAATGAACATGCAGATTATAGCTACCCATTAGTTTATCGTTTTTTAGATAAACGTTTTAATAGCAAACAGCGTTTCGAAGCTATTTGTGACAATCTACTTTTTTTACCTGAAAAATTGACCGCACTTTCAGCACCCATTTATAAAACGCCATTAAGTTTTGGTGAAGTGATTCCTGATTTTGAGATGACATTATCGATGACTACACACCAACCGATGGAAGGTTATTGGGTATTAGAGTTATGGCATAAACCACGTAATGAATTAGTGTATTTGCTTACTTTTGCCAAACTTGGTGAGGCATTGCTTATTTCTGTGGTGCAGGGACCCAATTTTGAAGGTTCCAAAGAGATGGTGAAGCAACTGACAAAAACGTGCCATGGTTTACGCCCTGCTTATTTGATGGTGGAAATGATGAAAGCATTGACGAAAGCATTGGGTTTTAAGACGTTATTGGGTATTCCACAAAAATATCAAAATAAATCGCGTTTTATTCAAAGCTCTCATTATGTTGTAGATTATGATGCGATTTTTGCTGAATCAGGCGGACAGTTGAAAGACTATTGGGAATTACCTTTAGAGATAGACAGAAACCTTGACGATGTGCCGAGTAAAAAACGTTCCATGTATCGCAAACGTTATGCGATGCTAGATGATTTGGCTAAAGTAATCGAAGAAAAATTAGGATTAGAAAAGTAAAAAGTGCGGTGAATGTTAACCGCACTTTGGATTTTATAAGATCTTCAAGCAAGCCACAAAATGGCTATTGTTTTGGCTGGTGAAAGGTGGTTTTTGTTTCGCACAATTTTCATCAGCTTTTAGGCAGCGAGTACGGAACACGCAGCCAGATGGCGGATTAATTGGCGAAGGTAGTTCACCTTCAAGTAATTCGATAGACTTATTGCGTTCCAATTTCGGATCGGGAATCGGAACAGCAGACATTAAGGCTTTGGTATAAGGATGTTTAGTATTGTTATACACTTCCTCATCGCTGCCTAATTCCATGGCATTACCTAAATACATCACCAAGACTCGGTCAGAAATATGTTTTACCACCGCCAAATCGTGAGCGATGAAAATTAAGGAAAGCCCCATTTCTTTTTGTAGAGATTTCAATAAATTTACCACTTGAGCCTGAATCGACACATCTAACGCAGAAACAGGCTCATCACAAATGATCATTTTAGGCTCAATGATTAACGCTCGAGCGATACCGATACGCTGACATTGGCCACCAGAAAACTCATGTGGATAGCGGTTAATCAAGTTCGGTAAAAGCCCGACTTTCAACATCATCGCTTGTACTTTTTCTTTCACTTCAGCAGCATTTAAGTGCGGTTGGTAGATCTTTAATGGCTCGGCAATAATTTCACCAATGTTCATTCGCGGGTTGAGAGAAGCGAGTGGATCTTGAAAAATCATTTGAATATCTTTGCGAGTATCTTTCCATTGTTTGGCCGATTGTTTTCGTAAATTTTTACCAAGCCACAAGATTTCCCCTTCACTCGCTTCGACTAAACCGATGATGGCACGTGCAAGCGTGGATTTACCACAACCAGATTCACCGACTACACCGAGGGTTTCACCTTCATAAAGCTTAAAGGAAACATCTTTTACTGCTTTTAAGGTTTGCGGTTTGGCGAAGAAAAGGGATTTATCATTTTTAATTTTAAAACTGACGCCTAAGTGATTGACTTCAAGGAGTAATTCTTTGTTATTTGAAACTGTCATAGGGTAAATTTCTCCACGGGTAACCAACAATTGCGTAATTGACCTTCATTAAATGCGGTCAGTTTTGGCGCAGTTTGGCATTGTTCTGTTGCAAATTGGCAACGGGGTGAGAATGGGCAACCTTTTGGCAAATGCAATAAATTTGGTGGATTGCCTGGAATGGTCACCAAGTGTTCTTCATTACCATCTAAGCGAGGAATCGCATCCATTAAGCCAATAGAATAAGGATGAGTTGGATGATAGAAAATTTGCTCCGCTGTGCCGTATTCCATGGTTCGTCCAGCATACATAACCATCACTTGATCGCAAATACCCGCTACGACACCTAAATCGTGAGTGATCATAATAATCGCGGTATTAAATTCACGCTTTAACTCATTTAACAAGGTCATGATTTGCGCTTGAACGGTCACATCCAAAGCGGTGGTGGGCTCATCGGCAATGAGTAGTTTTGGACGGCATAATAAGGCCATCGCAATCATCACTCGTTGACGCATACCGCCTGAAAATTCGTGCGGATACATGCCCATGCGTTTTTTAGCTTCCGGCATTTTGACCGCATCCAACATTTTCACCGATTCAGCAAAGGCAGTTTGTTTATCATAGCCTTTGTGCAACTGTAGCACTTCCATAAGCTGCTCACCGATTTTCATGTAAGGGTTGAGAGAGGTCATCGGGTCTTGGAAAATCATGGAAATTTGCTCGGCACGGATTTTATTCAATTCAGCCTTCGGTAAATTAACCAATTCTTTACCTTCAAAGATTGCGGAACCCTCCACTGTACCATTGGCCGCCAATAAGCCCATTAAAGCAAAGGCAGTTTGTGACTTACCTGAACCACTTTCACCTACGATACCCAAAGTACTCCCAGCATTGAGTGTGAAGTTTAAGTCATTCACTGCTGTGACGACGCCATCAGGTGTTTTGAAGCGAACGTAGAGATTTTTTACATCTAATAAAGGATTCATGATTCGCTCCTATCTATCTTTGGGATCGAGTGCATCACGCAACCCGTCACCGATAAAGTTAAAACAAAACAGCGTGAGACAAAGGAAAAATGCCGGGAAAATTAGTAACCAAGGCGACACTTCCATTTGTGCAGCACCATCACTTAAGAGTGCACCCCAACTACTCATCGGCTCTTGTGTTCCTAAGCCTAAGAAACTTAAGAATGATTCGAAAAGAATGAGTCCTGGCACTTCGAGTGAAGCATAAACTGCTACTAAGCCCAATACATTTGGAATAATGTGTTTGAAAATGATTTGGCGACGTGGCACACCACAAACGATGGCGGCTTCGACGAATTCTTTATTTTTCAAACTAAGGGTTTGACCACGTACGATACGTGCAAGACCAAGCCAAGCAATGGCACCAATTGCGATAAAAATTAAGAAAATGTTTTGGCCAAAAAGGGTCACTAATAAAATGACGAAGAACATAAATGGAAATGAGCTAAGAATTTCCAAAAAGCGCATCATCAACATATCCGTTTTACCGCCTACATAGCCGGAAATCGCACCATAAATTGTGCCGATAGTGACGGAAATAAAAGCCCCTGCAATACCGACTAATAACGAAATGCGTCCACCAATAGCGGTACGTACCAGTAAGTCTCGACCAGAAGCATCCGTACCGAAGAAGTGATAACCTTCCATTGTTGGTGGGGAGCTCATCATATTCCAATCGGTATCTTCATAGGTAAAGGGGAAGAACCAAGGTGCTACAGTAATAAATACAATAATAAACGCCAAAATAATCAGACTGGCAACGGCCGCTTTGTTGCGGAAAAAACGGCGTTTCGCATCTTGCCAGAGACTGCGGCCTTCCAGTTGCATTTCTTCAATACGGTCAGCCACTTGTTCCACAAAATCCGCATTTTTCTGATTAATCGGCTGAGTACGATAATCTGTCATAACTTATCCTTAATAACGAATTTTTGGATCGATGATGGCGTATAAAATATCCACAATCGCATTAAATAAAATGGTTAATGTGCCCACTAAAATAGTGAGACTCAAAACTAAAGAATAATCACGGTTTAAGGCACCGTTTACAAATAATAACCCCATGCCAGGTAAACCAAATACGCTTTCGATCACCATTGAGCCGGTAATAATCCCCACAAAAGCAGGGCCTAAATAGGTAATCACAGGTAAAAGAGCCGGACGTAAAGCATGTTTTAAAATGATTCTTGAGGTTGAGAGTCCTTTGGCTTTGGCAGTACGAATAAAGTTGGAATGCAACACTTCAATCATGGAACCACGCATGATACGTGCAATCCCAGCAACATAAGCAATGGTTAAAGAGGCTACAGGTAAAATAATGTACATCGCTGAACCGCCATTCCAACCGCCAGCGGGTAACCAACCCAAATAAATGGCGAAAATTAGCACTAAGACTGGTGCGAAGACGAAGCTTGGCATAATGACGCCAAGCATTGAGAAACTCATCAAAATATAATCCCAACGGCTATTTTGATTGAGTGCGGCAAGCGTACCCGCTGTGACACCTAATACCACTGCAAAGGCGAAAGCGACCATCCCTAATTTTAAGGAAACAGGGAAGGCTGATGCGATTAAATCATTGACCGATTGATCTTTATATTTAAAAGAGGGACCAAAATCGCCTTTGGAAAGATTTTCCAAATAAAGGAAATATTGTTTATGTAATGGTTCATTTAAATGATACTTCGCTTCGATATTTGCCATGACTTCTGGTGGATAAGCACGTTCCGATGTGAACGGGCTACCAGGGGCGAGACGCATCAGAAAGAAGGAAAAAGTAATCAAAATAAACAGCGTTGGTAAGGCTTCCAACAGCCGTTTAAAAATAAATTTGAGCATAATAACTCCAACCAAAATGGGCGAAAAGTGCGGTCAAAAAACACGATAATTTTTAACCGCACTTAAATACGAGCAACGAATTAATGTTTAATAATATAAAGGTTGCGTAAGTAAATGTGATCTTGTGGATCTTTGCCTGAATAGCCTTTTACGTAAGGTTTCACTAAGCGTGGATTCACATAGTTAAAGATTGGCACGATACCGAAATCTTTTGCAAGAATTTCTTCGGCTTTCGCGTAGGCTTTTGCACGACCTTCCGCATCCGTTGCGACATAAGATTCAGCAATGGCTTTATCGTATTCTGGGTTCGCATATTTTGCGGTATTGTTACTCGAATTAGATAAGAAATAGTTGCCGAATGTTGTGGCTTGGTTGTAATCCGCATTCCATCCTGCACGTGCAGCATCGTAACGGCCTGCACGACGGCTATCAATGTAGGTTTTCCACTCTTGGTTTTCTAATTTCACATCAATTAAACCTTTGGTGTTCGCTTTCCACATAGATGCTGCAGCAATGGCCACTTTTTTGTGGTTTTCATTGGTGTTGTAAAGAATGCTGAATTTCAACGGATTTGCTTTGCTGTAGCCAGCTTCTTCTAAGAGTTTAATGGCTTCTTCATTACGCTGCGCCATTGGTTCTTTTGAATAAGCAGGTTGTTGAATGAGCTGACCTTCTTCGATGTAAGTCGGCGTAAATACATAGGTTGGTGTTTGACCTTGACCTAAAACTTTATCGGTGATCACATTACGGTCAAGGGATAAGTTCAAGGCTTTACGAACATTCACGTTATCAAAAGGCGCTTTCTTATTGTTTAATTCATAAGAATAGGTTGCAAGCGTACGTGTCGTGAATACTTCGCCAGGCAATTCTTTTTGTAATTTAGCAAACTGTTCTGGTGGTAAGGCATAGTTCGTCATATCTAAATCGCCTGCACGATAACGCGCCACATCAGTACTTGGGTTTTCAATCGCAAGGAATGTCGCACTGTTAATGACAGTCTCTTTATCGTTCCAGTAGAGTGGGTTACGTTCAAATTCGATTTTTTCATTAATAATGTGGTTCGTCAGTTTATAGGCACCATTACCCACGTAATTTTCTTTTTTCACCCATGCATCGCCCAATTTTTCGACCACTTTTTGTGGTAATGGCAATAAGGATTGGTGAGTCGTTAAACTGACTGCATAAGGCACAGGATTGGTTGCGTGAACCACAAAGGTGTAATCATCTTTTGCTTCAACACCTAATTCAGCCGGTTTTTTCTTACCGTCAATGATGTCTTGTGCATTTTCTACTTGTAAATAACTTAAGTAACTTGCATAAGGGGCTGCTGTTGCAGGATCCACTAAACGACGCCAAGCAAACACGAAATCGTGCGCGGTAACGGGATCACCATTTGACCATTTGGCATCTTTACGTAAATGGAATGTCCAAGTTTTAAAGTCTGGTGTGTTTTCCCAGCTTTCAGCTACACCCGGTTGAAGTTTACCTTCGGAGTCTGAGGTAACGAGGCCTTCAAGTAATTGATAAGCAACGGTAGATTCAGGTACACCTTCAGTTTTTTGTGGGTCAAAACTTTGTGGTTCAGCCCCGTTATTGATCACGATATGTTGTTTTTCATCTAATTGCGTTCCCTCAGGTACTATAACGGCTTGCGCAGAATAGGAAAGAGCAAGAGCAATTGCAGAGAAAAGTAGTTTGTGTTGCATTTGAGCCTCCTTGTCATTAGGCGATATTTTTATAAAGAGTCCTTCCCTTATTAGCTCAAAAATTCATGTTTGTAAAGATTTGTAAGGTGATTATTTAAAGAAAAATAACGTTTTGTGATTTGTATCTAATAAATTACGAAAAAATTGCTAAAAGTGATGGTATGAGGGGCAAATCTAGAATGAATTGGTTTTCCCTATCGTAAATATTTTCCTGGACGAATTACCCTTTTAAAGCTAATTATGCTATCGTAAGGCAGTTGAATTCAAACAAATCCATTCAAGGAGAATATAATGACAACTCAGTTAGATTCACTTCGTAGTATGACCGTCGTTGTAGCTGATACTGGCGATATTGATGCAATTAAAAAATACCAACCGCAAGATGCAACAACAAACCCATCTTTAATTTTAAGTGCTTCAGCATTACCACAATATGCCCCATTAATTGATGAAGCGATTGCTTATGCCAAAGCACAAAGTGCGGATAAAGCACAACAACTAATTGATGCAGAAGATAAATTAGCGGTAAACATCGGTTTAGAAATTTTAAAAATTGTCCCAGGGCGTATTTCAACTGAAGTGGATGCGCGTCTTTCTTACGATACCCAAGCAACTGTTGAAAAAGCACGTAAACTTATCGCACTTTATAATGTGGCAGGTATTTCAAATGATCGTATCTTGATCAAAATTGCTTCAACATGGCAAGGTATTCGTGCAGCTGAAATTCTTGAAAAAGAAGGCATTAACTGTAACTTAACCTTATTATTCTCCGAAGCGCAAGCACGTGCCTGTGCTGAAGCAGGCGTTTATTTAATTTCGCCATTCGTCGGTCGTATCTTAGACTGGTACAAAGCAAATACTGATAAAAAAGAATATGCGCCAGCAGAAGATCCAGGTGTCATTTCTGTAACTAAAATTTATAACTACTACAAAGAATACGGTTATAAAACAGTGGTAATGGGCGCAAGTTTCCGTAATGTCGGTGAAATTATTGAATTAGCAGGTTGTGACCGTTTAACTATTGCTCCTGCTTTACTTAAAGAATTACAAGAAAATTCAACCGCACTTGTGCGTAAACTAGACTACAAAGGTGAAGTAAAAGCAAAACCTCAACCATTAACTGAAGCAGAATTCTACTGGCAACATAACAGCGATGCGATGGCTGTTGAGAAATTAGCAGAGGGGATTCGCAAATTTGCAGTTGACCAAGAGAAATTAGAAGCAATGCTTTCAGCAAAACTTTAATTTAAAAAACATGAAAGTGCGGTTAGAAATAACCGCATTTTTTATTCTTACCATAAAATGTTCTAACTCTTAATAATTAGTTCTTGACTAACTCACCAAAGTCATTGAGAATTCAAGACAAGTTTTGCTAAAGCAAAATGGGAACCGCGACTTTTGATACAAAGTGCGGTCATTTTTTCTTTTTTCGGAGCAAATATATGTCAGGTATTTTTGAACAAACTCCTGCTAATCGTCGTCGTTATGGCGTAGCGATTTTTGTTGGTATTATTGCAGGTTTAATTTCTGCATTCGTAAAATGGGGTGCTGAGCATCCATTCCCACCGCGTAGCCCAATCGATTTCTTCGCAGCAGCATGTAAAGTAGACATCACAGGTTTAAGCCAAGATCAAATTCTTCAAGTGTGTTCACGTGCATTCTTGAACCCGCCTCACGTATTCTTACGTGATTATTTAGGTATTGACCCAACTCAAGCAGCATTCACTTTTGCAGATCATGGTTTTGACTGGATTGGTGTGACTCACATTACTTTCTCATTAGTATTTGCTATTGCTTACTGCTTAGTGGCAGAACGTTTCCCTAAAATCAAATTCTGGCAAGGTATTGGTGCAGGTTTAATCGCAGATATTTGTGTGCACTATATCACTTTCCCTGCATTAGGTTTAACACCACCTGTTGCAGAATGGCCATTATATGAACATATTTCTGAATTAGTGGGACATATTTTCTGGTTCTGGACAATTGAGATTATTCGTCGTGATTTACGTAACCGTATTACTCGCGAGCCAGATGCAGAAATTCCATTAAAAAATGCAACTGAATAATTAATCTATATTGCAAAGAATGCCACCGAAAGGTGGCATTTTGGTTTATGTCGGGAACAAAAGTCATTTTTGGAAAACTAAAAAGCACCATGATTAAACATAGCTAACAGAAAAGTCATCTCAGGGTTTCAATAAATTTTTTGTAGTTATCTTTCAAGTTGGTTAGAATAAAGACAATTTTTTGTGATAGGAAAGTGGAATGAAAAAAACACCTTTACTTGCGGTCGGCTTAATGACAACAGTTTTATTAACGGGTTGTGCAACCAAAGCAGATGGTGAACGCAATGATAAATTAGAAAGTTTTAACCGCACGATGTTTGATTTTAACTATAAAGTCATGGATCGCTATGTGTTGGAACCAGCAGCAAAAGGCTGGCGTGATTACGTGCCGACACCGGTCACAAAAGGTTTATCCAATGTGGCAAATAACTTAGATGAGCCAGTGAGTTTTGTTAACCGTTTATTAGAAGGTGAACCGAAAAAAGCCTTTGTTCACTTCAACCGTTTCTGGATTAACTCCACCTTTGGTATCGGTGGTTTATTTGATTTTGCCAGTGCAAGCAAAGACTTGCAGGTTTATGATCAACGTAGCTTTGGTGAAACGTTGGGCACCTATGGTGTAGATGCAGGCACTTATATTGTATTGCCAATTTATAATGCAACAACACCTCGTCAATTAACCGGTGCAGTGGTCGATGCGGCTTATACTTATCCGTTCTGGAGTTGGGTGGGCGGACCGTGGTCACTGGTGAAATATGGTGTGCAAGCCGTAGATAAACGCTCGAAAACATTGGACCAAACAGAATTGCTCAATCAAGCACAAGATCCTTATGTTACTTTCCGCGAAGCTTATTATCAGAATTTAGAATTTAAAGTAAATGATGGCAAAGTAAAAGAAAGTTCACAGAAAGAATTATCTGATGATGTATTAAAAGAGATTGATTAAGAATACTCGTATAAGCGATAAAATCACTTATATGTTAGGATAGCAAGCGTATTTATACGTCAAATTAAAGGAGAATATCATGACTAAAATTATTCATACAGAAAAAGCCCCGGCCGCAATCGGTCCTTATGTTCAAGCGGTAGATTTAGGTAATTTAGTTTTAACATCAGGTCAAATCCCGGTTAACCCTGCAACGGGTGAAGTGCCAAAAGATATTGTAGCTCAGGCGCGTCAATCGTTAGAAAACGTGAAAGCCATTATTGAACAGGCTGGTTTGAAAGTGGGTGATATTGTGAAAACTACTGTGTTTGTGAAAGATCTTAATGATTTTGCAGCAGTAAATGCAGAGTATGAGAAATTCTTTAAAGAAAATAATCACCCGAATTTCCCTGCTCGTTCTTGCGTAGAAGTTGCTCGCTTGCCAAAAGATGTTGGCTTAGAAATCGAAGCAATTGCGGTAAGAAAATAATAGGAAAGTGCGGTTAAAATCTGCAGATTTTTTCTACAATAGACTTTACAAGAGCGAGATTAATCACTATAATCTCGCTCCTAAATTACGCTTAGCGTAAAATTTCTGGTTGGTGCTTGACCTATTCAAGCCCCGTCCAAGACCGTAGGGAATGGTTAGCAATAATCATCTTAATAATCCTACGTAGATGGTGAACAGAATAAGAATATTTCTTGCTTCTGGGCACCGAAGTCGTCCTAGTCTGAAAGATAACTCTTTCGATGAGGTAAATTAATTCCGAGAAATCGGAGTGTATTCAGGAGCTAAAAGCCAATGGCATTAAATCTTCAAGACAAACAAGCAATTGTTGCCGAAGTAAATGAAGCAGCCAAAGGTGCACTTTCAGCAGTAATCGCGGATTCTCGCGGTGTAACTGTTGATAAAATGACTGAATTACGTAAAGCAGCTCGTGAAGCTGGTGTAACAATGCGCGTTGTTCGTAATACTTTATTACGTCGTGCGGTTGAAGGCACTGATTTCGAATGCTTACAAGATACGTTTGTAGGTCCAACACTTATCGCATTCTCTAACGAACACCCAGGTGCAGCGGCACGTTTGTTCAAAGATTTTGCTAAAGCAAACGATAAGTTTGAAATTAAAGGTGCAGCCTTTGAAGGTAAGATCCAAGATGTTGAATTCTTAGCAACATTACCAACTTACGAAGAAGCAATTGCACGTTTAATGGGCACAATGAAAGAAGCTGCGGCAGGCAAACTTGTTCGCACTTTTGCGGCATTACGCGACAAATTACAAGAAGCAGCTTAATCATTAAGCGTTTCTTACTTCATTTAACTTTATTAATTTTAGGAATTGATTGTTATGTCATTAACTAACGAACAAATCATTGAAGCGATCGCTTCTAAATCTGTAACTGAAATCGTTGAATTAATCGCAGCGATGGAAGAAAAATTCGGCGTTTCTGCAGCAGCAGTAGCAGCAGCTCCAGCAGCTGGCGGCGCAGCAGCAGCGGCAGAAGAAAAAACTGAATTCGACGTAGTTCTTGCTGAAGCTGGTGCTAACAAAGTAGCAGTTATCAAAGCAGTACGTGGTGCAACTGGTTTAGGCTTAAAAGAAGCTAAAGACTTAGTTGAATCTGCTCCAGCTAACTTAAAAGAAGGCGTTTCTAAAGAAGAAGCTGAAGCACTTAAGAAAGAATTAGAAGAAGCTGGTGCAAAAGTAGAAATCAAATAATTTTTGATTCACTTATGTCCTGTTTCTCAGGCTTAATGGCTGGTGGTTTACCATCAGCCATTTTGTGCTATCAAAAACAGCACAAAAACAGATAGGCATTTTCCGTTTAATGGTATCTGTTTCCACTTAAATTAATCAGACGTTTTAATTTAAGTAGCCCACTACAGAAGTAAGGTTCAGAGTGCGGTATCCGAAACGGCGTCAATCTCCGATATAAATAAAAACGTCAATTAATTTGACCGCACTTTTTTTATATCAACTCGGTCTCACTAAAATTTACAGAGGAAAACCAATAATGGGTTACTCCTATACTGAGAAAAAACGAATTCGTAAAGACTTCGGCAAACGTCCGCAAGTTTTAAATGTACCTTATTTATTAACTATCCAATTAGATTCTTTTGATAAATTCATTCAAAAAGATCCTGAAGGTCAACAAGGCTTAGAAGCTGCATTCCGTTCTGTTTTTCCAATCGTAAGCAATAACGGTTATACAGAATTACAATATGTTGATTACCGTTTAGAAGAACCAGAATTTGATGTACGTGAATGTCAAATTCGTGGTTCAACTTATGCAGCAGGCTTACGTGTAAAATTACGTTTAGTTAGCTACGATAAAGAGTCTTCATCACGCGCAGTCAAAGACATTAAAGAAAGCGAAGTATATATGGGTGAAATCCCATTAATGACTGACAACGGTACCTTTGTCATCAATGGTACTGAGCGTGTTATCGTTTCACAATTACACCGTAGCCCAGGCGTATTCTTTGATTCTGACAAAGGTAAAACACACTCTTCAGGTAAAGTGCTTTATAACGCACGCATTATCCCTTACCGTGGTTCTTGGTTAGATTTCGAATTTGATCCAAAAGATAACTTATATGCGCGTATTGACCGTCGTCGTAAATTACCGGCAACCATTATTTTACGTGCGTTAGGTTACACTGTTGAAGAAATCTTAAACTTATTCTTCGACAAAGTAACTTTCGAGATTGCTGGCAATAAATTACTCATGACATTAGTGCCAGAACGTTTACGTGGCGAAACGGCGACGTTTGATATCGAAGCAAATGGTAAAGTCTATGTAGAACGCGGTCGTCGTATCACTGCTCGTCACATCAAAGCATTAGAAAAAGATAATGTGACACAAGTTGAAGTGCCAACTGAATATATCGCAGGCAAAGTAGCAGCGAAAGATTACGTTGATCTTGAATCAGGTGAAATTATTTGCTCAGCAAATGGCGAGATTTCTTTAGAAGTGTTAGCGAAATTATCGCAAGCAGGCTATAAAGTGATCGAAACATTATTCACTAATGACTTAGATTACGGTCCGTATATTTCTGAAACATTACGTGTTGATCCAACTTATGATCGTGTAAGTGCGTTATATGAAATTTATCGTATGATGCGCCCAGGTGAGCCACCTACACCAGAATCTTCAGAAGCATTATTCAACAACTTATTCTTCTCTGCAGAACGCTATGATTTATCTGCAGTAGGTCGTATGAAGTTTAATCGCTCGTTAGGTATTCCTGAAGGCGAAGGTACGGGTATTTTAAGTAACGACGATATCATTCGTGTGATGAAAAAACTCATCGATATCCGTAATGGTCGTGGTGAAGTGGATGATATCGACCACTTGGGTAACCGTCGTATTCGTTCTGTGGGTGAAATGGCAGAAAACCAATTCCGTATTGGTTTAGTTCGTGTAGAAAGAGCGGTTAAAGAGCGTTTATCTTTAGGCGATTTAGATGCGATCACGCCACAAGACTTAATTAATCCAAAACCAATTTCTGCGGCAGTGAAAGAATTCTTTGGTTCTTCACAACTTTCGCAATTCATGGACCAAAACAACCCATTATCAGAAGTGACACACAAACGTCGTATTTCTGCATTAGGCCCAGGCGGTTTAACGCGTGAACGCGCAGGCTTTGAGGTGCGTGACGTACATAACACCCACTATGGTCGTTTATGTCCAATCGAAACCCCTGAAGGTCCAAACATCGGTTTGATCAACTCACTTTCTGCGTTTGCTCGTACGAACGATTACGGTTTCTTAGAAACCCCATATCGTAAAGTAGTGAATGGTCAAGTAACCGAAGAAATCGAATACTTATCTGCAATTGATGAAGCAAACTACATCATTGCACAGGCGAACTCAAACCTTGATGAGAACAATCGCTTTACAGATGCATTCGTTACTGCTCGTGGTGAGCGTGGTGAATCTGGTCTTTATAAACCAGAAGAAATTCATTATATGGACGTTTCAACCCAACAAGTGGTATCTGTGGCTGCAGCGTTAATTCCATTCTTAGAGCATGACGATGCGAACCGTGCCTTAATGGGTGCGAACATGCAACGTCAGGCGGTTCCTACTTTACGTGCTGATAAGCCGTTAGTTGGTACAGGTATGGAAAAACCAATCGCACTAGACTCTGGTGTGGCGGTTGTAGCAAAACGTGGTGGTACAGTTCAATACGTTGATGCATCTCGTATCGTTATCAAAGTAAATGAAGATGAAACTGTAGCTGGCGAAGCGGGTATCGATATTTATAACTTAATTAAATACACTCGTTCTAACCAAAATACCTGTATCAACCAAATTCCTTGTGTGAATTTAGGCGATCCAATTAACCGTGGTGAAGTATTAGCAGATGGCCCTTCAACAGACTTAGGTGAATTAGCATTAGGTCAAAATATCCGTGTGGCGTTCATGCCTTGGAACGGTTATAACTTCGAAGACTCAATGTTAGTTTCTGAGCGTGTAGTACAACAAGATCGCTTTACGACAATCCACATTCAAGAATTGTCTTGTGTGGCGCGTGATACTAAATTAGGTTCTGAAGAAATCACTGCGGATATTCCAAACGTAGGTGAATCTGCATTAAGCAAATTGGATGAATCAGGTATCGTCTATGTGGGTGCTGAAGTGAAAGGTGGTGACATCTTAGTTGGTAAAGTCACCCCTAAAGGTGAAACTCAATTAACACCAGAAGAAAAATTGTTACGTGCAATCTTCGGTGAAAAAGCATCTGATGTAAAAGACTCTTCATTACGCGTACCAAACAGCGTAAGCGGTACTGTAATTGACGTTCAAGTCTTCACCCGTGATGGTGTAGAAAAAGACAAACGTGCATTAGAAATTGAAGAAATGCAGTTAAAACAAGCTAAGAAAGACCTTTCTGATGAATTAGAAATCTTAGAAGCTGGCTTGTTTGCTCGTGTGCGCAATGTCCTTATCGCTGGCGGTATTGATGCGGCTCAATTAGATAAAATGGATCGCACAAAATGGTTAGAACAAACCATTTCAGATGAAGAAAAACAAAACCAATTAGAACAGCTTGCTGAGCAATATGAAGAATTACGTAAAGAGTTTGAACACAAACTTGAAGTAAAACGTAAGAAAATCATTAAAGGCGATGACCTAGCACCAGGCGTGTTAAAAGTGGTTAAAGTTTACCTAGCGGTGAAACGTCACATCCAACCGGGTGATAAAATGGCGGGTCGTCACGGTAACAAAGGTGTTATCTCAAAAATCAACCCTGTGGAAGATATGCCATACGATGAAAACGGTCAACCGGTTGAAATCGTATTGAACCCACTGGGTGTACCATCTCGTATGAACATCGGTCAGATCTTAGAGACCCACTTAGGCTTAGCTGCTAAAGGTATTGGTGATCAAATCAATGCGATGATCAAACAAAAACAAGATGTTGAGAAACTTCGTGGCTATATGCAAAAAGCATACGATTTAGGTCATGGCGCACAAAAAGTGGATTTAAGCACCTTTAGTGATGACGAAATCATGCGTTTAGCAGAAAACCTACGTAAAGGTTTACCGGTAGCAACACCAGTGTTTGATGGTGCTGATGAGCAAGAAATCAAAGAAATGTTGAAACTTGGTGGCTTACCAACTTCAGGTCAGATCACATTATACGATGGCCGTACAGGTGAGAAATTCGAGCGCCCAGTAACTGTAGGTTATATGTACATGCTCAAATTGAACCACTTAGTTGATGACAAAATGCATGCTCGTTCAACTGGTTCTTATAGTCTTGTTACTCAACAACCACTTGGTGGTAAAGCACAATTCGGTGGTCAACGTTTCGGTGAGATGGAGGTATGGGCACTTGAAGCATACGGTGCGGCTTATACCTTACAAGAAATGTTAACTGTGAAATCCGATGACGTGAACGGCCGTACGAAGATGTATAAAAACATCGTCGGTGGCAACCAACAAATGGATCCGGGTACACCGGAATCTTTCAACGTAATTATGAAAGAAATCCGTTCACTTGGTTTGAATATCGAGCTAGACGAAGAGTAATCGACAAACCGGTCTTCCCCTGTACACAGGGGAAGCAAAAGGAAGAAATCGCCGAAGTGCGGTTAAAAAACAAAATATTTTTGACCGCACTTTGAAACCCTTAACTCCGACAGGAGACTATTTGTGAAAGACTTAGTTAAGTTTTTAAAAGCACAATCAAAAACCAGTGAAGATTTTGATGTGATTAAAATTGGGTTAGCTTCTCCAGACATGATCCGTTCTTGGTCATTTGGTGAAGTTAAAAAACCTGAAACAATCAACTATCGTACGTTCAAACCTGAGCGTGACGGTCTTTTCTGTGCACGTATTTTCGGGCCAGTAAAAGATTACGAATGTTTATGCGGTAAATATAAACGCTTAAAACACCGTGGTGTGATTTGTGAAAAATGTGGTGTTGAAGTAACACAAACTAAAGTGCGTCGTGAACGTATGGGCCACATTGAATTGGCTTGTCCAGTTGCACATATTTGGTTCTTAAAATCACTTCCGTCCCGTATCGGTTTATTACTTGATATGCCGTTACGTGATATTGAACGTGTGCTTTATTTTGAAATGTACATCGTGACTGAACCGGGTATGACCGATTTGGAACGTGGACAGTTATTAACTGAAGAACAATTCCTTGATGCAGAAGACCGCTGGCAAGATGAATTCGAAGCGAAAATGGGTGCTGAAGCAATTCAAGATTTACTTAAAGGTATTGATCTTGAAGTGGAATGTGAAAAATTACGTGAAGAGTTACAAGAAACTAACTCTGAAACAAAACGTAAGAAAATCACTAAACGCTTAAAATTATTAGAAGCTTTCCAACAGTCTGGTAATAAACCAGAGTGGATGGTGATGACTGTATTACCAGTACTTCCACCAGATTTACGTCCGTTAGTACCATTAGATGGTGGTCGTTTTGCAACTTCTGACTTAAACGATCTATATCGTCGCGTGATCAACCGTAACAACCGTTTAAAACGTTTATTAGATTTAATCGCACCAGATATTATCGTGCGTAACGAAAAACGTATGTTACAAGAATCTGTTGATGCGTTATTAGATAATGGTCGTCGTGGCCGTGCGATTACGGGTTCTAACCGTCGTCCATTGAAATCACTTGCGGATATGATCAAAGGTAAACAAGGTCGTTTCCGTCAAAACTTATTAGGTAAACGTGTTGACTATTCAGGCCGTTCTGTAATCACTGTAGGTCCATACTTGCACTTACACCAATGTGGTTTACCGAAGAAAATGGCATTGGAATTATTCCGTCCGTTTATCTACGCAAAATTAGAAAGCCGTGGTTATGCAACTACAATCAAAGCGGCTAAGAAAATGGTTGAGCGTGAAGACGCGATCGTTTGGGATATCTTGGCAGAAGTTATTCGTGAGCACCCAATTCTATTGAACCGTGCACCGACACTTCACCGTTTAGGTATCCAAGCGTTTGAACCACTTCTAATCGAAGGTAAAGCAATCCAGTTACACCCACTCGTTTGTGCGGCGTTCAACGCGGACTTCGATGGTGACCAAATGGCGGTTCACGTACCATTAACACTTGAAGCTCAGTTAGAAGCGCGTGCGTTAATGATGTCAACCAACAACGTACTTTCACCAGCAAACGGTGATCCTATTATCGTTCCATCACAAGACGTGGTGTTGGGTCTTTACTATATGACCCGTGAAAAAGTGAACGGTAAAGGTGAAGGCATGTTATTGCAAGATCCTCGCGAAGCTGAAAAAGCATATCGCACAGGTGAAGCAGAATTACATTCTCGCGTTAAAGTACGTATTACTGAATATGTGAAAAATGAAGCTGGTGAATTCGAAGAGAAAACCACATTAACCGATACCACTATCGGTCGTGCAATCTTATGGATGATCGCGCCAAAAGGTATGCCTTATTCATTGTTTAACCAAACATTAGGTAAAAAAGCAATTTCTAAACTTATCAACGAAGCTTATCGTCGTTTAGGTTTGAAAGAGGCTGTAATGTTTGCTGACCATATTATGTATACCGGTTTTGCTTATGCTGCACGTTCAGGTTCTTCTGTGGGTATCGACGATATGGTTATCCCAGAGAAAAAATACGAAATTATTTCTGCAGCGGAAGAAGAAGTGGCAGAAATTCAAGAACAGTTCCAATCTGGTCTTGTAACAGCTGGTGAACGTTATAACAAAGTAATCGATATTTGGGCTGCGGCGAATGAGCGTGTAGCGAAAGCGATGATGGAAAACTTATCTCAGGAAGAGGTAATCAACCGTGAAGGTAACCCTGAGAAACAAGCTTCTTTCAACAGCATCTTTATGATGGCTGACTCTGGTGCGCGTGGTTCCGCAGCTCAGATTCGTCAGTTAGCAGGTATGCGTGGCTTGATGGCGCGTCCAGATGGTTCGATCATCGAAACCCCAATTACAGCGAACTTCCGTGAAGGTTTGAACGTACTCCAGTACTTTATTTCAACCCACGGTGCGCGTAAAGGTTTGGCGGATACCGCATTAAAAACAGCAAACTCTGGTTACTTAACTCGTCGTTTAGTTGACGTAGCGCAAGACTTAGTGATCGTTGAAGATGACTGTGGTACACACGAAGGCTTAGTCATGACTCCATTAATTGAAGGTGGTGATGAGAAAGTTCCACTTCGCGAATTAGTATTAGGTCGTGTTGTAGCTGAAGATGTGTATAAACCAGGTACAGAAGAAATCTTAATTGCACGTAACACTTTATTAGATGAAAAACTTTGTGATGTGTTAGATGCAAACTCAGTGGACAGCGTAAAAGTACGTTCTGTTGTAACTTGTGATACTGACTTCGGTGTATGTGCGAAATGTTACGGTCGTGACTTAGCGCGTGGTCACCTCATCAACCAAGGTGAAGCAGTGGGTGTTATTGCTGCTCAATCTATCGGTGAGCCAGGTACACAGTTAACCATGCGTACGTTCCACATCGGTGGTGCAGCTTCTGCAGCAGCGAAAGAATCTAGCGTACAAATCAAAAACAACGGTACTTTACACCTTGCTAACGCGAAATTCGTTGTTAATGACGAAGGTAAATTAGTGTTAACTTCTCGTAATACTGAATTAACCGTTACAGATGAATTTGGTCGTACGAAAGAACACTATAAAGTGCCTTACGGTACTGTATTGAATAAAGCAGACGGTCAAGAAGTGTCCGCGGGTGAAACAGTAGCAAACTGGGATCCACATACCATGCCAGTTGTTTCTGAAGTATCAGGTTTTGTGAAATTCATCGATATCGTGGATGGTTTAACTGTAACTCGTCAAACTGATGAATTAACCGGTCTTTCTTCTATCGTGGTACAAGACGTGGGTGAACGTGCAACTGCAGGTAAAGATTTACGTCCAACCATCAAATTAGTTGATGCAAAAGGTAACGATATCTTCTTACCTGAAACTGACGTTATTGCACAATACTTCTTACCAGGTAAAGCAATCGTAAGTTTAGATGACGGTGCGGAAGTGAAAGTGGGTGAACCACTTGCACGTATTCCACAAGAATCTGTAGGTACTAAAGATATTACCGGTGGTCTTCCACGCGTTGCTGATTTATTCGAAGCACGTAAACCGAAAGAGCCTGCAATCTTGGCAGAAATTTCAGGTATCGTGTCGTTCGGTAAAGAAACCAAAGGTAAACGTCGCTTGTTAATCACCCCAACTGAAGGTGAAATCTACGAAGAAATGATTCCAAAATGGCGTCAACTCAACGTATTTGAAGGCGAGATGGTAGAACGTGGAGATGTGATTTCTGATGGTGCAGAGACTCCACACGATATCTTACGTTTACGCGGTGTTCGTGCTGTAACTGAATATATCGTAAACGAAGTGCAAGAAGTTTACCGCTTACAAGGGGTAAAAATTAACGATAAGCACATCGAAGTTATCGTGCGTCAAATGTTACGTAAAGCAGTTATCACGAAAGCTTATGACAGCGAATTCCTTGAAGGGGAACAAGTTGAAGTGGCTCGCGTGAAAATTGTAAACCGTAAACGTGAAGCGGAAGGTAAACCACCAGTTGAATTCGAACGTGAATTACTTGGTATTACCAAAGCGTCATTGGCGACAGAATCCTTTATTTCTGCGGCATCGTTCCAAGAAACCACTCGCGTGCTTACTGAAGCAGCGGTGGCGGGTAAACGTGATGAATTACGCGGCTTGAAAGAGAACGTAATCGTAGGTCGTTTAATCCCTGCTGGTACTGGTTTTGCGTATCACCAAGGTCGTCACAAAAAACGTATTGTAGACGATGTTGTAATTAAATTGTCTGAAGACGATGAAGCAGCAATTGCTGATGAATTCGTGATGACAGCCGATGATGCAACAACTAACTTAGCAGAAATGCTTAATATGGCAGATGATGCAGAGTAATCGCTAATCGATAAAAGAAAACCCGAGTTTAGGCTCGGGTTTTTTATTATTTTAATACAGAAAGTGCGGTCAGTTTTTGATGCATTTTTCGTTTGGAAAAGTATCGTAAAAATGACCGCACTTTCTTTTCATCAATAAAAAGGCCACCTTATCGGTGGCTTTGAAATATTTTGCTTAAGCTGAGATTACCAACCTTTTACAACTCCATCTTTAAAGTGTTTTTTCGCTTCTTGGTAAACTTCTTCGGTTTGGTATGCTTTCACGAAGTCTTGGATCGCTTTGCTGTCTTTGTTATCAGTACGCGCAACGATGATGTTTACGTATGGAGAATCTTTATCTTCTACGAATACGCCATTATCTTGTGCATTTAAGCCAACTTGACCCGCATAAGTGTTATTTACAACAGCAAGATCAACATCATCTAATACACGAGCTGCAACAGAGGTATCTACTTCTGAAATTTTTAAGTTTTTCGGATTTTCAACGATATCTGCGACAGTTGAAAGAAGATCGTTAGAATTTTTAAGCTTGATCAAACCTTGTTTCTCAAGGAGGATTAATGCACGACCACGGTTTGATGGGTCATTTGGCACCACAACTTTCGCGCCATCTTTTAATTCATTTACATTTTTGATGGTTTTAGAATAGCCAGCAAGAGGGTAAACAAAGGTGTTACCAACGATCACTAAGTTGTTTAAGTTTTTCGCTTTTACATCTTCATCTAAGTAAGGTTTGTGTTGCATTGCGTTAGCATCTAAATCACCTTTAGATACAGCAGTATTTGGTAACGCATAGTCATTGAATAAAACAAATTCAACATTTAAGTTGTATTTGTCTTTTGCTACTTTTGCCGCGGTTTCTGCAACTTGGTGCTCAGGACCCGCCATTACACCAACTTTGATTGATGTTGGAGCAGGTGCAGTTGATGCTGCATCTGCTTTTTTCTCTTCTTTACAACCTGTTAATACTAATGCTGACGCGATAGCGGTGATAGCAAATAAGTTTTTTAATTTCATGTTTTTTCCTTGTTGTGAATAAAATGGTATAGAAAATAATTAACGGTGATCCACTCGTTTTGCGAGCGTGTCGCCCAATTTTTGACTGAGCATCACGATAATCACGATAACAATCGTTGCCGCCCAAGTTACCGATGGCATATTACGATAGACACCATAGTTAATGGCGAGGCTTCCTAAACCGCCTCCGCCTTGCGTTCCCGCCATTGCGGTATAGCCAATTAATGTCACGAAAGTGAGCGTAATAGCATTAATGAGCGTAGGTAGGGATTCAGGCAAATAGAATTTACGAATAATTTGCCAATTAGTTGCGCCCATGGCTTTTGCTGTTTCAGTCAAACCGGTTGGGATCTCAAAAAGTGCATTACTCGTAAGACGTGCAAAAAATGGCGTTGCGGCTGCACTTAATGACACAATCGCCGCATTAGAACCAATACTGCCGCCAGGAAGTAGCCAGCTAGTTAGCGGAATTAAAGCGAGTAATAAAATAATATAAGGAATTGAACGTCCGATATTAATAATGATGTTTAAAAACGCATTGAGCTTTTTCTTTTCTAAAATCGCCCCTTTATTGGTTAAAAAGGTTAAAAAACCCAGAGGTAAGCCTAATAAAGCGGCAATTAATGTCGATAATACTGACATATAAACCGTTTCAACGGTCGATACCGTTAATAAACTCGCAAAATTATCGGGGAATTGTTGGCTAAATGTTGCCCATAAATCATTGAACATAGCCTAGCACCTCTACTCGAACGTTATTTTCCATTAAATAAACTTTGGCTTGTGTAATCGCATCTTCATCACCTTCAACCTCCGCAATGGTAAAGCCAAATTTTACGCCACCGGCATAATCAATTTGTGAGGTTAAGATACTGAGCTCTACGCCAAATTTTTTCGATGCTTGAGAAAGTAATGGCGCATCGACGGAGCGACCAGTAAATTCAAATTTGATGATCGGATACGATTTGGCATGTTTTGGCGTATCAGATAGATTTTCTAAATATTCTTCCGGCAAGGTAATGTGGAAAGTCGAACTGATAAATTCTTGGGCCAATTCTGTTTTCGGATTAGAGAAAATTTCGCTAACTGTGCCTTGTTCAATCAGACGGCCTTTATCAATTACGGCAACTTGATCGCAGATGCGTTTAACCACTTCCATTTCATGGGTAATAAGAAGAATGGTGATACCTAAAGTGCGGTTGATTTCTTTTAATAATTTTAGAATAGATTGAGTTGTGGCCGGATCCAATGCGCTGGTGGCTTCATCACAAAGTAAGACTTTAGGATCGCTTGCAAGTGCACGCGCAATCGCTACTCGTTGTTTTTGACCACCAGAGAGATTAGCAGGATACACATTATGTTTATCACTTAATCCTACAAGCGCTAAAAGTGCAGTCGTTTTTTCTTGAATTTCTGCTTTCGATTTATTTTCTAATTCAAGTGGTAACGCTATGTTTTCAAAAACGGTTCGAGAGGTCAATAAATTAAAATGTTGGAAAATCATGCCGATTTGGCGGCGTGTTTTCACTAATTCAGCGTCAGAAAGCTGAGTCAGATCCACATCATCGATGAGCACAGCACCGTGAGTCGGTCTTTCTAATAAGTTTACACAACGGATAAGTGTACTTTTACCAGCACCAGAGGCGCCAATGACACCGCAAATCTGTCCCTTAGGCACATGTAATGAAACATTATCAAGTGCGGTCAGTTTTTTATCTGGAAGTGTAAAAATCTTCGTAATGTTATTTAGCTTAATCATATAAGCCCTTGTTCTCAGTTAATATTTGAATTTCATTTGTATTCTAGACGTCTAGAATGCTGTGTCAATATCTTCGGGGATCTTTTTTAGACAGATCAGTTATGACTTATTATTGCTTATATTAAGGATAAAAGGGATAATTTTGTCTTAAGAAAAAGATAAATGAGAAAATATATGAAGAAAGCTGTTTTTTTAGATCGTGATGGCACTTTAAATATCGACCATGGTTATGTTCATAAAATTGATGATTTCCAATTTATTGAAGGCAGCATTGATGCATTAAAAGCATTAAAGGAAATGGGGTATCTTTTGGTTTTAGTGACCAATCAATCAGGCATTGCTCGTGGATATTTTTCAGAAGATCAGTTTTTACAACTAACAGAATGGATGGATTGGTCATTAGCTGATCGTGGTGTGGATTTAGATGGTATTTATTATTGTCCTCATCATCCAGAAGGGAAAGGCGAATATAAAGAAGACTGTGAATGCAGAAAACCAAAATCAGGTATGTTACTAGAGGCAATTAAAGCGCTGAAAATCGATCCGGCACAATCTATTATGGTTGGCGATAAGATTGAAGATCTTAAAGCAGGCATTGGCGCAAAAGTGAAAACAAATATTTTAGTGCGAACAGGCAAACCTATTACAGAAGAGGGAGAGAATCTCGCTAATTATGTTTTGGATTCCATTGCAGATTTGCCAAGAATAGCAAAACGATTAATTAAGTAACAAAAATGATCTATTTTTTGTTCAAACAGGCGAAAAGATCTTCAACCAATAAAAAATTTACATTTTTTTACAAAAAGATCTTGCAAAGGTGTCTGAAATGCCTATAATACGCCCCACACAACGACGCGCTGTTGTGACTCTTAAGA
>CAUQBI010000006.1:0-111585 GCA_963516375.1 Parahaemophilus parainfluenzae | reverse complement strand
CGCGACCCCGACCTTGGCAAGGTCGTGCTCTACCAACTGAGCTATTCCCGCATTTCACATTGGTGAATGAGGCAACATTATACGAAAAAATTTATTCAACGCAAGCGCAGATTTCGCAAATGATTGAGTTTGCCTAAGTTTTCATCAACCCAGATTAATAAAGTGATCACGGTAGTAAGCTAACTCTTTTATTGACTCTCGAATATCATCAAGGGCTAAATGAGTATTGCCTTTTTTGAACCCATCTAAAATTTCTGGTTTCCAGCGAGAAGCCAATTCTTTTAATGTGCTGACATCCACATGACGATAGTGAAAATAATCCGCTAAGTCAGGCATATATTTATAAAGAAAGCGTTTATCTTGTGCGATGCTGTTGCCACAAATCGGTGAAGCACCTTTTGGTACCCATCGTTTTAAAAAATCTAATGTTTGTAATTCAGCCGCACGTTCGGTGAGTTTGCTCGCTTTGACACGTTCCACTAAGCCATTCGCTGTGTGTGTTTTTACGCACCATTCCGACATTTTGTTTAATAATTCATCACTTTGATGCACCGCAATCACAGGTCCTTCCGCTAAAATATTGAGATCTTTATCTGTCACGATGGTTGCGATTTCAATAATTCGTTCTTTTTCAGGATCTAATCCTGTCATTTCTAAATCGATCCAAATCAGATTTTGTTTATCTAATTGCATAATATAAGGTATCCTATGAACATTTTTTAATCCCGTTTATTTTAACGAAAAACATCGGAAAAAACGACCGCACTTTATGAGCAAACGTAAACTTACGCAAAATCAAACTCGTCGAATTCAATCAAATAACGCGAAAGCTTTGCATCGCCACAAGAAGAAAGAAGTGGAATGGCAAGATGATATGCTAGGCGAAAGCCAAGATGGGGTAGTCGTTACGCGTTATTCAGTTCATGCTGATGTGGAAAATGCACAAGGCGAGATTTTCCGTTGTAATTTACGTCGTACACTTTCTAGTCTCGTGGTTGGAGACAAAGTGATTTGGCGACAAGGCAATGAACAGCTTCAAGGTGTGAGCGGCGTGATTGAAGCCATTCACCCAAGACAAAATGAAATTGCTCGCCCTGATTATTATGATGGGTTGAAACCAATCGCGGCGAATATCGATCGTATTATTATTGTTTCTGCGGTTGTGCCAGTACTTTCACTCAATATTATCGATCGTTATTTAGTGGTGTGTGAAAATGCGGGGATCGAGCCTGTCATCGTGGTAAATAAAGGCGATTTACTAAATTCGGAGCAAGAGCAGGAAGTGGAAAGTCAGTTACAGATTTACCGTGATATTGGTTATCAGACCATCATCATTTCTGCTGAAACCGGAAAAAATATGGAAAAATTGACCGCACTTTTAAGTGATGGAACGTCCATTTTTGTGGGGCAGTCAGGGGTAGGAAAATCCAGTTTAATTAACCATATTTTACCAACAGTCAATGCACAAGTAGGCGGTATCAGTGAAACCTCTGGCTTGGGACAACATACCACAACCTCTTCTCGTTTATATCACTTACCACAAGGTGGTAATTTGATTGACTCACCAGGGATTCGTGAGTTTGGTTTATGGCATTTGGAGCCAGATCAGATCACCAAGGGCTATCGTGAGTTTCAGTATGTATTAGGGACGTGTAAATTCCGAGATTGTAAGCATTTGAACGATCCTGGCTGTGCATTACGTGAGGCTGTCGAAGCAGGTCGGATTTCACCTATACGCTATGAGAATTATCATCGCTTAATTGAGAGTTTAAGTGAGACAAAATCACAACGTCATTTTTCTGTATAGTAGACAAATTACTGTAAATTAGGTATAAATTACGCCGAATTTCGTGACGTAGCTCAAGTTTTTTTGTGTTTAGCCTTGATTATTGGGCATTTAATAGAGATACTACAGCGGATTTATAGATTAAATTTTACAATTACTATAAGAGGTAACATTATGTTCTCAAAAGATGTAGAAATTACAGCTCCTAATGGTTTACACACCCGTCCAGCAGCACAATTTGTTAAAGAAGCGAAAGCGTTTGCTTCTGATGTAACCGTGACTTCCGGTGGTAAAAGTGCAAGTGCGAAAAGCCTATTTAAGCTACAAACTTTAGGCTTAACGCAAGGAACTGTAATCACCATCTCGGCGGAAGGTGAAGACGAACAACAAGCCGTTGAACATTTAGTCGCATTAATTCCTACTTTAGAATAATTTACGATTAGCCATAGGATTTCTATTCTATGGCTATTGTTTATCTAACCTTTAATAAATTATCTCGGAAGGTAAAAGTATGATTACAGGTATTCCAGCGTCACCAGGTATCGTTTTTGGTAAAGCCTTAGTATTAAAAGAAGAAAAAATTGTTCTTGATACGCAAAAAATTTCAGAAGATCAAGTTGAGGCAGAAGTTGCCCGTTTTTATGCTGGTCGTGAAGCTGCTGTTGAACAACTTAATTCTATTCATCAACGTGCATTAAAATCTTTAGGTGAAGAAAAAGCGGCCATCTTTGAAGGCCATTTAATGATCCTTGAAGATGAAGAATTAGAAGAAGAAATTATTGATTATCTTCGTTCGCAAAAAGTGAATGCGAGTGTGGCCGCAAGTAAAATCATCGATCAACAAGTAGAAATGTTGTCTGAAATTGATGATGAATATTTAAAAGAACGTGCGGGTGATATTCGCGATATCGGTAATCGTTTAATCAAAAATATTTTAGGCATGCATATTGTGGATCTTGGTGATATTACCGAAGAATCCATCCTTGTGGCTTACGATTTAACCCCATCAGAAACCGCTCAATTAAACTTAGAAAAAGTATTAGGTTTTATCACGGATATTGGTGGTAGAACATCTCACACCTCAATTATGGCTCGTTCACTTGAATTGCCGGCCATTGTAGGGACAAATGATGTCACAGCACGAGTGAATACAGGTGATTATCTTATTTTAGATGCGGTAAACAACCGTGTTTACGTGAATCCGACTCAAGCTGAAATCGATGAATTAAAAACACTAGAAGCCAAACTTGCTGAAGAAAAAGCAGAATTAGCGAAATTAAAAGATTTGCCTGCAGTGACCCTTGATGGTCATAAAGTCGATGTGGTAGCCAATATTGGTACGATTCGTGATTGCGAAGGTGCACATCGTAATGGTGCAGAAGGGGTAGGTTTATACCGTACAGAATTCCTCTTTATGGATCGTGATCAATTACCGAGCGAAGAAGAGCAATTCATTGCTTATAAAGAAGTGGTTGAAGCAATGGAAGGTCGTCTAGTGGTATTACGTACCATGGATATCGGCGGCGATAAAGAGCTTCCATATTTAAATTTACCAAAAGAAATGAACCCATTCTTGGGATGGCGTGCAGTGCGTATTGCCCTTGATCGTCGTGAGATTTTACACGCACAATTAAGAGCGGTATTACGTGCGTCAGCATTTGGTAAACTTGCTGTGATGTTCCCGATGATTATTTCAGTAGAAGAAATTCGCGAATTAAAATCAGTGCTTGAAACCTTAAAAGCTGAATTGCGTGCAGAAGGTAAAGCTTTTGATGAAAACATCCAAGTGGGTGTCATGGTTGAAACGCCATCTGCAGCGGTGAATGCGAAATTCTTAGCGAAAGAAGTGGATTTCTTCAGTATTGGTACAAACGATTTAACGCAATATACGCTAGCTGTTGACCGTGGTAATGAATTAATTTCTCACTTATACAATCCAATGTCTCCTTCAGTACTAGGCTTGATCAAACAAGTGATTGATGCTTCTCATGCAGAAGGTAAATGGACTGGTATGTGTGGTGAGTTAGCCGGTGATGAACGAGCAACCTTATTGTTACTCGGTATGGGCTTAGATGAATTTAGTATGAGTGCAATTTCTGTGCCACGTATTAAAAAATTAATTCGTCATGTGAATTATCAAGAGGTGAAAGCCTTAGCTGATGAAGCATTACAAAAACCAACTGCTGCTGAAATTGAGCAATTAATTCAAGCTTTTTTAGCAGAAAAATCGTTAAACTAGATACAAAAACAGAGTTTTACGTTAAAATACTAGCCATCTTTAATAGATAGGAGATTAAAATGGGCTTATTTGACAAATTATTTGGTTCAAAAGAAAACAAAACAGTGGAAGTCGAAATTTATGCGCCACTTTCTGGTGAGATTGTGAATATCGAAGATGTACCAGATGTTGTTTTCTCTGAAAAAATCGTAGGTGATGGTATCGCGATTCGCCCAACAGGTAACAAGATTGTGGCGCCTGTTGATGGTGTAATTGGTAAAATTTTTGAAACCAACCATGCCTTTTCAATGGAATCAAAAGAGGGTGTTGAATTATTCGTTCACTTCGGTATTGATACCGTTGAATTGAAAGGTGAAGGATTCACTCGCATCGCACACGAAGGTCAAAGCGTAAAACGCGGCGACACAGTAATCGAGTTTGATTTAGCAACATTAGAATCAAAAGCAAAATCAGTTTTAACACCAGTGGTTATCTCTAACATGGATGAAATTTCATCTATCGAGAAAAAATCAGGTGAAGTGATTGCTGGGGAATCTGTTGTTTTAAGTTTAACAAAATAAGATTTATAGACTAAAAGATCCGCTTTAAATAAGCGGATTTTTTTATCCTTATTCTTTTTTAAAGAAGGTAAAGATGATTTATCGATTAACTGGCCAAGTACAGCATTATGCATGGGGCGGAAAAAACTATATTGCATCATTGATTGGATTACATTCAGCGAAAGATCAACCTTGTGCAGAGTGGTGGTTAGGAGCTCATCCATCAGCACCTTCTGAAATTGAGGATGTAACAGGTAAGCAATCCCTTATTGAATTTTTATTGCAAAATCCGACCACACTTGGACAGGCAAGCCGTCAGCAATTTGGTGATGAACTCCCTTATTTGTTAAAGATTTTAGATGTTGAAAAACCGTTATCGATTCAATTGCACCCGACTAAGGCCCAAGCTGAAAAGGGCTTTGAGGCTGAAAATGCAAAAGGCGTGGCATTAACAGATAGCACGCGGACTTATAAAGATAGAAATCATAAACCAGAAATGATGATTGCTTTATCTGATTTCTGGCTTTTACATGGTTTTAAAACAAAATCTCAAATTCTTGCTACATTAAATGCACGCCCCTCTTTGCAACCTTTGGCTGAAAAACTTGGTACACAAAACCTTGCTGAATTCTATGCAGATGTGATGTTGGCGGATCAATCAACGCTCGCAAATTGGCTAGTACCCATTATTGAAGCTAACCAACAGCCTTATAAAAATGGCGAGTTGGCGCTAGACAACCCCGATTATTGGGTGCTTTATACCATGGAAGCTATGGCAATTTCGCCTGAAAAATTAGATGCTGGCTTGGTGTGTTTTTATCTCTTTAATATCGTGCATTTGAAAGAAGGGGAAGGCATTTTCCAAGATGCAGGCATTCCTCATGCTTATCTTCGCGGACAAAACGTGGAATTAATGGCCTGTTCTGATAATGTGATTCGTGGTGGCTTAACACCAAAATATGTCGATATTGTTGAATTATTAAAAATTGTGGATTGTCGTGAAGTGACACCTCAAATTATCTCAGCAGCACCTCAAAATCAGTCAGAATTTACTTATAAAACGCCAGTAAAAGATTTTGCTTTAGCTCAAATTCATCTCGAGCCCGAACAGCACACAGAAGTAAATCTTCAAAGTGCGGGTATTTTGTTGGTGATGCAAGGCGAGTTGAAAATACAAGAAAAATCAACCGCACTTACCTTGAAACAAGGTGAGTCAGCATTCATTACAGCGGATTCTAACCTTGAGATAATGAGTGAAAAAGGCGGTTATGCCTTCTTGGCAAAATTGCCATAAAATTAATGTGATAAGTATCACGATTTGCGAACTTATCGCTAGATTAGTCGAAGATTTTAGGTATAGTGGGCGTCATTCAGGCGCCCTTTTTTATGTGTCTAAATTGCATTGGGAGTTTTTATGTTGTTGCCTCGCTATTTTGAAGATCCGCAAACCTTGCACGTGAATACCACACCACATCATGCTTATTTTATTCCTTTTTCTTCAACAGAAAGTGCGGTCAAAAAGACACGAGAATTTTCCCCTTACTTTACCTTACTAAATGGGGAATGGGATTTTGCTTATTTTGAAAGCTATACTCACTTGCCTCAAGATTTCCTTCATTTTTCCTTTACGGATAAAATCCCTGTTCCATCCAACTGGCAAAATCATGGTTACGACAATCATCAATATACCAACGTAAATTATCCATTCCCTTTTGATCCGCCTTATGTGCCCATTGAAAATCCTTGTGGTTTGTATCACCGCGTTTTTAATGTCAAAATCAATGCCGAAAAACGCTATCTCTTAAATTTTGAAGGGGTAGACAGCTGCTTATTTGTCTATGTGAATCACCAATTTGTAGGCTATAGCCAAATTAGTCATTGCACGAGCGAATTTGATATCACTGACTTTTTGCAACAAGGGGAAAATCATTTACATGTTTTAGTGCTGAAATGGTGTGATGGTAGTTATTTGGAAGACCAAGACAAATTCCGAATGTCTGGTATTTTTCGAGATGTTTATCTGTTAGCGCGAGAAAGAAATTACTTACAAGATTTCTTCATTCAAACGCAATTGAATCAAGAGCTTACCAAGGCTCAATTACATGTGCTCTGTCAGTTTGTTGAAAGTGAACAGCCTATCTCTTGGCAATTATTTGATCCTCAAGGCAAATTGGTAATTGAACAAAAAGGGCATGCATTTCATGCTGAAATTGAAAATGCACAATTATGGCATGCAGAGAACCCTTGTTTATACACGTTGATTTTGCAATATGGATCAGAAGTAATTTGCCAAAAGGTTGGTTTGCGTCATATCGAAGTAAAGAATGGTGTAATGTTATTTAACGGACAAGTGATAAAGTTTAAAGGCGTTAATCATCACGATAGCGATCCGAAAACGGGTTATGTCATTAGTCGAGAACAAGCGTTGCAAGATTTACGCTTAATGAAACAGCATAATTTTAATGCCATTCGCACAGCGCATTATCCGAATGCACCTTGGTTTACTGAATTATGTGATGAATATGGTTTTTATGTGATTGCGGAAAGTGATATTGAATCACACGGCACGAATGCAGTCTATGTAGAGTCGCCAGAAACAAGCATTTTATTAGGGGTAAAAACAGAGATTGATCATGACGCAATTCGTCAAAAAACAATCGACAATTATTGTTATATGGCTCGAAGCTCCGAATTTAATCAAGCCATTTTAGACCGCACTTATGCCAATGTTGAGCGAGATAAAAATCGTCCTTCTGTTGTGATTTGGTCATTGGGAAATGAAAGTGGTTACGGTGAGAATTTTGAGCAAGCAGCCGCTTGGGTGAAACAGCGTGATCCAAGTCGCTTAGTGCATTATGAAAATGCGATCTTTCAACATTCAGCGCATCAAAATGACACATCCAATTTAGATTTTCATAGCGAAATGTATACCAGTACGGAAGAATTGGATGCTTATTTTGCCGATACCCAAAATCAAAAGCCGTATCTTTTCTGTGAATATTTGCATGCGATGGGGAATTCTTGCGGGGATACAGAAGATTATTTCCAAGCGATGGAACGACATGCAGGCGCTTGTGGTGGCTTTGTGTGGGAGTGGTGCAATCATTCCCCTTATTTGCCAAACTCAAGCAAGATGGGCTATGGCGGGGATTTTAATGACACACCGAATGACGGTAATTTTTGTGCTGATGGATTAGTCACGGCAGACCGTCAAATTCAAAGTAATTTGTTGGAATACAAAAATGTATATCGTCCACTTCGTGCTACATTGAGAAATGGTCATATTGAACTCAAAAATTATTTGGATTTTACGGATGCGGCAGAGGCTATTTCGATTCATTATCAAATCACCGAAGATTTTGTTGTTATACAAAAAGGCCAAATAGATGATTTAAACATTGCGCCAAAATCAACCGCACTTTTACCTTTAACATTGCCGGCAAGTAACGGTTCATTACAAGTTTTAACATTGACCTATCATCAAAAAACAGAAACGGGCTTAATTCCCCAAGGGCATTGTTTGGGATTTGATCAGATCATTTTGTCAGAGCAACAACAATTCTCTACAAATGAATTCAAACCAAATCATCACTCGATTTCTGTTTCAGAGCATGCTAATTTCATTTCAGTTAAAGCGGCAGATATTGAATACCAGTTTGATCAATATAAAGGCACTATTCATCAAATTCGTAAAGCGGGCGAGCCTTGGTTCAATCAAGCAGCTGATTTCAATATTTGGCGAGCACCTTTGGATAACGATAGTTTAATTAAAACGCATTGGTTTGCTGCGGGTTATGATCGTGCTATGAGCCGAGTCTATGATTACCGTTTAACCGAGCAGGAAAGTGCGGTTGAAATTACCTTTAAATTAGGATTGGTTGCCGTATCAAAAGCGCGAATTTTGACATTAAATGTGGTGTATCGAATTGAACAAAATGGGGTGCTTCAGATTAATATTCATGCTGAAAAACAACCGCACTTGCCATTCTTACCACGCTTTGGTTTGCGTTTCTTCCTTAATCAAGGATTTAATCAAGTGGAGTATGTGGGCTATGGCCCTACGGAAAGTTATCTGGATAAACATCACGCCACGGCTTTCGGTCGTTATAAGACAACGCCAGAAAGTAATCATGTACCTTATTTAAAACCTCAAGAAAATGGCAGTCACTATGGTTGTCGTGAAGTGAAGGTGGCGAATTCGTCTGATTGCTTTACCGTGCAAAGTCACGTGCCTTTTAGTATGAATGTTTCTCCTTATTCTCAAGAAGAATTGGGCAGTAAAAAGCACCAATATGATTTAGAGAAAAGTGGCAGTACGATCTTGTGTGTGGATTACAAAATGAGTGGAGTAGGTTCTAATTCTTGTGGACCCGCGTTAAAAGAACAATATCGTTTGAGTGAAACGGAATGGGATTGGTCTATCTCGTTACAAATTAACTAAGATGAAATAAAAAAGTGCGGTTGAAATTAACCGCACTTTTATATTTTTAGCAATAATTAAGCAACAACGTTAAATTGTTCTTTCATTAATGCTTCGAAATCAGTGCAACCGCCGATTGGTTTTTCATCGATAAAGATTTGTGGCACAGTCTCCACTTCTTTACCGACAGATTTTGATAAATCTGCTTTAGAAATGCCTTCAGCAATAATATCTACATAGCGATAATCGAAATCCGCTACTTCACCTTTTAATTTTTCAGCAAGGTTTTTTGCACGTACACAATAAGGGCAGCCTGGACGACCAAAAATAACTACGAACATAAAATTTTCCTTTTATTTAAACAAAATTCCTAATGATTTTACTCTATTTCCACAAAAGCAGAAATCATTTTTCAGGATTATTGTGATTGGTGTAATATATCAACTCCTCTTTTCCTAAGGATATAACTGAATGAAATTATTGATGCTTTGCCGTGAGCCTCGCCTTTATAGCTGCCAGCGTTTAAAAGAAGCAGCAGAAAGTTGCGGGCATCAAATGGATATTTTGGATCCTAATCGTTGCATTTTAAAACTCGACAAAAATCAACCGCACTTTTCTTTGTATTATCAACAAAATGCAGAAAGTGAACCCTATTTATTGTCTGATTATGATGCAGTGTTGCCTCGCTTTGGGACGACAAGTACCCAAATGGGCTGTGCGGTATTGCGTCATTTTCAAGGAAAAGGCGTCTATTGCCTCAATAAAGAACTGGCGTTTTTAGCCGCACGCGATAAATGGCGTAGTTTGCAGATGTTATTGGAGCAGGGCATTGCAGTACCGAATTCAGTTTTATCAGGTTGCGAAGTTGCGCCGAAACAAGCCATTAAGCAGACAACCCCCCCAATGATTATTAAAACCTTAAAAGGATCGCAAGGTATTGGTGTGATTTTAGCCGAACGTCCACAAAGTGCGGTCAGTATTTTAGAAACGTTAAAAGATGCGAATGTGCCTGTTTTGTTACAAGATTTTGTCGAAGAGGCAAAAGGAACAGATATTCGCTGTTTTGTGATCGGTGATAAAGTCGTCGCTACTATGCAACGTATGGGGCAAGACGGCGAGTTTCGTGCGAATTTTCACCGTGGTGGCACAGCAGAAAAAGTTAAACTCACCGAAGAGGAAAAATCCATCGCTATTCGTGCGACTAAAGCTTTAGGGCTTGTGGTAGCCGGTGTTGATTTGATTCGTTCAAAAGAAGGTTTATTAGTGCTTGAAGTGAATGCTAGTCCTGGTTTAGAAATGATTGAGAAGACCAGTGGCATTGATATTGCATTGCAGATGATCTTGTTTTTGGAACAGCAAGTGAAACAATAAAAGAAAAGGGCGAACCATATTATGTTCGCCCTTGTTTTTATCCTTTTGTGTCTTGTTTAAAATCGTAATTTGGTGGTAATTCCGGCATCGTATTTTCTTCATCAAGAGGCTCGCTTGCCGGTTGATGTTGAAATTCTTTGCTATCGTGAGCCGGTTTTTCTTTACCTAATAATTGCGGTTGCAATTTGATAAAACTACTTTTATCTGAAAGCCACACATCAATAAATGCTTGTGTAAATTTTTGATCGAATTCGTGATCTAACACGGTGTCATTTAACACAAAATAGCCTTTATCCGCTAAGGCAACAAAATTTAAGATGTCGCTTGGTGAAAAATCAGGAAAGATTTCTTGCATTTTTTTCAGCCATGCGGTGGTGTCATCTTTACTTAAGTTTTGGGCTTCCATTTCTTTAGTTAAAGCAATGGCGAAATTTTTCCCTTCAACTGGTTTCTCATATTTAATCGAAAACATTAACGGACGTTCATTCTTTTCATATGACCCCGTTTCAGAATATAAGCCGACAGTGTAAACATGGAATGGCCCCCATGTGTATTCAGCGTTGCCAACTGGTTGCCATTGGGCAAAAAGTGCGGTGGAAAATAAGGCTGAAATGGCAGCAATAATAAATTTCAGTTTCATAGTTTTTTTCATATCAAAAATATTGCCGTGATTATAACAAAAAAGCCCTCTAAAAAAACACAAATAAAAAGGCAGGAATACCTGCCTTTGACATTAAATTATTGGGGGAGTTTATTTTAAGCTACCCACCATATCTTCTGGACGAACCCATTTATCGAAATCTTCGGCTGAAACTAAGCCTAAGTTAATCGCTTCTTCACGTAAGGTTGTACCGTTTTTGTGTGCAGTTTTCGCAATTTTCGCTGCATTTTCGTAACCAATGTGTGTATTAAGTGCGGTTACTAACATCAATGAATTTTCCAATTGTTGTTTAATGCGAGGGTAGTTTGGTTGAATGCCGGTTGCGCAGTGTTCATCAAATGATACGCAAGCATCACCCAATAATTGTGCAGATTGTAAGAAATTCGCCACCATTACAGGGTTAAATACGTTTAATTGGAAGTGACCTTGTGAGCCAACGAAAGAGATAGTGGTATCGTTACCGAATACCTGTGCACATACCATGGTTAATGCTTCACATTGAGTTGGATTCACTTTACCCGGCATGATTGAAGAACCTGGTTCATTTTCAGGAATTAAGATTTCACCGATACCAGAACGAGGACCTGATGCTAATAAACGAATGTCGTTTGCAATTTTGAATAAGCTCATCGCTAATTGTTTGATTGCACCGTGAGTTTCCACAATCGCATCGTGTGCGGCTAACGCTTCAAATTTGTTTTCTGCAGTCACAAATGGTAAGCCAGTGAATTTTGCAATGTAATCTGCTACTTTTACATCATAGCCTTTTGGTGTGTTCAAACCAGTACCCACAGCAGTACCACCAAGTGCTAATTGACTTAAGTGTGGAAGGGTGTTTCTTAGTGCGCGTAAACCGAAATCTAATTGTGCTGCATAAGCAGAGAATTCTTGGCCTAATGTTAATGGGGTTGCATCCATTAAGTGAGTACGACCAATTTTTACCACATCTTTAAATTCTGTCGCTTTTTGTGCGAAAGTTTTTTGTAAACGTTCTACACAAGGAATAGTGTGTTCAACCACTTTTTTGTATGCCGCAATGTGCATTGCAGTTGGGAAAGTATCATTTGAAGATTGGGATTTGTTCACATCATCATTTGGATGGATGAATGATTTTTCACCTAATTTACCACCATGTAAAACGTGAGCACGGTTAGCCACGACTTCGTTCACGTTCATGTTTGATTGTGTACCTGAACCGGTTTGCCAAATGACTAATGGGAATTGGTCGTCTAATTTTCCTGCAAGGATTTCATCACAGGCGGTTGCGATTAAATCACGTTTCTCAGCAGGTAATACACCTAAATCACAGTTTGCGAAAGCAGCGGCTTTTTTCAAATAACCGAAAGCTTCAATAATTTCGTGCGGCATAGAGGCTGCCGGACCAATTTTGAAGTTGTTACGGGAACGTTCGGTTTGTGCTGCCCAGTATTTATCTGCAGGAACTTGAACTTCGCCCATAGTGTCTTTTTCAATACGAAATGCCATGTGATACTCCTATCATCAAAAATAAAAACAAATCTCGAAAATTCTAACACCTACGAGTTATGAATGGAATGTAACATAAAGGTTAAAAGTTACTTTTGTGATGTAGATCATAAAAGTGCGGTAAAAAATTTCTGTGTTTTTTCTATTTACGTTAATCACCTTGTTGATGATTTATTTTTTGCTGCTTTTTTGATAAAATCCGCCAGTTTACAAAACGATAAATGGAGAAGTCACAATCATGGCAAAAAACGCACAATTTTATCTCTTAAATCCAGAAAAGAAGATAACAGTTGAGCAACTTGCCTGTGATCTTGCCGCTCAAGCGTGGCGTTTAGGCAAGCGAGTGTTAATCGCTTGCGAAACAGAAGAGCAAGCATTTTTAATTGATGAAGCATTATGGCAACGGGATCCGAATGAGTTTGTCCCTCATAATCTTTCAGGCGAAGCAACACAATATGCACCGCCAATTGAGATTAGTTGGAAAGGCAAACGTAATGCCCAACGTCGAGATTTGCTGATCAATTTGCAAATGGAAGTGCCGGATTTTAGCCACAGCTTTACACAATTAATTGATTTTGTACCGGTAGAAGAAACGCAAAAAGCTCAAGCACGTGAACGTTATAAAATTCTTCGCTCACAGGGTTGGACGCTTTCTACTGAAAACACTTAATATTTTTAACTTTAAAACCTAGGAAATTAATATGAATTTAAACGCTAAAGTGGCTTTAAGCCTGATTCTTGGCGCAAGCACCTTATTATCGGCTTGTGACAATAAAGAAAACACCTCAACCCAAGTTGAGAAAGCAGTAAGAATACCTACATCAACCGAAAAAACGGAAAGTGCGGTTGAAAAATCAAAAGAATTAGTCGCAGAAACCCAAACTGCTGAAAAAGCTGAAAAAACAGAAAATGTAGACGTTAAAGCTGATGCAAAAAAAGCAGATGAAAAATCTGATGCTGTGAAAGCCGAAGTTAAAAAAGAGACGAACGCGGATAATGTGGCAGAAAAAGTATCTGAGAAAAAGGAAACGGTTGTAGTACAACAAGCGGCAACGGCTCAGAAACCACGCGTAATTACTGCTGAAAAAGCATCGAAAGAAAGTGCTAAACATAAACAGAAAAAAGCGGTATTGAATGTGTTAGAAAAACAATATAAACAAGTTCGTTGTTCTGCTGACGCGAAAAACTTAAGTGGTGATAGTTTCTGCCGTCAAGAAGAACGCCGTTTATTCTTAGAAATTCAACGCATTAAAGATGAATTAAGAGGGATTAAGGAATAATTTCATCCTGACCAATATGAGGGCGTGAACAATTCGCCCTCAAAATAAAAAATAGATTTTTTGTGACCGCACTTTATGAACGATATTACCTTTTATCAACGTTTTGAATCTGATATTCTCGCCGGGCGTAAAACCATCACCATTCGAGATAAATCCGAAAGCCATTTTAAAGCAGGTGATATTTTGCGTGTAGGTCGATTTGAGGATAATCAATATTTCTGCACGATTGAAGTGTTAGGTGTGTCGCCGATTACTCTTGATGAACTAACGGAACAGCATGCAACTCAGGAAAATATGAGTTTGGTTGGATTGCGAAAAGTGATTAAGGCAATTTATCCAAGTGAAAGTGAGTTTTGGGTAATTAATTTTAAACTCATTGAATAACGCTAAAATATTAACCATACTTGAAAAGAAAGTTAATTATTGGTTGGGTGCGTATATCAACGTGCCAAGTATTTAATATAACGGTGTGTTTATACTCACCCTACTAAGTAAGAGAAAAATAAATGACACAAAAATTCGAAATGGCAGACCGTTTTAATCCGTCTGCGGTAGAGCAAGCCCTTTATCAACATTGGGAAGAGAGCGGTTATTTTAAACCGTCTGAAAATGAAAACGCACCGAGCTATTGCATTGCGATTCCGCCACCGAATGTAACGGGTTCCCTACACATGGGGCATGCTTTCCAACAAACCTTAATGGATACCTTAATCCGTTTTAACCGTATGGAAGGGCATAACACCTTATGGCAAGCGGGGACAGACCACGCAGGTATCGCAACCCAAATGGTGGTTGAACGTAAAATTGCCGCTGAAGAAGGCAAAACACGCCATGATTATGGTCGTGAAGCGTTCATCAACAAAATCTGGGATTGGAAAGCCTATTCTGGTGGCACAATCAGCCAACAAATGCGCCGTTTAGGGAACTCTATCGACTGGGAACGTGAGCGTTTCACTATGGACGATGGTTTATCTAACGCGGTAAAAGAAGTATTTGTTCGCTTGCATGAAGAAGGCTTGATTTACCGTGGCAAACGCTTAGTAAACTGGGATCCGAAACTTCACACCGCGATTTCTGATTTAGAAGTGGAAAATAAAGAGAGCAAAGGTTCCCTTTGGCATTTCCGCTATCCGTTAGCTAACGGTGCGAAAACGGCAGATGGTAAAGATTATTTAGTGGTGGCAACCACGCGTCCAGAAACCATGTTGGGCGATACGGCTGTTGCAGTGCATCCTGAAGATGAACGTTATCAATCTTTAATCGGTAAAACTGTGGTTCTGCCACTGGCTAATCGTGAAATTCCAATTATTGCCGATGAATACGTCGATCGTGAATTCGGTACAGGTGTGGTAAAAATTACCCCTGCGCACGACTTCAACGACTACGAAGTGGGTAAACGTCACAGTTTACCGATGGTTAACGTGTTAACCTTAAACGCAGATATTCGTGATGAAGCAGAAATTATCGGTACTGATGGCAAACCACTTGCAGGTTATGAATCGACGATTCCTGCGGATTACCGTGGCTTAGAGCGTTTTGCAGCGCGTAAGAAAATCGTAGCAGATTTTGAAGCGCTTGGTTTATTAGATGAAATCAAACCACATGATCTTAAAGTGCCTTATGGCGACCGTGGTGGCGTGCCGATTGAGCCGATGCTAACTGACCAATGGTATGTGAGTGTGAAACCGCTTGCTGATGTAGCAATTAAAGCGGTGGAAGATGGTGAAATCCAATTCGTGCCGAAACAATATGAAAACCTTTACTTCTCTTGGATGCGTGATATTCAAGATTGGTGTATCTCTCGCCAACTTTGGTGGGGCCACCGTATTCCTGCGTGGTATGACGCAGAAGGCAACGTTTATGTCGCACGTAACGAAGAAGAAGTGCGGTCAAAATATAACTTAGATTCTGCGGTTGAACTCAAACAAGATGAAGACGTATTAGACACCTGGTTCTCATCAGGCTTATGGACATTCTCTACTTTAGGTTGGCCAGAGCAAACCAAAGAACTCAAAATGTTCCACCCAACGGATGTGTTAATCACAGGCTTTGACATCATCTTCTTCTGGGTTGCGCGTATGATTATGTTCACGATGCACTTTGTGAAAGATGAAAATGGCAAACCACAAGTACCATTCAAAACCGTGTACGTAACAGGCTTGATCCGTGATGAAAACGGACAAAAAATGTCGAAATCGAAAGGTAACGTGCTTGACCCAATCGACATGATCGACGGTATCAGCCTTGACGATTTACTTGAAAAACGCACCGGCAACATGATGCAGCCGCAATTAGCAGAGAAAATTGCTAAAGCAACGCGCAAAGAATTTGCGGACGGCATTGCCGCTCACGGTACAGACGCATTACGTTTCACATTAGCCGCATTGGCTTCAAACGGCCGTGATATCAACTGGGATATGAAACGTTTGGAAGGTTACCGTAACTTCTGTAACAAATTGTGGAATGCAAGCCGTTTTGTCTTAACAAATGAAAAATTAGATTTAAGCGAAGGCGAGATTGAGTTCTCATTAGCGGATCGTTGGATTCAATCAGAATTCAATCGTACCGTGGAAACTTTCCGTAACTCATTAAGCCAATATCGTTTTGACCTTTGTGCCAATGCGATTTATGAGTTTACTTGGAACCAATTCTGTGACTGGTATTTAGAATTGACTAAACCAGTATTTGCCAACGGCAATGCAGCACAAATCCGTGCGGCAAGCCAAACTTTGGTTCATGTGTTAGAAAAATTATTACGTTTAGCACATCCGCTTATTCCATTTATTACCGAAGAAATTTGGCAAAAAGTGAAAGGATTCGTAGACATTACGGCTGACAGCATTATGTTGCAACCTTTCCCACAAGTGGAAGAAAACGGCTTTGATCCAGAAGCAGAAGCTGAAATTGAGTGGTTAAAAGAAGTGATTGTTGCGGTACGTAATATTCGTGCAGAAAGCAACATCGCGCCAAGTAAAGGCTTAGATCTGTTATTCCGTAATTTAAGCGCAGAAAACGCAAAAATTCTCGAAAAACAGACCGCTCTTTTGAAAGCGATGGCGAAATTAGACAACGTTCAAGTATTAGCCGCAAACGAAACCGCACCACTTGCGGTAGCGAAACTCGTGGGTAATGCTGAATTGCTTGTACCAATGGCTGGCTTTATCAATAAAGAAGCAGAGCTTGCGCGTTTAACTAAAGAGATTGAAAAATATCAAAATGAGGTTAAACGTATCGAAAACAAACTCAGCAATGAAGCTTTTGTGGCTAAAGCGCCAGAAGCGGTTATTGCCAAAGAACGTGAAAAACAAGCAGAATACCAATCTGGATTAGAAAAAATCCAAGAGCAGTATAAAGCGATTGAAGCGTTGTAGTTTTAAAACGAAGTAAGAAAGCGGTCAAATTTAAAATTTGGCCGCTTTTTATTTTCTACAATATTCTTATAAGTATAAAATTCACTCTAGTTATTCAACACTTCAAGCAATGCTTGAACAGGGTGTTTCAAGATAGCTTTTTCATATCGCTTCACTTGGCTACGGCAGGAGTAGCCGGTCGCAAGGCAATAATTCGGATCTTTACCTTGTAATTTTTTGCCCCATGATACGTCGTAAATATCCTTTGACATGGTTTGATTTTGAACTTCATGGCCAAATACCCCCGCCATGCCACAGCAGCCGACTTTTTCAACATTCAAGGTTTGTCCAAATTGCGCGAAAATATTCTGCCATTCTTTTGGGCTGTTTGGCATAAAGGTGGATTCAGTACAATGAGGGAATAAATGCCACTCAAAAGTGCGGTCAGATTTCGCGATATTTTTCACCGCACTTTGTAATGACTTACTTTCTAATTGATTGGTCAGCCATTCGTGCGCTGTGAGTACATGGAAGTCACCGCGAGAATCACCTAAGGCTTCTTTATATTCATCACGATAAGAAAGCACAATCGCTGGATCTACGCCGACTAAAGGCACATTTAATTTAGCAACGCGATTTAAAAACTCCGCTTGTGTTTTCGCGGTTTTACTAAAGCGAGTTAAAAAACCTTTAATATGCATGGCTTTGCCATTCGGTTTAAAAGGCAGAATGATTGGCTCGAACCCTAATTTTTGTGTGAGGGCGACAAAATCGCGGACCACTTTAGCATCGTAATAAGAGGTATAGGGATCTTGTACGATAAAGAGCATATTGGCTTTTTCTGTGGCACTAAGACTTTCCAACTCTTCTAATTTTTTGCCTTGGTAGCCGATTTCGACTAATTGTTGTTGAAGGTTAGGCTCAGAAAGGAGAGGTAAATCAGTCATACCAAGTGTTTTTTCAACCAAGCTCTGTGTAATTTTGAGCTTGGTAAAATAATTGAATAATGCCGGTTGTTTTGCCATATAAGGTGCTGCCACTTCTAAATTCGCCACAAGATGATCTTTGGCTGGACGCAAATAACGGCTGTGGTAAAAATGGAAAAATTTTGCACGGAAACTTGGTACATCAATTTTAATCGGGCATTGGCTTGCACAGGCTTTACAAGCCAGACAAGTATCCATTGCTGCCTTCACTTCATTTGAGAAGTCATATTCGCCGCGCCATTTCTGTACGCTATTGCGGAAACGTTCCACAAGTGCGGTCAGTTTCACTTGTGTTTTATGAAAATCTAATTGCTCAGGTGATACGTTTTCATTCGCCATCAATCGCAACCACTCACGCACCATAGCGGCTCGTCCTTTTGGTGAGAATACGCGATTTTTACTCACTTTCATGGAAGGGCACATAATGCTGTGCTCATCAAAGTTAAAGCAAAGTCCGTTGCCGTTACAATTTATCGCGCCTTTGAATTCATCTCGCATTTGAATCGGGATTTGACGATCATTGTCCGCACGCATCGGCGAGAGAATCGAATAGAGTTCCGCATCGCTATGAAGTGGCGTACAGATTTTGCCTGGGTTGAGACGATTATTTGGATCAAATAAGAATTTCACATAACGCAATTCCTGCCAAAGTTCAGGTGTAAAGAATTTCTCCCCATAATGAGAGCGTACGCCTTTGCCGTGTTCCCCCCATAACAAACCGCCGTATTTCACCGTGAGTTCTGCCACTTCATCTGAAATTTGTTTAAAGAGTTTGACTTGTTCTTTATCGCATAGGTCTAAAGCGGGGCGAACGTGCAATACGCCAGCGTCAACATGGCCAAACATCCCGTATTGCAGATTATGGCTATCTAATAAAGCTCTAAATTCTGCAATGTAATCCGCAAGATGTTCTGGTGGCACACAGGTATCTTCCACAAAAGGAATCGGTTTGGCTGCACCTTTCGCATTCCCCAATAGCCCCACCGCTTTTTTACGCATGGCGTAAATACGTTCAATAGAAGGCAGGTCAGAACAAAGTTGATAACCGATAATATGATCTTTGCCTTGTGCAATTTTTTCATCTAATTGCTGACAAAGTGCGGTCACTTGGCTGTCGATTTTGGCTTGATTGTTGCCCGCATATTCCACAATGTTTAAACCCAGAATTGGATTTTGTTCTTCTTCTGTTAAAAGCTCTTTCACTGAATGCCAAATGATATCTTGCTTAGCAAGGTTCAGCACTTTGGAATCGACGGTTTCAACGGAAAGGGCATTGGCTTTCACCATAAAAGGTGCGTTGCGAAGTGCTGCATCAAATGAGCTGTACTTCACATTAATTAAGGTGCGATATTTAGGAATCGGCAATAAATTGAGTTTGGCTTCGCAGATAAACGCAAGTGAACCTTCTGAGCCCGTTAAAATTCGGGTGAGGTTAAATTCACTTTCATCTTTATTAAAGACATTCTTAAGATCGTAACCGGTGAGAAAGCGATTGAGTTGTGGTAAATCTTGAATGATTGAGGCTCGCTTCTCTTTACAACGTTGGAAAATCGTTTGATGTAGCGTTTTACCATTTTCTGCAAGCGGGTAGTTTTCTAAAACATCCTCAGATTTGACCGCACTTGTATCTAATATTTCACCATTCATTAAAACAGAACGTAATGCTAAAACGTGATCGGAGGTTTTCCCATATTGTAATGAACCTTGACCGGAGGCATCGGTATTAATCATGCCACCTAGTGTTGCTCGATTACTGGTAGAGAGTTCTGGCGCAAAGAATAAGCCGTGAGGTTTTAAAAATTGGTTTAGTTGGTCTTTTACTACGCCCGCCTGCACGCGAACCCAACGTTCTTCTATATTAAGCTCTAAAATGCTTGTCATGTGGCGAGAGAGGTCAACAATAATATTGTTGTTAATAGATTGCCCATTGGTGCCCGTGCCACCACCGCGAGGTGTGAAAGTTAGCTGAAGGTATTTCTCTTTATTGGCTAATTTGGTGATACGTACTACATCGGCAACAGATTTAGGGAACAAAATAGCCTGTGGAAGTTGTTGATAGACGCTGTTATCTGTCGAGAGACTTAAACGGTCGGCATAATTTGATGCAATATCACCTTCAAAATGCTGTTTTTGGAGTTCGCTAAGATAATCACTTACCACGTTATTAAGTTGTGGCACATTAGAAAGACGGGGCAACATAAAATCACTCACATATAAATAGAGAAGAAAGTGAATTTGATGATATATGAAGCTCAAAAAAAAGTCGATTTGAACAAAAGATATTTTTTGTTAGAATAGAAATCGGGTTAAAAATTAACCCGATTTTTGTGAATGAATGTTCATTTTAGGGGTTGTTTGTCTATAAAATAACCAAAAAGGGCAAAAAAAGTTTGATCTTTGGTGTTTTTATAGGATAATAACCATACTTTTGAACGTTCCTTTGGCTATGGCAAAGGAATTGAATTTGTCAAAAGGATAAGTTAGGGCAAATTCAAAACCCTAGTTAAGCAATGTTTAGAGTGTTTCTTTTTTATAAAGTTCACAATAAACAAGGAAACTTTTCTTAATTAATAACGATGACTAAATAGAGGACATCAAAATGAAAAAAACTGCAATCGCATTAGTCGTTGCTGGTTTAGCAGCAGCTTCAGTAGCTCAAGCAGCTCCACAAGAAAACACTTTCTATGCAGGTGTTAAAGCTGGTCAAGCATCTTTCCACGATGGTATCAAAGCTAATACTGTAGTTAACCCAACAAACGAATACTCTGAATTTGGTGCTGGTTACAACCGTAACTCTGTTACTTACGGTGTATTTGGTGGTTACCAAGTATTAAACCGTGATAACTTAGGTTTAGCGGTAGAATTAGGTTATGATGACTTCGGTCGTGTTAAATTCAAAGATGCTGGTAAAGTAGCATTCAAACACACTAACCACGGTGCTCACTTAAGCTTAAAAGGTAGCTATGGTCTTGGTGGTTTAACTTCTGCTTTAGAAGGTTTAGACTTCTACGGTCGTGCTGGTGCAGCTTTAGTACGTTCAGACTACAAATTCTATGACACAGCAACTGGTGCACGTGATCACGAAGAAGGTCGTCACAGCTTACGCGTTTCTCCAGTGTTCGCTGCTGGTTTCGAATATGCATTACCTTCATTACCAGAGTTAGCATTACGTTTAGAATACCAATGGTTAGCTCGCGTAGGTAAATTACGTACTCAAGATACTCACAATAGTTCTCAAGACTATAACCCATGGATCGGTTCTATCAACGCTGGTTTATCTTACCGTTTCGGTCAAGGTGCTGCTCCGGTTGTTGCACCTGAAGTTGTAAGCAAAACTTTCAACTTAAGCTCTGATGTAACTTTCGCTTTCGGTAAAGCTAACTTAAAACCACAAGCTAAAGCAACTTTAGACGGTATCTACGGTGAAATCGCTCAAATCAACAACGCTAACGTAGCTGTTGCTGGTTATACAGACCGTATCGGTAAAGATGCACCAAACGTGAAATTATCACAACGTCGTGCAGACTCTGTAGCTAACTACTTAGTAGCTAAAGGTGTTCCAGCTCAAAGCATCTCTGCAGTTGGTCACGGTAAAGCTAACCCAGTTACAGGTTCTACTTGTGACGCGGTTAAAGGTCGTAAAGCGCTTATCGCTTGTTTAGCACCAGACCGTCGTGTTGAAATCGCAGTTAACGGTACTAAATAATTTTATTTAGTTATCCATTAACGGATTAACATTAGAAGACCTAAACTTCGGTTTAGGTCTTTTCTTATATAAATTAAACCTATAATTGAAGGAATTTTTGAATGAAAAAGTGGATTATCTTGATTATTATCGCTGTTGCTGCAGGTTTAATGTTTAGCTATAACAGCCTAGTACAAGCAGAAACTAAAATAGACTCTGTTTGGGCAAGCCTTGAATCATCTTATCAACGTCGCGCAGATTTAATTCCAAACTTAGTAAATACTGTAAAAGGGCAAGCTAATTTTGAACAACAAACATTAACCAATGTGATCGAAGCGCGAGCAAAAGCGACACAAACTAAAATTGATCCGTCTAATTTAACGGAGGAACAATTAAACGAATTCCAACAAAACCAAAATCAAGTGGGTTCAGCATTATCTCGTTTACTTGTAACTGTAGAACAATATCCTCAGTTAAAAGCCAATGATGCTTTTATGAAGTTACAAGATCAACTAGAAGGCTCTGAAAATCGTATCAATGTGGCACGAAATCAATTTAATGAGGCTGCACGTATCTATAATGAACAAGTACGTCAATTCCCAACTAAATTAGCAGCAATGATTTTTGGTTTTAAAGCTAAACCTTACTTTAAATCAGCTGCAGGCGCTGAAAACGCACCAACTGTAAACTTTAACTAAGGTTTATTTATATGCCATTCTTTTCCAGAATTCCGGTAGATAAAAAGCAAATCGAGGCGGCGATTAGTCGCCTCGAAAGCTTAAGTTCGGCTGAGTTACGTGTTTATATTGAACGCAAAGTACCAAAGGCTTCAGCACAACTGTCTGCAATGGAACGTGCTTTAGAAGTGTTTGATGAACTGGAAATGCATAAAACAGCGGCACAAAATGCCGTGTTGATTTATGTGGGATATAAAAATCATCTCTGTGCAATCGTAGGTGATAAAGGCATTCATCAATTTGTTGATGTGGCTTATTGGCAGTTACAATGCGATTTAATGATTGAGCAGTTTAAACAAAAAGCTTATACACAAGGTATTGTCGATGCGATTTATCGTATCAGTGATATTTTATCTCGCCATTTCCCTATTCAGCCTGATGATGTGAATGAATTATCTAATGAGGTAATTATTAATGGCTAAGCTTTTATCTTTTATGAAAAGTGCGGTTGTTTTTAGCCTTGTTTTTTTTGCTCAAATGGTTGTTGCGGCAGAATTTCCGCCTGCACCAAATCCTTTCCATTACATAAACGATTACACCAACACACTTTCATCAGAACATAAGCAAATTTTAGAAAATAAACTGATTGCTTATAGTAAAGAAACGAGTTCACAAATCGCTGTTGTTTTGGTTCCGACAACCGGTGAATATGAAATTGCTGATTATACCTTTGCTTTAGGTGATAAATGGGGCATTGGGCGTAAAAATCTGAACAATGGCGTGTTGATGCTGATTGCGAAAAATGATCGCAAAGTTTTTATCGCAACAGGGCAAGGTTTAGAAGGCGTACTGCCGGATGCTTTTTTATCGCAAGTTATCCGTTCGGCCATTTTGCCACAATTTAAACAAGGTCAATATGCCCAAGGTATTAATGATGGCTTAAACCAAATTATTGCGGCAAGTAAAGGTGAGTTTGATGCGGCACAAGTTGAAGAAGATGCGTTCGATAAGTACATCCCATTCTTAATGGTATTGGCATTTATTGCTATTGTATTATTTGGTGAATTCCAATATCACAAAGATGAAGTCTATATTAGCCCGAATCAACGTGACCAACTGAATAAAATCATTCGTCAAAGTACGATTTCTCGTCGCCGTGGTGGCGGTTTCGGAGGCGGATTTGGTGGAGGCTTCGGTGGCGGTGGTTCTTCCGGTGGTGGCTTTGGTGGCGGTGGCTTTGGCGGCGGCGGAGCTGGTGGAAGTTGGTAAGACCAAGTCTTTCACTCAGGTTCTATCTTATGCTAGAATAGTGCCCTATTCATATTTATTTGAACAAGGAACATTATGGAAACGTTAGACAAAATCAAAAAACAAATCGCTGAAAACCCAATTTTAATTTACATGAAAGGTTCACCAAAATTACCTTCTTGTGGTTTCTCTGCGCGTGCATCTGAAGCATTAATGAATTGCAAAGTGCCTTTCGGCTATGTTGATATTCTTCAACACCCAGATATTCGTGCTGAATTACCGGCTTATGCAAACTGGCCAACTTTCCCACAATTATGGGTAGAAGGTGAGTTAATTGGTGGTTGTGATATTATTTTAGAAATGTATCAAGCTGGCGAACTTCAAACTTTATTAAGCGAAGTCGCTGCTAAACATCAAGCTTAATTGATGACAGATTATCAAGATAAACCTGCTTTTTAGCAGGTTTTCTTTTGCTCAAAAAATGATGAATCAGATATAAAAGTGTGATCGAATTAACATTTTTAAATGAAATAACTTGTTGATTAAATTTCCTTAAGATAGACTACATCGCATTAGTCGGGGTGCCTATATTAATGGCTGAGAAATACCCGTGAACCTGAAACAGATAATGCTGGCGTAGGAAACTAATCATCTCATTATGCTGTTTCGTTATGCAAAAATAAGGAGAACGCATAATGAACAAAACGCTTCCCATTTTAACCGCACTTTTTACTGCTTCCGCTTTCGCACAAGCTGCTCCTCAAACATTAGATGTTTATACTTATGATTCATTTAGTGCTGATTGGAGTGCCGGACCAAAAGTTAAAGCGGCTTTTGAACAACAATTCCCGCAATGTAAGCTGAATTATGTGGCTTTTGACAATAATGGCACCTTGTTTAACCGTGTTCGTCTAGAAGGTAAAAAAATTAAAGCAGATGTGGTGCTCGGTTTAGATAGCTATCAAATTGAAGATGCACAAAAACTCAATATTTTTGAGCCAAATAAAGTGGATTTAAGCCAGTTACGTTTACCTATTAAATGGGAAAATCACACGTTCTTGCCATTTGATTATGCACAATATGCGTTTATTTATGACAAGAATAAATTGGCAAACCCACCAAAGAGCTTAAAAGAATTAGTTGAGCGTCAAGATCTTAAAGTGTTATATCAAGATCCACGCACAAGCAGTATTGGACGTGGTCTATTACTTTGGATGAATGCCGTTTATCCAGCAGCAGATGTCGCAAATGCTTGGAAAACCCTTTCTAAACATACGGTCACGGTTACAAAAGGTTGGACTGAGTCTTATGGCGCCTTCTTAAAAGGCGAAGGTGATCTGGTTTTAAGCGTCAATACTTCACCGATTTACCATATTCTTTCTGAACAAAAAGACAATTATGTGGCAACGGAATTTGCAGAGGGTAGCGTATTACAAGTTGAAGTTGCAGCAAAAGTCGCTAACCGTAATAATGCCTGTGCTGATGAATTTTTAGGATTCTTACTTTCACCGCAAGCTCAAGCGGATATTGCTAAAAATAATGTGATGTTACCTGTGGTAGAGACCAGTATCGAAAGTCATATTGATGCGCTTAATTCTCGTGCAAAATCAATGCGTATTTTAGATACCACAACGGTAACAAGTGAGCAGCTTAAAGGCTGGATCAATCAATGGCAAAAAGCCTTATCTAAATAGTATTAATGAGCTTATTGCAACATCCGCATTTTCGTCCTCGCCATTATTTGGGCGGAAGTGCGGTTATTTTTTTCATCGTTTTACTTTATGGATTTTCCCTTTCTGCGGTTTTTTCAGTAGGAAGTGATTATGCCTTATCTGATTTTTTAAAAGACGATTATCTGCATCAAGTTATCGCTTTTAGTATTGGGCAGGCATTCTTGTCAGCCTTGCTTTCTAGCGTAATTGGAGCTTTATTTGCCCGCGCTTTTTTCTATTTAGATTTCAAAGGCAAATCGCTCATTTTACGCATTTTTTCTCTCACGTTTGTTTTGCCGGCATTACTGGCTATTTTCGGTCTAATTGGTATTTATGGCACAGCCGGTTGGCTAGTACAACTGCTGCAAACCTTAGGTATTTCGTGGAAACCCTCCATTTATGGTTTAAACGGCATTCTCATTGCCCATTTATTTTTTAATATTCCTTTAGCGGCACGAATGAGTTTGCAGGCTTTGCAAAGTGTACCGACCGAACAGCATCAACTCGCGGCACAATTGAATATTAAAGGTTTCACATTTTTTCGTTTAATTGAATGGCCTTATTTGAAAAGCCAAATAGTCTCTGCCTTTGTGCTGATTTTTATGCTGTGTTTCACCAGTTTTACGATAGTGTTGGCACTGGGTGGCGGGCCACAAAACAGCACGCTAGAAGTTGCGATTTATCAAGCTATTTTCTTTGAATTTGATTTACCCAAAGCCGCACTTTTTGCGCTTGTACAATTTGCGTTTTGTTTTGCGTTATTTTCGCTTTCACAATATTGGGTGAAAGCACCTGAAACGCAGATTTCGCAACGTTATCGATGGGTTTTACCTGTTTCAAGTGCGGTCAAATTTGGACATGTTTTTGTCTTATTCTCGGTGTGCTTATTTATTTTAAGTCCCTTATTCAATATTGTTTTTCAAGGTTTGTCTGCGACCCAATTATTTGGCTATTGGCAAAATCCACAATTATGGAAGGCGCTTGCTTATTCATTAACTATGGCACCGACAGCCGGGATTTTATCAGTATTATTTGGATTCTTCTTATTGTTACTCTCCCGTCAGCTACAATGGTTATATCACCCTAAATTAGCCCACTTAATTTTAACGGGGGGCATGATGATTTTAGCCATTCCGACGATTGTCTTAGCAGTCGGCTTATTCCTTTGGTTACAAGATATTGATTTTTCAGCAGGGCATTTGTTTGTGGTGGTATCTGTTTGTAACGCCTTGGCTGCCTTGCCATTTGTTATCAAAATTCTCAATACACCAATGAATCAATCGATGCAATATTATGAAAAACTCTGTTTATCGCTGAATATTACGGGTTGGCAGCGTTTTCGTTTAATTGAATATCCGCTACTAAAAGCACCGTTGAAATATGCCTTGGCACTCGCAACGACTTTATCACTCGGCGATTTTACGGCAATAGCTTTATTTGGTAGCCCTGATTTTACTTCGTTGCCTCATTTGCTTTATCAACAAATCGGGCAATATCGAAGCCAAGAAGCGGCAGTGACGGCATTGATTTTATTGGGCTTATGTTTAGGTTTATTTATGTTTATTGAAGGACAGAAGGAACAAAATGATTAAATTAAATAATGTGGTCTTCAATTATCAATCCATGCCGATGGTATTTGATTTACAGATTCAAGCCCAGGAAAAAATCGCCATCATTGGTGAAAGTGGCGCAGGAAAAAGTACCTTGCTGAATTTAATTGCCGGCTTTGAATATGCCGATAGTGGTGAGATTTGGCTCAATGGTGAAAATCATACTAAAACGGCACCTTTTGAACGCCCCGTTTCCATGCTATTTCAGGAAAACAATCTCTTTACTCATCTTTCCGTAGAAGAGAATATAGCTTTAGGTTTAAAACCGAATTTAGCCTTAAATGCAGAAGAAAAAGCACTTGTAGAACAAGCTGCAAGTGCGGTCAATTTACAGGATTTTTTAACGAGAAAACCGACCGCACTTTCAGGAGGACAAAAACAGCGAGTGGCACTGGCGCGCTGTTTGCTACGAGATAAACCGATTTTATTATTGGATGAGCCTTTTTCCGCACTTGATCCTAAATTACGCATTGAGATGCAAGATTTAATGGATCAATTATGTGAAGAAAAAAAGCTCACCATGTTATTGGTGACGCATCAACCCAAAGAAATTGAACGGCATATTGATCGAGTGATTGAAATTCATCAAGGAAAAGTGATCTGATCTCTTTTTATCATATTGCAGAGTAATATGCTCAACTTAATAAAAGCGACATAGCTTAAACGAGGAAAATATAATGACCACAACAAATGTAGTACAGCTTTCATCCATTACACCGCATCCTTCAGTAGAGTATTGGTCTGTTTGTAAAGTCGAAGCGCTATTTGAAACCCCTTTTTTAGAATTAGTCTATCGTGCAGCTCAAGTGCATCGAGAGCATTTCAACCCTGGCGCGATACAGTTATCGACGTTGATGTCGATTAAAACGGGTGGTTGTCCAGAGGATTGTGGCTATTGTCCTCAATCAGCGCGTTATCAAACAGGTGTACAAAATCAGCAGATCTTGGATATTGATGAAATTGTCGAAAAAGCCAAAATTGCGAAAGCGCGTGGTGCAGGACGTTTTTGTATGGGCGCAGCATGGCGTGGTCCTAAGCCTAAAGATATGGAAAAAGTGACGGCGATTATTCGTGCGGTAAAAGATATTGGCTTAGAAACTTGCGGTACCTTTGGGTTGTTGCAAGATGGTATGGCGGAAGAGTTAAAAGATGCAGGATTGGATTATTACAACCACAATCTAGATACCGCGCCAGAGAATTATCACAATGTCATTGGCACACGCCGTTTTGATGATCGTTTAAGTACACTAGGAAAAGTGCGTCATGCTGGTTTGAAAGTTTGCTGTGGCGGTATTGTGGGGATGAATGAAACCCGTAAAGAGCGAGCAGGTCTCATTGCAAGTTTGGCAAATCTTGATCCGCAGCCTGAGTCAGTGCCGATTAACCAATTAGTGAAAGTGGAAGGCACACCAATGGCAGAAGCGGCTGATTTAGATTGGACGGAGTTTGTTCGTACTATTGCGGTTGCGCGTATTACCATGCCGAAAAGTTATGTTCGTCTTTCTGCAGGTCGTCAAGGCATGAGTGAAGAAATGCAAGCCATGTGCTTTATGGCGGGAGCGAATTCCATTTTCTATGGCGATAAATTGTTAGTGACAGGCAACCCAGAAGAAGATGGCGATCAACTTCTTATGGCAAAATTGGATCTGGAGCCGGAAACGGAAGAAAACAGAAAGCCACTCGACAGAAATTAGTCATAAAAAAAGTGCGGTGAAATCTACCGCACTTTTTATTGAGTCTTACTTCACTTGTTCAGTTAGGCAAGGCTGAATTTTATTCAGCATTTCTTTTAAAATACGCGCTGGTGCAGCCACGATGTTGCCTGAGCGTAAATAGCTGTGCCCCGCATTGAAATCACACACTAAACCGCCTGCTTCACGCACGATTAAATCACCCGCTGCGCAATCCCAAGGTTTTAAGCCCATTTCGAAATAACCGTCAACGCGACCAGAAGCCACATAGCAAAGGTCTAATGCGGCAGAACCCGTACGACGGAAATCGGCAGCTTCATCAATTAAGTTATTCATGATAGCAAATTGAGTTGGCATTAAGCTTGGTTGTTTGAATGGGAAACCGGTGGCTAAAATCGCCCCGTTAAGTTCATTTTGGCTATCTACACGTAAACGCACTTCATTTAATTTTGCGCCTTCACCACGTACAGCGGTGAATAATTCATTACGAATAGGATCGTAAACCACACCCACTTCGGTACGGTTTTTTACACGGATAGCAATAGAAACGGAGAAATGTGGCAAACCTTTTACGAAGTTGGTTGTGCCATCTAGTGGATCAATTACCCATTGAATATCACTGTCTTTGCCTTCTAATGCACCACGTTCTTCACTGATAATTGTATGATCAGGATAAGATTTTTGAATGATTTCAATGATCTCAGCTTCAGCGGCTTTATCGACGCTGGTCACATAATCATTAATACCTTTTTTACTTGTTTGGATGTCATCACGGCGCTCATAGTTTTTAGCAATCACGTTGCCCGCTCTTCGTGCCGCACGAATAGCGATATTTAACATTGGATTCATATTTCCACCAGATTTTAAAGAACAGATAATAGGTCGCCTATTATAAGGGAGTTTTAGTAAATAGCCAGTTGAAAATGTCTAATTCATGGTTTTTCCCGTTTTTTAAAGGAAATTTGCGATCGGTATCGCAAAAATAACGTAGCTAATTTGGCTTTCTTCTAAAGGAATTTTAAAGTGCGGTCAAAAAAGAAGGCATTTTATGTATAAAGGGATAACTTTATTAGAAACCTTGATTGTATTATTTATTTTAAGCTTAACGTTGACGTTTACATTGCCCAAATGGCAGAAAAACGATCCCAAATATTTTCTCGAAAAAGAGCAACAACGGCTTTATTTTTTCTTACGTAATATCCAAGCGAGGGCAGAAAATTCATCAGCGATTTGGTTTATTTTGGCCAATCAAGATAGGGCAAATCAACGTTGGTGTATTACTGCTCAAGTAAAAAACGATCATTTTTGTGATTGTTTTCATCCCCAGAATTGTCCTAAAAACCTTTATGCACATTTTTACTATCCTTATTTTGAAGGAAAAACGATGCTTATAGGCCCTAAATTATATCCGTCAGAAGTGGCGGTGAAATTTAATGGGGCAAGAAATACCATGGAAACAAATTGTTTTATGTTACAGGCTGAAGAGCATCGAACCTTGTTCTCTTTTTTCAATGTCGGCAGTATTAAATTAAAGTCTGATCAAGCGGCGAGTGCATGTACAAGATGAAACCATTAAAAGGCGAAACATTGGTAAGTTTATTGGTTTCACTTGGCTTATCTGCTTTATTATTGTTATTGGTTGCACAGTTTTATGCCCAAACTCAACAGCAAAATCAGCGTTTAATGTTACAACTCAAATTACAAGCGGAATTACAACGCACAATTCAACTCATCGGAAAAGATCTGCGTCGCGTAGGCTTTCGAGCCGCAAACCAAAAACTCATCGAAGATAATCTCGCTTTATTTGAATTAGACGAAAAGGGTTCAGCAATAACCATTGCTCAAGCTGATAATGCTCCGTCAAATAGCTGTGTCTTATTTTTTTATGATTTGAATAGCAATGGTTGTATTGGTGAAAAATACACCAAGAATACCTGCGTAAATGGTGTTAAAAATGTGGCGAAAAATATCGAAAAAGAGCTGTTTGGTTACAAACTTAACGAGAAAATGATCGAAACCAAACAAACTTATAAAAATGCGGTAAATGCGGATTGTCGTTCAGCAGAGTGTCAGCGAGCCTTAGCGCAATCAGCTTGTAATGCCGGTGGTGGATGGACAGATTTATTGGATGAAAAAGAGTTTGAGATCTCTCAATTACGTTTTGATTGGTTAAAGGCAGGGAAAGGGATTGAAATTAAACTCACAGGGCATCTTACCGCATATAAGCATATTCAATATGAAACTTCGCTTGTAGTGCCTTTATTAAATCAAGAAGAATGATGATGAAAAAAGGGATTGTGACACTGACAGCTCTGATTTTACTTTCAGGCTTATTGGCGCTGATCTTATTATTTGATGAACAGATCTTTGCATTTTTTCGATCTCAAATGAGTCAGCGAAAATATTATGTAGAACAAAGCCTTCCTTTACAGAAAATCAGTCAGCAGCAACAAACGCACATTTGCCAAAACTTGCCTTTAAATGGTGCTGAAAAAGTGAAACAAGTCTTTTTCGAGTCTAATGGGGCAGAGGATAAAGTCGCCTATTCTGTTTGGTGTAAACCAGCAGAGTTATTTAAGAAATCGCCCACAAAAGGCATTAATGAAAATATGCTGCGAGATTTTATTTCTAGCGAAAAACAAGCTGATTTTCAACCGCACTTTGTGAAAGTAGATACGACTTTAACTGCTCAAAAAACACCACAAGTGTATTGGATAACGCAAAACCAATTAGAAATTAAAGGGAATGTGAGTGGCATTTTGTTAGCAGAAGGAGATTTAACTTTAACTGGCAAAGGACGAATAAGCGGTGCAGTGATTACAGGTGGTTCGCTCAAGTTAGGGGAGGGCGTGACGGTGGCTTATGGTAAAGCCGTGGTGACAAAACTCGTACAAGAATATAGCCAATGGCGTTTGGTGGATAAAAGTTGGAGTGATTTAAGTGCACAAGATCAAAGTGAATAAAGGCATGTCGTTAATGTCACTTTTATTAGCCTTATCGATTTTCAGCGGGTTATTTTTGATCTTTAATCGATGGACGACGGAGCAACGGAAAAGTGCGGTCAGAATTTTTCAAGAATTTCAGGCGATTCAAATTGCTGAAAATCAGGCTCAACGTCAGTTTTTAGGCTTGTCTTGTGAAAATAGCATACAACAAAATGGTATTCAATTTGCAATTCAATGCAGTCATCATCAAGTGAATATACGCTATCCTCAAGGTGAATTTTTATTGAAAACCGAGTAAAATAACGCATTGTTTTTGCTTTCAAAAGGGCGTTACTTTGTTCGTTACTTATTATTCAAACCAACCGGAAATTCAAAAGGATATTTTAGTTTCGCTGTTGGAAAATTTACCGCAACATGATCCATTTCAGTCTGACATTGTGTTGGTGCAAAGTCCGGGTATGGCACAATGGTTACAAATGGAAATTGCTAAAAAACGCGGCGTTGCAGCGAATTTCCAATTCCCCATGCCTTCCAGTTTTATTTGGAGACTTTACGCTGATAATTTGCCGAATGTTTCCACGCAAAACCCTTTTGAAAAAGATTCAACGTTATGGCGATTAATGCGATTAATCCCTACTTTTTTACAGCAAAAAGAATTTGAACCATTAAAAAAATATTTAGCGTCCTCACCGGCATCAGAACAGCAAAAACTTTATCAATTAAGCCTAAAAGTTGCCGATTTATTTGACCAATATCTCGTCTATCGCCCTGAATGGATTGCCGCATGGGAAGAAAATAACGATGAAAAAATCTTGGCTCAAATTAATCAGCAAAAGCAGTGCCTTTCGGCGTTAAATCCTACCTTTCTTTCTCAAATTAAAGGCAATATTCATTGGCAGGGAATTTTATGGCGAGCCTTGGTGGATGATGTTCAACGTGATTTCAACGGAAAAGCGAAACATCGTGCTGCACTCAATCAACAATTTTTAGCATTATGTCGTGATCCCAATGCGACGCTCAACTTACCAGAACGTATTTTTATTTTTGGTATTCCAGCATTGCCAACGGTTTATCTCAATATTTTCCAAGGTATTTCAGCTAAAACAGATGTACATTTATTCTTCAATAATCCATGTCAAGAATATTGGGGTGATTTGCGAGATCTGAGTAAATCCTATTTATTAGAAAGACAGCGTTTCGTGCAAGAAACCAACGATGTGAAGCCTTTAATTTCAGCCGAGCAAGTGTCATGGGAACCTGCCGACCTTGATTACACCAATCAACAAGAAGAATTGTTCAGCGGAAATCCGCTTTTAGCCTCTTGGGGAAAAATGGGACGAGATTTTCTCTATCAATTAGTGCGAGATGAGGAAAATATTCAAGCTATTTCCCGTGATTACTATGCAGAACTTCCTGAAAAGACGTTGTTAGGGCAGCTCCAAAATCAAATTTTGACGTTAAGTCATGGAGCATTAAATATCGCGAAAAATGACCGCTCTTTAGTAATGAAATCTTGTCATAGTGCCATGCGGGAAGTTGAAGTGCTGCATGATTATTTATTGGATTTATTTAATCAGAATCAACATAAACCAAAAGAAGAACAGATTACACCAAAAGATGTGGTGGTCATGGTTGCCGATGTTAACCAATATACGCCTTATATTCAGGCTGTCTTTGGGGCGAATAGTGCAGATGCACCTGTTATTCCGTTCTCAATTTCTGACAGTAAATTATCTGAAAGTGATGTGATCGTGTCGAGCTATCTTTCCCTGTTAAATTTAAAAGAAAGTCAGTTTAGCGCAGAAGAGGTACTGGCTTTATTAGATATTCCGGCTATCCGTGAGCGTTTTAATATTGCGCTTGCCGATCTCGAGCAAATCCGTGAATGGGTGAAAGAGTCGGGCATTCGCTTTGGTTTGGAAAAATTTCAGAATACACTGAATTTTAACGCGTGGCAGGCAGGGCTTGAACGTATGACCTTAGGCTATGCGATGCGTGAAGAACAAGGTGTTTGGCAAGACAGCCTTGGACTTGATAGTAGCTATGGATTGAAAGGGCAGTTAGTTGGTGCGGTAAATCAATTTTTTACTGCCTTAAATAAATGGCATCAAGATTTGCAAAAAGCACACAACATTCAAAAATGGCGTGAAAAATTGACCGCACTTTTGACGGATTTTTTTGTGCAAAATGAAGAAACTGCGGATACCTTATTTTATATTCAAGATTGTATCAATGCCTTTGTCGATGATTTGCAGACCGTTAATTTTGAAGAAACTTTGCAAGCGGATGTCATTGCGGAAGTGATGTCTGCACGTTTAGAAGAAACGCCAAATAGCCTTCGTTTCTTAGCAGGAAAAGTGAATTTCTGCACACTTTTACCTATGCGCTCTATTCCTTTCAAAGTGGTGTGTTTGCTCGGAATGAATGAGGCGGATTACCCACGCAGTCATACGCCAAATAGTTTTGACTTGATGCAATATCATTATCAAAAAGGCGATCGTGTTCGTCGAGATGATGACCGTTACTTATTCCTTGAGACTTTGCTAGCCGCAAGATCCCATTTTTATGTGAGTTATGTGGGCTGTTCGATTATTGATAATCAACCCAAAGAGCCTTCAGTATTGGTGAGCCAGTTGCTTGATTATATTAATCATTATTCAGACGATGGCTTGAAGATTGAACAACATCCAATGACGGCGTTTAGTCCAAGCAATTTCCAACATGAAGGGAAAATTAACCGCTCTTTTGCGAAAAAATGGTTGCCGATTGCTCAATTCCAAGAAAGAAAATGTCATGAATTTGTTGTGCCGATGGGCGAAAATCAAGAGCCAATAGCGGAAATTGAGCTCGATCGTTTTGTGAGTTTTGTTGAAAATCCAGTGAAATTCTTTTTTGAAAAGCAGCTTGGCGTGTATTTCCGAGATGAAGACGATCGCATTGAAGAAAGTGAAAACTTCACGTTAAATGGTTTGGATCGTTATCGCATTAATAATGAGTTATTGCATTTAGAGGAAGCGCAATTTAACGATTATTTTGCGAAACAGCGAGTGAAAGGCATCATGCCACGCGGCGAGTTTGCGGAAGTTTGTGCGCAATCCATTCGTGCTGATGTATTGGCTTTTAAAGAGAAAATTAAGGATTATTCTTCACCACATAGTGAGAGTGTCGATTTTGTGGTGGAAACAGCACAAGGCAATATTCGCTTGTTTGGCTATATGGAGCCATTATTTGGCGATGAAAATCAGATAATCGAATGGCGATTTGCAAAATATAAAGATCGTTATCGCATTCGTCCATGGCTTTATTATCTCATTCAACTGGCGACAAAAGAGAACGCTCAGCCACCACGCATTATCGCTAAAGATAAGGATTTAACATTAAAAGCAATAGAAAAATCAACCGCACTTGAGAAACTGAAAATGTATGTCGAGGCTTATTTACAAAGCCAGCAACAAATTCAGCTCATTCCAACGGAAAATATAGCGAAGTTTATTGAAAAAGATGAAAGTGCGGTCAATTTTGACAATGTTTTAACGAATATCGAATCCCTTGCGAAAGATGATAACTATGGTTATAGAAAAGCCGATCCTTATTGGGTAAGGGTATTGGGGCAAACAGAACAATTTAAATCGCAGGATGGTCTTTTGCAGTTGGTGAAACAAACTACTTCTTGGTTTGGAGAAATGTTGTCTTAACGCGGATCTTCAGATCGAAAAGATCTTGGATTTTTGATAAGATGTTAGCTTAAGAATCATTTTGAAAAGGAGCTAAAATGCGTTGTCCGTTTTGTTCAACTGAAGAAACTAAGGTGATTGACAGCCGTTTGGTTTCTGATGGGTATCAAGTGCGTCGTCGTCGGGAATGCGGGAATTGTCATGAACGCTTTACCACCTTTGAAACGGCCGAATTAGTGGTGCCAAAAATTATTAAAAATGATGGGTCACGCGAGCCGTTTAACGAAGATAAATTGCGTAGCGGTATTCAACATGCGTTAGAAAAACGCCCTGTAAGTTCGGATGATGTGGAAAAAGCCATCAGCCATATTATTATCCAATTACGTGCGACAGGTGAGCGCGAAGTGCCAAGTCATCTCGTGGGCAAATTAGCCATGAATGAGCTGAAAGAATTAGATAAAGTGGCGTATATCCGTTTTGCGTCTGTTTATTTGAGCTTTGATAATATCAATGAATTCACCAAAGAGATTGAAAGCTTAAAGGATTAATATGAGTGACACCTTTTCCCCTGATGACGTGAAATTTATGCAACTGGCTCTTGAGCTTGCGGCAAAAGGGCAGTACACCACTACGCCGAATCCATCCGTAGGATGTGTGTTAGTTAAATGCGGTGAAATTGTCGGGAAAGGGTTTCATTTTAAAGCCGGTCAGCCTCATGCAGAACGTGTGGCGTTGGCAGATGCCGGTGAGAAAGCTAAAGGCGCAACTGCGTATGTGACACTTGAACCTTGTTCTCATTATGGTCGCACACCACCTTGTGCATTAGGTTTAATTGAAGCGGGTGTCAGTCGAGTTGTTGCCGCCATGGCAGATCCTAATCCGCAAGTGGCAGGCAAGGGCTTAAAAATGTTAGCTGATGCAGGCATACCAAGTGCGGTCAATTTATTGAATGAACAAGCTGAAGCCTTAAATAAAGGTTTTCTCAAACGCATGCGAACTGGCAAGCCTTATGTGCAGCTAAAATTAGCCATGAGTTTAGATGGTCGAACAGCCATGGCGAGTGGTGAAAGCAAGTGGATCACAGGTGACGCAGCCCGTGCGGATGTACAAAAAATGCGAGCCAAAGCGACCGCACTTTTATCAACAAGTGCCACCGTGTTAGCCGATGATCCAAGCTTGAACGTGCGTTGGAATCAATTCCCCGATGATTTAAAAGCAGAATATGCTGAAGATACTGTGCGTCAGCCTATTCGTGTGATCTTAGATTCTAAAAATCGAGTTCAACCAAGCCATCAATTATTCCATACCCATTCGCCAGTTTGGCTTGTGGGTTCAATTCCACGAGATATGTCTGTATTCCCTGATTTCTGTGAGCAAATGTTACTGCCAGAAAACTATGATTTCGATATGTTGATGACAGAATTAGGCAAGAAACAAGTGAATTCTGTTTGGGTTGAAGCCGGTGCCAATTTAGCGGGTAGCTTGATTGAACAACATGCTGTAGATGAATTAATCATTTATGTCGCCCCGAAACTCTTGGGAGATAAAGCTCGAGGATTATGCCAACTTCCGCATTTGGAAAAACTTGCTGATGCCCCATTGTGGCAACTGCAAGAATGTGAAAGAATTGGGGATGATTTAAAACTTAGTTATTTACCTAACTTATTAATAAAAGAATAAAAAATGTTAAAAAAACTTTTCCACTCCGCCCTTTGGGGGCTTGCTGCGGCAGGTGTTATTTTATTTGCCGTTCCTAAGCTCAATAACAGCAGCCTTTTCTCTGCTGATGATATCGTTTCGTTCAACAGTGCCGTGAGAATTGCTTCTCCTGCTGTGGTGAATGTGTACAACCGCTCTTTCTCTTCTGCCAGCATTAATGACAGCGATCAATTACAGGTAAATAACTTAGGTTCTGGCGTGATTATGACGAAAGACGGTTATATTCTTACCAATAAACACGTTATCCAAAATGCTGATCAAATTGTGGTGGCACTGCAAAACGGCAATATTTATGAAGCGAATTTAATCGGCTCGGATAATTTGACAGATCTTGCGGTATTAAAAATTAAAGCAACCAATCTTTCTACCATTCCACAAAATAAAGAACGCCAAGTCCGAGTTGGTGATATTGCTTTGGCTATTGGTAACCCGTATAACCTCGGTCAAAGTGTTTCCCAAGGGATTATCAGTGCGGTAGGGCGTAGTGCAGTTGGCGATTCTTTAGGTCGTCAAAACTTTATTCAAACCGATGCATCAATTAACCGTGGTAACTCTGGTGGAGCGTTGATTAACTCTGCGGGCGAATTAGTGGGGATCAGCACGTTAAGTATTGGTAAAACAGCCAATGAAATTGCGGAAGGCCTGAATTTTGCGATTCCAATTAGTATTGCCAATGATGTGTTATATAAAATTATCCGAGACGGACGCGTAATTCGTGGTTACTTTGGCGTACAAAGTGAAATCACTGCTAACTCAAACGGTGGTATTGTGATTACAGGTGTGACCGCCAATAGCCCGGCAGCGAAAGCAGGCATCCAAGTGGGTGATGTGATTTTACGTTTAAATAAACAAGATAACTTATCTATTCGTGAAATGATGCAAATTATTAGTGATACCAAACCGAATACCGAAGTCATCATCACAATTTCTCGCTTAGGTAAAGTGATTGATCTCCCTGTGATTATTGAAGAGTTGCCGTCTAATTAAGGATATATTGTGGAAGTTAAAACCAGTCACTTTTTCGCTTGTTTAGATCGTCTTCGTTTAATTCAGCGTTGGTCATTGATGCGCAATATTGAAAAGGAAAACTTGGCAGAGCATAGTCTGCAAGTTGCCTTTGTAGCACAAGCCTTAGCCATTATTAAAAATCAATTTTTTGGTGGGGAAGTGAATCCTGAGCGTATTGCGGTGATGGCAATGTATCATGATACTTCTGAAATTTTTACGGGTGATTTGCCAACCCCAATTAAGTATTTCAATTCTGAAATCACTCATGCTTATAAAGATATTGAAGCGGCTGCAGAATTGCATTTAATTAGTTTGCTCCCGACAGAATTACAAGACAGTTTCTCGCCATACTTAGATAGCGAGCAATTTAGCCCTGAAGAAAAGCATATAGTAAAACAAGGGGATTTGATTTGTGCCTATATTAAAGCCCAATTTGAATTAGAGCATGGTAACCATGAATTTAAAACAGCGAAAAAACGCTTAGAAAATTTAATGGAACAATGGCACAGTCAAGAAATGGATTATTTTTTACAGGTCTTTTTACCAAGTTTTGGACGCTCAATTGATGAGATTGCGTTGTAATTTTAGGTGTTAAGCAAAGAAATATATATTCACAAAGAGCCAAATGATATTACCAAGTGATTTTGGAAAATTCATTCTTTAATGATTGATGAAAACTTAAGATCTTTTTATCCTTCACTTTCGTCTGCCCAATAAAAATTTCAATATCACTCTTAATACTATCCATTATAGCATTATATTCCTCTATCAATTCTTGATAATTAGTTAACATTAAATTTTTATATAATGTTGTGATTTTTTTAGTTAATTCACCTTTACTTTCATGTCCAGTAAAGGGATCTAATATCTTTGGTACAAATGCTATATTCCAAGGAGCACAAAATGCATATGGATTTTTTGTATGACCAAATATATGGGACACTTGGTAATTCACCAAATTTGTTTTTTTTCCACTATTTTTATAATATTCAGTCAAGTCTTGTAATAATTTAGTTGGGTAGTGGTTGTTATTTGGATCAACTTTAACATCACATAAAAATATATTTTGATAAAGATTCTGATATAAAGCATTTCCTGAACCATTCCGAGCATATGATCTAACATAAGCTTGTTGCCCTTTAGTCTTTATCTTTTGTACTAAATCTCTCCATTCTTTGGCTGCTTTTTCTTTTGGGATCAAGATAATTGAATCTTGAGCAAATTTTAAGAAAGAGTTTTCATCAATCTGAAAATACTCAAAAAATTCTAAATATCCATCTTTTATTTTATGTTTAAGCATTAAAAATTCCCTTAAAGAATGCTATTTATTTCAATGTTGCCAAAATAATCTGTTCAGGATCTACATGTAACCACACTTCTTGTCCCACTTTCCAGCCATCTTTGCTATGAATACTCGCACAAAATTCAATTGAGCTGTCCTTTATTTGCAGAATCGCTTCTTCATTCTGCATTGAAAGAATTGTTGCTTGGAAAAGGTTATTTTTTTCTTCTAATGGGGTGGCGCTAATTTTCACCCAAGGAGCTTTAAACATGACCATCACTTCTTTTTCAGTAATGAGTCTGAGTCGCTCTGCACTGCGCATTGTGATTGAAACATGTAATGGATGAGCTAAATCCTGAATGTTTACTGCAACAATGCAGCGGGAGTCCACAATATGTTGGCTTGCCACGTTCCCGAAAAATTGATTGCGCGCGCTACTTTGTAAGGAGAATTTTGCCGTTGCTGAAAGGAGGCTGTTTAGTGGGATCGTCTCATCTTGCAGAATATGGAACGCGTGCTCTTGTGTTTGTTCGAGTAAATCATAAAGCTGCAGCAAACGCTCAGCATAAGTGGTTAATGAAGTACCGCCCCCATTTTTCCCACCAATATTACGTTCTAAAAGCGGTTTGGGGCTGATTTTATTCATTGCCTCAAGGTGATCCCAAGCACTTTTATAGCTCACTTTAGCGTTTTTGGCCGCTTGGTTGATTGAGCCACATTCTTTAATTTCTTTTAAGAGGCGAACACGTTTTGGATCAATAAATAATTCTTGATGAAGTTTGATCGTCAGTAAAATTTCAGTTTGTTTCATCATCTCCTCCTAATACACAATTCTGTTTATTTTACTTGATCTTTAAGTTTTTCTGTATGCTTATTTAAAAATTCAAGTTATAATTTACTCGCAGTATATTTTTTTATATATAGTTTCATTTATATAGGAGATAAATAATGAAATTAACTAAATTTGCAACCGCACTTTTAATTGCGGGCATGGGCGTATCTTTTGCTGCATCAGCAAAAGTGACAGTGTTTGCAGCAGCTTCAATGACTGATGCGTTACAACAAATTGCGGATCAATACCAAACTGAAAAGCCAAATAATACCGTCGTTTTCTCTTTTGCTTCTTCTTCTACTCTTGCAAAACAAGTTGAAGAAGGTGCACCTGCAGACTTATTTATTTCAGCTAGCAACAAATGGATGAAATATTTATCAGATAAAAATCTCACCGTAAAAGAAACGGAAAAAGTATTAGCAGGCAATGAATTAGTATTAATTGCGCCGGCTAAAAGTACCGTTAATTCAGTGGATATTGCCAAAGGTGAATGGATTAAAGGCTTAAAAGACAGCTATTTATCTGTGGGTGATCCTGTGCATGTTCCTGCTGGACAATATGCTGAAGAGTCATTAACCAAATTAAATTTATGGGATCAAGTTAAAGATAAATTAGCGCGAGCGAAAGACGTACGTGGTGCGTTAGCCTTAGTTGAACGTGCTGAAGCGCCTTACGGTATTGTGTATAGCACCGATGCGAAAGTGAGTAAAGACGTGAAAGCAGTCGGCGTATTCCCGAAAGACAGCTATAAACCAGTTGAATATCCGGTTGCGATTTTAAAAGATCATGACAATGCGGATACCCGTGATTTCCTTAATTACTTAGAATCAAGTGCAGCGAAAAAAATATTTGTTGAATATGGTTTCTCTGTGAAATAATGAGCTCAGACTTTATAAAGAAAGGACAGGAAACTGTCCTTTTTGTTATCTCTAAAGAAATTTCGTCATATCGATATATACACAAGGAAATATTTTGCTCTCTTGGTTTCAATTAAGCCCGATGGAATGGGATGCGATTCACTTAAGTATGAGTGTCGCATTGAGTTCTATGCTTTGGAGTTTGCCTTTTGCGATTTTTATCGCTTGGTTACTGGCTCGTAAGGAATTCTACGGTAAGTCACTTATTACAGGGATTATTCATCTGCCTTTGGTGTTACCGCCAGTGGTAATCGGTTATTTATTATTAGTCGCCATGGGGCGTAACGGCTTTATCGGTAAGTATTTATATCAATGGTTTGGCTTATCTTTCGGCTTTAGCTGGAAGGGGGCAGTATTAGCTTCAGCGGTGGTGGCATTTCCATTGGTTGTGCGAGCGATTCGTCTTTCCTTGGAAAGCATTGATTTTAAGTTAGAGCAAGCCGCACAAACGCTTGGCGCTTCGCCTTGGCGAGTCTTTTTTACAATCACATTACCTCTTTCTCTCCCTGGTGTGTTGGCGGGTTTAGTATTAGGTTTTGCACGCTCTTTAGGGGAATTTGGCGCAACCATTACTTTCGTTTCCAATATTGCAGGGGAAACCCAAACCATTCCTTTAGCGATGTATTCATTTATCCAAACACCGGGCGCAGAAGTACAAACTGCACGACTTTGCTTGTTTGCGGTGATCCTTTCATTAATTTCCTTATTGCTTTCCGAAGCATTGAGCAAACGGATGCAGAAAAAATTGGGGCAGGGCGATGCTACACATTAATGTACAACAACAATTAGGTCGCCTGACCTTACGTGCGGATCTGCAATTGCCAACTCAAGGTGTGACGGCTATTTTTGGTTTGTCAGGTTCGGGTAAAACCTCATTGATTAATTTAGTGAGTGGTTTAACTCATCCCGATCAAGGATTTATTCGTTTAAATGACCGCACTTTGGTCGATGTGGAGAACGGTGAGAATCTCCCTGTGCATCAACGCAAAATTGGTTATGTATTCCAAGATGCTCGTTTATTTCCGCATTACAATGTCAAAGGTAATTTGCGTTATGGCATGAAGCATGTCAGTCGTGAAGATTTTGACTATATTGTCCAGCTACTTGGTATTGAACCGTTGCTCAAACGCTATCCGCTTACTTTATCGGGTGGCGAAAAACAACGTGTAGCGATTGGGCGAGCTTTATTAACAGATCCTGATATTTTATTAATGGATGAACCGCTTTCAGCTTTAGATGTGCCTCGCAAACGTGAGCTTATGCAATATCTGGAAAGTTTATCTAAAGAAATTAATGTGCCGATTTTATATGTGACGCACAGTTTGGACGAATTATTACGCTTGGCCGATCGCGTTGTGCTGATGGAAAACGGCAAAGTAAAAGCCTATGACACCTTAGAAAATGTCTGGAACAGTCCGTTATTTGCCCCTTGGAAAGGTGAATCGGAGCAGAGTAGTGTGTTGGCGTTGCCCGTCTATTTACATAATCCAACCTATAAAATGACCGCACTTTCTTTAGGTGAACAACAGCTTTGGATTAACGAAGTGCATCACCAAGCGAATGAAAAAGTGCGTGTCTGTATTTATAGTTCCGATGTATCACTCACTCTCAGCAAGCCAGAACAAACGAGTATTCGTAATATCTTACGTGGACAAATTGTACAAATCGTTCCGCAAGAGAATCGCATTGATATTGCGGTGTTGGTGGAAGGGCATAAAGTTTGGGCAAGTGTCAGTAGATGGGCGTTTAATGAATTGCATTTCGCTCAAGGCATGGATGTTTATGTGCAAATAAAAGCGATTTCAGTCGTATAAAGTAAAAGTGCGGTCAATTTCAAAACAGTTTTAAAATTGACCGCACTTTTTGTTTAGGCTTACTTACCTAAGTTATCAAAGAATTTCTTCACACCGTCTAAAAAGCTTGAAGATTTCGGACTATGCGACTTTTGTCCTTTCAAACTTTCTTCCAGTTTTTCTAATAATTCTTTTTGTTCTTTATTTAAGTTCACCGGTGTTTCAATCACTACGCGACAAATGAGATCGCCTGCGTAGCCGCTACGTGTAGAGCTCACCCCTTTACCACGCATACGGAAGAGTTTGCCTGTTTGGGTTTCAGCAGGGATTTTGAGTTTCACTTTACCGTCTAAGGTTGGAACTTCAATCTCACCACCTAACGCAGCCATTGAGAAACTGATTGGCACTTCACAGTAGAGGTTATTGCCATCACGTTCAAAGATATGATGTTCTTTAACGTGAATAACCACATATAAATCACCTGCTGGTGCACCATTTTCGCCAGCTGCCCCTTCACCGCTTAAGCGTAATTGGTTGCCGGTATCCACACCTGCTGGAATTTTAACGGAAAGGTTTTTCTTCTTGTGAACACGACCTTCGCCATGGCAGCTTTTACATGGTTTTTCAATTTTCTTACCAGAACCATGACAAGTAGGACAAACCGCTTCAGTTACGAAGAAACCTTGTTGGCGACGAATACGACCTGAACCATGACAGCTTGGGCATGTCTCAACTTTTGATCCTTTTTCTGCGCCAGTACCATCGCAGCTATCACAGTGAGCAAGGGTATTAATTTGGATATCTTTGGTTGTACCTTTTACGGCTTCTTCTAACGTAATTTGGATGTCATAACGTAAATCTTCACCGCGTACTACACGCTGACGACCGCGTCCGCCACCGCCGAAGATATCACCGAACATATCTCCAAAAATATCACCGAAATCAGCACCGCTGAATCCGCCACCGAAGCCACCGCCTCCCATGCCACCTTGTTCAAAGGCTGCATGACCGTGTTGATCGTAAGCCGCACGCTTTTCTTTATCACCTAGGATTTCATAGGCTTCTTGGATTTCTTTAAATTTTTCTTCTTTGGCTTTATCACCTTTGGTTCTATCAGGGTGATATTGCATGGCGAGTTTTTTGTAAGCACGTTTAATTGCTTTTTCATCTGCGCCACGTTCAACACCAAGAACGTCGTAATAATCTTTCTTTGCCATAATGTTTTCGTTTTCCGTTTAAAAATATAAATTTAAAAAATTTTATTTTGTTATTGTATGGTATTGCGTTAACAACATACCTAAGAATAAAAATAATGTCGAAGTCAGAAATATCAAGGGTAAATTCGTTAATTTATGACTTATTTTGCTGCTGCGAATGCTTGCTCTAAGTCAGCTAAAATATCTTGAATATTTTCAATACCGCAAGAAAGGCGAATAAGTCCTGCAGAAATACCCGCTTTTTCTAACTCAGCTTCACTTAATTGGCGATGCGTTGAAGTTGCTGGATGTAACGCACAAGTACGAATATCGGCTACGTGTACTTCACGAGAGGTCATTTGCAATGCGTTTAACCATTTTGCCGCGGTTTCTTTGTCACCTTTAATCTCAAAGGAAATAACGCCACACAAACCGTTCGGTAAGTATTTTTGTTTGAGGGCATAATCTGGCGAACTTGGTAAGCCAGGATAATTCACTTTAACGACTTGCGGATGTTTTTCTAAAAACTCGGCTACAGCCTGTGCATTTTCATAATGACGTTGCATGCGAAGCGCGAGGGTTTCCATGCCTACATTCAATAAGAAACTATTTTGAGGAGCTGGTGTAGCACCTAAATCACGCATTAATTGCACGCGTGCTTTGACAATATAAGCTGCGGGGCCAAAGGTTTCTGTGTAAACCAAACCATGATAAGTTTGGTCTGGCGTGCTTAATTGCGGATATTTGCCGTTATTCCAATTAAAGTTACCGCCATCAGTAATTGAGCCACCTAAGGCAATAGCATGACCATCTAAATATTTAGATGTGCTGTGAATGACCACGTTTGCGCCAAATTCGATTGGACGACAAAAATAGGGGGTAGCAAATGTGTTATCAATTAATAATGGCGCCTCTGCAGCTTTCGCTAAGGCTGCAAATTTTTCAATATCTAACACGCGTAAAGCGGGGTTCGCAATGGTTTCAGCAAAGACAGCTTTTGTATTTGGACGGATTGCTTTTTTGAGCTCTTCAAGTGGTAAATCTTGATCCACAAGACTCACTTCAATGCCCATTTTTTTGAATGTATGGGCAAATAAATTGTAAGTGCCGCCATACACATAAGAAGAGGAAATAAAATGATCGCCGGCTTCTAAAATATTCAACATCGCATAGAAAACCGCAGATTGACCAGAAGCTGTACACATTGTTGCTACGCCACCTTCAAGTGCCGTGATTTTTTCTTCCGCAGCATTTGTTGTTGGGTTTGCTAGGCGAGTATAGAAATAACCAGCTGCTTGTAAATCAAATAACTTGCCAATTTCTTCTGCAGAATCGTAAGTATAAGTGGTGCTTTGTACGATTGGTTGAACACGTGGCTCACCGTTTTTAGGGCTATAGCCAGCATGGAGGCATTTCGTTTCGAATTTCATTGTTTTTTCCTTTAAGTTGTGTTTGTTTTGGGGTAAAGTGCGGTCTTTTTTTATAAAATTTTACGCACTTTTGAGCTTAGCAGTGTGGTACAACAGCGATATAAATTTCTACCAAACCATCAGAGTGGTATTTTTCAAAATCCACCGAATAAGCCCGCTTAAGTAAATCTTGTTGTTCTTTTTTCCAGATTAGTTGCCATGTTTGATAAATTTCATTTACTTTGCAACGAAAAACTTCGTAGAAACTCAAATCTTCAATTTCAATCACCGGAATATCTGTCTCTAATACTACTTCACTTGCAATCGCAAAATCATAGTCTGCTAGGTGATTCGTAGCATAATTAAAATAGATGCCATAACAACAGTGACCTTGTGGTAGTTTATCAAGATTGTTTTGCCAAAGGGTTGAGATTATCTCATTTGCTATGTTGTTATTTAAGCGTTGTTGTACGATTGGGTAGAGTTTTAACGCCATTTATCCTCCGGGTTTATTTTTCCTGACTTCACTTTTTTAAATAAAGTCAGGAAAAATGGCATTTAATGAATATGCCAAAAGGGCGTATTGCTACGCCCTTTGATTTAGGTTAAAGTGAAATTATTTGTTGTCTTTCACTTCTTCAAACTCAGCATCAACAACATCATCATTTGGTTTGCTGTTGCTTTGAGCTTGTTGTGCATCAGCTTGCTGTTGAGCCACTTGAACAAGTTTTTGAGCAACTTCTGCAAGCGCTTGAAGTTTAGCTTCGATAGCCGCTTTATCTTCACCTTTCGCAGCTGTTTCTAAATCGCTTAATGCACCTTCAATTGCTGCACGATCTTCAGCTGGAACTTTGTCACCTGCTTCTTCTAATTGTTTACGTGTGCTGTGTACAAGGTGATCTGCTTGGTTGCGAGCTTGTACTAATTCTTCAAATTTACGGTCTGCTTCAGCGTTTGCTTCTGCATCACGAACCATTTTTTGAATTTCTTCATCACTTAAACCTGAAGAGGCTTTGATGGTGATTTGTTGTTCTTTACCAGTACCTTTATCTTTCGCAGAAACATGGATAATACCGTCAGCGTCGATATCAAAGGTTACTTCAATTTGTGGCATACCGCGTGGAGCTGGGTTGATACCTTCAAGGTTGAATTGACCTAAAGATTTATTCGCTGATGCTTGTTTACGTTCACCTTGTAACACATGAATGGTTACTGCACTTTGGTTATCTTCTGCTGTTGAGAATACTTGCGATTTTTTAGTTGGAATCGTCGTGTTTTTCTCAATTAAGGTAGTCATCACGCCACCCATGGTTTCGATACCTAAAGATAACGGTGTTACGTCTAACAGTAATACATCAGTTACATCACCCGCTAATACACCACCTTGAACTGCTGCACCGATAGCAACGGCTTCGTCTGGGTTCACATCTTTACGAGGTGCTTTACCGAAGAATTCTTCTACTTTTTGTTGTACTAATGGCATACGGGTTTGACCGCCCACTAGAATAACATCATCAATTTGTGATGCACTTAAGCCAGCATCATTTAATGCAACTTTTACAGGTTCAAGTGATTTAGCCACTAAATCTTCTACTAAAGATTCTAATTTAGCACGAGTTAATTTAATGTTTAAGTGTTTAGGACCTGTAGCATCTGCAGTGATGTAAGGTAAGTTCACATCAGTTTGTTGTGCAGAAGAAAGTTCAATTTTCGCTTTTTCACCTGCTTCTTTTAAACGTTGCATTGCAAGTGGGTCGTTACGTAAGTCAACGCCTTGTTCTTTTTTGAACTCATCCACTAAGTAGTTGATAACACGGTTATCGAAGTCTTCACCACCTAAGTGAGTATCACCATTGGTTGCTAATACTTCGAAAGTTTTTTCGCCACCTACTTCATCAATTTCGATGATAGATAAGTCGAATGTACCACCACCTAAGTCATAAACAGCGATAGTTTTGTTGCCTTGACCTTTATCTAAACCGTAAGCTAATGCTGCAGCTGTAGGTTCGTTGATAATACGTTTAACTTCTAAGCCTGCGATACGACCTGCATCTTTTGTTGCTTGACGTTGAGCGTCGTTAAAGTATGCAGGAACAGTGATTACTGCTTCAGTCACTGGCTCACCTAAGAAATCTTCCGCAGTTTTCTTCATTTTTTTCAATACTTCCGCAGAAATTTGTGGAGGAGCAAGTTTGTCACCTTTTACATTTACCCATGCATCACCATTGTCTGCTTTAGTGATTTCAAATGGCATAATGTCGATATCACGTTTTACTTCAGCATCGTCAAAGCGACGACCGATTAAACGTTTAATCGCGAATAATGTATTTTTTGGGTTGGTCACTGCTTGGCGTTTTGCCGGTTGACCCACTAAAATTTCGTTATCATTTGTATAAGCGATAATTGACGGGGTAGTACGATCGCCTTCTGCGTTTTCAATTACGCGTGGTTTATCACCATCCATTACAGCGACACAAGAGTTTGTTGTACCTAAGTCAATACCAATAATTTTTCCCATGTTGTTACTCCTAATTAAATTTTAAATTCGTTGTAAACTATTACGATGAATAAGATGTGGATACTTTTTCGCATTTCAAGAGGCAAGATTTAAAATTTTTTCTTCCTTTTAAAGTGCGGTCATTTCCGTTCTTGTTTTACAAAATAAGTCCAGAGATGAGAAGTTCAAGGGGGGGTATAAAATTATTTTTTAAAAATAAGAAAAAAGTTGTGATTTGTGATAAATTGCCAGCAATTTTAATCAACTATTAATTAGCAAAGGAATCAAAATGAAAAAATCAACCGTAGCATTAAGTATCATTGTTGCCCTTGGTGTTGTAGGCCTCGGTGGTGCGTGGTTTACTGGCGAAAAAGCACAAACTGAATATTTACGTCAAATTGAGTTAGCAAACCAAAAATTCCAAAGTTTAGGTTTGTCAGATTCAGTGAATCTTGTTTATAAAAATAAGCAATTTGATCGCAGTTTCTTTACTTCTCAAGTGGAAGATGAAGTAGTTATTTCTTTACCAAAAGAAGGACAAGTATTTACCATTCCACTATCAACCAAGCTTTATCACGGTCCATTTCCGCTTAATCAGCTAGAAAAATTCAACTTTGTACCAACAATGTTTTCTGCACAAGGTGTGATTGGTAAAAATGAAACAACTCAGCCGCTATTTGATTTTCTTAAATCAGATAAGCCTGTTCAATATCAAGCTTCGACTAGCTATAGCTTAGCAACAAAAGGTAAAGTTGAATTAGCGGCAGGGGAAATGACGGATCCAAATTCTCCACAAAATAAGATCGCATGGTCAAATATCAACATTGGTTTTGATGTAGATAAAGATCGAGCAGGTAAATATGACATGACCTTAGACGAAGTGACTGCTGATTTAGGCCCTAGTAGTGCAGATGGGGAAAATAGCCAGTACGCTACTGCAGTTAAATCGGTAAAAATGAAGATGAAGGGCATGAAATTGGACGCTTCATTTAATCCAACAAAATGGGCTTATATTTATACAGGAAAAGGCTCTTCTTCAACTGAAAGCTTCGAAATGACGAGCACGGATTATGCTGGGAAAACAACGTCTATTATTGAAAAAGGTTTAAAAGCCACATCTGATATTTCACTCGATAGTGATTTTGTAAACTTTAAAAATGAAAATGCATTAGACTCAGTCATCATTGATGGAAAAGATTTAGGAAAATTAACCTATAATGCTGAATTCAACCACATTGAAGCGAATGCAGTAAATGCGTTGATTGAAGCTGTTTTCACTGTATTTAAGTCTGTTAGAGATGATAAAAATGTGAATGATGAAGTGGTATCTGAAATTTTAAGTTCATGGGTTGAAAATCATGGTATGGCTATTTTTAATAATCAGCCTCAACTTAAACTCAACCCTGTGTCAATTTCAGATAATCAAGGTAAAGTGTCATTAGATTTAAATGTGGCATTAGCGAAAGATCCGAAATTTGATTTAATGAAAGGGAGTTTATATAAACAATTTACGGATTTTGCGGTGCATATTCATGTAGATAAAGCGACAGTAGAAAAAATCATGACACAATTTGCTCCAGAAGAAGATAAAGCGTTGATTAAAGAGAAAATTGAAGAGCAAGCCAAACAAGCAGCAGCACAAAATATTGTGGTGAATAACGATAAAAATGTGACGCTTGCCTTAGTACTCGAAAAAGGTGAATTAAAACTTAATGGTCAAGTGATTCCAGAAGAGCAGGTGCAAGGTGTGCTATTTATGTTAATCATGAGCGCTGCAATGCAGGGTAAATAATTAACGAGTAAATAAACAGAAAGGAGATAAAGTGATTTATCTCCTTTTTTATTAGGTTGAGATTATTTGACTACGGTATCATCGTTTAGTCTAAACGCGCTTTTAAATATCCGTCATAATCAGGGATATCAATATTGATTTCTTGATCAAATAAGCTTGATGTTAAAAGAAAATCGGCTGTACTTTGATTAATCGCCACCGGAATATTCCAAACGGTTGCAATACGCATTAAGGCTTTTACATCGGGATCATGTGGCGCGGCATTCATCGGATCCCAAAAGAAAATCATTATATCAATTTTTTTCTCGGCAATCAGTCCACCAAGTTGTTGATCGCCGCCCATCGGGCCACTTAATAGCGAGGCTATTTCAAGTCCCGTTTCTCTAGACAATAAATGGCCAGTTGTACCTGTTGCATAAAGTTGATGGGGAGCGAGAGCTTCTTTATGTTTCTTTACCCAATTGAGCAGGTTTTGTTTGCAGCTATCATGTGCAACGAGCGCTATTCGTTTATGAGAAAAGATTGGGCGAGTTGTCGTGTTCATATTTTATCCTCTAAAAAGCTAAAAAAGTATGTGAGCACTTTAGATCAAAGCGGGTAGGGAATGCAATATATAAAGTATGCTTTAACTTAAACCTGAAAATCCTTTAAAAATGACCGCACTTTTAATGAAGACTATTGCAATAACAGGAAGAAATGCATGAGAACAGTGAAAATCTACTATCTTTCTTGCAAAAAATCTTCTAAAATTTACAAGATTTGTTAAATGTTTGTAACATTGATTAACAAGCTTGATTTTCGTGTTTGGTCATAACCAAACTTCATTTTCACTCAGTAAAATAAGGAAAGACTATGTCAGATACCTTAGTAAACGATATTGACCCAATTGAAACACAAGATTGGTTGTCAGCTGTTGATTCATTAATTCGTGCAGAAGGCGCAGAGCGTGCGCATTACATCATCAATCAAGTGATTGATCAGGCACGTAATGGTGGTGTGAATATTGCAAAAGGTGGCGTAACAACCCCTTATGTTAATACCATCCCTGTTTCTGAACAGCCAGCATACCCAGGTGATAAAGCTATTGAGCGTCGTATTCGTAGTGCTGTACGTTGGAATGCGATCATGGCGGTATTACGTGGCCAGAAAAAAGATCTTGAATTAGGTGGTCACATTTCAACTTATCAATCTGCAGCAAGCATGTATGAAGTCTGTTTTAACCACTTCTTCAAAGCGGCGACTGATAAAAACGGCGGTGACTTAGTCTTCTTCCAAGGCCACGCAGCACCTGGTATGTATGCTCGTGCATTTGTTGAAGGTCGTATTACTGAAGATCAAATGAATAATTTCCGTCAGGAATGTGAACCAGGTAAAGGTCTTTCTTCTTACCCACACCCGAAATTAATGCCTGAATTCTGGCAATTCTCGACCGTATCTATGGGTTTAGGTCCTGTAAATGCAATCCGTACTGCTCGTTTCTTAAAATACTTAGATAACCGTGGCTTAAAAGACACCAAAGATCAAAAAGTGTATGCTTTCCTTGGTGACGGTGAGATGGATGAAATCGAAGCAAAAGGTGATTTAACCTTCGCAGCACGTGAAGGCTTAGATAACTTAATCTTCGTCGTAAGCTGTAACTTGCAACGTTTAGATGGTCCTGTAACGGGTAACGGCAAAATCGTTCAAGAATTAGAAGGTTTATTTGCGGGTGCTGGTTGGGAAGTGATCAAAGTCATGTGGGGCTCTAACTGGGACAAATTATTTGCCAAAGACACCTCAGGTAAGTTAACTCAATTGATGATGGAAGTGCTCGATGGCGACTATTTAACCTTCAAATCTAAAGATGGTGCTTATGTTCGTGAACACTTCTTTGGTCGTTATCCAGAAACCGCTGCATTAGTAGCGGATATGACAGATGATGAAATCTGGGCATTAAGACGCGGTGGTCATGATTCTGAAAAACTTTATGCGGCATTCCATAAAGCGCAAACTGCAGGTAAACCTGTTGTGATCTTAGCGCACATGGTTAAAGGTTATAAAATTCCTGAAGCAGAAAGTAAAAATACTGCGCACCAATCTAAAAAAATGTCTCTCGAAAGCTTAAAATCTTTCTGTGATCATTTCCAATTAGATATTAAAGATGAAGATATTCCTAACTATCCATACATCACCTTCCCAGAAGGTTCGGAAGAGTACAATTATCTTCACGGCAGACGTAAAGCGTTAAATGGTTACTTACCAAAACGTTTACCGAAATTCACCACTGAATTTAAAGTGCCATCATTGGAGGAATTTGCCCCATTATTGGAAGAACAAGCTCGTCCAATTTCAACCACAATGGCATTTGTACGTTTCTTAAATACCTTATTGAAAGATAAAAATATTGGTAAACAAATTGTGCCAATTATCGCTGACGAAGCGCGTACTTTCGGTATGGAAGGTTTATTCCGTCAAATCGGTATTTACAATCCACATGGTCAAAACTATGTGCCTTCTGACCGTGACTTAGTGGCTTACTACCGTGAAGCGAAAGATGGTCAAGTATTACAAGAAGGTATCAATGAATTAGGTGCTGCATCATCTTGGTTAGCGGCAGCAAACTCATACTCTGTCAATAACCTTCCGATGATTCCATTCTTCATCTACTACTCAATGTTTGGTTTCCAACGTGTGGGTGACTTAATGTGGGCAGCAGGTGACCAATTAGCACGTGGTTTCATGATTGGTGGCACTTCTGGCCGTACAACATTAAATGGTGAAGGTTTACAACACGAAGATGGCCACAGCCATATTCAATCTCTTGTTATTCCTAACTGTGTGTCTTATGACCCAGCTTACGTTTATGAAGTGGCAGTTATCCTACAAGATGGTATCAACCGTATGTACGGTGAAAAACAAGAAGATGTGTTCTACTACATCACCACATTAAATGAAACTTACGAACAACCAGCAATGCCAAAAGGTGCAGAAGAAGGTATTCGTAAAGGTCTTTATAAATTTGAAACCGTTGAAGCCAAAGGCAACAAAGGTCATGTTCAATTATTAGGTTCTGGTGCGATCCTCCGTCACGTTCGTGAAGCGGCACAAATCCTTGCAAATGAATATGGCGTAAGCTCAGATGTATATAGTGTGCCTTCATTCACTGAAGTCGCTCGTGAAGGTGCGGATGCCGTACGTTGGAATATGTTACATCCAACTGAGACACCACGCGTACCTTACATTGCACAAGTCATGAACGATGCTCCAGCTGTTGCGGCTACTGACTACATGAAATTGTTCGCAGAACAAGTTCGTGCATTCATTCCAGCACAAAGCTATCACGTATTAGGTACTGATGGTTTCGGTCGTTCAGACAGCCGTGCAAACTTACGTGAACACTTTGAAGTGGATGCGCGTTATGTTGTGGTTGCTGCATTACATGAGCTTGCAAAACAAGGCAAATTTGATGCGAAAGTGGTGGCTGATGCAATCGCGAAATTTGGTTTAAAAACTGAAATTTTAAATCCGCTTTACGCTTAATAAACAATATCCTGTGCGCTAAAACGCACAGGATCATCTACAAATAAAGTGCGGTTGATTTTAACTGCGTTTTTTAAAGGTAAGATAACATGTCAAAACAAATTCAAATTCCTGATATCGGTAGTGATGAAGTTACCGTAACAGAAGTGATGGTGAAAGTAGGTGATACCATTACCGCTGATCAAAGTATTATTAATGTTGAAGGTGATAAAGCTTCAATGGAAGTCCCTGCACCTGAAGCCGGTGTGGTAAAAGAAGTATTAGTAAAAGTGGGTGATAAAGTCACAACTGGCACACCAATGCTTGTATTAGAGTCAGCGGATGCGGCAGCGCCTGCTCCAGCGGCAGCAGCACCTGCGCCGGCAGCCTCACCAGCAGCTGCAAGTGTAGTTGAAGTTAATGTACCCGATATCGGCTCAGACGAAGTTAACGTGACAGATATTATGGTGAAAGTCGGTGATACTGTTGAAGTTGACCAATCAATCATCAATGTTGAAGGTGATAAAGCGTCAATGGAAGTCCCTGCTCCAGTTGCTGGTGTCGTAAAAGAAATTTTAATCAACGTGGGCGATAAAGTTGTTACAGGCAAATTAATCATGAAATTTGAAGTGGCGGGTGCAGCACCAGCCGCAGCGCTAGTTCAACAGGCGGCAGCACCTGCAGCAGTACCAACAGCTTCAGCCATTAAAGAAGTGAATGTACCTGATATTGGTGGTGATGAAGTTAACGTAACTGAAATCATGGTTGCCGTTGGCGACAGCGTTTCTGAAGAGCAATCTTTAATTACCGTTGAAGGCGATAAAGCCTCAATGGAAGTGCCAGCTCCGTTTGCGGGTGTGGTAAAAGAAATTTTAGTGAAATCAGGTGATAAAGTTTCAACTGGTTCATTAATTATGAAATTTGAAGTGGCGGGTGCAGCACCTGCTCCTGCAGCGGCTCCAGTAGCGGCAGCTCCAGCGCCTCAAGCAGCACCTGCAGCAGCGCCGGTAGCACAACCAGGTAATGTATCTGGCTTAAGCCAAGAACAAGTTGTCGCAAGCGCTGGCTATGCACACGCAACTCCAGTGATTCGCCGTTTAGCACGTGAATACGGTATCAACCTTGATCGCGTAAAAGGTACGGGTCGTAAAGGTCGCGTAGTAAAAGAAGATATCCAAGCTTACGTGAAAACCGCTGTTAAAGCATTTGAAACCGGCACGGTTTCTTCTGCAGCCGCAGGTAATGGTGTGGCAAATGGCGCAGGCTTAGGCTTATTACCATGGCCGAAAGTTGACTTCAGCAAATTTGGTGAAGTAGAAGAAGTTGAATTAAGCCGTATCAACAAAATCTCTGGTGCAAACTTACATCGTAACTGGGTAATGATTCCACATGTTACTCACTTCGATCGCACAGATATCACCGATTTAGAAGCATTCCGTAAAGAACAGAACAAGATTGTTGAAAAACAAAAATTGGATGTGAAAATTACACCTGTTGTGTTCATTATGAAAGCCGTAGCGAAAGCATTAGAAGCGTTCCCACGTTTCAATAGCTCTATCTCTGAAGATGGTCAAAAATTAACACTTAAAAAATACATCAACATTGGCGTAGCGGTAGATACACCAAACGGTCTTGTTGTACCTGTATTTAAAAATGTGAACAAAAAAGGTATTATCGAACTTTCTCGTGAATTAATGGAAATCTCCAAAAAAGCACGTGACGGTAAACTATCAGGTTCTGATATGCAAGGTGGTTGTTTCACCATTTCAAGCTTAGGCGGTATTGGTACAACGCACTTTACACCAATTGTAAATGCACCTGAAGTGGCTATCTTAGGTGTGTCTAAATCAGAAATGCAACCAGTTTGGAATGGTAAAGAATTTGAGCCACGCTTAATGCTTCCATTATCATTATCTTTTGACCACCGCGTGATCGATGGTGCTGATGGTGCTCGTTTCTTAAGCTATATCAATGGCGTATTAGCTGACTTACGTCGCTTAGTGATGTAATTAACACGGTAATATGTGAGTGATTAGGCTCACATCTTACAGAAAGGACCGCAAGTGCGGTCAAAAATTTGAACGTTTTTACGAGGTAAAAATGAGTAAAGAAATTAAAACCCAAGTTGTGGTACTTGGTGCTGGTCCTGCAGGTTATTCAGCGGCATTCCGTTGTGCGGACTTAGGTTTAGAAACAGTACTTGTTGAACGTTATTCAACATTAGGTGGGGTATGTTTAAACGTAGGTTGTATCCCTTCTAAAGCATTACTTCACGTAGCGAAAGTAATTGAAGAAGCAAAACACGCAAGCAAAAACGGTGTGTATTTCGCTGAGCCTCGCATTGATTTAGATGAAGTGCGCGCAGGTAAAGAAGCGGTTGTGGCTAAATTAACAGGCGGTCTTGCTGGCATGGCTAAACAACGTAAAGTCACCGTTGTTGAAGGTTTAGCGGCGTTTACCGATCCACACACATTAGTGGCACGTGATCGTGATGGTAAACCAACCACAATTAAATTTGATAATGCGATTATCGCAGCAGGTTCTCGCCCAATTCAATTACCATTCATCCCACATGAAGATCCACGTGTTTGGGATTCAACAGATGCACTTAAATTAAAAGAAGTACCGAAAAAACTGTTAATCATGGGTGGTGGTATCATCGGTTTAGAGATGGGTACCGTATATCATGCATTAGGTTCTGAAGTTGAAGTGGTTGAAATGTTTGACCAAGTGATTCCAGCGGCAGATAAAGATGTTGTTGCAATCTACACCAAACAAGTTGAGAAAAAATTCAAGTTAATGCTGGAAACTAAAGTGACAGCAGTTGAAGCAAAAGATGATGGTATCTATGTTTCAATGGAAGGTAAAGCATGTAATGACACTAAACGTTATGATGCAGTATTAGTGGCAATCGGTCGTACACCAAACGGTAAATTGATCGATGCAGGTAAAGCAGGTGTTGAAGTGGATGAGCGTGGTTTCATTCATGTTGATAAACAAATGCGTACCAATGTGCCTCATATCTTTGCAATCGGTGATATCGTTGGTCAACCAATGTTAGCTCACAAAGGTGTCCACGAAGGTCATGTTGCTGCAGAAGTGATTGCAGGACAAAAACATTACTTCGATCCAAAAGTCATTCCTTCTATTGCTTATACTGAACCAGAAGTGGCTTGGGTAGGTAAAACTGAGAAAGAATGTAAACAAGAAGGTTTAAACTACGAAGTCGCTAAATTCCCTTGGGCTGCTTCTGGTCGTGCGATTGCATCTGAATGTGCAGAAGGTATGACCAAATTAATCTTCGATAAAGATACTCATCGTATACTTGGTGGGGCTATCGTGGGCGCTAACGGTGGTGAGTTATTAGGTGAAATCGGTCTTGCGATTGAAATGGGTTGTGATGCAGAAGATATCGCATTAACGATTCATGCTCACCCAACACTTCATGAATCTGTGGGGCTTGCGGCTGAAGTATTTGAAGGTTCAATTACCGATCTTCCAAATGCAAAAGCGAAGAAAAAATAATCAATTCTAATCCTTTTAAGGGCTACTCATTGAGTAGTCCTTATTTTTTTTGAGATCTCACTCACAAAATTGCATAAAAATTCAATAAAAACTGGCGGGCATAATGACTTTTTGATAAAATCCGACCAGTTTTGTTTTTATATTTTTTTATTATTTAAAAGCTATGTTAAAGAAGATTTTGATTATTGTAGGTTTGGCTGTTTTGACAACAGCCTGCTCTAACAACTCGGGACAGGCACAAAACGGCATGATTAGTGAAAGTGATGATGCTGAGTTAACGGGTTTGATTGCTGGTTTAGATGGGAAAAAAGGGGGCGTTTACCCTAAATTAAGAACTAACCGTCCTAAATCAGGTTTAATTGGTGATAAAGCGCTTACTCAAGTTTATAACGAATGGGTTGGTACTCGTTACAGAATGGGGGGCACTTCAAAACATGGTATTGATTGCTCTGCATTTATGCAAACTGCTTTTCTCGATGCTTACGGCATGGAGCTTCCACGTTCAACCTCAGAACAACGCTATTTAGGTCGCCAAATCCAAAAACATGAATTACGTAAAGGTGATTTAGTGTTCTTCCGTCGCAACAATCATGTTGGCGTTTATATTGGTAATAACCAATTTATGCATGCAAGTACAAGTCAAGGTGTAACAATTAGTTCATTGGATGAAGATTATTGGTCAAGAACTTATACACAATCTCGTCGTGTGATGTAATGACAATTTTATTTCAATAAAAAAGTGCGGTTAATTTTAACCGCACTTTTTCTTTATTTAGATTATCTGATTATTGGCTTAAGCTGCAAATTTCATTAAGTCTCTTCTTGGTTTCATTTGATGGATAGTATTCGTCACCGTGCCAACTAATGGAAGGTTTGTCCATTGTGTTGTTTTAATATTTTCCACTTTAGAATCTAATGCCATGAATACAAATTCATTACCGCTTACGCCGGCAAATTCATAAATATGGAATTCGTCTTGTTTTTCTAATACGACAAGATCACCAATGAAAAGGCTGTCATTTTTTTCAACCACTAACATATCGCCCATTTCGATCCCCCAAGCAAGCATATTCGGATTGGTAACACGAATAAAACAAGTTTGTTGTGGACGTTTGATGCAATAAAGGTTGAGGTCTAATTTTTTATTAAATGTCGATTTATTTTCAACATCATTGAAAAATGGCATAGGATGATAAGAAAACGTCATATCATTTTGTGCAACTGTATTTGCGTAGTTCATCATCTTGTGTTCCTTTTAGTTTGTGTGTTTTTAATTAGTGGTTGTTTATACAGGTGTAATATACTGGTATTAGATACAGTATGTCAATAGGGCATAGAAAAAATTTTTTTATAGGCGAAAATTTTAGAAAAAATTCATTCCTTACTGAAAAAGTTCAATTTTTTAACAAAATAATAAAGAAAAAATTTTCTTTTAAATAAAATTTGAGCTATCTTTATCTTGTTTCGGTGGATCGTAACGATCTGAAGTTCAACTTAATCTTCATTTAAAACTATTATGAATACAACACGTTTATTTCATTTTTTGTTCCAAGGTAATTTGGTAAAACGAATTGCCGTTGGTTTGGTACTCGGGATCCTTGTTGCCTTGGTGAATGAGAGTGTAAAAAATTCAGCAGGTATTGATCTTGCATCTAGCTTTGGAGTGCTCGGTCAAATCTTTGTTAAAGCACTACGTGCTGTTGCACCAATTTTGATTTTCTTCCTTGTTATGGCTGCGCTCGCTAATAAGAAAGTGGGCTCTAAAAGTAACATGAAAGAAATTGTCGAGCTTTATCTTTTGGGTACGTTCTTAGCTGCTGTGGCTGCAGTAATTGCAAGTATGGCATTCCCATCAGATGTGGCTCTTGCAGTAAAAGAGGATGCGAGTTCAGCACCTCAATCTGTTGGTCAAGTCATGTTAACGTTAGTATTGAATGTGGTGGATAACCCATTAAATGCAATTTTCAAAGCAAACTTTATCGGTGTTTTAGCGTGGTCTATCGGTTTAGGTTTAGCCCTTCGTCATGCATCAGATGCAACGAAACAGGTTGTGGCTGATTTTGCAGAAGGCATTTCTAAAATTGTTCACGTGATTATTTCATTTGCACCTTTCGGTGTATTCGGTTTAGTGGCTGAAACATTATCTGACAAAGGCTTATCTGCGTTAGGTGGATATGTTCACTTATTATTCGTGTTAATCGGTACAATGTTATTCACTGCATTTGTGCTTAATCCAATTCTTGTTTATTGGAAAATCCGTCGTAATCCATACCCATTAGTTTGGACTTGTGTGCGCGAAAGTGGTGTAACGGCATTCTTTACACGTAGTTCTGCAGCAAACATTCCTGTAAATATTGAATTAGCAAAACGCTTAAATCTTGATGAAGAAACCTATTCTGTGGCAATTCCATTAGGTGCAAACATCAACATGGCGGGTGCGGCAATTACCATTACTGTATTAACGTTAGCGGCTGTTCATACATTAGGCATCGAAGTATCTTTCGTCAGTGCTGTATTATTAAGTATTGTTGCAGCGCTTTGTGCATGTGGAGCTTCTGGTGTGGCTGGTGGTTCATTATTATTAATTCCATTAGCTTGTAGCTTATTCGGTATTTCTGATGACATCGCGGCACAAATGATCGGTGTAGGTTTCGTGATTGGTATCTTACAAGATTCAACAGAAACCGCACTAAACTCTTCAACTGACGTATTATTTACTGCGGCAGTATGTATGGAAGAAGAGCGTAAAAACGGTTAATTAAGTGAATCTAACAAGGCGGGCAAATTGCTCGCCTTTTGTTTTTAAGGGAAAGAGAATGACACTTTTAATTCAGCAAGCAAAATTTGAACTTCATCAAAAACAGGCCTTAAACTTACCGCACTTTGCGATTGAGCCACGACAATATTGGGTTGTGGTGGGCTGTAATGGGAGTGGAAAATCCGCGTTTGCTTTGGCCTTACAAAATGAATTGCCTTTGCAGGAAGGGGAGTACCATAATTCTTTTAAACTCATTCAATCCTTTTCTTTTGAAAAACAACGAGAAATTCTTGAGTCTACATTAAAGAACTTAAATAACGATGATACCGATCCGGATTTTTTTGGTCAAACGGCAAGAGAAATCATTTTAAATGGCAGCATGGAACTCACTTTTTGTGAACAAATTGCAGAAAAATTAGGTATTACTTATCTCTTAGATCGTTTCTTTATCAAACTTTCCACTGGGGAAACTCGAAAAGTCTTATTGGCACAAGCATTATTACAAAAGCCCGATCTATTAATTTTAGATGAACCTTTTGAAGGGCTAGATCAGCAATCAGTACAAGATTGGATGGCGATGCTGAACGAACTGAAAAAAGAATGTGCTATCGTTCTGATCGTTAATCGTCTCGCAGATATTCCAGAACAGTCCACTCATTTAGCCATGTTGGAAAATTTAGAGTTAGTATTAGAAGGTGTACGCCAATCCATTGAGCAACAAAGTATTTATCAACAATTAGTGTATGTGGAACAGTCTGTTGATGTTGCGTTGCCTGAGCCGGCCTCACCATTACTAAAACTATCTGAAAACCAACCGCACTTTGAACTTAAAAATGTTACAGTTCAGTATGGCGATAAAGTGATTTTGGATCATTTAAATTGGGTTGTTCAGCCAAATCAAAATTGGTGGATTAAAGGACCAAATGGAGCAGGGAAGTCAACCTTACTTTCGTTAATTACAGGTGATCATCCTCAAGCCTTTGCGAATCATGTGGTGATTTTTGGTAAACAACGTGGTTCAGGCGAAACCATTTGGGATATCAAACAAAAAATTGGTTACGTAAGCAGCCAACTGCATTTAGATTATCGTGTGAATTGTTCCGTGCTAGATGTGATCATTTCAGGTTTTTTTGACAGTATTGGGATTTATCAACAAGTGCCAGAGGCAATTCGTTTGAAAGCCATGCAATGGTTAGCTCGTTTAAATCTGACTCATTTAGCAAAAAAGCCATTTCGTTCACTTTCTTGGGGACAGCAACGTTTGCTTTTAATTACACGAGCGATGGTGAAGCATCCACCTGTTTTAATTTTAGATGAGCCTTTTCAAGGGCTTGATGGGTTAAATCGCAAGTTAGTAAAACATTTTATTGAGCAACTCGTTAATAATAGTGAAACACAGCTTTTATTTGTTTCTCATCAAGATTTAGATGCCCCGAATTGCATTACACATCTTTTTGAATTTATAAGAGAAAACGATAAATATATTTATATACAAAGTGCGGTCTAATTTGTTAGACTTTTCTTATATTTCCTCACATTAAGGAGTAATCTATGGAAGGCTTATCCGTTGCCGCAATCGTCTTTATTGTATTAGTTGTAGTCGTACTTTTTTCAGCACTAAAAACTGTACCGCAAGGTTATAACTGGACGATTGAGCGTTTTGGGCGTTATACCCACACTTTAATGCCTGGCTTAAACTTTGTCGTACCATTTGTGGATCGTGTTGGTCGTAAGATCAATATGATGGAACAGGTATTAGATATTCCATCACAAGAAGTCATTTCTAAGGATAACGCCAACGTATCTATTGATGCGGTCTGTTTTGTTCAGGTGATTGATGCCCGTAGCGCGGCTTATGAGGTGAATCATTTAGAACAGGCGATTATCAATTTAACCATGACTAACATTCGTACCGTATTAGGTTCGATGGAGTTGGATGAAATGCTTTCTCAACGTGACTCCATTAACGGTCGCTTGCTGGCAATTGTGGATGAAGCGACCAATCCTTGGGGAATTAAAGTCACCCGTATTGAAATTCGCGATGTGCGTCCACCACGTGAGTTGATTGATTCAATGAACGCACAAATGAAAGCAGAACGTAATAAACGTGCGGAAGTGTTGGAGGCAGAAGGTATTCGTCAGGCGGAAATTTTACGTGCTGAAGGGGAAAAACAAGCCCGCATTCTGAAAGCTGAAGGGGAGCGTCAAGAAGCCTTCTTACAAGCAGAGGCGCGTGAACGTGCCGCGGAAGCAGAAGCTAAAGCAACCCAAATGGTGTCAGAAGCGATTGCTAGCGGTGATACCAAAGCGATCAATTACTTTATCGCACAAAAATACACGGAAGCTTTAAAACAAATCGGTGGCTCACCGAATAGTAAAGTGGTCATGATGCCGCTTGAAGCAGGCAATTTAATTGGCTCGGTAGCGGGTATTGCCGAACTGTTAAAAGGCGATAAAAAAGCGTAATTTCTTAAAGTGCGGTTAAAAATGACCGCACTTTTTCTCTCAAGGAGTTGATATGGCAGATTGGTTAACAACTTGGTCGGTGTGGCATTGGTTGGTATTAGGTTTTGTATTATTAATCGCTGAAACTCTCGTACCTGGCGTGTTTTTATTATGGTGGGGCTTGGCCGCGATTGTGGCAGCAGGTGTAATGGCGTTGGTGCCAAGTTTATCCTTAACCGCATTAGCCATTTTTTATGCGATTTTAGCGATTATTCTCTCGTTGCTTTGGTGGAAATACCAACATAGCAAAGATAATCAGGATCAATCACGTACAACCTTAAATCAACGGGATCATACTCTGTTAGGTAAAAAAGGCACGGTGTTAGAAATTGGTTCTAACGGGATTGGTCGAGGTGCTTTTGGCGATACCACATGGCGTATCCAAGGCGAGCATTTAAATGTGAACGATCTTGTGGTGGTAGAACGCGTTGATGGCATTACATTGTTAGTTAAAAAGGTAACAGAATGAATCATTTGATTATTTTTGCGCATCCCAATAGCCAAAAAAGTTTTGGTCGTGCCATCGTGGATCGCATTGTAAAAGCAAGCCAACAGCTTGGTGTTGAAACCCATTTGCGCGATCTTTATACCATGGAATTTAACCCTATTATCTCCTTTGAAGAATTGCAATCGGCTAACAAGGGTATTATTCCGGCGGAAATTCAGCAGGAACATGATTTTATTCGCCAAGCAGATTTGATTACGATGGTTTATCCTTTATGGTGGATGGGTTTCCCCGCCATGTTGAAAGGCTATTTGGATCGTGTATTAAGCCATGGTTTCGCTTATAAAACAGAAAATGGTGAATCCAAAGGTCTGCTTCAAGGTAAAGCGATGCAACAATTTATCACCATAGGGAGTAGCGTAGCAAAATATCAAGAATACGGTGTGGATAAATCCCTCAATCATTGTTTGATCAATGGTTTATTTAATTATTGCGGTATCGAGAATGTGGATTACTCTTTATTTGGTGATATTCATATTATTGATAATGCTGCTCGCCAAGCGATGCTTGATGAAGCTGCTGAAAAAACAACAGCACAATTGACCGCACTTTTAGCTCAATCTTGAGCACAATTATAGGAAAGCAACAGATGTCAGAAACTCAAATGAATAATTTCTCTTTAATTAGTCGCTTATTCGGCAATTTATTTTATCGCAGCCCTACGGATCCAATTTTGAGTGGGGTATTTGATTGGCTGCAACAACAAGGTTTAAGTCAAGTGTGGGCGCTTTCTACGGATAAAGAAAGTGAAGCGGCCATTGATAATTTACAGATGAAAATTGATTTAACGTTGCTTGATCAAGAATACCAAAAATTGTTTGGTCCAAACGGAAACGTGCCGACAGCTATTTCAAGTTATGATATGGATGTGCAACGTTTTGTGGATTTCCGCAATGCTCGTAATGTACCAGAAGCAGAGAATGTGGATCATTTCGCCTTGTTATTACTTACGGCTTCTTGGTTAGAAGACAACACGGAATCGCTATCTGCTCAACAAGATTTATTCGGTGATTTCTTATTACCTTGTGCTGCGAAATTCTTAACCCAAGTGGAAACTTATGCAACGCTTCCTTTTTATCGTTCATTGGCGTATTTAACCCGTGAAATCTTGGCTGCAATGGCTGATGAATTAGAAGAAGGCGAGTAGTTTTCCTCAATAGAATAGATCTCTAAAAGAGATTTTTAGATGCCAATAAAAAAGCCCCACGAATCAAAACGCAGGGCTTTTATTTAATGGAAGATCAATTATTCTTCAGAAGTCACATCTTCAGTACCTTCGTCTTCATCATCCACATCACAAACACGTTCAAGACTGACTACGTGCTCATCTTCTGCGGTACGAATTAAACGAACTCCTTGGGTGTTACGGCCAACGATGCTCACTTCACTGACACGAGTACGTACAAGAGTACCGGCATCGGTGATAAGCATAATTTGGTCGGTTTCTTCTACTTGTGTCGCAGCAACGACTTTGCCGTTACGTTCGCTTACTTTAATCGAAATCACCCCTTTGGTATTACGGGATTTGGTTGGGTATTCGCTTAATTGTGTACGTTTACCATAACCGTTTTGCGTCGCCGTAAGGATTGCACCATCATTTTTCGGCACAACTAAGGATACGACTTTATCGATGTTGAGATCGAGAGTTTCTTCTGCATTATCATCAGAAACGTCTTCAATTTCGACCGCACTTTCATCATCAGCGATGTCATTAGTAAGGGCAAGTTTAATACCGCGTACACCTGTTGCTAAACGACCCATTGCACGTACTGCGCTTTCAGCAAAACGTACTACGCGACCTTGCGAAGAGAACAACATGATTTCGTTAGAACCGTCAGTGATATCCACGCCGATTAATTCATCTTCATCACGTAAGTTCAAGGCGATGATACCGCTTGAACGTGGACGGCTGAATTCAGTTAACGCAATTTTCTTCACAATACCACCAGCCGTTGCCATGATGACGAATTTATCTTCTTCATAAGCAGAGATTGGTAGGATTGCAGTGATACGCTCGTTTTCTTGTAACGGTAGAATATTTACAATCGGACGACCACGCGCACCACGGCTCGCTTGTGGTAATTGATAGACTTTCAACCAATATAAGCGACCACGGCTAGAGAAGCAGAGAATCGTATCGTGAGTATTTGCCACTAAGAGTTTTTCGATGAAGTCTTCATCTTTCATCTTCGTTGCAGATTTACCTTTACCACCACGACGTTGTGCTTCGTAGTCGGTAAGCGGTTGATATTTCACATAACCTTCGTGAGAAAGGGTCACCACTACATCTTCTTGAGCAATTAAATCTTCTAAATCAATATCACCGGAAGCTGCAGTAATTTCAGTACGACGTTCATCCGCGAATTGTGCACGTACTTGTTCAAGTTCTTCACGAATCACTTCCATCAAGCGTTCAGGACTGTTGATGATGTGGAGAAGCTCTGCAATTTTAACCAATAACTCTTTGTATTCATTGATCACTTCTTCGGTAGCAAGACCAGTTAAGCGATGTAAGCGAAGTTCTAAGATTGCATCAACTTGTTCTGGAGAAAGGTAGTAATCCGAATCTTTAATACCAAATTCAGCCGCTAATTCAGCCGGACGTGCCGCCGCATCAAGCAAACCTAAAATTTCGTTATTCAGTTTCCAAGGACGAGAAATTAATTTTTCTGCCGCTTCTTTACGCTCTTTCGATTGACGGATGATGTCAATGATTTCATCGATATTTGAGGTTGCAACCGCTAACCCTTCTAAAATATGCGTACGCTCGCGGGCTTTACGCAATTCAAATAAAGAACGGCGAATCACCACTTCGCGACGGTGCATCACAAAGGCTTCAATGATTTGTTTTAAGTTGAATAAACGCGGTTGACCGTGATCTAAGGCCACCATGTTGATCCCGAAGGTCACCTGCATTTGGGTAAGCGCATAGAGGTGATTTAATACCACTTCGCCTACGGCATCGCGTTTGATGTCGATTTCAATGCGGATCCCTTCTTTGTTAGAAAGGTCGATAATATTGCTGATACCTTCGATTTTTTTATCTTTGATAAGCTCAGCAATTTTTTCCACTAATTTGGCTTTATTCACCTGATAAGGCAATTCGGTCACAATGATTTGCTCTTTGCCTTTATCTGTGGTTTCTACGCTAGCACGAGCGCGAACATACACTTTGCCGCGACCAGTGCGATAAGCTTCTTCAATCCCTTTACGGCCATTAATTAATGCCGCTGTTGGGAAGTCTGGGCCAGGAATATATTGCATTAACTCATCAATAGTGATGTTTTCGTTATCAATATAAGCCAAGCAGCCATCTAAAACTTCATTTAAGTTGTGTGGAGGAATATTCGTTGCCATCCCCACCGCAATACCGGAAGAACCGTTTGCTAAAAGTGCCGGAATACGGGTTGGTAATACGTCCGGAATCATTAATTCGCCATCATAGTTTGGCGAGAAATTCACGGTTTCTTTATCCAAGTCAGTTAATAGCGCTTGGGTAATTTTTTGCATACGAACTTCGGTATAACGCATTGCCGCTGGAGCGTCACCGTCGATTGAACCGAAGTTACCTTGCCCATCTACCAACATGTAGCGCAATGAGAACGGCTGTGCCATACGCACAATGGTGTCATACACCGCAGAATCACCATGCGGGTGATATTTACCGATTACATCACCTACCACACGGGCAGATTTTACGTATTTTTTGCCGGCAGTGATGCCAGATTGATCCATAGAGAAAAGCACACGTCGATGTACCGGTTTTAAACCGTCACGCACATCAGGCAAAGCACGCCCAACAATCACCGACATGGCGTAGTCAAGGTAAGAAGATTTTAGTTCTTCTTCAATATTGACTGGGGTAATAGAGGAATGGATTGAATCCGTCATTTTTATTCCTTTTTTGATCAAAAAATTGCGACGGATTATAGCATAAATTTAAGCGTTTTTGTGTGAAAAGTGCGGTTGATTTTAAAGCAGTTTTTTAATGTGGAAATAAATAAGGCAGACATAAAGTCCGCCTTATGATTGAGAGAAAATCAACTATTTCCAATTTTCTCGTTTAGCTTTTTGTAATTTCGCATAAGCACCAAGTAAAGCTTGGTGTTCTTTAAAGTTTTTAAGCATTTCATCGCTGGCTGGCAAGTTATAGAATGGGTTACCTTTTTCTGCAACTGCGGCCCAAGCTTGTTGAACGGCTTCTTTGCCATACATTCTTTCAAATACAGAACGATATTGTTGTGGATCGCGAGTATTGTCTAAATGCAATTCAATGATACTGATTAAAGCACGATAGTAATTTGCACGTTCTGGCGTAAATACAGAGCTGTTCATATTCATCGTCCAGTTAGCCCAATCTAAGGCTAATTCTAATTCACCTAATGCTAAGTAAAGCATGGATTTGAGCTCACCAACACGTAATGTTGTCCAACCGCTTGCTTTTGGTGCCACGATACCGATAAATTCGCGAACACGTGTGGCATCGTCAATATCTTGCTCATCCAATTCTGCTAACAACTCTTCGTAAGTTTCAGCATCATGATGATGGTGTGGTAAATCTAATAAGATCTCGCGCCAGTCCATCCCCATGTTGTTATTGGCATAAATGAGATCATCAGCAGGGTAGATATCAGACATGCCAGGCACAATAATGCGGCAAGCGTAAACGTCTAAATGATTGTAATCCATGATGTAGACTTCTTTTTCTTCCGCATTAAAGATTGCCATCAAGTTTTCATATTCTTCTTGTGTTGAACCTGAGAAATCCCAATCTGCAAATTCATAATCTGGCGTATTTTTGAATAAATCCCAAGAAATTAAACCGCTAGAATCAATGAAGTGTGTTTCAAGGTTGGCGTGCTCCGCCACATCATCATTATTGAATGATGGAGGAGAGAATACATCGAGATCTTTTAAGCTGCGACCTTGTAAAAGCTCCGTTACTGTACGTTCTAATGCTACTTGGAAATTCGGATGCGCACCGAAAGAGGCAAAGCACGTGCCGTTATTTGGGTTGAGTAATACCACACAAATCACAGGATATTTTCCACCTAATGAGGCATCGAAAGCATAAATAGGGAAGCCTTCTTCCTCTAATTTTGCAATAGAGGCTTGAATGGATGGATAGCGATCCATCACGGATTTTGGAATTTCAGGAAGACTGATGGCTTCTGCAATAATGCGATTTTTCACATAGCGCTCAAAGACTTCAGACAGTCCTTGTACACGCGCTTCATTTTTTGTATTGCCAGCTGACATCCCATTAGAAACATATAAATTCGCAATGATACTTTGCGGAATATAGACGGTTTGTTGATCAGATTGGCGCACATAAGGCATCGCGACAATACCGCGATCGTAATTACCAGATTGCAGATCCACGAGTAATTCAGGCGTTAGTTCTTGGTTTGGATCGAAATAATCCCATAGATAATCATCTAAAATCCCTTCTGGTAAAAGGGCGTCATCTTCAATTGGAAACCATTTTTCAGTTGGGTAATGAACAAAATCATCGTTAGCAATTTCTTGTCCTAAATAGAAATCAGCAAAGAAATAGTTGGTGGAAAGACGCTCGAAATATTCACCTAACGCAGACGCTAATGCGGCTTTTTTGCTTGCGCCTTTGCCGTTAGAAAAACATTGTGGGCAATCTTTATCACGAATGTGTACCGACCATACATTTGGCACAGGATTAAGCCAAGAGGCTTCTTCAATATTGAAACCAAGTGCGGTCAATTTTTGTTGAAATTTTGAAATACTGTCTTCAAGTGCGGCATCTTTGCCGGGAATAAATGTTTGTTCGGTCATAATTGTTCCTGTTATAAAAAGCTCCAGCATCATAGGGGAGTTTAGTGAGCTAATCAAGCATAAAATTTATGCACTTCTGCTCTTGTTTTCCTTGATTTTTAAGGGTAAATTAGCTTAGCGCAGAAAGGTATTTTCTGCGTGGGTAAAATTATAAACAAATCAACCAATTGGGAGATATCATGGCTCAAGGATTTTATGAATTAAAAGTGGCTAAAGACGGACAATTTATGTTCAACTTGAAAGCAGCAAACGGACAAGTGATTTTAACTAGCGAACTTTATAAAACTAAAGCATCAGCTGAAAACGGTATTGCTTCTGTGCAAAAAAATGGCGTGGATGCGAAAAACTTTGAATATCGCGTAGCGAAAAATGACAAACCTTATTTCGTATTAAAAGCAGCTAACCACCAAGAAATTGGCCGTAGCCAATATTATTCTTCTCAAGCTGCAGCAGAAAAAGGCGTTGAGTCAGTGATCAATAACGCATCTTCTGCAGTAATCAAAGAAGTAACAGAATAATCATTCTGTTCTTATTTCTTTAAATGCACCTGCCGGCTCTAAAAACGCCGGCATTTTTGACCGCGCTTTCTCCGGATTCAGTGTTAATGGATAGGTTCGTTTTTGAGCAACGATTACCGTGAGCGGAGAGCAGAGCGTGGTCTTTTCTTGTTTTATAGATAGTCTTTCTTCTGCAATTACATCAAAATTTAATAACGATAACCAGTCAATGACTCGCCAAGTAGCATATTGTCGGAATTTGAAGTCACCTAACTTCGGTTTGAAAAGTAATGGACTCATCGGATTAAATAACGTGATAAAAATCCAGCCATCATCCTTTAAAACACGATGAGCTTCACGCAATATTTGGTGAGGATCTTGCGCAAAATTTAAGGTGTTTGCCAATAAGCAGGCATCCATTTCTTTTTCAATAAAAGGCAAGGCTAACGGCGATGCTTGGAGCAAGCTATCGCTTTCATTTAAAAGTGCGGTAGGAAAATGCGCTGTTTTTTCAGCTAACACAATTTGATGACGTAAAGGCAACTCAAAGGCGATTTCGCCACTTAAGGCGCCGACTTTCAGAATTTGATAGCCTAAAATTTTTGGTGTCCATTGGGCAAAATAATCGGTTAATACGTTACAATAGGCTTCACCTTGTGGTAACGCTTGCCAACTTTCAGGTGAAAGAAGTGGTTTGTGCCATTTGGCTTTCCAATTCAATGTTAATCCTATTTTCATAAGGTAATTTATGCTAGTTCTTATTCCTGCGCTCAATGATAACTATATTTGGCTTTATAGACGAGAAAATTTCCCTGTAATTGTGATCGATATCCCAGAAATAACCCGTTTAATTCCGTACTTAGAGTCCCATAAGTTAGACGTAGAAGCGGTGTTATTAACCCATAATCACGATGATCATGTGCAAGGAGTTGCGGCGTTTAAGCAATATTATCCCAATGTGCCTGTTTTCGGCCCAACAGAATGTGCAAATAAAGGGGCAACCAACATTATGGATAGTGGCGTGATTAATACGGCACATTATCATATTGAAGTTTTGCCAAGTGGTGGTCATACGGCAGGGCATGTCAGCTATTTGGTGGATGGGCATCTATTTTGCGGTGATGCGTTATTTTCTGCAGGTTGTGGTCGTGTGTTCACGGGAGATTTTGCACAAATGTTTGAATCTATGCAGCGTTTTAACCAATTACCAGATGAAACTGTGGTTTGTCCGGCTCATGAATATACGCTGGGTAATTTAGCTTTTGCGGAAACCATATTGGCAGATAAAAGTGCGGCTGAAAATCAACGTGTTTTAGTGGAGCGTTATCGTGCAGAGGGTAAACCAAGTTTACCTACAACAATTGAATTAGAGAAACAAATTAATCCGTTTTTACAAGCAAAAAATTTAGACGAATTTACACAATGGCGTTTAGCGAAAGATAAATTTTAACTCATTTTAGTTATTTATTTGAGTTTTTTCTCTTGAAATTTGCTCAATTCTCAACAATTCATTAAAATAGCGAAACTTTTACTTTCTACTTAAGCCGCCTATTCATAAAAGTGCGGTTGTTTTTATTAGGTTTTTATGACCCTTCTTGTTCTAGGCATTAATCATAAAACAGCTTCTGTCGCTGTTCGTGAGAAAGTCGCTTTTTCTGAAGAAAAGCGGCAGCTTGCCTTACAACAAATTCACCAACAAGATTTGGCAGAAAGTGCAGTTATTCTTTCAACCTGTAACCGTACAGAGATTTATCTTCACCATCGTCAAATCTCACCCCAAGAGTGTAAGCAATGGCAAACGAACTGTACAAATTGGTTTGCTAATATTCATCAGCTTTCTGTCGATGAATTAAATAAGAGTATTTACACACATCAAAATCAACAAGCAGCGAATCATTTAATGCGCGTGGCCTGTGGTTTGGATTCATTAATTTTGGGTGAGCCGCAAATTTTAGGACAGGTGAAACAAGCCTTCCAAATCAGTGAAGATTATTATCAAGCGGCGAATATTCCGCTTTCAAGCACGCTTTCTCGTTTGTTCCAAAAAACCTTTGCTACAGCAAAACGTGTACGCACTGAAACCAATATTGGTGAAAGTGCTGTATCGGTGGCTTATGCAGCTTGTAGCTTGGCGCGTCAAATTTTTGAATCTTTACGTGAATTACAAATTTTGCTCGTCGGGGCAGGGGAAACCATTGAATTGGTAAGCCGTCATTTATTACGCCATGGTGTAAAAAAATTGATGATTGCTAACCGCACTTTATCTCGCGCTGAACAGTTGGTGGAAAACTTAGCATCTAATACACCGATAGAAGTGTATTCTCTCGATGAGTTGCAAACATCACTAAATCAAGCGGATATTGTTATCAGCTCAACAGGCAGTCCGAATGTTTTAATCACCAAAGCGATGGCTGAAATTGCGGAAAAAGCACGCCAATTTAAACCGACTTTGATGGTGGATATTGCGGTGCCACGTGATATTGATGAAAACGTCTCGGAATTAGAAAGTGTGTATCATTACACCGTAGATGATTTGCAAGATATTATTCAACGCAATCTTTCTCAACGTGAGCAAGCATCAGAGCAAGCACAAGACATCATTACACAAGAATGCACAGATTTCTTCGAGTGGTTGAAGGTTCATCAGTTCTCTAATTTGATTCGTCATTATCGTGATGAGGCGGAGAAGACTCGCCAAGAATTACTCGAAAAAGCCTTACACCAAATTCAACAAGGTGAGAATGCTGAAAAAATTCTGCAAGAATTGAGTTATAAATTAACGAATAAACTCATTCATGCACCAACCCAAACCATGCAAGCTATGATGAAATCCGGTAATGCGGAAGGTTTGCATGCCTTTTCCAATGCTTTGCATTTAACCCATCCTTTAAATGAAAAAAACGATTAGATTTTTGACCGCACTTTTAGGCAGTTCATCGTTATTGATGAGTGTGTCAGCCCTAGCTGAATATCGAACCTTTAATGATGGCAATATTACTTACGGGATTTTCCAAGCTAAACCTGAAGAAGTGCAGCTACATTGGAAAGATGCTGAAGGTAACGATTATCAAAGTTTAACGCGCCTCAAAAATGCCTTAGAGGATAGCTATAACGTGAAAATGGTCATGAATGCAGGCATTTATAGCATGAATAACACGCCAGCGGGATTATGGATTGAGCATGGAAAAGAGCTCAATGCGTTAAATACAAAATCAGGCAAAGGTAACTTTCATGTACAACCCAATGGTGTGTTTGCCATTGCAAAAAATAAGCCCTACATTTTAACCACATCCGCTTATCAGAAAAGTAAACTCAAGCCGGATTTTGCGCTGCAATCAGGCCCGATGTTGATTATTCATGGCAAAATAAATCCGCAATTTAGAGCAAGCCTAGAAAGCTATCATAAGCGTAATGCAGTGTGTTTGACGAAGCAAAATGAATTGCTATTTTTGATGACGATAAGAGGTGAGCCTAATCTTTATACCTTGAGTCAAGGTTTGCTTAAAATTGGTTGTCAGGATGCCTTATATCTTGATGGAACCATTTCTAATTGGTACATTCCAGGGCAATTTAGCTCTTTGCATTGGAAGCATTTTGTGGGAATGATCTCCGTTCTTGATGTGAACAAAAAATAGCAAAAGCGTTTTATTTATAATCAACTAAATCAAAAAATCCGTTTTTTGCAAAAAAATGATTGACGAGAATAGGTCAAATCAGGATAATACGCCCCGCAAAGCCGATAAGGTAAAGCAAATGATGGCTACATAGCTCAGTTGGTTAGAGCACAACACTCATAATGTTGGGGTCGCAAGTTCGAATCTCGCTGTAGCCACCAAATTTGCGGGACTGGCGAAATTGGTAGACGCACCAGATTTAGGTTCTGGCGCCGAGAGGTGTGTGGGTTCAAGTCCCTCGTCCCGCACCATTTATCAGCTTGCAGTCAAATAGTAGTTGGGGTATCGCCAAGCGGTAAGGCACCGGGTTTTGATCTCGGCATCCCTAGGTTCGAATCCTAGTACCCCAGCCATACTATCTAAGTAAAATCTTCTTTATTTCCAATCAAAGAATTCCAGTTGGGGTATCGCCAAGCGGTAAGGCACCGGGTTTTGATCTCGGCATCCCTAGGTTCGAATCCTAGTACCCCAGCCATCTTATTTTCTCTATTTCTTTTATATAAAAAATGCGATTAATTTAACCGCACTTTGTTTTATCCGTCAGTTGTTATTTGCTACAAATTTTAATGTCTTTATATAAAAGAAAAGCCACCTTGCGGTGACCTTTCATATTGATTTATTTTAATTCTACTAAAGTTAAATTACATTGAGCTGTTGATGCTGCAGGTAATGCTTCATAATCTTTTCCTGCCTGAGGAGTGAATGTGAGTTTTTTACCCGAACAGCTGTAACCTAGTTGTGTATATTTAATACCTTTTGCATAATCGGTATAAGTATTATCTGGGGTTACTATTTCACTTTTTAGAGTGATTTCAGCGCCAGCAGGGATAACAAACTCTTTAAAGAAAGTACTTGAACCAATGTTATTGAATTGACTTGGTTTTTTACTCGCTTCGCTATCTGGCATCCCTAGTGATTCATTACCTTTAAGGTAAAGCATTGAGCCAAAGGATTGCCCCAATCCACCACCAACATTTACTTTTTCTATTTTTCCATCTTGTTTTACTTCCATCTCAGTGTAACGGCCATTTTGTCCGTATAGACGGATACGTGCATCAGTTTGTGGATTATAAGCTTTTCCTGCATTTGACAGCTCAGTGTTTACACAACCCGAGAGTAGTAACGCTGCTGTACTGATAAGCATCAATTTTTTCATAATTTTTCCTTTTGTTAATGGTAGAAAATGGTAATTAATGTTCCCTTGTCTTAAAGAAGGTCACATCAGGATAACGTTCTTGTACAAGATTTAAATTAACCATCGTTGGTGCAATGTAAGTAAGATTATCGCCACCATCTAATGCTAGGTTTTGCTCATTTTTGCGTTTGAACTCTTCAAATTTTTTGTTATCCGCACATTCTACCCAACGAGCCGTCGCGACATTGACCGTTTCGTAAATGGCTTCAACGTTATATTCAGATTTCAAACGCGAAACAACCACATCAAACTGTAATACACCGACCGCGCCAACAATCAAATCATTATTGCTTAATGGGCGGAATACTTGCACAGCACCTTCTTCAGAAAGTTGCACCAAACCTTTTAATAATTGTTTTTGTTTAAGAGGATCTTTTAAACGAATACGACGGAATAATTCAGGCGCAAAGTTTGGAATACCGGTAAATTTAAGCTCTTCGCCTTGCGTAAAGGTATCACCAATTTGAATAGTACCGTGATTGTGCAAACCGATAATATCACCAGCATAAGCTTCATCGGCATGAGAGCGATCTCCCGCCATAAAGGTGAGTGCGTCAGAAATGACTACATCTTTACCAATACGCACGTGTTTAAGTTTCATCCCTTTTTCGTATTTACCAGAAACTACGCGTAGGAAAGCCACACGGTCGCGGTGTTTTGGATCCATATTGGCTTGGATTTTAAACACGAAACCAGAAAATTTTTCTTCTTCAGCTGAGACTTTACGCGTGTCAGCTTGACGAGCTTGTGGTGCAGGTGCCCATTCGGTTAAACCATCTAAGAAATGATCGACACCGAAGTTACCTAATGCCGTACCGAAAAAGACAGGTGTTAATTCACCACTTAGGAATAAATCCAAATCAAATTCATTACTTGCGCCTTTTACTAATTCTAATTCATCACGCAATTGTTGGGCTAAGTCATCACCTACGGCAGCGTCTAATTCAGGGCTATTTAAGCCTTTCACAATACGTACTTCTTGGATTGTAGAGCCTTGCCCACTTTGGTAAAGATAGGTTTCATCTTTATATAAATGATAAACCCCTTTAAACAATTTACCGCAACCAATAGGCCAAGTAATCGGCGCACAATGGATTTTTAATACGCTTTCCACTTCGTCTAACAATTCCATTGGATCGCGAATATCACGGTCAAGTTTATTCATAAAAGTGATAATTGGTGTATCGCGCAAACGGGTGACTTCCATTAATTTAATGGTACGTTCCTCAACCCCTTTTGCCGAGTCGATAACCATTAAGCAACTATCCACAGCCGTCAAAGTGCGGTAGGTATCTTCCGAGAAATCCTCATGCCCCGGCGTATCTAATAAATTCACCAAGCATTCATTGTAAGGGAATTGCATCACGGAAGTGGTAATAGAAATACCACGTTGTTTTTCCATTTCCATCCAGTCAGATTTTGCATGCTGTGCAGAGCCTTTACCTTTTACTGAGCCTGCTTTTTGAATGGCATTGCCGTATAACAATACTTTTTCGGTGATGGTGGTTTTACCAGCATCAGGGTGGGAAATAATTGCAAATGTGCGACGTTTATTAACTTCTTCTAATGGATAACTCATTGTCTTGTTTCTTCTGTTTTAAATAATGCTGTATTGTCGCTGATTTTCAGATTGAGCTCAAATTAAATTGTTTTTCTTTTATTGTCTATTGATTATTTTTGGGTATAACTCTGTAATTTCTTTTCTTTAAAATTTTAATAAAAAAAAGCAAACGTTTGCGCTAAAAGTGCGGTACAATATCCACCGATTTTTTATTCTTATAATTAAAGGTGCAAGCAATGACACAACTTAGTCTAAAAAAAATCTATTCAGGAAAAGTGCGTGATCTTTATGAGATCGATGATAAACGGATGTTAATGGTCGCCAGTGACCGTTTGTCTGCATTTGATGTGATTTTAGATGATCCAATTCCACGCAAAGGTAAAATTCTGACTCAAATTTCTAATTTCTGGTTTAATAAGTTAGCCCATATTATGCCGAATCATTTTACGGGTGATTCAGTTTATGATGTGTTACCAAAAGAAGAAGCTGATTTAGTAAAAGATCGCGCAGTGGTTTGCAAACGTTTGAGTCCTATTAAGATTGAGTCTATCGTGCGCGGTTATTTAACGGGTAGTGGACTAAAAGATTATAAACAAACGGGCACCATTTGTGGCTTGAAATTACCAGAAGGATTAGTTGAGGCAAGTAAATTACCTGAACCAATTTTTACGCCATCAAGTAAAGAAGAGCTGGGCAATCACGATATCAATATTAGCTATGAAGAATGTGAAAAAGCAATTGGCGCAGAGTTAGCGGCACAAGTAAGAGAAAAAGCCATTGCACTTTATACTGAGGCTGCCAAATATGCGCTGACTAAAGGTATTATTATTTGTGATACTAAATTTGAATTCGGTTTAGATGAAAATGGCACACTTACTTTAATGGATGAGGTATTAACACCGGATTCTAGTCGTTTTTGGTCAGTTGACACTTATAAAGAAGGAACAAATCCGCCCTCATTTGATAAGCAATTTGTACGAGATTGGTTAGAGCAAAGTGGTTGGAATAAACAACCGCCAGCACCGGAAGTACCAAAAGAAGTGATTGAAAAAACAGTGGCTAAATATCAAGAGGCTTTGGATTTATTAACAAAATAACATTAACAAACTCCCTGCTATGCTTTAGAATAGCAGGGATTTTTATGGATAAAATATTGTGAATAAGAGAGTATGAAATCTGTTGCGATAGTTGGTTTAGGTTGGTTAGGCTTACCGCTGGCGCTGCACTTAAAAGAGCTGGGTTGGTGTGTAAAAGGCTCAAAACAATCCTCTGATGATGCTCAGAAATGGCATCAGCTAGGCATTGAAACTTATCCTTTTTCCCTTTCTGACGAAATGAAACGTTTACCAGACCATATTCGCCCTCTTTTTAATGTAGATGCTCTCATTATCACCCTACCACCTAGCAGTTTTTCTTCTCAACAGTATTGTGAATATCTTGCTTTTTTAGCCAATCAAGCAAAGAAACAAGGTGTACAATATGTACTTTTTACCAGTTCAACTTCTGTTTTTCCTGATATTTCGGGGCAATTTGATGAAAGTGTTCCACTTTCAGCTGAAACAGAAATTGGTAAAACACTGATACAAGCTGAGCAGTGTTTATTCCAATCAGAAATACCTCATTGCGATATTCTTCGACTAGCAGGATTAATTGGTAAACAACGCCATCCGGTTAAATTTTTAGCAGGAAAATGCAATTTAAAACAAGGTAATTCGCCTGTTAATTTGGTGCATCTTGAAGATTGCATTCAAGCTATTACTGTCTTACTCATGAATCCAAATGGACTGCGAACTTACCATCTTTGCGCCCCAATTCATCCTACTCGAGCAGAATATTACACAAAAGCAGCGGTATTTTATGATTTATCCATACCACAATTTGAATGTAGTGATTCGGATCCGAAACGAATCATTATGGCAGATAAAATTTGTCGAGATTTAGGCTTCACTTATCGTTATCCAAGTCCCGATGATATGTTAGAAAAGCGCAGTGATTTTTGACCGCACTTTTTAAATACTCACTCACCATAACCAAAATGAAGGAAATAAAATATGTCAAATACGATTCTGCAACATTTACCTAAAGGTCAAAAAGTTGGTATCGCTTTTTCTGGCGGGCTAGATACTAGTGCGGCATTACTTTGGATGCGTCAAAAAGGTGCAGTACCTTATGCTTATACAGCAAACTTAGGTCAACCAGATGAAGATGATTACAATGCAATTCCCAAAAAAGCGATGGAATATGGTGCAGAAAATGCGCGTTTAGTGGATTGTCGTGCGCAGTTAGCTCATGAAGGGATTGCGGCTATTCAATGTGGTGCATTCCATATTTCTACTGGTGGTGCAACCTATTTCAACACCACACCTCTTGGTCGTGCGGTAACGGGTACGATGCTTGTTGCAGCCATGAAAGAAGATGATGTGAATATCTGGGGAGATGGCTCAACTTTCAAAGGTAACGATATTGAGCGTTTTTACCGTTATGGCTTATTAACCAACCCAAATTTAAAAATTTACAAACCATGGTTAGATCAACAATTCATTGATGAGTTGGGCGGTCGTTTTGAAATGTCACAATTCTTAATCGCAAATGGTTTTGACTACAAAATGTCGGTAGAAAAAGCCTATTCAACTGACTCTAATATGCTAGGTGCGACACACGAAGCGAAAGACTTAGAAGAATTAAGCACAGGCATAAAAATTGTGAAACCAATTATGGGCGTGGCATTTTGGGATGAAAATGTTCAAGTGAAACCAGAAGTGGTGACTGTTCGCTTTGAAGAAGGTGTGCCGGTTGCATTAAATGGTAAAACATTTGATAACGTGGTGGAGCTTTTCTTAGAAGCAAATCGCATTGGTGGCCGTCATGGTTTAGGCATGTCAGATCAAATTGAAAACCGTATTATCGAAGCAAAATCACGTGGTATTTATGAAGCACCGGGGATGGCATTATTCCATATCGCTTATGAACGTTTAGTGACCGGTATTCACAATGAAGATACCATTGAACAATATCGTATCAACGGTTTACGTTTAGGTCGTTTGTTATACCAAGGTCGTTGGTTTGATCCACAAGCATTAATGTTGCGTGAAACAGCACAACGTTGGGTGGCTCGTGCTATTACAGGTGAAGTGACATTAGAACTTCGTCGTGGTAATGACTACTCAATCTTAAATACTGAATCACCAAACTTAACTTATGCAGCTGAACGTTTAAGTATGGAAAAAGTGGAAAATGCGCCATTTGATCCAATCGATCGTATTGGTCAATTAACCATGCGTAACTTAGACGTAGCAGATACACGCGGAAAATTAAGTATCTACTCTCAAGTAGGTCTCTTAACTGCAGGGAAAGATTCAGTTTTACCACAATTAGGTAAAAAATAATTCTCCCCTTTAAATATTAAAAGTGCGGTTGATTTTGACCGCACTTTTAGTTGAGATAATAAAAAACCTTAGGTTTTAGCCTAAGGTTTTGGTTTTTTAGCAAGAGTTATTTTTTCTCTTCACATTTGTTGATATCACTACATTTGCCGTAGAGATATAAACTGTGTGCTTTTAATTTGATGCCATGTTGTTCACTGATTTCTTTTTGACGTTGTTCAATAATGTTATCAGTAAACTCAAACACTTTGCCACAATCTTCACAGATAATGTGATCGTGGTGTTCTGTTGGCGCAAGCTCAAAAACAGATTTGTTACCTTCAAAATTATGGCGAATCAAGATATGCGCTTCATCAAATTGGTTAAGCACACGATATACAGTTGCAAGACCAATATCACTGCCTTGCTCTAACAAGATTTTATACACTTCTTCAGCTGAGAAATGCTCATGTTTATGCTCTTGCATTAATGCAAGGATCGTGAGCCGAGGTTCAGTAATTTTTAATCCTGCTTTTTTGAGTAATTTGATGTTTTCTTCAGACATAATGTTCCCTTAAATTTGCTAAATTAGAGATGGTTAAGCTAATTCTGCTAAACACATTTCATCGTAGATTTGTTTTGTCCATTTCTCTACGCGTTCTGCAGTAAGTTCAGGTTGACGATCTTCATCAATACATAAACCGATAAAGTTTCCATCATCTAATAATGCCTTTGATGATTCAAAGGTGTAACCGTCCGTTGGCCAATTCCCTACAATAATCGCACCGCGTGGTTCAACGATATCTCGTACTGTACCGATCGCATCACAGAAATAATCTGCGTAGTCTTCCTGATCGCCACAGCCAAAAATACCGACTAATTTGTCAGTAAAATCAATTTCTTCTAAGGTTGGGAAAAAATCATCCCAGTCAGCTTGCGCTTCACCGTAATACCAAGTCGGAATACCGAAAAGTAAAAAATCATAACCTTCGATATCTTCTTTAGAGCTTTTTGCAATGTCACGAATATCAACGAGTTCGTTACCTAATTGCTTTTGAATCATTTTTGCAATGTTTTCTGTATTACCTGTGTCACTACCGTAAAATAAACCGACAACTGCCATTGTTCTTTCCTTTTGAAATAAAATTAGGTGAGTAGAAAAAAAGATGAGGGTTCAAAGCCCTACAATTTGTGCGAACTATAACATAAATGAATTCTCATTTGAATAGAATAATTCTCATTTAAAACGATTAATTCTTATTTAGAAACCTATCAATTGCACGTATCACAAAATCAGGTTTTTCTGCATGAACCCAGTGCCCACAACCATTGATAGTGAACGAGGTTGCATTCGGGAATTGTTTTAGAATGGTTTCTGTATATTCAGGTTTAATATAAGATGAAAGCCCACCTTTGATGAAGAGAGTAGGCGTATTAGCGAAGATCTCTTGCCAATCCATTAGCTCTGCATAATGTTCAAAAAGTGCGGTCAAATTGAAACGAAAATATTCACTTGAAGTCGGCTCAAAAGATTTCAACATAAATTGCACCACACTCGGATCATCAATTTCAGTTTCTAAAATAGGCTTAGCTTGTTGACGAGTTTGTGGCTGCGCTTTTTTTACCGCAAACAAACCACGGAATACATCATCATGTCCAGCACTGCTATTTGCTACGGGGGCAATATCAATGACAACCAATTTTTCCACACGCTGCGGTTGAAGTGCGGTCATTTTCATTGCTGTTTTTCCGCCCATTGAATGACCAATTAAGATTACTTTATCTAATTGAAGGTGATCGATAAGTTGCCATACATCATCAGCCATGACATCGTAATTCATTGTTTCTGAATGAAAACTATGTCCATGATTGCGTAAATCTACGCGCAAAATATTATAGTTATCGCTAAATGCACGCGCGATGACACCAAGATTATTCATATCCCCAAACAAGCCGTGAATGAAAACTAAGGTAGGCGAATTAATTGATTGTTTTGCTTGGTGAAATTGATGGTTTAATAATTGGGAAGATGACATATATTTTGCGTGAGAATTTGGTTAGAAATCGTTATAATGGACGAAAATTTTAGCAAACGGAGAGAAAAAAATGAAGATAATTGAAGTCGATGAAGAATTATATCAATACATTGCGGCACAAACTCAATCTATTGGAGAAAGTGCGTCTGATATTCTTCGCCGTTTGTTGAATTTACCTACTCACGTAACAAGCTCGGTTGATTTCTTTGAGTCTGTAACTTCGACAGAAAACTCAAAAAGTGCGGTGCATTCTGAACCTGTTTTAACAGAAAAAACAACCGAAGTATCTCAACCAAAAGTTGAACCTGTCGAACCGCCAAAAGCAGTGAAAAAACAATCGGATGAAGCAATCAATCACATTGTTGATAAGGTGCGTGCACTCTTGAATTCTGCTGAATTTAAAGAAGAGCCAAAAGCCGTTGTGCGTTTTTTAAGTATATTACGTACGCTTTATCGTACCAATCCAGAAAGCTTTGCACAGGCAACCGAAAGCTTACAAGGCCGTACTCGTGTGTATTTTGCTCGTGATGAAGGAACGTTGCTGGTGGCAGGGAATCATACTAAACCAAAACAAATCCCAGATACACCATATTGGGTGATTACCAATACCAACAGTGGCCGTAAAATGTTGATGTTAGAAGGGGCGATGCAATCTATGCATTTGCCGGAATATTTAATCGACGAAGTTCGCCCTTATTTCGTTAGCAACTAATTCGATGCAACAATTTCCTTGGCAAGCATTTGCCCAAAATTCAGCGTATGCAAATCAGATCGCGTTGCGAAATTCGCAGGGCGATCCTTTTACTTGGGCAGAACTTGCTGAGAAAATTAATCAGGTGGAAGCCTTTCTTTTACAACAAGGTGTGACAGTGCAAAGTGCGGTCGCTTTTTGTGGTAAAAATTCAGAACAGATCTTATTTCTTTATTTAGCCGTTATTCAGCTAGGTGCAAAAATTTTAGGGATCAACCCTGCATTTCCTCAAGAAAAAAGAGAAGAGTTGTGCCAAGTGTATGGCATCGATTTTTGTTACCAAACCGAAGATATTCATTATTTAACTGCTGAAGCATTACCTGAACATAAAGCTGATTTTACAAAAGCGGCAACGATGACGTTAACATCCGGTTCGACTGGTTTGCCTAAAGCGGTGGTGCATAATGTGTCTGCTCATTTAGCTAATGCGGAAGGCGTTTGTGCCTTAATGAATTTTGGCAAAGAGCAATCATGGCTAATTTCTTTGCCGCTTTATCATGTTTCCGGACAAGGTATTGTGTGGCGCTGGCTTTACGCAGGGGCAACCTTAGTTTTACCGAAAGAAGATTTTTATCAATCTATTGGTGAGGTTTCTCATGTTTCTCTCGTGCCAACGCAATTACAACGTTGGTTTGATTATTTGGTAGAGCATCCTCAACCTATCAAAACTCAAGCGGTACTATTGGGTGGAACGCAAATCCCTGTTAAATTAACTCAAGCGTTAAATGAATTAGGTATTCGAAGTTATTCAGGTTATGGTATGACCGAAATGGCTTCTACCGCATTCGCGAAGCAATCGGATGGAAAAATTGGCGTAGGGCAACCTTTGCTTGGCCGAGAGTTTAAGTTAGTGAATGAAGAAGTTTGGTTAAAAGGTGTAGGGCTTGCCATGGGATATTGGCGTGATGGACGTATAGAACCACTCACGAATTACGAAGGTTGGTTCCAAACCAAAGATAAAGGTCAATGGCTCGATAATGAATTAGTCATTCGAGGCCGATTAGATAATATGTTTATTTCCGGTGGTGAAAATATTCAGCCGGAAGAAATTGAAAAAGTGATTGCACAATCAGATTCAGTAAAACAAGTTTTTGTTTTACCTAAACATGATGAGGAATTTGGCCATCGCCCTGTCGCGATTGTTGAATTTCATACCTCATTTAATGAAAGTGCGGTCGAATCTCTCAACATTTTTTTACAAGGGCGATTGGAACGATTTAAGCAACCTGTTGCCTACTATGAACTCCCGCAGGATTTAATCCAAGGGGCAATAAAGATTTCTCGCAAGGCACTCGCCGATTGGCTGTCGCAACAATAGGAAAGTTAGTTTAATGAAAAATATCTCTCGCGTTTTGACCGCACTTGGTCTTTCATTTGTTTTTACGCTGGCGCTTTCTCAGCCTGTTTGGGCAGAGAATAATAATGCGGATTTACCGACGGAAAAAACACTAAAAAGTGAATTAGCCGAGGCACAAAAATTACCAGATGGTGATGAAAAAACAAATAACGTCGCGACAATCCAGGCTTCGCTTGATTTCTTGCAACAAATTCAAACACAGCAAAAAAATAATAACGATTTGCAAGATACGCTTATTGATGCAGATTCTGAAATTCAGAAGAATAGTGCTGATCTTCAAAATCTTAAAAAACAGCTAAGCACGCCAAATAGCGCCGATTATGCTTCGCAAAGTTTAGCGAATTTGCAGGCTCAGGTTGAGAAACTGACCAATCAACAACAGGATGCCCAATCAGCCTTAAGTGCCGTGAATACGCAACTTGCAGGGCAGAGCTCCGTGTCTGAACGAGCTCAAACCGCCTTGACAGATAATGTTAAACGTACACAAGAATTGAATCAGAAATTAGCTGATCCAACGACAAGTGCATTGTTGAAACAGCAAATTCAGCTTGAATTGCAACTGATTGAGCTAAAAAATATCTATAATCAAGTGCTATTAAAAAATAGCGATCAGTTGACAGTGCTTTATCAAAGTCGATATGAACTATTAAATACTCGTGTTCAAGCACTGCAGCAACAAATTGCAGCCATTCAAGAAGCGATTAATCAAAAAAATTTGGCTAAAACACAAAACCAAGTTGAGCAAGCGCAACAACAAAGCCAAAGTGTTGAGCAAAATCCGTTGATTCAGAAAGAGTTAGATTTAAATTCGCAACTTAGCCAATATTTACTTGAGCAAACAGAGAAAACCAATACATTAACGCAAGATGAACTACGCATGCGAAATGTGTTGGATAACTTAACGCAGACACAACGTACCATTGATGAGCAAATCAGTGCGTTACAAGGCACGTTGGTGCTTTCTCGCATTATTCAGCAACAAAAACAAAAATTACCGACCAATTTAAATATTCAAGGTCTTTCAAAACAAATTGCAGATTTGCGTGTACAGATCTTCGATATTACGCAAAAACGTAATGAGCTTTATGATATTGATGCCTACATCAGTAAAATTGAGCAGGATGAAAACAAATCATTTACACCTGCAGAAAAAACACAATTAACCAATTTACTCACTGAACGTCGTAAAGTGGGTTCTGATTTAATTAAATCGTTGAATAATCAATTGAATTTAGCGATTTCCTTAGAGCTAACTCAACAACAAATTACACAAATCAGTGATCAGATCCAGTCTAAACTCGATCAACAAAGTTTCTGGGTAAAAAGTAATAATCCAATTAATCTTGATTGGTTCAAGAAATTACCAATGTCACTTAAAGCACAATTTGATGGCATTGGTAAAAAATTAGGGTTCCCAACAAACTTTGATAATTTGCCGTATTTACTGGCTTATGTGTTTATTCTTTTTGTTATTGGCGGGGTTATTCTTAAATTTAAAAACGCGATTAAACAACGTTTAGCCGTGATCAATGGCGAAATTAACACGCTTCGTTCCGATAGCCAATGGCATACACCACTTGCGTTATTCTATACGGCATTTTTATCGTTATCCGGTACGCTTTGGTTCTTAGCTGCTTGTCAACTTTTAGGCTTTTTCTTCGTGAAAAATCCACAAGAGTTTTGGGAGTGGTCGCTCAGTATGGCCGGCTATTGGTGGTTCTTTAGTTTTATTTTAGCGACACTTCGTCCGAATGGTATTGTCGTTCGTCATTTCGGCTTTAGCCAAGAAAGTGCAGCAAACATTCAGGATGTGACAAAACGCATTATTGTTTCAGTTGTTTTGTTATTAAATACGTCTATTTTTAGTAATGTAATGGATTCAGGACTTGCCAATGATGTTTTAGGTGAGATAAATACCATTGTTGCATTAATTTTCTGTATTGCCATTATTGCGCCACGATTCATTCGTACAGAAAAGTCATTTAATTTAAATGATACCGACCAACGTGATAAAAAGATTTTTAAACTCGTTCGTATTTTATTGCAATTGGTCCCTATTATTTTAATCGTCTTAATTGCGGTAGGTTATTACTATACGGCGCTCAATTTAATTACGCATTTAATTAATACCTATATTGCCTGGGTTGTTTGGTCGTTTGTACGCTATACCATCTATCGTGGTATTACCGTTGCCTCAAGACGTTTGGCTTATCGTCGATTACAAGAGAAACGCCAACAGAAACAGCAAGATAATCCGGAAGCATCAAAATCAGATGAAGTGGTGATTAATGAACAAGAAGAGGGATTAGCGTTAAATGATGTACGTAATCAGTTATTACGCTTTGCCGATCTCTTTATCTGGACCGCACTTTTTGCCATCTTATACTATGTATGGTCAGATTTGGTCACGGTGGTTAGTTATTTACGTGATATTACCTTGTGGCAACAAACTTCAACGACTGAAGCGGGTGTAGTGACCGAAACAATCTCACTCTTTAACTTGATTGTTGCATTAATCATTGTCGTGATTACCTATATTTTAGTGCGGAATATTCAAGGTATTTTAGAGGTATTGATCTTCTCCCGTGTGAAACTTTCACAAGGTACGCCTTATACCATTACGACATTATTAACATACGCCCTAGTTGCAGTGGGTGGCGCATGGGCATTCTCAACACTTGGTATGTCGTGGTCCAAATTACAATGGTTGTTTGCTGCGCTTTCTGTTGGTCTTGGTTTTGGTATGCAGGAAATCTTTGCGAACTTTGTTTCCGGTATCATTTTATTATTTGAACGTCCGATTCGTGTGGGCGATACCGTGACCATCAACGATGTAACCGGTACCGTGGCAAAAATCCGTATTCGTGCCATTACCATGATTGATCCGGACCGAAAAGAAGTGATTGTGCCAAATAAATCTTTTGTTACTGGACAAGTCACTAACTGGGCGTTATCTAATACCGTTACTCGTTTAGTCGTATCAGTTGGTGTGGCTTATGGTTCAGATTTAGAGTTAGTGAAACGCTTATTATTACAAGCAGCAAATGAATTGCCGACTGTTTTAAGAGATCCAGAACCAAGAGCATTATTCTTAAACTTTGGTGCTAGCACGTTAGATCATGAATTACGTGTTTATGTCGGACAAGTAGCAGATCGAAATGATACGCTTGATGCACTTAATCGTCGTGTGAATGAGTTATTTGCAGAAAATAATATTGATATTGCATTCAACCAATTAGATATCTTTATTAAGAATAAAGATACAGGCGAAGAAATTCCATTTATTGATGTGGCAAAATTAGCTCAAAACCATTAATTAAAGAGAGAAAATATGGCAGGGAATACTATCGGACAACTTTTTCGTGTGACAACCTTTGGGGAGTCACATGGTATTGCATTAGGCTGCATCGTTGATGGTGTGCCACCGAATCTTGAATTATCGGAAGCCGATATTCAACCTGATTTAGATCGTCGTAAACCGGGTACATCACGTTACACTACGCCACGTCGTGAAGACGATGAAGTACAGATTTTATCTGGGGTATTTGAAGGTAAAACAACGGGTACCAGCATTGGAATGATCATTAAAAATGGTGATCAACGTTCACAAGATTATGGCGATATCAAAGATCGTTTCCGTCCTGGGCATGCAGATTTTACCTATCAACAAAAATACGGTATTCGTGATTATCGCGGTGGTGGTCGTTCTTCTGCCCGTGAAACTGCGATGCGTGTTGCTGCGGGAGCGATTGCGAAGAAATATTTACGTGAGCAGTTTGGCATTGAAGTGCGTGGTTTTTTAAGTCAAATTGGCGAAGTGAAGATTGCGCCACAAAATGTCGGCAAAATTGATTGGGATAAAGTAAACAGCAATCCATTTTTCTGTCCGGATGAAAGTGCGGTCGAAAAATTTGATGAATTAATCCGTGAATTGAAAAAAGAAGGGGATTCGATTGGTGCCAAACTAACCGTGATTGCAGAGAATGTCCCTGTTGGTTTAGGAGAGCCTGTTTTTGATCGCCTTGATGCCGATTTAGCCCATGCTTTAATGGGGATTAATGCCGTTAAAGGCGTAGAGATTGGCGACGGCTTTGCAGTGGTTGAACAGCGTGGCAGTCAACATCGTGATGAAATGACACCAAATGGTTTTGAAAGCAACCATGCTGGCGGTATTTTAGGGGGCATTAGCTCAGGTCAGCCAATTATTGCGACCATTGCACTAAAACCAACATCTAGTATTACCATTCCAGGACGCTCTATTAATTTAGCGGGAGAACCTGTGGAAGTGGTGACAAAAGGCCGTCATGATCCTTGCGTCGGTATCCGAGCAGTACCCATTGCAGAGGCTATGGTCGCAATTGTGTTACTCGATCATTTATTGCGTTTTAAGGCTCAGTGCAGATAAGCATGAAATTAACAAAACGGGAAAGAAAACAAGGAAAGAAACCCCGTAAGGTAACTCCGCCAAAGCCGAAAGCAAAATTAATTGATCTCAAAGCATTAAGCAGAGATAAATGGAATCGTAGACTTGCTCTTTTAGCTTTATGTTCATGGTTTGGTATATCTTACTATAGTGCAGATAAAACCGAGTTTTTCTCAGTTGGGTATGGCGATGTAGTTTCGTACTGCCTTATTGTTTTATTCTTTGTGGTTTATTATAAGATCTTTGGAGTCCTTCCTTTTACGGAGGATGAAGAAGATCATCATGATTTTATGGGGGCATTTTATACCAGTATTTTCCTAATCTTTTTATTCCACCCTTACGTTGTCTTTTTTCAAACGATTTATACTGAAAAGTATGGCCGTGTAGAAGATATTTATCAAACTACAGTTGTGGATAAAAGAAAGTTTACGACATCAGGAAAGTATCATCGTACTTATTATAAAGTTCAGGTGTTTTCTAATCAGTATAAGAATGAAGATATAGATGTCGGTCGCAGTTTCTATGAGCGAATAAATTGTGGTGATTTTATCTATCTACAAAGAACATCGTCATCACAAGGATATTATATAGAAATTGACAGTTATAAAACTAATAATTCGGTAAAGTGTAATAACAAATTATAATTAAGAGCAAATATGAATAAATCTTTAGCAAAATTACTTTCAAGTGCGGTTGTTTTAGGGAGTGTATTTTTCTCGTTACAAACAACAGCCTCGCCACAAGACTGGCAACGAATTAAACGTCCAATTCCTGCAACAGATGGTAAAGCGAACCCAATTGGTAGCTATTCGAATGGTTGTATTATTGGTGCTGAACCTTTGCCTTATAAAGGTGAGGGCTATCAAGTCATTCGTATGAATAAAAACCGCTATTATGGTCATCCGGATATGATTGCCTATTTACAGCGCCTTGGACAAAAAGCGAAGTCAGCAGGCTTACCAACGATGTTGATTGGGGATATTGCTATGCCAGGTGGTGGTCGCTTTTTAACGGGGCATGCAAGCCATCAAATGGGATTAGATGCGGATATTTGGTTGCGCATGGGTACCATGACAGACAGTGAAGCGTTAAACTCTGACGGAAAAGGCTTGCTTGTGGTGAACCGTCAAACACAACGTGTTGATGAAAATGTGTGGAATAACAATCATGCAACCTTAATCAAACTGGCAGCGCAAGATCCCCAAGTGACCCGTATTTTTGTGAACCCAGCGATTAAATTAAAACTTTGTCAAACTGCGGGTGATGATCGTGCTTGGTTACACAAAATTCGTCCATGGTTTGGTCATGATTCACATTTCCACGTGCGCATTGCTTGTCCAAAAGATGCGGCTTATTGTGAAGATCAAGCACCTGTACCAGCAGGTGATGGTTGTGGCGATGAACTTTATTCTTGGTTTGAGCCGGCAAAACCAGGTTCGGGCTCTTCTAAACCAAAAGTAACACCTCCAGAACCATTTTTATGCCAACAAGTGTTGAGTTCGCCAAATAGTAGCGAATGGTTAGAGTAGGAGTTAAACAATGGAGTTGGGGATTGATATATTAGCCATGCTTTTTGCTGCTGCCTTTATTGCTGCATTTATTGATGCGATAGCGGGTGGCGGAGGCTTAATTACAATCCCTGCCTTATTAATGACAGGTATGCCACCTGCGATGGCGTTAGGTACAAATAAATTACAAGCATTCGGCGGCGCGTTGTCGGCAAGTATTTACTTTTTGCGTAAAAGAGCGGTCAATTTATCGGCGTTTTCTTTCATCTTACTGATAATTTTTATCGGCTCGGTGATTGGTACGTTACTCATTCAAAATTTAGATGCGTCATTAATTAAAAAAGGGCTTCCATTTCTCATTTTAGCGATCGGCTTATACTTTTTATTTACGCCTAAATTGGGCGAAAGTGATCGTAAACAACAAATTTCTTACGCTGTTTTTGCGTTATGTTTTGGTTCATTACTGGGTTTTTATGACGGCTTTTTCGGGCCTGGGACGGGTTCATTGATGAACCTAGCTTGTGTGACACTACTTGGATTTAACCTAACCAAAGCGACTGCCCATGCGAAAGTGATGAATTTAACCTCAAATTTTGCTTCATTAATTTTCTTCTTTATTGGTGGGCATGTGATTTGGACCGTCGGTTTAGTGATGATGGCTGGAAGTCTGATAGGTGCCAATTTAGGGGCTAAAATGGTGATGGCAAAAGGCAAACAACTGATTAGACCGATGGTGGTGATTATGTCATTTATCATGACGATAAAAATGGCGTATGATCAAGGTTGGTTTCATTTTTAACAATTGATTATGACAGATTCTCAGAAAAAATTACGTATTACGGCAAGAATGGGCTATGAACCACATTTTTCATGGTCATATTTGCATCCAAAAAATTGGGGCATTTGGCTCGGTATTTTTGTGCTTTTGTTACTCGCTTTTGTGCCATTTCGTTTACGCGATAAATTAGCTGAGAAATTGGCACGTGCGCTGACAAAAAAAATCGGTAAACCTCGTATTCGTGCCGAGATTAACTTGAAACTCTGTTTCCCAGATTGGACGGATGAGCAACGTAATAAAGTGATTGAAGAGATGTTTGTGACGGTCGCACAAGTAATGCTCGGTATTGGTGAGATTGCTATTCGCTCTAAAAAACATTTACAAAAACGCAGCGAATTCATTGGGCTTGAACATATCAAGCAAGCGAAAGCCGAAGGGCATAACATCATTTTAATGGTACCGCATGGTTGGGCGATTGATGCATCTGGCATTATTTTACATACACATGGCATGCCGATGACGTCAATGTATAACCCTCACCGAAATCCATTAGTAGATTGGTTATGGACTTTAGCGCGTCAACGTTTTGGTGGCAAAATGCACGCTCGCCAAAATGGGATTAAGCCGTTTTTAGCGCACATCAAGCAAGGTCAAATGGGGTATTATCTTCCTGATGAAGATTTTGGTGCCGAGCAAAGTGTCTTTGTGGATTTCTTTGCCACTTATAAAGCCACCCTTCCTGGGTTAAACAAAATGGCGAAATTGGCAAAAGCGGTGGTTATTCCAATGTTTCCACGCTATAACGCTAAGAATGGCAAGTATGAAATGGAAATTCGCCCACCGATGCAATTAAGCGACGAGCCTGAGCAATCAGCCCGTGCGATGAACGAAGAAATTGAGTATTTCGTTACGCCAACACCTGAACAATATGTCTGGATTTTACAGCTTCTTCGTACTCGAAAAGACGGGGAAGATATTTACCCAGATTAATTCATTTTATTTACAAAAGTGCGGTCAAAATTCACCGCACTTTTGCGTTTTTATATGCTAGAATGCGAGCCTAAAAACAGGATTTTTTCTTACTCTTTTTTGAGCAATTATTTATGAACAAACAACTTGAATTAATCAAATCTTCTATCAAATCTATCCCAAATCATCCAAAAGAAGGCATTATTTTCCGTGATATCACGAGCTTACTTGAAGTGCCTGCGGCTTTTAAAGCCACAATCGATTTGATCGTTGAAAAGTATAAAGATCAAGGTCTCACAAAAGTAATTGGTACCGAGTCTCGTGGATTTATTTTTGGTGCGCCAGTTGCATTAGCATTAGGCTTGCCATTTATCCCCGTTCGTAAACCGGGCAAATTACCTCGTGAAGTGATTGCACAGTCTTATCAATTAGAATACGGTCAAGACACCCTTGAATTGCATACAGATGCGATTTCACAAGGTGATAATGTGTTAATCATTGATGACTTGTTAGCAACGGGTGGAACAGTTGAAGCTACCGTGAAATTAGTTCAACGTTTAGGTGGTGAAGTGAAACATGCTGCCTTTGTGATTAATTTGCCAGAATTAGGGGGCGAAAAACGCTTACGTGATTTAGGCATTGATTGCTACACCTTAGTGAATTTTGAAGGCCATTAATTTTTAAAGGGATGCGATGAGCTACCAAGTTTTAGCCAGAAAATGGCGACCAAAAAACTTTTCTGAAGTAGTGGGGCAAAGCCATGTGCTCACTGCTTTGGAAAACGGTTTAAAAGAAAACCGTTTACATCATGCTTATTTATTTTCCGGCACCCGTGGCGTGGGGAAAACCTCTATTGCTCGTTTATTTGCGAAGGGCTTGAACTGCGTAAACGGTATTACTGCCGATCCTTGCGGTGAATGTGAAAACTGCAAAGCGATCGAAGCGGGCAACTTTATTGATTTAATTGAAATCGATGCGGCTTCTCGTACTAAAGTAGAAGATACCCGTGAGCTATTAGACAACGTGCAATATAAGCCGGTAGTGGGGCGTTATAAAGTCTATCTCATCGATGAAGTGCATATGCTTTCCCGCCATTCTTTCAATGCATTGTTAAAAACCTTGGAAGAACCACCTGAATATGTGAAATTCTTATTGGCTACAACGGATCCACAAAAATTGCCAGTTACGATTTTATCCCGTTGTATGCAATTTCATCTCAAAGCATTAGATGAACCGCAAATTTCAGCACATCTTAATCGCGTGCTTACTGCCGAAAATATCCCTTTTGATGCGCCAGCACTAGATAAATTAGCCAAAGCAGCACAGGGTAGTATTCGTGATAGCTTAAGTTTAACGGATCAAGCCATTGCCATGGGCAACGGTAAAGTTTCCACCGATGTGGTGAATAGCATGCTTGGGCTGTTAGATGAAGACCAACCGATTGAAATCATTTACGCCTTACATCAAGGTAACGGTGAGCGTTTAATGAAAACCATCCAAACGGTGGCAGAAAAAGCAGGCGATTGGGATGAGTTACTGGCAGAAACAGCTGAGAAATTACATCAAATTGCATTAATGCAGTTACTCGCTAAAAGTGCCACAGATGAAAACGATCACTTAGGTTTTCTGGCTAAACATATTTCACCGGAAGACGTACAATTCTTCTATCAAGTAATTGTATCGGGTCGAAAAGAATTGGCTTCTGCGCCTAATCGTCGAATTGGTGCAGAAATGACATTATTGAGGGCATTGGCATTCCACCCAAAGTTCCTTACGGCAGCACAAACGCCTAAACAAGACGGGCTATCCCCTGAACAAAATACACAGAAAAGTGCGGTTGAAAATCAGCCTGTTTCTGGGTATGTAGATATGCCGGTGCTGTCGCAAAACATCAAAGCAAATTATTCTGCACAAGCGCAAAAGCCGATGGCTCAATCGGCGGTTGTGCATTCTTCACCTTCTCAACCTGTTGCCACGCAAACCACATCTTCATTGAATTTAGCTAGCCTTGCTGCGCTAGAGGCATTGAATCAATTAACGCAAATTGAGCAATCAGAGCGCCAACATCATCATGATGAACAACAAGCCGCAGTGGAAGAAACCTTACATCATCTCCAAGCGTTAGATGAGCAAAAAAATTCACCAAAAATGACCGCACTTCCAGTGCGAGAGATGACACCACCGAAAGCGACGCAAACGAAGGCAGCGGTGCCAAACCCAATTACTCAACAAGCAGAAGCGTTAAAGCAAAGTGTTGAGACGGTTGAAAATACCATTGATGACAATGCTGAAATGGATGCGGAAGAGCAAGAAATTCTGGATGCGGAAACCTATCGTTGGGAGTGGAGCAATCCGGATTTAGCCAAAGTGGATAACAGTGTGCGTCCTTCTGATATTAAACAGGCAATGTTGAAAGATGTGACACCAGAATTGCGTGAGAAAATTATTCAAATTACGCAAAAACAAGATCCTTGGACGGATATTGTCGAACGCTCAGGCGTAAGTGGTTTCTCAAAAGAGTTGGCATTAAATTGCTTTATTAAGTCGCAAACAGAAGATGAAATTCAACTCGGGCTTCATTCTGAAAAAGCGCATTTAAAACAAGATCGAAATATTAAAAATTTAGTGGAACATCTTGAACGTTTATATGAAAAACCAGTCAAATTGTCGATTTTTGTTGAAGATTCCGATGTTTTAACCCCGATGGATTACCGTAAAAAAGTGTATCAAGACTTGCGTGAACAGGCACGTACGGATTTACAGCAAGATAAAAAACTACTTTTATTACAAAAAGAGTTTGATGCAAAGTTGGATGTCGAAAGCATTCGACCAGTCTAAAACTCATTTCTCTAAATTTTAACTTTATAAAGGAAAGAATATGGCGTTTAGCTCTCTTTTTACTCTTATTGATGACATTGCATCGATTCTTGATGATGTCGCCTTGATGACCAAAATGGCAGCCAAGAAAACCGTTGGCGTAGTAGGCGATGACTTAGCCTTAAATGCTAATCAGGTAACGGGGGCATCTTCCGATCGTGAATTACCCATTGTTTGGGCAGTCACCAAAGGATCCTTAGTCAATAAAGTCATTTTAATTCCAATTGCTTTACTGCTTTCTGCATTTTTACCTTGGTTGATCGTGCCACTTCTGATGATTGGTGGGGCATATTTGTGTTTTGAAGGTGTAGAGAAAATTCTACATAAATTTATTGCTCATGAAGAGCATGAAGAAAAAACAACCTTTAATGAAGCCGCTAAAATTAAAGGGGCAATTCGTACGGATTTTATTCTTTCTGCTGAAATTATTATTATTGCATTGGGCGAATTAACCGAAGCGAGCTTGCTGACACGTATTATTTCCCTTTCAATAGTCGGTATCGGAATTACTATTTTTGTTTATGGCTTGGTCGCATTGATTGTTAGAGCGGATGATTTCGGTTTATACCTTATCAAAAAAGGTGGTGTGGCTAAGTCAATCGGGAATGCAATTTTAGTGATTATGCCAAAATTTATGCGTTCACTTAGTTTTATCGGTACGCTTGCGATGTTCTTAGTCGGTGGCGGTATTTTCGTACATAATGTGGATTTCATTCATCATTTGCTCGCTGATTATCAATTAGCAGATGGTTTACTTGGTAATGTGGCGACGTTAGTCGTGGGTGTGATTGTAGGGGCAATTGCTTGTGCAATTGTATTACCCGCAATGAAATTATTTGGTAAACACTAAAAACGAGATAAAAAATAACCGCACTTTGATGCTTTCAAGGTGCGGTTTTTTTATAGACGAAACAGATTATTTGCGGGAAGTGTAATCGCCGACACAGACCCATTTATAACTGGTTAAGGCTTCTAATCCCATTGGACCGCGAGCATGAAGTTTTTGAGTACTTACCGCCACTTCTGCGCCTAAACCAAATTGCCCACCATCAGTAAATCGAGTACTTGCATTAACATATACAGCTGCCGCATCTACTTGATTGATAAATTGAGTGGCTAGTCGTTGATTTTCCGTCAAGATACTTTCTGAATGTTGTGTGCCATATTCACGAATATGAGCAATTGCCGCATCCATATCTTCAACCACTACGACATTGAGATCGAGTGACCCCCATTCTTGGCGTAGCGCTTGTTCGGTCACTTCTTGCACATCGATATTGGCAGCTTGAAGAATCGAAAGTGCGGTCGATTTTGCATGGAATTTCACTTTTTTCTCAGCTAAATATTTCGCGAGTTTTGGTAGGAAGGTTTCTGCAATCGAGCGTTGAACTAAAAGCGTTTCCAACGTATTACATGTACTTGGACGTTGGCATTTTGCATTAGCAATCACAGCAAGGGCTTTTTCTTGGTCAGCACTTTCTTCCACAAAAAGATGGCAAACACCCACACCACCGACAATCACTGGAATGGTTGAATGTTGTTTACAAAGTTCATGTAAACCAGCTCCGCCACGAGGAATAATCATATCTACATAGCGATCCAATTTAAGTAGTTGCATTACAAGCTCACGATTCGGATCCGTAATGGCTTGGACTGCATGGCGTGGTAATCCCGCTTGTTCAAGGGCATTTTGTACTACTTCCACTAAAATTTGGTTGGAATGTTGTGTTTCTTTTCCTCCACGTAAAATCACGGCATTACCCGTTTTTAAGCAAAGGCTTGCCACATCAATGGTGACATTAGGACGCGCTTCGTAAATCGTACCAATCACGCCAAGCGGTGTACGAACTCGCTCGATCTTTAATCCGCTATCTAAGGTGCTCCCATCAATGATTTTCCCCACAGGATCCGCAAGAGAAATCACATGGCGGACATCATTCGCCATGCCTTTTAGGCGCTCTTCGGTTAATAAAAGGCGATCAATTAAGGCTTCAGATAAGCCATTTTGTTTCGCAATTTCAATATCTTTTTGGTTTGCGGCAAGAATATGATCCGCTTGTTGTTCTAATTGATCTGCAATAATGCTGAGCGCATGATTTTTTTCAGTGGTGTTTAACTGCGCTAAAATAAAGGCCGCATCTTTGGCCTGTTTGCCCATTTGTTCTAACATATCGAATCCCTTGTTATTTCAACAAAAATATGGTGTAGCTTATCGTAAAAATGCGTAAGGTGAAATGATTAAAATTAAGGATTTTGTGAATTCGGTGTGAATGGTTTATGATTTGCCAAGTTTTATGCTAGATGGCATATTTTAAAGCACATTTTTTCACTTTCAGTATTTCTTGAAGTAAAAATGGTTGTAATAAAATATCTTAAAAATATGATGAGATTTTGTAGGGAAAATATGAAAAAATTATCAAAATCGCCAATAAATAATACATTATGCTTTAGAAATATTAACTTTAATGGATTTTCGACAAGTAACAAATGGGTGGGTTACTTTGGAGCAAATGATTTAGGTGATACGGCTAACATAAAAAGAGCTTCTAAATTGCTTAAAAGATTTTTTTCTGAAGATTTGGACGGTTTTTTCCTTATTAGTGCTCTAGTATATGATGATAATTCAGAGGTAGATGATGAATTAAAACAATCTGGCTATTTAGAAGAATACTTGAGTTTATATGAAGAAGCCAAGAAGAGTAATTTCTTAAATGAGTATACTGGTGTTTATGAAGATTATTTTGAATCAATCGATTTGAAAAATGAGCCACAACCTCCAATAAGTATATTTAACATGCATTTTGATTCCAATAAGATCTTCTTGTATTGTGAGTTGGTTATTGCTTTTTATTTTGGAAAAGTTTGTGGTGGTATTTGTTTTTTAATTAATCCTAAGTTAGGAATTGCACTTTATCCGCACGATGATATCGGTTATGGCTGTATCTCTCTTACAGATGACACATCTTTAGCAGAGCGTTTCCTCGAGTTTTGTAATGAAGATAAATATTTCTATTCCATTTTCGATGAAGAATTAGCATAAACAAATGTTTGTATAGCTATTACTTACTTCGTTTTCTTCGGTAACTTATCATTTGTTTCATCATCTTGCTCTTGGAAATCGAAAACAGGTAATCCCCAACCAAATCGAACAGCAAGTAAACGTAATGCAAAACCACTGAATAATGTGAGTAAAATTGAAAGCGTGTGTTCTACTTGAATGTGTTGTAATGCCATATACATAGCGGCAGAGAAGAATGATACGCTCGCGTAAAGTTCTTTTTGGAACACAAGGGGAATGCGGTTACACAGTAAATCACGCAATACACCACCAAATGCACCTGTCACAGTTGCAGCAATGGATGTCACGGTAAAGCCATAGCCCATATCAATGGCAATTTGTGCACCGATAATGGAATATACGATTAACCCTAAGGCATCTAATACCAAGAAAATCGTGCGGAAGTAGCGCATGAAATGTTTGATGAAGGGCGCGATAAAAACCGTTAATACCGCTGCACCAGCCACCATAATGAAATATTCAGGATGTTTAACCCAGCCAAGCGGGTAGTGTCCAAGTAAGACATCGCGTACCGAACCGCCACCAATCGCCGTGACGCAGGCAATAATAATCACCCCAAAAATATCCATTTTTTCTCGTCCAGCGGCTAATGCACCGGTAATTCCTTCGGCAGTAATTCCAATAATATAAAGTACGCTTAATAGCATTTTTTGTGGTTCCTAAAGTGCGGTTATAATTTAGCTTATTTTAAAAGGGAATGAGTCAAAATGCACGAAAGCCATTAAAAAAAGCTGCAAATTTTGGCATAATGACGCCTTCTTTTTCTAATAGAGAATCTTATGTCAGAAGAACAATTCAAACCCTTAGCCGCATTTCTTGCTCTCTTGCCAATTGGGTTGCTATTAATTATTGAATTTTTTGCAGAGTCTTTGCAATCTGCTGAAAAACTGATTCCTCATTTAGCCTTTGGTGTGCTGATTGCTCAGTTACTTTGTTTGGTTGCGTTTATTAAAGGCGAAATTTGCCCAGGACAGCGCGGACGTTTAATCAAAGCAAATGTCTGTTTTGCACTTTATTGGTTAGTTTGGCTAGGGATGAGCTTAGCCTCATTACATCATTACGTGATGACTGATATTGTCAGCTTATGCGGATTATCTGCTGTATATGCAGTATGGAAACAACCTAAAGATGAATCGGCTCGCCGTGGTTTTCTCTTAATGGCATCGTTGGTGAGTGGATTGGGTGTAATTGCCTATTTGATGATTTTCTTCGGCAATCCAACACCAAATTTCGTGCAATATAATCCATTGGCACAAGCGGTGATGGGGGTATTATTAGCGAATTTATGTTTGTCTGTTTCTCGTAATCGTCTGCAAGGTTTCATTGCGTTACTGCCATTATTGATGATTTTACTGCTTGCACTGAATGCGTTAGCAGTACTGATCTTTATTATTTATCAAGATGTAAGTGCGGTCAGTTTTGATGGTGTTTTCGCATACGGTATTTATTTTGTTCTTCATTTAGTAATAGCAGGAGTATTGCTTTTGCACAGTGTTAATAAATGGAAACTTAGTTATAACAGCTTACTCATTTTGTTCTTTATGGCAGCGAGTTTGGCTGTCTGGGCAATGTTTATTTAATGGATAAAATAAAATCTTACGCCGCCCCGATGTTAGTCGTGGGCTGCGTGCTATTCGGTTTAGGAAGCCTAATTGTGAAGTTTGTGCCAGTGGGTGGTTATGCCATTGCATTTTGGCGTTTACTTATTGCCTCTTTTATTTTCTGGTTCTTAATGAAATTAAAAAGACAGCGTTTCCCGAAAAGCCGTAAAGCGATGATGTATGCGATATTAGCCGGGATCTTTTTAGCTTTTGATTTATCCTTTTGGCATGAAAGTGTATATGCGGTAGGGCCAGGTATTTCAACCTTGTTGAATAGTTTGCAGATTTTCTTTTTGGCAGCAATTGGCTATTTTTTCTTTGGTGAACGCCAAACGAAATTACAAATGTTAAGCCTTTTTTTAGCGGTTGCGGGTGTTGTCTTAATCTCAGGGGAAGAATTGCAACATAATTTTGACGGTATGTACGGCATTATCATTGGGCTCATTTCGGCAGGCATGCTTGCTGCTTCAATGATTATGATTAAAAAAGTGCACGAAGAAGAACCTACCGCTTTATTTTCGTTAATGTTTATTCTGAGCTTAAGTGGTGCCTTTGTCTTAATTATTCCTTCGCTAATTTTTAATTCTGATAATCTTTATCCAACCACCTTTACCGATTGGGGATTGGTTTTCATTTATGGCGCAGTGATGCAATGCGTCGCCTGGGGTATGATTGCTTATACCATTCCTTATTTATTGTTAGGTTTAACCGGTTTGTTGCTTCTTTCCGAACCGGTAGTGGCGCTTGTGATTGATTATTTTGGCTTGGATAAGCCCATCAATCATTGGCAGTGGGCGGGGGCAGTGCTGACATTAGTGGCGATTTATCTTGGCTCTCAAAAAAGTAAAACCGCTTAAAACAAAAAAGTGCGGTAAATTTCACCGCACTTTGTCTTTACATTAAACCAATTACTCAGCTGCTTTCTTTTTCAAGTATTGATAGAGCTCGTCTTTAATCCGTAATTTTTCTTTTTTCAAGTTCTCAATTTCCGTATGAGTAGCGAGTTCTATGTTATCAATCTTATTTTTGATCTCTTGGTCTAACACATTGTGTTTTTCAAACAAGCGATCAAAATAAGCATCTTTGTTTTTAAGCTTAGTGATTAAATCGCGAAATTCAGGAAACATAGGTTACTCCTCTTGGTTAACGTTCATTTTCATTATAGAACTTTTTTTTGCTGTTTCTAGTGTCTCATTCTCAGAATTTGACAGAGATCACAAAATTAAATCATAGCAAAGTGCGGTCATAAAATTGGATGTTTTTGAAGAGGTTAATAAAAGAAAAATCAGGGTTTTAACTGGTTTATTTGCTCAAAGCACGCTAGAATAAAGGTATCTGTTTCATAATGAAAAATAGGGAATTCCAATGATCGATCCAAATTTACTCCGTAATAATCTGGCTGAAGTAGCAGAAAAATTAAAAGTAAAACGTAACTTTATTCTTGATACGGAAAAACTTACCGCATTAGAAGAACAACGCAAAGATTTACAAGTAAAAACTGAAACATTACAAGCAGAGCGTAACGCTCGTTCCAAAGCTATTGGTGCGGCAAAAGCACGTGGTGAAGATATTGCACTATTATTGGCTGAAGTAGATAACATGGGCGAACAGCTTAATGAAGCGAAAACCCAACTTGATGCGGTGTTAGCAGAAATCAATCAAATCGCATTAAGCATTCCAAACCTTCCAGCAGATGAAGTGCCATTAGGTAAAGATGATACTGAAAATAAAGAAATTTTACGTTGGGGTACACCGCGTACCTTTGATTTTGAGATCAAAGATCACGTGTCATTAGGTGAAGATGCCAATGGCTTAGATTTTGCTGCAGGGGCTAAATTAGCGGGGGCGCGTTTTGCAGTAATGAAAGGTCAAATTGCTAAAATGCACCGTGCATTAGCACAATTCATGTTAGATCTTCATACCGAACAACATGGTTATTTAGAAACTTATGTGCCTTATTTAGTTAACCATGCGACTCTTTATGGTACAGGCCAATTACCAAAATTCGGTGAAGATTTATTCCATACTTTAGCGCTAGAAGGCGAACAGCCTTACGCATTAATTCCAACAGCGGAAGTGCCGGTAACTAACCTTGTACGTGATGTAATTATTGATGAAGCAGAATTGCCAATCAAAATGACCGCACATACACCATGTTTCCGTTCTGAAGCGGGATCTTATGGTCGTGATACTCGTGGTTTAATTCGTATGCACCAATTCGATAAAGTAGAAATGGTACAAATCGTCGATCCAGATAAATCAATGGAAGCACTTGAAGAATTAACCGGCCATGCAGAAAAAGTATTACAGCTTTTAAATCTACCATATCGTAAAGTCTTACTTTGTACCGGAGATATGGGCTTTGGTTCTTGCAAAACTTACGACTTAGAAGTGTGGGTGCCTGCACAAAATACTTATCGTGAGATTTCTTCTTGCTCAAATATGTGGGATTTCCAAGCACGTCGTATGCAGGCACGTTGCAAAGCGAAAGGGGATAAGAAAACTCGCTTAGTGCATACATTAAATGGTTCAGGTTTAGCAGTTGGCCGTACATTAGTGGCCGTGCTTGAGAACTACCAAAATGCAGACGGCTCAATTACGGTGCCAGAAGTATTACGTCCTTACATGGGCGGATTAGAAGTGATCTGCAAATAATTAATAATATATTAATTCAATTTAGGGCTAATTTTTATTAGCCCTTTCTTTCATTTAGATAAATGAGATTTTTATTCTAGTCTTTGAGATAAATCCACATCAATATTCATGCATTTAGAGGTAATCTTATAAGGTATCAATTTTTAGGAGAATAATAATGACTGATAAACGACCATTTCCATTACCAACAGGCTATTTTGCGATTCCATTAGGTTTAAGCGCTTTATCTTTAGCCTGGTTGCATATGGGCGATACGCTCTCTTTTTCTCTAAATGTGAGTGATATTATTGGCATAACGTCTGTTTCAGTATGGGCACTTTTCGTCTTGCTCTATATTTATAAAATGATTTATTTCTCTCAAGAAGTACAAGATGAATATTGTTGTCCGATACGTTTTTCTTTTCTTGCATTAATACCGATTACAACGATGTTAAGCGGGGATGTTCTGTATCGCTGGTTTCCTCTTATTGGTGAGGGATTAATTTGGATCGGGACAATTGGGCAATTATTGTTTGCTTCAGTGCGAATTAGTGCGTTATGGAAAGATGGCACATTTGAGGAAAAATCGACACTGCCACCTTTTTATTTGCCCTCTGTGGCGACTAACTTTACAAGTGCCTCATCATTAGCCTTGTTAGGCTATCAAGATTTAGGCTATTTGTTCTTAGGCGCAGGGATGATTGCTTGGATTATTTATGAACCGGTATTATTCCAACGTTTACGCGTGTTGCAGATTGAACCACAATTTCGTCCAACCATGGGGATCATTCTCGCACCGGCATTTGTAGGGTCGTCAGCTTACTTATCGCTTAATGGGGGAGAGATCGATCTTTTCGTTAAGCTCTTATGGGGATATGGCTTTTTACAAATGTTCTTTTTAATTCGCCTTTTCCCTTGGATTAGTGAAAAAGGGCTAAATATTGGCTTCTGGGCTTTTTCATTCGGATTAGCTTCTTTAGCGAATGGGGCCGTTTCTTTTGTTCATCATAATGTACTGAGCGGATTGGCAAACGGTGCATTTATCTTTGCTAACTTGATGATGAGCGGTTTGGTGCTGATGACATTAGGAAAAATTTTCAAAGGTCAATTTTGGTTAAAATAGCTTAAATAAAAAGTGCGGTTAAAAATGACCGCACTTTTTTATTAATTTTTTAACAACCTATCATTTACAAAAAACTAGACATGGCGTTTTGCAGTTGACGTAAACGCAATTTTGTCAGGTCGGTAACTAATACTCCCATATTGAAACGGTCGACCATCAGCCAAATAAGTGGTACTCGTCACATTTACAACCATGTCATACTCACCAAGATCAATCGCATTTTTTTCTTCTTCATTTGCATAACGAAAGACAATTTTTCGTTGTGAGTGACTAATTTTTAATTTTAATTCGTTTTCTAAATAGTGATAAATAGAGTGTTCAGCGATTTCTCGGCTAATAAAAGGCACGATGCGGCGATCAAAATAAGAAACCTCATATTCAACCGCTTCACCATCAATTTCACGCAGGCGAGCGATGCGGTAGAAATCGATCTGATCATTGACATTAAAAATATGCATCAGCTCTTCTTCACCTTGCACAATATACAAACTGGTTAATGTCGTTTTTACGTGATGTGTTGAAGCACTATTTAATTCGCTAACGGTTTTAATTTCAGAAAGCATTTGTGGCTTAGATAAGTCATGCTCTAAAACAATCGAATTTCGGCCTTGTTGCTTTTGAATATAGCCATCAATTTCAAGTAGAGAAAGTGCTTTTCGAATAGTGTCTTTGGAAAAACCATAGTTTTGCATGAGTTCATTTTCACTCGGGAGCTCTTGCAATGGTGCTAAACTGCCATTGTTAATTTGGGTCTTTATCTCATTATAGACCTGCTTGTACTTGCTCATTTTTAATCCTTTTATCGACCGTTCGTTCCATAGGTATAGCCATAGCATATCATAAAATCATAAATGTTATACGCATAAAATGTGATATTAGTCACTCTTTTACGAAAATGTTCAAAACTTTTACGTATAAGTTATTGCATAAAAATACGGTTGGGTTAGAATGAGCCAAAATGATAACTTCCTAGAGGAAATATTATGCTTACTCGTTCAAGTGGTGTTCTTATGCACATTACCTCGCTACCAAATGCATTCGGGATTGGTAGCTTTGGGCAATCGGCTTATGATTTTGTCGATTTTTTAGTTGAAACTAAACAAACTTATTGGCAAATTCTTCCACTTACCACCACCAGTTATGGTGATTCACCTTATCAATCTTTCTCTGCAATTGCAGGTAATACTCATCTTATTGATTTTGATTTATTAACCCAAATGGGCTTGTTGAAAGAATCGGATTATGCTTCGGTCAATTTTGGTGATGATCCAACTAGCGTGGATTATGAACGTATCTTTTACGCACGCCGTCCGATTTTAGAAACAGCCGTAAAAAATTTTTTAGCGAATCAATCACTCCAAGCTGATTTCAATCACTTCGAGAAAAACAATCGATTATGGTTGGACGATTTTACTGAGTTTATGGCAATTAAAGAGCATTTTGGTAATCAAGCATTACAAAAATGGGATGATAAAAAAGCTGTTGTGCGCGATCCAAAAACATTAGAAAAATATCGCACGATGTTAGCGGATCAAATTCAGTACTTTAAAGTGACGCAATATTTCTTCTTTAAACAATGGAGCGAGTTAAAACATTACGCGAATCAAAAAGGCATTAAGATTATCGGTGATATGCCGATTTACGTGGCTGCAGATAGCGTGGAAGTTTGGACAAAACCTGAACTCTTCCAATTAGATAAAGAACGTAATCCGCTTTTTGTTGCGGGGGTTCCAGCCGATCAGTTCAGTGCAACGGGGCAACTTTGGGGCAATCCGCTTTACGATTGGGAAGAACACAAAAAACAAGGCTATGCTTGGTGGATTCATCGTATTGAAGAAAGCTTCAAGATTTATGATGTACTTCGCATCGACCATTTCAAAGGTTTTTCCGATTATTGGCAAGTGGATGGAAAAGCAGATATTGCTAAATATGGTAGTTGGCAGCCAGGTCCTGGCTATGATTTATTCAAAGCTGTTAAAGAGCAATTGGGTGACTTACCGATTATTGCTGAAGATTTAGGTAATATTGATGATAAAGCCAGAAAATTGCTTGCAGATTGTAATTACCCAGGCATGAAGATCCTGCAATTTGGTTTTGAAGATGTCAGCGGAAAAAGCTTAGATAGCCCGCATTATTGCATCCCGCATTCCATAGTTTATACCGGTACACATGATAACGATGTGACTAATGGTTGGTATAACGGCCTGACTGAACAACAGCAACAATATATTAATGATTATACACATCGTAGTGAGGATGAATCGATTTGTCAGGCGATGATTCGTCAGCTTTTTGCAACGGTTAGCAATACCGCGATCGCCACAATGCAAGATGTTTTAGATTTGCCAGCCAGTTCAAGAATGAATGTTCCTTCAACAATTGGTGGAAACTGGCAATGGAGAATGCAGCAATCAGAGTTAACACAAGATAAAAAAGACTTTTTAGCAAAAATGACCACGTTATATCAACGTGCTAATCAGGAAAACTCAATGATTAAATTTAGTACATTTGTAAAAAACAAAACTAATAAATCGCTTGATCAATTAAGTGATAAAGAAACTTATATTCAATTATTAAATTACGTAAAAGCACTTTCTGCAGATAAACCTAAAAACACAGGTAAACGTAAGGTTTACTATATCTCAGCTGAGTTTTTAATCGGTAAATTACTTTCTAATAACTTGATTAACCTTGGTGTGTATCAAGATATCAAAGCGGAATTAGAAAGTGCGGGTAAATCATTAAGCCATATTGAAGATATTGAGCCAGAACCGTCTTTAGGAAATGGTGGTTTAGGGCGTTTGGCTTCTTGTTTTATTGATTCAATGTCTACCCTTGGCTTAAATGCTGAAGGGGTAGGTTTAAATTATCATTATGGTTTGTTCAAACAAGTTTTCAAAAAGAATGAACAACATGCAGAGCCTAATGATTGGATTGAAGATAACTCTTGGTTAATTCCAACGGATATTAGTTATGAAGTGCCATTTAAGAAATTTACATTAACCTCTAAATTAGATCGTATTGATATTTTAGGTTATAAGAAAGACACGAAAAACTATCTCAATTTGTTTGATATTAAATCAGTGAATCCTAAACTGATTAAAAAAGGTATCGAGTTTGATAAAACTGCGATTGAAGAAAATCTGACTTTATTCCTTTACCCAGATGATTCAGATAAAAATGGGGAATTGCTGCGTATTTATCAACAATACTTCATGGTATCAAATGCTGCACAATTATTAATTGATGAGGCGATTGCGCGTGGCAGTAACTTACATGATTTAGCGGATTATGCGTATGTACAGATCAACGATACACACCCTTCAATGGTGATTCCTGAATTAATTCGCTTATTAACCGAAAAACATAAAATTAAGTTTGCTGAAGCTATTGAGATCGTACGTAATATGGTGGGCTATACAAACCATACCATTTTGGCTGAAGCATTAGAAAAATGGCCGCTCGATTATCTAGATGAAGTGGTGCCGCATTTAGTGGTGATCATTAAGAAATTAGATAAATTAGTGCGTGCAGAATATAAAGATCCAGCAGTACAAATTATTGATAAACAAAAACGTGTGCATATGGCGCATATGGATATTCACTTTTCAAATTCTGTAAATGGTGTGGCAGCATTACATACGGAGATTTTGAAAAATTCAGAACTTAAAGCGTTTTATGCGTTATATCCTGAAAAATTCAATAATAAGACAAACGGCATTACCTTCCGTCGTTGGCTAGAGTTTTCTAACCAAGCATTAGCGGCTTACATTAAAGAATTGATTGGTGATGAGTATTTGCATGATGCAACGAAATTAGAGAAATTGTTAGCCTTTAAAGATGATAAAAAGGTTCATCAACAATTAGCGAAAATTAAGTTTGAAAACAAATTAGCACTAAAAGCGTATCTTAAAGAAAATAAAGGTATTGAGTTAGATGAAAATTCGATCATTGATACGCAAATTAAGCGTTTCCATGAATATAAACGCCAACAAATGAATGCGCTTTATGTGATTCATAAATACTTAGAAATTAAAGCAGGCAATTTACCAAAACGTAAAATTACGGTGATTTTTGGCGGAAAAGCGGCACCTGCTTATGTGATTGCACAGGATATTATTCACTTAATTCTTTGTTTATCTGAGTTAATCAATAATGATCCTAAAGTGAACAAGTATTTAAACGTACATTTGGTGGAAAACTATAATGTGAGCGTGGCAGAAAAACTGATTCCAGCAACCGATATTTCAGAACAAATTTCACTTGCCTCTAAAGAAGCTTCTGGTACAGGTAATATGAAATTTATGCTTAATGGCGCGTTAACCTTAGGCACAATGGATGGGGCTAATGTTGAAATTGCAGAATTAGCAGGTGCTGAAAATATCTATACATTCGGTAAAGATTCAGAAAGCATTATTAAACTTTATGAAACAGCAGGTTATGTTTCAAAAGAGTATTATGAAAACGACAAAGATATTAAAAGAGCGGTCGATTTTATTCTGAATCCTGCCGTGGTGAAATTAGGCAATAAAACACGTTTAGAACGTCTTTATAACGAATTATTGAATAAAGACTGGTTTATGACGTTAATCGACTTTAATGCTTATGTCGACGCGAAAGAACAAATCTTAGCCGATTATGAAGATCAAGATAGTTGGAATGAGAAAGTCGTTCACAATATTGCAAAAGCGGGCTTCTTCTCATCAGATCGCACTATCGCTCAATATAATGCAGACATTTGGCATTGTGAGGGCTAAGGGGAAGCAATGAAACTACTTACCCTGAATGTACACGCTTGGTTAGAAGCTAACCAAGCGGAAAAAATAGAGATTCTTGCTGAGACTATTGTGGAAAAGGGTTATGACATCATTGCCTTACAAGAGGTTAATCAATTGATGTCGTCTCCTGCTATTTCGCCAACATTAAAGCAAGATAACTATGGTGTCATTCTGTTAAATAAAATCAATCAACGCGTTGCACAGAAATACTCGCTTTTTTGGAGTAATTCGCATATTGGTTACGATAAATATGATGAAGGTATTGCGTTTCTAACGCGTTTGCCTGTTTATGATGTTGATGCGTTTTATTGTAGCCAACATCAACGTCTTGACTCAATTCTCTCGCGTAAAATCATTGGCTTGACGGTAGAATATCAAGGTCAGTTAATTGAATGTTATTCTTGCCATATCAATTTGCCAAATTGTGATGGGGAAAACCAACTTGATAATATTCGTTATATTGTGGATCGGAGCAAAAGTGCGAATCTTAAAATCCTGATGGGTGATTTCAATACCGATGCAATAGGCGATCAGCAAGCTTATCAGCAAATTAAATCCTTAGGCTTATTCGATACTTTTGATATGGCAGAGCAGAGGGATAGCGGTATCACTGTAGAGAAAGCGATTGACGGTTGGAAAGGCCATAGTCAAGAAAAGCGATTAGATTATATTTTTTTAAACCAAGCAAAAAGGGTTTTATCCAGTCAGGTTATTTTTAATGGCAAAAATAAACCGATTGTTTCCGACCATTTTGGCGTAGAAGTAGCTCTCATCTTGTAGGAGAATCAATATGAAAAAAATGCTCAGTTTTGAATTTTGGCAAAAATTCGGTAAGTGCCTAATGGTTGTGATTGCTGTGATGCCAGCCGCGGGTTTAATGGTGAGTATTGGTAACTCACTGCCTTTGATTAGCGATGCGGAATGGCTAGCGCTTGTCGGAAACATTATCGCCCAAATTGGTTGGGGGATTATTGGCAACCTTCATTTATTATTTGCTTTAGCAATTGGTGGTAGCTGGGCAAATGAGCGTGCGGGCGGGGCGTTTGCAGCAGGCCTGGCTTTCATTTTAATTAACTTAATTACCGGTAACTTTTTTGGTGTGAAACTTGAAATGCTAGCGGATCCAAATGCACATGTAAGTACAGTATTGGCCGGTGAAATTCCTGTGGCGAATTACTTTGTGAATGTGCTTGGGCAACCTGCGTTAAATATGGGGGTGTTCGTTGGTATTATCGCCGGTTTTGTGGGTGCTACAACTTTTAACCGTTACTACAATTTCCGTAAATTACCTGAAGTATTGACGTTCTTTAATGGTAAACGTTTCGTTCCTTTCGTTGTCATTTATCGTTCTGTATTAGTGGCGATCTTCCTATCATTATTCTGGCCTTTAGTTCAAACCGGTATTAATCATTTCGGTCAATGGATTGCTAACTCACAAAACTCAGCGCCAATTTTAGCACCATTTATTTACGGTACCTTAGAGCGTCTATTGCTTCCATTTGGTTTACACCACATGTTGACCATCCCAATGAACTACACTTCATTAGGCGGTACTTATGAGTTCTTAACCGGTGCACAACAAGGTAAACAAGTATTTGGTCAAGATCCACTTTGGCTTGCCTGGGTGACTGACTTAATCAACCTTAAAGATGCAGGTAATTTAACGCAATATAACGAACTTCTTTCAACAGTGACACCTGCTCGCTTTAAAGTAGGACAAATGATTGGTTCAACTGGTATCTTAATGGGCTTGACCCTCGCAATGTATATCAATGTGGATGAAGATAAGAAAAAACTCTATAAAGGGATTTTCCTTTCTTCTGCACTAGCAGTGTTCTTGACAGGTGTGACAGAGCCAATCGAATACATGTTTATGTTTGTTGCATTACCGCTTTATATTGTTTATGCGTTAGTACAAGGTTGTGCTTTCGCCATGGCAGATATTGTTGACTTACGTGTGCATTCATTCGGTAACATTGAGTTCTTAACTCGTACACCAATGGCGATTAAAGCCGGCATCGGTATGGATGTGATCAACTTTATTTGGGTATCCATCCTGTTTGCGGTTGCCATGTTCTTTATTGCGAACTTTATGATTAAGAAATTCAACCTTGCCACAGCAGGCCGTAATGGTAACTATGATGCAAAAGGTTCAGATGAAGCTTCTAGCAATGAGCCAAAAGTGGCGGATGCTAGCACGCAAGTTATTCAGATCATCAACTTACTTGGTGGACGTAATAATATTGCAGATGTTGATGCTTGTATGACACGTTTACGTATCACCGTACATAATCCAGAGTTAGTGGGTGATGAAGCAAGTTGGAAACAAGCAGGTGCAATGGGCTTTATCGTGAAAGGCTCTGGTATCCAAGCGATTTATGGACCAAAAGCAGATGTTTTAAAATCCGATATTCAAGACGTGCTTTCATCGGGCGTAGAAATTCCTAAAATGTAATTCTACCTAAATATCTATAATATCCCCGCCTTCAAGGCGGGGATATTATATCAATAACTCATTTCTATATTGCTCATCTTCAATCTATCCTAAAAATCTTTTTATTTGATACTATCAACGTAGAAAAAATTTCCACAATTTTAGCTCTATAAAAAATACCGTCCGTTATGTAACGAGCGGTATTTCTAGATAGAGGGAAGTGGTTATTAAATGATTAATTGACCGACAATACTGCGAGTTTCTTCTCGTACTTCGGTGAGTTTTACTTTCACTAAATCACCGATTTTGTAACGGCGCTCCCCTTGAATATACAGCGCTAATTCATCAGCATTCACTTGCATTTCATCTTTATTTGGATGCAATGTAGAAGCTGGTACGAACATAGATGCGCCATTTTCTAATAATTGAACACGTAAACCACCACGCATCACATCTTGTACTTCTGCATCAAATTCCACATTTTCAGCTACTTTATCAGCAAGGTAGCGACAATATAGCCAATCGGCAATATCACGCTCAACCAAGCGATTTTGACGACGGGCTTCTTGTAAGCGAGCAAGGACTTCATCTTGTGGTTTTTCACAAGCTTGCTGTGTGAGCACGGCTTTAATTAAACGATGGTTCACCATATCGGAATATTTACGGATAGGCGATGTCCAGGTCGCATAACCTTCTAATCCAAGCCCAAAATGTGGAGCGAGTTCGGATTTAAACTCCGCAAAGGTTAAATAACGACGTAAACGGAATTCTAAATAGTCACCTTCAATCGGTTCAATATCATGACGCATTTGGCAATAACCTTTTAAGGTTGCCAAATTTTCCACCGAATAACGCTCTGCAAGCTCGGCTTGATTTTCTTCATTAGCTAAATTTGCCATTAAGAAATTATGCGCATTTTCTAAGAATTTCTTATCAAAGCCCGTGTGTGTATTGAAAATACCGGTTTGTGCATGCTCAGCTAAGAATTGAGCCGCACAGATATTGGCAATAATCATGGATTCTTCCACGATTTGATTTGCAATACGACGATATTCCGCTTTAATTTCTTGCACTTTGCCATTTTCAGCGAGAATAAAGGAGTAGTCAGGTTTCTCTTTAAATAAAAGAGAATGCGTTTTACGCCATTGAATACGCGCTTGAGTAAATTGATGTAACCAATCAATTTGTTGGGCAATTTCAGGTGTTTCCGGTTGCCATGCATCCGGTACTTGTTCTAAATAATCTGAAATCTTGTTATAGGCTAATTTTGCTTTAGATTGTACATAAGCGGACACAAAACGTGGTTTCGCTGTGATGTTACCGACAAGATCTGTTTCAATGTAACACACTAATGCAGGACGAGTTTCATTTGCCATTAATGAACATAATTCATCAGATAATTCACGCGGCAACATTGGGATGTTGAAGCCTGGCAAATAATTGGTGAAACAACGCTGTTTCGCATCTTTTTCAATTTGTGAATCTAATGCAATGTAAGCTGTGGGATCGGCAATGGCAACGACTAATCGCCAGCCGGTTTGCGTACCATTTTGCTCGATAGGTTCAATATAAAGAGCATCGTCCATATCCTGTGTGCTTTCAGAGTCAATCGTGACAAAATGAAGTGCGGTCAGATCTTCACGTGTTTGTTGATCTAACATTTCATAACTTTCTGCACCTTGTACCGGATGACGAGATTGCTCATGACGTGCCAATGTGACCCACCAAGGGGCTAATTCATCGTCAGCACGGCAGATAAATTGATTGATAGTCGCATAGAAAAAACGATCATCACGTAATGGGTGCGTTTTCAAATTTGCGACGACCCAGTCGCCTTCTTGTAATTCTTCTTTGACGGATTTAGCTTGTTGCGCGCCAATGGGTTGGTTGATACTTGGGTGATCAACCAAAACTTGCAATTTCTTGTCTTTATTGAACCGCACTTTGGCAATAAAGCGCGTGAGCATTGGCTCAATTAATTCTTCAGGTTCAGCTTGCTCTTTATCGCCTTGTTTTTCAATGGTGGCTTTGATTTTGTCACCGTGCATGACTTTTTTCATTGCAGGTGGGGCAATAAAGTAGCTTTTTTTATCGCACTCTAAAAAACCATAAGCTTTATCAGTACTTTTTACCACGCCTTCAACGTGTTCTTTACTATCGTGGATTTGTTGCTTAAGTTGTGCGAGTAATGGATTATCTTGGAACATAGTTATATTTAAAAAAAGAGAAAAGGCAGACTGAAAAGCCTGCCTAAAAATAGATTGTACGAAAAATTATTCTTCGCCTAATTCGCCCATTGCGGTGATGCTGAAACCTGCATCTACGTGAACGATTTCACCGGTAATACCAGATGCTAAATCAGAGCATAAGAATGCTGCTGAGTTACCCACATCTTCGATAGTAACAGTGCGGCGTAACGCTGCGGTTTTCTCAAATGCAGAAAGCATTTTCTTTAAGTTTTTAATACCTGATGCTGCTAAGGTACGGATAGGACCAGCAGAGATCGCATTCACACGAATACCTTCTTTACCTAAATCCGCAGCCA
>CAUQBI010000005.1:0-120945 GCA_963516375.1 Parahaemophilus parainfluenzae | reverse complement strand
AACAATAATATCAATAATATGAATGATACGGGCATTTGAGTATCTGACAAACCTTCGGCTTGCTTCTTCAATACAAGATACAACCCTGTCCGCCCAATAAATCCATATCCGAAAGCATCTTCATGCAGAATTAAGCCAAACCATGAATAAGTTTTTCACCCACCCCATGCGGCCGTTTTTCGTCGGTGCGGCGGTGCTTGCCATACTCGGCGCGTTGGTGTTTTTCATCAGCTCCGGTGCCGTCATTTTGAAATGAAACCAAATCAAAGCCAATTGAACCGTCATCTACTTGTGTATGGCCATCACGACCGCCGATTGCTGTTGCTGATGTTTTGTAGAAAATTTTCATAATGTTTTCCTCATTTAATATTGGTTAATATGTTTTGGCGTACCGCCGTTGAAAGTGAGCACATTATATTGAACGGCAATATGAAGTGTTATATGATTTATTCAAATTACTTGCCTATTCCTACAAAATCATGTTCTCAACTGAAACGATAGAACGCTTATTACAAGTTATTCCACATAACGAACTCTATTCATCACCGATTAAAGGCTTATTTCTTCGCCATTCAGATCAACCATTTTGTTACGAAGGTATTATTCAAGAGCCGAGCATTTGCATCGTGTTAAGCGGAGAACGTGAAGTGCAGTTAGGCGAACAATGCTACCGATTTGATAATCAACATTTTATGTTTTGCCCAGTAAACATACCGATGCGTGGCGAGATTAAATGTGCAGAGCCGCAAAAGCCGTTTTTAGTGATGTCGATGAAAATTGATATTGAAAGCGTTAGCAAGATTTTATTAGCAAATCCAAACCTTGTAGATAATGTCCAACAGGGCGACGAAGGTTTTGCACAATGGCATCTGGATGAATCTCTCAAAAATGCTGTTGAACGTCTATTGCTCTTGCACGAAAATCCAAAAGATATTGAGTTTCTTGCACCGCTTATCCAACAAGAAATTTATTATCGACTCCTTACAGGCGAACAAGGTGGCAAATTTAAAGCCATGGTAAGCAATGGATCGCATACCAAAAAAATCGCCCAAGCCACCCATTATCTGCAACAACATTTTAGTGAAACCATCACTGTGGAAACCTTGGCAAATCTAAGTGGCATGTCATTATCTGGCTTTCATAGTCATTTTAAGAAGATAACCAGCCTTTCACCGCTGCAATATCAAAAATCCTTACGTCTGATGGAAGCCAGACGCCTAATTGCTCAAGAAGGAAGAGCCATAATCGAAGCCGCTTACCAAGTCGGCTACGAATCACCTAGCCAATTCAGCCGTGAATACAAACGGTATTTCGGGCATGCACCGAAGGGGGATATTAAATAGATGGGGCTTAAAGAAGGGATAGCCAAGCGGTCAAGTTTTGAAGAGGTATAGTGAAACAGAAAAGGCCATCTGAAAAATTTCAGATGGCCTTCTTCCCATTGCTCCTTTCCACTTTACCATCGGCATCATCACAGATATCATATCAAACCAATTGTCATGATTTATTTGATTGCTTATACAACTATTTTATCAGTTAGAAGTATATTCGTTGAACCTTTTTATTTACGCACACCTTATTGCCTGGTAGCATTGCATATTCTGTAATTATTATCAAAGGTAGATATATGGGCTTATCATTAAAAATGTAAATAATTTAGATATCTATGTAAAAACGGAGAGAATTGTTTTGAATTTAACGATTAGGAACCTAGAAAAATTTAAATGGTTGGTAATATGGAATATATGATATTAAGTCTTCAGGTGCTTTGGGAGGAAATTGGCAAATACGCATTCTTTTTAATTGTCAATGCCTACTGCATTATCAGAATGTATCAAAACCGTCATTGGAAATATTGTGCAGTTGTTTTTATTTTGCTCAATGGCTGGGTAATTTACAGATATTGCATGGAAATCATTAACTCTTATCTATATTGGAATCAATAGAGTAGTCAAAAGGTCGTCTGAATGAAACACAAGAAAACAAATATCCTTTTAGGAATAGTAGCAGCAGGTTACCTCAGCATTGTATTGGCAAACATAGGATTAAATAGAATGATTGAAGGCAACGGCAATCCCGAACAGGGAAAAGGCATGGTTTGGGGTGTTAAGATGGCGGAGGCTATATTGGTTAACGCCACACCGGAAAATTCTTCATATTTGACGTTGGGAGCATATGCGGTAGACGTATCTAATAAGTACAGTTCTGATTTTTATTTGCAGAACGGAACGGTCTTGCGAAACTTCTTTGGTACAGGCTCTATCTGGGGTCGAGGAGGATACTTAGGAAGAACGGCAGAGTTTGATTTACTTCCCGAAAGGTTAACTTTTACCTATTTATCCCGGTTTGAAAATAAATTTTATCAGCTGGACGAAGCTCTTCCTACAGACAAGATACGTCCTATGATGGCAAAAAGTTACAGGGTATTCAATAATGCAGTAGAGGATACTGAAACTCCGCGATATGAATCTCCCAATAATTTTGAATTAGCTGTTGCTCCTGGTGGTTGGGTTACGTTGAATTTGACCAGCACTTTTATTCATAAGGAATTAATGTCCTGGCAAGCAAGAGAAATTGTACCTTCTTTAGAAGAGGCTGCTAAACACCACTTTAATGAAATGTGGTATTACGATGTTGAGTCTTATCATGACCCTAAAAGAAGGGCTGAATACTTAGATAGAGTACGTAAAGAACACCCCGATTTCTATCACACTTATATAGCTGGATCCAAAAACGTCAGTGCAGAATGGTACAAACAGATGCAAACGAAATATCCATGGAACTTGGAAGTTGAAGTCGATGGAGGGGAATGGAACGGCGAATATTATATGGAATTCGCTAATACGGAGCGCTGGACGGCCATCGGTAAGGAGAGAATCGAAGAAGAGAAGAAGGCAATGAAGGCAATTCCGACGTACATCAGGATATGGTTAATAGATAAGGAAACAGGTAATCGGTGGGGTATTAGATTGCATCCATTTAAGACTGAAGAACAAGAACAGAATGATTATAAAATCATATACGATGATGCTCGACTAAACAGGTTATACAAGATATTTCAACAGGCGTTCCCCGGAAGGAATCAAGCGCACAATATCAGTACACCTTCAATAAATCAGTTTGCCACGTTGAAATTGAAATTTGATGATCATTTTGAATTAACCGAAGCATATCTTCAAAAAGATGGACAAAAATTTGTATTGCCAGATGCTAAGCTCCATCAACGTTATGAAATCAACAATACTGCTTATTACTAATATTATTAGGAAAATACGGCTTTGATAACTTTATCGGTCATGAAAACCAATCAGTCGAGGAGAACTTCTGCCTGCCGAACAGGTCAGTGCCAAGAGGGATGAGAACGGCAATCCCATTTTTCGGGAAGATACTGTTTGGCGGCTACTCAAGTGTGAAGTAAAGGTCAAGTCCGCTTTAGTGAAAAAGAATTGAAAGAGCTTCAAAAGTAAAATATAAACGAAACGATAAAAAGCTCGTCTGAAATCATATCGGGTTTTCAAACGGCCTTTTGCAAACTACACCGCGAAACCGAACGCGCCTTTGGCAAACATATCCGCCAACAAACACAATACGACCCTATGGGCAGAATCCTGCAGAAAATCCACAACCGTAGCTGGCGCGAATACTGCTACGATGCCGCCGGACAACTGACCCACATCCAAAGCAGAGGAGGCCTTTAGAAGGTGAGCATTTTTGCTCGCCTTTTTTTATTCAACCTGATTTTGTGAAAGCTCATTAAAAATGAGATAATTCTTAGGCCTTTTAAGAGGCATTATTGATAAAAATATTTGGAGAAAGCATGGAACATAAACTTGAGGATATCATTGCGATTTTTAATCAATGTTTTGAAGAAGAATATAATACGCGATTGGTTAAAGGTGGGGATGAGCCGATTTACATTCCTGCAAATGATGAGGTGCCTTATCACGCCATTTACTTTGCGAGAGGCTTTTACAGCAGTGCATTGCATGAAATTGCCCATTGGTTAGTGGCGGGGAAAGAGCGCCGTAAATTAGAAGATTTTGGCTATTGGTATGAGCCTGATGGACGTTCAGAAGAGCGTCAGCGTGATTTTGAAAAGGTGGAAGTGAAGCCTCAAGCATTGGAATGGATTTTAGCCACTGCAGCGGGGTTTCGTTATTTCGCCAGTGCGGATAATTTGAATGGCAATCCGGGAGATACGCAACCATTTAAGCAAGCGGTGTATGAGCAAGTGAAAACCTATGCAGAAAAAGGCTTACCAAAACGCGCAGAAACCTTGCGTCATGCGTTGGCTCAATTTTATGGCACAGAAGATCGAATTGATTTAGCAAAATTTGATGTGACTCGCATCTAAAGTGCGGTCATTTTTAGGCAGATTTTGCGTCTGTCAATTTTCCTTAAAATCGGCTAGAATAGGCCGATTTTATTTTTGGCTTTAACTTTATAAAAATATGAAAGATTCTATTATTGCAAAACTTGAAAGTTTAAAAGAACGTTATGAAGAATTAGAGGCATTGCTAGGCGATGCGTCAGTGATTTCGGATCAAGATAAATTCCGTGCATATTCTAAAGAATATTCACAACTCGAAGATGTGGTGAAATGTTTTAATCGTTGGAATCAGCTTAATTCTAACATTGCTGAAGCAGAGTTGATGTTAGATGATCCTGAAATGAAAGAAATGGCAGAAATGGAAATTGAAGAATCCAAAGCTGAAATTGAAGAAGTGGAACAACAACTTCAAATTCTTTTATTACCGAAAGATCCAAATGATGAATATAACTGCTATTTAGAAATTCGTGCAGGTACAGGTGGTGATGAAGCGGGTATCTTTGCCGGCGATTTATTCCGTATGTACAGCCGTTATGCTGAAAGTAAACGCTGGCGTGTTGAAATGCTCAGCGCAAATGAAAGCGAGCAGGGCGGTTATAAAGAAGTCATCGTCAAAGTAAGCGGTGATGGCGTGTACGGTCAGTTAAAATTTGAATCAGGCGGCCACCGTGTACAACGTGTACCAAAAACGGAAAGCCAAGGTCGTATTCATACTTCAGCTTGTACTGTTGCGGTTATGCCTGAATTACCTGAATCTGAAATGCCGGAAATCAATCCAGCAGATTTACGTATTGATACCTATCGTTCATCTGGAGCAGGTGGTCAGCACGTTAATACCACAGACTCTGCGGTACGTATTACCCACATTCCAACAGGTATTGTGGTGGAATGTCAGGATGAGCGTTCACAACATAAAAATAAAGCTAAAGCGATGTCTGTATTGGCTTCACGTATTGTTCAAGCAGAGCAAGAGCGTCAAGCAGCAGAGCAAGCGGATACCCGCCGTAACTTATTAGGTTCAGGCGATCGTTCTGATAAAATTCGTACTTATAACTACCCACAAGGTCGTGTAACAGATCACCGTATCAACTTAACGCTCTATCGCTTAGATGAAGTGATGAACGGCAAAATTGACGAGCTTATTCAACCGATTATTACTGAATATCAAGCAGATCAATTAGCGGCGTTATCTGAGAGTAATTAATGACCTATCAACAATGGCTTGCCGATGCTGCGCAAGCCTTAAATCAGGTAAATCCGACAGAGAATGGCAAAGTTGATGCGTTAGTGCTATTGCAACACGCAACAGGCAAATCGAGAACACAAATTTTAGCTTTCGATGAAACGGAAATTGATGAAAAAGTGCGGTTAAAATTGACCGCACTTTTAGATCGTCGTTTAAAAGGCGAACCTATCGCTTATATCCTCGGTGAAAAAGAATTCTGGTCCTTGCCTTTAAATGTGTCTGAAGGAACATTAATTCCTCGCCCTGATACCGAAATTCTCGTAGAAAAAGCATTCCAAATTGCGTTAGAAAAACTGGAAGACAATCCACTGCACTTTCGTATTCTCGATCTTGGAACCGGCACGGGTGCCATTGCGTTGGCGTTGGCTTCTGAGCTTTCTCTAATTTGTCAAAAAAAGGCTATTCAATTGGATGTCATTGGTGTGGATTTAATGCCAGAAGTCGTCAAATTAGCGCAATCCAATGCCGAAAAAAATCAGCTTGATGTGCAATTCTTGCAGAGTCGTTGGTTTGAACATGTTGAAGGGCAGTTTGATATTATCGTCAGCAATCCGCCTTATATTGATGAAACTGATGAACACCTTTCTCAAGGTGATGTGCGTTTCGAACCTCGTTCGGCGTTGGTAGCTGGTGAAAACGGTTTAGCTGATTTACGTCATATTATTGAGCAGTCACCAAGATATTTAAACGATAGCGGTTATTTATTGTTAGAGCACGGCTGGAAACAGGGCGAAGAAGTGCGGTCAATTTTCTGGCAAAATCATTGGCAAGGGGTTGCAACCATACGGGATTATGGCGACAATGAGCGCGTAACGTTGGGATATTGGAAGCGGTAATGAAATACGATCAAAAAGCCTTGTATGCTGAACTGACTCATTTTTATTTGAGCATTTGTGAGAAAGAGCAACTTGATGAGCCTCGTATAAGAGGGCTTGTTGGAAGCTTAGTGCGTAAAGCTCGCCAAGCTATTCCAGAAGAATGGGATGATAAAGCTAAAATTCATCAATTATTACAGCTATTTTATGGTGATTGGGGATTTCATTGCGATGCGGATAATTATTTCTATGCCCGTAATTTATACCTTCCATATATTTTAGAAGAGCGCGAAGGCATGCCCGTCAGTCTTGGTGCTTTAATTCTTTATTTGGCTACAAGTTTAAAATTGCCGATTTATCCCGTAAATTTCCCGACTCAACTGATTTTACGTGCAGAAGTAGAGGGTGAAGTAGCATTTATTGATCCTTGGAGCGGAAAATACATTTCAGTAGATGAATTGAAAAAACTCTATGAAGGCGCCTTTGGTTTTGGCGCTCAAATTCAACCTGAGGATTTAGCCCGAGCAGATATTACGATGCTTACCGCTCGTTTCCGTCAGCTCGCCAAGAATGCCTTAATTCGTGAAGAACAAAACGATTTGGCTTTTAATTATATCCAATTCTTGTTAGCGGGAAGAAAAGATCCTTACGATATTCGCGATCGTGGCTTAGTGTTGGCGCAAATGGGCGCTTATCCTTCAGCCATTGAGGATTTGGAATATTTTGTAGATCAATGTCCAAATGATCCCACTTCTTCGCTGTTAAAAACTCAACTTTTAGAACTGAAAGGCGAAGCATTGAAAGATGCCAATGCCATCCATTAAAAAGGAAATATTATGCAAAATAAAATTGTAAAAATTGGCAATATTGATGTCGCAAATGATAAACCCTTTGTGCTTTTCGGCGGGATGAACGTGCTTGAAAGTCGCGATATGGCGATGCAAGTTTGTGAAGCTTACGTGAAAGTGACTGAAAAGTTGGGCGTTCCTTATGTTTTTAAGGCATCTTTCGATAAAGCTAACCGTTCTTCAATTCATTCTTACCGTGGTCCAGGTATGGAAGAAGGTTTAAAAATTTTCCAAGAGATAAAAGAAACCTTTGGCGTGAAAGTGATTACCGATGTGCACGAGATCTACCAATGTCAACCTGTTGCTGATGTGGTGGATGTGATTCAGTTACCGGCATTCTTAGCTCGTCAAACTGATTTAGTCGAAGCCATGGCAAAAACGGGTGCGGTAATTAACGTGAAAAAACCACAATTCTTAAGCCCTGGTCAAATGGGCAATATCGTCGATAAGTTTGAAGAATGTGGTAACGATAAAATTATCCTTTGTGATCGTGGTTCAAACTTCGGTTACGATAATTTAGTGGTGGACATGTTAGGCTTCGGCGTAATGAAAAAAGTGTCGAAAGGCAGTCCAGTTATTTTTGACGTGACTCATTCATTACAATGTCGTGATCCGTTTGGTGCAGCTTCAGGCGGTCGTCGTGAACAAGTGACCGAATTAGCCCGTTCTGGCTTAGCAATTGGTATTGCAGGCTTATTCTTGGAAGCGCATCCAAATCCAAATCAGGCAAAATGTGATGGCCCTTCTGCATTGCCACTTTCGGCATTAGAAGGCTTTGTCTCACAGATGAAAGCGATTGATGATTTAGTGAAGTCTTTCCCTGAATTAGATACCTCTATTTAATAGAGAAGTGCGGTTGAAAGCAGTGTTGTTTTTGACCGCACTTTTGTTCTGTAAAAGGAGATAACAATGAATATCGTATTTTTAGACAGCACGGCAATTCCAAAACATATTCCTATTCCTCGTCCAAGTTTTCCGCATAACTGGGTAGAGTATGAATATACTTCTGCGGAGCAAACCATTGAGCGAGCAAAAGATGCGGATATTATTATTACCAGTAAAGTGATTTTAAGCCGCGAGGTGTTGCAACAACTACCTAAATTAAAACTTATTGCTATCACCGCAACAGGCACCAATAACGTGGATTTAGACGCGGCAAAAGAATTGGGTGTGGCAGTTAAAAATGTGACGGGTTATTCTGCCACGACTGTACCTGAGCATGTGTTGGGGATGATTTTTGCGTTAAAACACAGCTTGGCTGGCTGGCAGCGCGATCAAATCACTGGAAAATGGACTGAGAGTAAACAGTTCTGCTACTTTGATTATCCCATTACAGATGTTAAAGGTTCAACGTTAGGCGTGTTTGGAAAAGGCTGTTTAGGTACAGAAGTAGGGCGTTTAGCAGAACTTTTAGGCATGAAAGTCCTTTATGCTGAACATCGAAATGCGACAACTTGTCGTGAGGGTTACACGCCTTTTGAAGAGGTGCTAAAACAGGCCGATATTCTGACATTGCATTGTGCATTGACTGAAACAACTAAAAATTTAATCAATCAGGAAACCTTGTCACTTTGTAATAAAGGTGTGTATTTAATCAATACTGGTCGCGGTCCATTGATTGACGAGCAAGCAGTTTGTGACGCATTAAAATCAGGACAATTAGGTGGTGCCGCATTAGATGTGTTAGTGAAAGAACCACCTGAGAAAAACAATCCACTGATTGAATTATCAAAAACGATGCCGAATTTAATTATCACACCTCATATTGCTTGGGCGAGTGATAGTGCGGTAACCACGCTAACGAAAAAAGTGGCGCAAAATATTGAAGATTTCGTTCAACAATTAAATCAAAAATAATGAATTTACCTATTTCTTTATACGTCGCCCTGAGATATTGGCGTGCAAAAAGCGCCGATCGTTTTGGGCGACTTGTTGCTAATTTGGCAAGCTTTGGCATCGTACTGGGTGTGATGGCATTGATTATTGTGCTTTCTGTCATGAATGGATTAGAAGGCTATCAAAAACAACAAGTGCTTTCGAGCATTCCACACGCGATTGTTAGCCAAGATGCGCCTATTTCGGTAGAAAAGCCGCTTGAAAATACACCGCACTTTGTGCAAAAAGCCGTGCCGATTAATACCACGAATGTCGTGTTTCAAACAGCAAAAGGCGTAAGTGCGGGACAAGTGATTGGTATTCAGTCTTTCTCAGATGATCATTTACTGGACGGTTTCGATCCTAGCCAATTTAATCAACTTTTACCGCAAGGTGAGTTTAAGTTGATTATTGGGGATAACCTGGCACAAAAATTAGGCTTGGCAGTGGGTGATAAGGTTCGTTTAATGATTACGGAAAACAGCCAATACACTCCGTTTGGTCGCGTGCCGATGCAGCGTTTATTTACGGTGAGCGAGCTTTACTATGATTATGGCGAAGCGTCAGGCTATGAAGTTTTTGCTAATTTAGCCGATATTGGTCGCCTAATGCGTATTCAACCAGGTGAGGCTCAAGGCTATCGTTTATTCCTAGATGATCCTTTCCAAATCACAGAATTGCCAACCTATTTCAAAGAGAGTCATATCAGCGATTGGCGTGTCCAAAAAGGGGAGTTTTTCCAAGCGGTTCGTATGGAAAAAAATATGATGGGCTTGTTGATTAGCTTAATTATTGTTGTTGCGATTTCCAATATCGTGACCTCATTAAGTTTAATGGTGGTGGATAAACAAGGGGAAATCGCTATTTTGCAAACACAAGGTGTGACTAAATCACAAGTGCGTTCGATCTTTATTTATCAAGGTTTATTGGTGGGGCTAGTGGGCACATTGATTGGTGCTGTACTGGGCGTATTAATCACCTTAAACCTTGGGGCAATTTTAAGTGCGGTCAATCCGAACGGTGTTTTCTTGCCAACATCCATTGAGCCTGTGCAAATCATTATTGTGATTGCCTTTTCTTTATTGTTATCTTTATTATCAACCATTTATCCAGCTTATCGTGCGGCGAAAACTGAGCCGGCGGAAGCATTACGTTATGAGTAAAATATGAATAACTACTTATTAGAATGCCAAAATATTAATAAATTTTACCAAGAAGGCGAGAACCAAACCCAAGTATTAAAAGGCGTAAGCTTTGCCATGAAACCACAAGAATTGGTGGCGATTGTGGGGAGTTCTGGTTCTGGAAAAAGTACTTTATTGCACACTTTGGGCGGCTTAGATCAGCCAAGTAGTGGGGAAGTGTTTATTAAAGGGCAATCTTTGCAAAAAGCGTCTGAAAGTGAATTGGCTAAATTACGTAACCAAAATCTCGGTTTCGTGTATCAATTTCACCATTTAATGGCAGATTTTACCGCATTAGAAAATGTGATGATGCCGATGTTAATTGGTCGTCAGAATAAAACAGAAGCAAAAGACCGTGCTGAAAAAATATTGGGGGCAGTAGGCTTAAGTCATCGCATTACTCATCGTCCATCTGCACTTTCGGGCGGTGAACGTCAACGTGTAGCGATTGCTCGTGCATTGGTGAATAACCCCGCTCTTGTATTGGCTGATGAACCAACTGGTAACTTGGATCATAAAACCACAGAAAGTATTTTTGAGTTGATTCAAACCTTGAATTCGGAACAAAACATTGCGTTTTTATTGGTTACACATGATATGTCATTGGCACAAAAACTGTCTCGTTGCTTAACCATGCAAGACGGCATTTTGAAGGAAGGTGCATAATGAATACGCCTTTTTTCATTAGTTGGCGCTATCAACGGGGTAAGCAAAAGAATCCATTGGTAGCGTTAATTTCAAAATTCTCTGCTATCGGTATTGCCCTTGGTGTGGCAGTATTGATTGTGGGATTAAGTGCGATGAATGGTTTTGAGCGTGAGTTGAATTCACGTATTTTGGCTGTCGTGCCGCATGCGGAAATTACAGTAAACCCACAGGGTAATGAGAGCACATTAAACCATTGGCAGAACCTTGCGAAACGTCTAAAAACGAACAAAAAAATTACCGCACTTTCACCTTTTGTGAGTTTTACTGCCTTAGTCGAAAATGGCAATAAACTTAAAGTTGTACAAGTGAAAGGGGTAGATAAACAAGCTGAAGATCAAGTGAGTTCTCTTGGTAAGTTTGTGGAAGGTGATGGCTGGCAGAAATTCGCAGAAGAAGGCGGATTAGTGCTGGGTTCTGGTATTGCCAAAGAATTAGATGTTAAAGCTGGCGATTGGGTGTCATTATTAATCTCTCAACCGAATGGCGAAGATCAAATGGCTCAGCCTAATCGTGAGCGTGTTCAAGTGACCGCGATTTTACGTTTAGATGGCCAGTTAGACCATAGTTATGCCTTTCTGGCATTACCTCAAGCACAAGAATTAATGGGGTATCGCGAAGATCAAATTACCGGTGTTGAATTAAAAGTGGATGATCCATTCAAAGTACAAGAAATGGATTATTCGATGCTGAATGATTATCCGCAACTGCTTTATATTCAAAACTGGGTGGCAAAATTTGGTTATATGTATCGTGATATTCAACTTATCCGTACGGTGATGTATATCGCGATGGTGCTTGTAATTGGGGTAGCATGTTTTAATATCGTTTCTACCTTAATTATGGCGGTAAAAGACAAGCAAGGTGATATTGCGATTATGCGAACACTAGGAGCGAATAATGGATTTATTAAACAAATCTTTATTTGGTATGGTTTACTTGCAGGGATGAAAGGATGTCTAATTGGTATCGTGTTAGGTGTCGTACTTGCACTGAATCTCACGGCGATTATTCAAGGCATCGAAACATTACTCGGTAAAAAATTGTTATCAGATGGCATCTATTTCGTTGATTTCTTACCAAGTGAATTACATTGGTTCGATGTTGTATTAGTTCTCGTGGCGGCATTGGTATTGAGTTTACTCGCCAGTCTTTATCCAGCCAGTCGAGCCGCGAAGTTACAACCGGCTCAAGTATTGAGTAATCATTAATAAAAAAATCAGGGATTAAGTATTAATCCCTGATTTTTTATTGTTCAACCATTAATTATTATTGGTTTTCTTTATCTGTTTTTAATAAGCCAGATGAACCTTCGGAATAATCACGTGGAGGCTCTTCAGATTTACTTTCTGATGAGGCAGTCACCAATTGCTGGGTAAATAAACCTTTGTCGGCTGGTTTATTGCCAAGCAAGGTTTCAGATGAAACAGCATAGTGACGATACAGTTTTTGATAATCACCAATTAAGGTTTTAAATAATTCGGCACTTTCTGCGAAATGTTTTTCAAGTTGTGCTTGTTTATCGCTTAATTGTGTTTTCACTTCTTTCAGTTCAGCTTCGGTCTGAACTTGTTTTTTGACTGAACCTTTTGTGAAGCGTAATAATAAATAGCCTAAGATTACGCCAACTACAAGCCCAATCACAGCTGCTTGCCACATTTCTGGTGTCCATGATTGCATACATTACTCCTTCTTTTGAATTCAGTGTTTAGTTTAAAGGAAAACCGAAAAACTTTCTTTGCGGTTGATCACATTTTGAAAAAGCTTGTTTATACAGCTGCGATAATAACGATTTCAACTTTCCAATCAGGATCTGCAAGTTTTGCTTCTACGGTTGCTCGGCTTGGTGGATTTTGACTATCGACCCATTCATCCCATGCTTGGTTGAGTTGAGTATAATCAGCCATATCAGCAAGGAAGATTTGCGTAGTAAGAATTTTACTTTTTTCCGAACCAATTTCAGCCAATAATTTATCGATCAGTGAAAGGACTTCTTTGGTTTGCTCGTAAGCATTTTGCTTAACGGTTTTTTCCGGTACTTGCCCTGCAAAATAGGCAGTATTGTTATGAATGACAACTTCAGAAAAACGTTTGCTTGGTTGAATGCGTTGAATAGACATAATGGCTCCTTTTTGATGAAGATGATTCCATTCTAAAGGCGGTTTTAGACTTTGTAAATCAAGAAATTGTGGGATAAAATAACTGAGAATTTTTATCAACTAAAGAAAACTATGAAACTCCTGATTTCGAATCAATATGGCGCCATTGTGATGGCATTATTGCCTTTTGTTTACGGTATGTTATTAGCTTCGCCCGTTTGGGCGCATTTCTTTTTGCTTTTAGCTTGGTTCACCATGTATTTGCTGAGTTACCCAATGCTGAGTCTCTTTAAAGGCAAAAATATAGCGGAATATAAAAAGTGGACAATCATCTATGGTGTCGCAGCTTTTTTATTTGCGCTTCCTGCCATTTTTTATAACTGGCAAATTCTTTTCTTTATTGCCGCCATGTTTCCTTTTGTGTTGGTGAGTATCTATTACACCAAGAAAAAAGATGAACGTAATCTTCTCAATGATTTAGCAGGTATTGCGATTTTTGCCCTTGCAGGTATGGGATCCTATTATTTTTCTGACCGCACTTTTGACGAAAAAATCTGGTGGGTAGCGTTGTATCCAAGCTTATTTTTTATTGGCACGACACTTTATGTCAAATCAATGATGCGTGAACGTAAAAATCCGCTTTATCTCAAAGCCTCTATTATTTTTCATGTGCTTTGCGTGCTCAGTTGCTTGTTTACCCAACAATATGTCTTATCACTCGCTTTTGTGCCAGCGTTAATTCGTGCCATTTATTTACCAACCAAGAAACTTTCGGTTAAGCAAGTCGGTCTAATAGAATTCGGAACATCTGCCATTTTTTTGATTATTTTATTGATAGCGACGTTATAAGATGAAGACATTAGCCAAACTTTTACTCCTCTCCACGCTCACCTTAAGCAGTTCAGCATTTGCGATGAAAACCATTGATTTGGTCGATAAAGCGCAAATGACGGATCAGCAAAAAATGGATCTGGCACAAAAACTGGCTGAGAAACAAGATTGGAAAGCCGTTTTTGAAATTATGTATCCTTTAGCTTTGGAAGGTAATTTACAAGCACAAAGCAATTTAGGGATGCTTTATAATTTGGGCCGTGGAGTGGATGAAAATAAAGAGTTGGCTTATTGGTGGTTTAGCGAAGCTGCTGAGCGAGGCAGTATTAAAGCTATCAATAATTTGGCAGTGATGTATTTCAACGGCAACAACTATGTAAAACAAGATACCGCTCAAGCGATTAAATTATTTGAAACCAGTGCGACAAAAGATCCTGATGCCATGCTTACATTAGGAGAAATTTATACCAATCAGAAAGAATTCACCAAAGCCTTTGAATGGTTCCAAAAAGCCGCGAATGCGGGTAGCAATGAGGGGCGATTCCGTTTGGCTCGTTTGTATGAAGAAGGGATTGGGACACAAGTCAATATTGGTTTAGCCAAATTGCTTTATTTGGAAATTATGAATACGGCGAAAAAGGATGAAATCAAAGAAATCGCCAGACAGCGATTACAACGTTTAAGCTTGTATTAAAAAAGTGCGGTTGATTTTAACCGCACTTTTTTATTTCACTTCCGCCCCTTTCAACCAGCGTCTGACCCAACTGCGGTTTGGCATTAAGTTATAAATCAGATCTTCATTCATCGGTAAGGGTTCACCATAAATTAAGGAAGCCAGTGTTTCACCCAAAAATGGCGCAGAAGTTAATCCTCTAGAGCCTAATGCGCCGATTAAATAGAGATTAGGGTAGTTTTCAGCTTGTTCTATTGGCTGTTTACGGCGGCGTAAATTAAACAAATTCTGATATTGTATTTGCTGAGCAGAAAAATGAGGAACAGCGCCCATCATTGGCGTAAGATCACGCACCGAACAACGCACACCGATTCGAGCAAGATTACCCGATGTATCCACTTCTTTTGTCCACTCTTCAGGTATATTTTGCTGAATTTTTTGTTGGTTTTCTTGTTGTTCGGTTAGGCTAAATTCACGAGTCGCATTATCACGAACATGACTGGCACCAATACAATGACTGGTTTTCGCTTGATCGACTGGCGTTAGGTAGCCGTCATAGCACAACACGGTTTTAAGTTTAAGTAAGTTTTCCGATGTCGGAATTTGGCTCACTTGTCCTCGAACAGGATAGACTGGGAGTTTTTGTGTTTGCTCAAAATCAGTGAGTTTATGCCCGTTTGCTAAAACAACTACTTCATGGCAGAAAGTTTTATTTTCAGCTGTAGTGATTTGCCAACCATTTTCTGTTTGCGAAAGTGCGGTTACTTTTTGTAATGTTTTAATCTGGACGCCTTGTTTTTCTAAAAAGGCAAAAGTGTGTTGAACTAACTGACGAGGTGCAAGCCAAGCGCCTTGAGGGATAAAAGCGCCACCAAAAGGTAACGGTAAGCCCACTTTTTCACTTAATTCAGATTGGCTTAATGACTGATATAAATCAGAAGGCAAATTCAGCTCAGCGATTTTATTTAATTTACTTTCAGCTTTCTCATTGTAAGCACAAAGCGCGACACCACAGAATTCATGTTCAAATTTGATTTGTTGCTGAATTGCCCATTGTAGAAATTGATGACCATAGGCGAAAGCATGAATATAAAAACGAATATTGCGCTCGTTATCATCGCTCAGTTGCGGATAAAAAGCGCCTTGTTTATTGCCGGATGCATTGAGAGCGGTTTGCTCATCTTCGCAATAAATCGTAATTTTGGCGCTGCGTTTAAGCAAGGAGATAGCCGTACAAAGAGAGGCTATCCCACCACCAATAATGGCAATATCTTGCTCGTTTAGATTCGCGGATTGACTATGAAACCAGGGTAATGAAAGTGCGGTCAGTTTTTCATACGTTTTTTGACCAGAAAGACATTCCCGTTTTTTACCAAAGCCTTTGCGTTTTGTAATATCAAAGCCTGCATTTTCTAAGCCTTTTCTGACCGCACTTGCCGCAGTAAAGGTCGCAAAGGTGCCTTGTGGTTTGGTAAAACGAAACATTTGCTGATAAAGGTGCTCGTTCCACATGTCTGGATTTTTACTTGGCGCAAAACCATCTAAAAACCACGCATCAATTTTATCATTCATATAATCGCCAAGCTGTGGCAGATTTTCAGCCATATCACCAAACCAAAGATCTAACGTAGTTTCATCAAAATGAAAACGATAGCAACCTTGAATGGGATTAAGCCAATGCTGTTGTAAATGCTGAGCAAGATAAGAAAATTGCGGATAGGCTAAATGAGCTTGTTGTAACGCATCAAGTGGCAAAGGGTATTTTTCAAAAGAGGTAAAATAAAGGCGTTTTAAAGGCGAATCTGGATATTTCTGACGAAATTCACGGAATAGCGTGGTCACCGCAAAGAAATTTAATCCTGTGCCAAACCCTGTTTCAGCAATAACAAAATGGGCTTCTTGATAATTAACCCAACGTTCCCACAACTGATTGCCTTCTAAAAACACATAATGGGTTTCCGCTAAACCATCTTGATTAGAAAAATACACATCATCAAATTTATCCGAAACAGGCGTATTATCTTGGTTAAAATGAATTTTTGCGTGCTGAATGGTGAACATGTGTTAGCCCTTTTTTGCCTTATCAAATTCTTTTATAATAGCACGGATATTTTGAGTCGGTTAAAACTTAACTGGTCGAACAAATGAATTATTGCTTGCAATATTTTCATTTCATAGTAAATTGCGTTCAGCTAACAACTGTAAGTTGAATTAAATTTCCCCTAACTCATAAGGAATAAAGAATGAAAAGAGCTGTAATTACTGGTTTTGGTATTATTTCAAGTATCGGTAACAACAAAGAAGAAGTTTTGGCTTCATTAAAAGCAGGTAAATCTGGTATTGAAGTCGTGCCTGAGTTTATTGAAATGAAAATGCGTAGCCATGTTGCCGGCACAATCAAACTTGATCCAAGCGAGCATATCGATCGTAAAGTGTATCGTTTTATGGGTGATGCGGCAGCTTATGCATACCTTTCTATGCGTGAAGCGATTGAAGATTCAGGTTTAACAGAAGATCAAGTTTCAAATGACCGTACAGGTCTTGTAATCGGTGCAGGTACTGGTTCAGCACACAACCAATTAGTCGCTTGTGATGCAGTACGTGGTCCACGCGGTGTGAAAGCGATTGGGCCTTACGCAGTAACTAAAACCATGGCATCAAGTGTGTCAGCTTGTTTAGCAACTCCTTACAAAATCCGCGGTGTGAATTACTCAATCAGCTCTGCTTGTGCAACGTCTGCACACTGTATCGGTCACGCAGTTGAATTAATCCAATTAGGTAAACAAGATGTGGTTTTCGCTGGTGGTGCGGAAGAATTATCTTGGGAATGTGCAACTGAATTCGATGCAATGGGTGCGGTTTCAACTAAATACAATGATACTCCGGAAAAAGCTTCTCGTGCTTACGATGCAAACCGTGATGGTTTCGTTATCGCAGGTGGTGGTGCAGTTGTTGTGGTTGAAGAATTGGAACATGCATTAGCACGTGGCGCAAAAATCTACGCAGAAATCGTAGGTTATGGCGCAACTTCTGATGGTTACGACATGGTAGCGCCAAGTGGTGAAGGTGCAGAGCGTTGTATGAAACAAGCAATGGCAACGGTAGATACCCCAATTGATTACATCAACGTACATGGTACATCAACACCAGTTGGTGACGTGAAAGAATTAGGTGCAATCAAAAATGTATTTGGTGACAAAATCCCTGCGATTTCTTCTACTAAATCAATGACTGGTCACTCTTTAGGTGCTGCCGGTGCACACGAAGCAATCTATACCTTATTAATGCTACACAATGACTTCATTGCACCAAGCATTAATATCGAAACATTAGACGAAGCGGCAGAAGGCTGCAATATTGTGACTGAAACAAAAGAAAATGCAGGCTTACAAACTGTCATGTCAAACAGCTTTGGTTTCGGTGGTACAAACGCAACTTTAGTGTTCAAACGCTATAACGGCTAATTAAAAACCTCTTAAAATTAACCGCACTTTGGATCTTCCAAGTGCGGTTTTTTCTTATAATCTCTCCCTTTCTCCTTACTCAGCAGAAAAATCAACACTTAAAATGTGATCCAGCTCAAAATTTTGAACAAAAGAATAAAAAATTTTTATTTTTATAAAACTCCATATAAAACTACGATTTTCTGCTTTTCATATTAATTATCTTTATTTAAATCTTAATATTTGTGTTTTGTTAGTTTTTAATGCTTTTTAATTCGTCTTTTTAGACTTTTCTCATGCTGGACAAGCCGTTTTCTTTCGGTATGATGTTTCCATTGTTTTGACACGAATCGTAACAAATAAAAGTGCGGTCAGTTTTAGGAGTAAAATATGAAGAAATTATCCGGTGCGGAAATGGTGGTTCAGTCTTTGCGTGACGAAGGCGTTGAGTATTTATTTGGTTATCCGGGCGGTGCCGTATTGGATATTTATGATGCAATCCATACTCTTGGTGGGATTGAGCATATTTTAGTTCGTCATGAGCAAGCTGCGGTACATATGGCAGATGGTTATGCACGTTCGACAGGTAAAGTGGGTTGTGTGTTAGTCACATCAGGACCAGGTGCGACCAATGCGATTACAGGGATTTTAACGGCTTATACTGATTCGGTACCAATGGTGATCATTTCAGGTCAGGTAATGAGTAGCTTAATTGGTCGTGATGCGTTCCAAGAATGTGATATGGTGGGGATTTCTCGCCCAGTGGTTAAACACAGCTTTATCGTTAAAAAAGCTGAGGACATTCCGGGTATCTTGAAAAAAGCCTTTTATATTGCTTCAACAGGTCGTCCAGGTCCCGTTGTCGTAGATATTCCAAAAGATACCGTAAACCCAACATTAAAATATCCTTACGAATATCCAAAATCTGTTGAGCTTCGTTCTTATAATCCAACGGTAAATGGTCACAAAGGTCAAATTAAGAAAGCGTTAAAAGCATTATTAGTGGCTAAAAAACCGGTTTTATTCGTGGGTGGTGGGGCAATTGCGGCAGGTTGTCATGAAGAATTAACGCAATTTGCACAACGTTTAAATTTACCGGTCACCTCATCGTTAATGGGGTTAGGCGTATATCCAAGTACAGATAAACAATTTTTAGGCATGCTTGGGATGCACGGAACTTACGAAGCCAATACAGCCATGCATGAAAGTGATTTAATTCTTGGTGTTGGCGTTCGTTTTGATGACCGAACCACTAACAACTTAGATAAATATTGCCCGAATGCAAAAGTAATTCAGATTGATATTGACCCAACCTCTATTTCTAAAAACGTCCCTGTTGCGATTCCAATTGTAGGTAACGCGAAAAATGTATTGGATGAGTTCTTAAGCTTATTAGGTGAAGAAATTGGTTCACGTCCTCAAAACCAATTAGAAGATTGGTGGAAACAAATTGATGAATGGAAAGCGAAAAAATGCTTGGATTTCGACCGCACTTCAGGCGTAATTAAACCGCAACAAGTGATGGAAGCGGTATATCGTATTACAAAAGGCCAAGCGTATGTGGCATCGGATGTAGGCCAACACCAAATGTTTGCCGCATTACATTATCCGTTTGATTTACCACGCCGTTGGATCAATTCAGGTGGTGCAGGTACCATGGGCTTCGGTTTACCGGCTGCATTAGGGGTAAAACTTGCGCATCCTGAAGCAACCGTGGTTTGTGTAACGGGCGATGGTAGTATTCAAATGAATATCCAAGAGCTTTCAACAGCAACGCAATATGGTATTCCTGTTGTGGTAATTTGTTTGAATAACCACTTCTTAGGCATGGTAAAACAATGGCAGGATTTGATTTACTCTGGCCGCCATTCTCAAACTTATATGAATTCTTTACCGGATTTCGTGAAGTTAGCCGAATCTTATGGTCATGTGGGAATTCAAATTTCGACACCAGATGAATTAGAAAGCAAATTAAAAGAAGCCTTCAGTATTAAAAATAAATTGGTCTTTGTTGATATTAACGTTGATGAAACCGAACACGTTTACCCAATGCAAGTTCGCGGCGGGGCAATGAATGAGATGATTTTAAGCAAACCACAAGAGGAGAAAGAATAATGCGTAGAATTTTATCTGTTTTATTAGAAAATGAATCCGGTGCATTATCTCGTGTGGTCGGCTTATTTTCCCAACGTGCATTTAACATTGAAAGCTTAACTGTGGCACCAACCGATGATCCAACGCTTTCTCGTATGACGATTGAAGCGGTGGGTGATGAGCAAGTGCTCGAACAAATCGAAAAACAACTTCACAAATTAGTGGATGTGTTTAAAGTTATTAACTTGAGTGAACATGAGCACGTTGAGCGTGAAGTGTTATTAGTGAAAGTGCGTGCAACAGGTTCATCACGTGATGAGTTAAAACGTTTAGCCGACATCTTCCGTGGTCAGATTGTGGATGTAACAACAAAATCCTACACAATTCAATTAACAGGTACAAAAGACAAATTAGATGCTTTTGTTGAGGCTGTGAAGGAAGAAAGTACATTACTTGAGATTGTTCGTTCAGGCTTAATTAGTCTTTCCCGTGGTGAGAAAAATATTCTCTAATGATGTAGAAAGTGCGGTTAAAAATGACAGCACTTTTGAAAACGAAAAAAGGAAGTCATGATTGACTTCCTTTTTGTTTATTCTGAATGAATGTTAAGCTTCTGATTTATTAGTTAATGCGATATATAAACAAACTGCAAAACCGGCAATTAAAACATAAGGCGTAAAGGTTGGAACGCCAGTAGGAGCGGCTGCGAAACCAAAGTTATGTGCCGCTGCTGCACCCAGTAGCATACCGAGCACAAATAATGCCGAGTCATTATTTCCTTCACCAATATTAACTAATTGTTTGCCTGGACAACCGCCGCCTAATGCAAAGCAAAGTCCGCAAAGCGCCATAGAAAGGAAATTGTAGAGATAGTCATTATGTGCGATAGGTTGTTTTTCAAAGCCTAAATGGAATTGGCCTAGTAAGGCATTGGTTATTGCTGCAAAGACAATCAGTGCAATCACACCATTTAATAAATGTGCATCACGGAAGAGGACAAAGTTTCGGAATGCCCCTATTGTGCAAAAACGTGATTTTTGCATTAGCACACCGAGAAGTAATCCACCAGCAAGTGACATCCAAATAGCCGCATGTTGTGCACCAGGCCCTTTTTCAGAGGTGTAAATCGCTAGATTTTCACCAAATTTAAATTGGGTTAAGGCTAAAACAAGCAAAATCACCGCAAAGATTGGACCGATTAAGCCCGAAGATTGGCTTTGCTCCTTAGATTTACCTAATGAGAATCCTCGATTAGCGAAGAAAATACCGCCTAATACACCGGCAAATAATCCTACGATACCTGCAATTGCAGTGAGGTCACCGCCACCTAATCGTAAATAAGCACGCCATGGACAACCTAAGAAAATGAGCGCACCAAGCATTGCAAAAAAGCCTAAGCTAATACGAGCAAGTGGGGCAGAGCCACCACGAGGTTTGAATTCCTTAGATAAGAATGCACTGGCGAGTGCTCCTAAAACTAATCCAATGAGTTCTGGGCGAAGGTATTGCAATGGAGCTGCGTGGTGTAATCCAATCGATCCGGCTGTATCGCGTAAGAAACAAGCCGCACAAAATCCCATATTACCAGGATTGCCATTGTAAGTGAGTAGTGGCGCAACGATACCAAGTGCAGCACCTGCAACCACAGGCCAAGTTAAAATTTTCATAATTAGACCCTTGTGATATCTGAAGTTAAATTGAATTGTGTGTTTTTAATAATAAAAACAAAGGTATTGTAGAAAGAGTTGAAAAATAAAGAAAGTTTATTTTTTTAAATTGTGAGCGGGATCAAAGATTAATTGATAACGAGAACAGCTTGTTTAATTACTGTAAAAAAATAAAAGTGCGGTTAAATTTAACCGCACTTAGGATATATTATTCAGCTGGGTACCAATGCAGATGTTCAAAGGCTATCTGACACGCTTCTCCTTCTTTCGGACCTGTATCTCGTCGTCCAATTTGAACACGAATATCTTGATCACCAACTTGGATATTATAATCCGTCACTTCACCAAGATAGGAACGACGTTTTACGACACCAGGAATTCCACCTTGTTGAACAAATTCAATGTCAGATGGACGGCTTGCCAATATTGCTTTCCCTTGTGAAAGTAAGTCATTATTCGGCATTTCTGGAAGATTAAAAATACCATCAATTTTATCAATATGAATGCCTTGTGGTGACAGGTTTACATTTAATTGATTTGATAGCCCGATAAAATTGAAGACAAACTTGTTCGCGGGGTTGTTATAAATATTTAATGGGGTATCAATTTGTTGTACCGCCCCTTTCTTCATAACCATTATACGATCTGAAAGTGCCATCGCTTCAGATTGGTCATGAGTCACATAAATAATTGAGAACCCAAATTTTTTCTGTAATGCCTTAATTTCAAACCGCATTTCTTCGCGAAGATGTGGGTCTAAGCTTGATAATGGTTCGTCTAGTAACATGACGTCTGGGTTAATTGCTAATGCTCTAGCAAGTGCCACACGTTGTTTTCCGCCACCAGATAAATCATCAGGGCTTTTCTTGGCAACACTAAGTAAATTAGTGTGTCTTAGCGCATCGGTTGTTCGTTTTTCAATTTCTTGGGCTGAAATATTTTTGAGTTTTAACGGAAAGGCAACGTTATCATATACCGTCATATGTGGCCATACCGCAAAGGCCTGAAAGACCATGCCAAAATTGCGTTTCTCTGGCGGGAGATAGAAATTGTTTTTCTTCGATGACAGTAATTTATCACCGACTTTAATTTCCCCACCATCTAAGTCTTCAAAGCCTGCAATCATTCGTAGGGTAGTTGTTTTTCCACAACCTGATGGCCCTAGCATAGAGAAACATTCGCCTTTTTCGATAGAAAGGTTAAGATCTTCAATGGCAATAACATCACCAAATTTTTTCATGACATGATTTAATTGAATATAGCTCATCTTTTACTCCTAACCTTCTATTTTTGAGTTTTCTTTTCAGCATAACGTTTAATAACAGTTTGACCTAACACAATGATTATGAGGGCAATACCCGCTAGTGCTGCAGAATAAACGGTTTCACCGTCTTCATTTAGAGTATAAATTGCGACACCGATGGTTCGTGTAGAAGGACCATATAACATAACAGAAACAGTCAATTCACGTAGGGCTGGAAGGAAAATCAGGAAGAAAGCAGCAATCATCCCTGGTCTTACGAGTGGGATAACAATATCTTTTAAGGATTGCCACATACTTGCTCCACATGCTCGAGAAGCTTCAACTAATGAATCATGCACTTGTTCAAGTGCTGCAGAGTTGGCTTTGAGTGAGAAAGCCATATAACGAGCGATATAGGCAATTAAAATAATCCAAACTGTGTTGTAGAGATTGATGCCAAATTTACCACTCCAGGCAAGGATCACCCCAAGAGCAATTACAGAGCCAGGTACGGAGAATGGCAACATCCCTAAGAACTCAAGAATGCCTTTTCCGCGAACACGCATTTTAACGATAACATAAGAAATCATTACCCCTGCAAACATAGTAATCAGTGCTGCCGCGAGACCGAGAGTCACGCTATTGCGAATTGCATCTTTTGTTAACTGCCATTCAAATAAGATGAATTTATAGTTATCTAGAGTGAGATTTTCCCATGTAATTGGTAATCCATAGGTTTTTAGTCCGCCAACAAGGAAAATCGTGACTGTAGGCAATACGATTGTAAAGGCGATGTAGAGTAAGCAAATAACAAGCAACGGTTTTCTTAAACCACGAAGTTTTACTTCAATAGGTCTAAAGCTTTTACCGGCAATAATTTGGAATCGACCTTTATTTAAGATTTTGTTTTGTAACCAAATAATCAGTGCCGCAGTGAATACTAAAACAGTTGCAAGTACAGTACCGGTACGAATGGCTTCAAAACTCCCCGCACTTTGGTGAATACGTTCATAAATGAGGGTTGGAATGTTAAAAATACCATTTTCTACGCCCAGTACGGCAACAGTACCAAAGTGAGCCATAGAATAGAGCATAATGAGTAATGCACCAGAAAGAATACTAGGCATGACGAGTGGAATGGTAATTTTACGTGTAATGGTAAAGAGGCTTGCGCCTGAGATTCTCGCTGATTCTTCTAATGTCGGGTCCATGCGCTCTAATGCACCACAGACTTGGATAAAGACGAATGGGAAAAGATACATTGTTTCTACAGCCATAATACCAGCGTAGCTATAGATATTAAAAATAGGTCCATCAAATCCTAAATCCATGAAGAATTGGTTAATATAACCAGAACGTGGTGAAAGTAACATTTTCCAAGCTAAGGCTCCAATGAAAGAAGGAAGCATAAAAGGTACAAGGAACATCACTTTCATAAAACCTTTATAAGGTAGATCTGTTCGAGTCACTAACCAAGCAAAAAATGTGCCAATAATCGTACTCATCACTGTTACGCCAGATGCGATGAAAAGTGAATTGAGTAATGCTTCATAGGTTTCTTCTTGCTTAAGAATATTCACCACATCGGTGATATTAAATTGTCCATCAACCCAAAAAGAATTGAGGAAAATAAGTAAAACAGGAACCGCAACAACGATAACTAAGATACCGATGGATAAGGCTAGAATAACGTTAGCAATATTGAATGGATGATTATTTTGAATAGTTGTAGCCATAATAAACCCCTCTAGATTTCTTTAGCAGAATCAAACCAAAGCAAATCATGAAAACTGATAAAGCAATTTTCACCTTCATTGAACATTAAATTATTACGTAATGCTTTATTAGTTGGGATTTCTGTTCGTAGTGTTACACCATCAATCTCTACCATATAATCCATTACCGCACCAAGAAAGCTAGCTCTTGATACTTTTCCTAGTAAACCTTCATTATTTTTGCTTAGTATGATATCGGAAGGTCGACATCCTAATTTCCCTGAATTAGGCGGCAAGTTTTTCCAGTTTAAAATTTGATTACCTTCTCCAATATAATGATGATTATTTTGGAATCTCACCGGAATGAAATTTGCGAGACCCATAAATTTAAACACCATCTCATTTTCTGAACGTTCGTAAATGTCCCATGGTGTGCCAATTTGTTGGATATCGCCATGCTCATTCATAATGGCCAAACGGTCTGATATTGCTAGGGCAATTTCTTGGTCATGTGTTACGTATAGAATAGTAATACCGAGTTTTTTCTGTAACTCTTTAATTTCGAAACGCATTTCTTCTCGAAGATTGGCATCTAGGTTATTGAGAGGTTCGTCTAAGAGCATTAAAGATGGTTTAGCAACTAATGCCCTTGCGAGAGCAACACGCTGTTGTTGTCCTCCTGATAATTGAGAAGGTAAACGTTCTTCTAAGCCAGTTAAATTGACTAATTCGACCACTTCCATCACTTGTTTATGGAGAGCTTGTTTTTCAATATTCTTTAATTTAAGAGGGTAGGCGATATTGTCAAAGACTGTCATATGTGGCCAAACAGCATAATCTTGGAAGACGACACCTAGACCACGTTGATCTGGTGGAACATCCGTGTTTGTAGCGGGATCGGCAACAACCACATCATCAATTAAAATACGGCCACTATCTGGCACATCAAATCCTGCAAGCAGGCGTAATAAGACAGTTTTTCCACAGCCGGACGGGCCAAGAAGCGTAAAGCACTCTCCATCTTTTACAACTAGAGAAAGATCTTTTAACACTTCATTTGAAGCGAATTTTTTACATATGTTTTCAAATGTAATTGTTGCCATAATCACAACTCCTTACTGATTAACGACCTTGAAGAATTTGAGTGAAATGTTTAATTGTTTCTTCTTTTTCTGACATTAATTTTTCATAGTCAATAGGAATTGCTCTTGATACAGCATCTTCTAGAGATGGCATACCAAATTTAGCATCAAGTTCAACGCCTTTTCTAACTGGTAATGTCCCTTCGTTAGCAATGATTTTTTGTCCATCTTCAGAAAGTAAGAAGTCAATAAATTTTTGTGAAGCAGCAAGGTGTTCAGTGCCTTTTAAGATTGCAGCAGGGCTAGGAATGACAAGCATTTCTTTTGGATAGACCAATTTTAATTGCGCACCTTTTTTGATTTTATCATTGGTAATATAGTCAACCGCTAAGGAAGCTAACAAATCACCTGATGCAGTATCATCGATAACTTGTCCTGCGCCTTTACCCACTTTAGCTTTATTTGATTTTAATTTTTCAAAGAATTCCCAACCAAATTTATCTTTTAATAAAGAAACACTCATATATGACGTACCTGATAATGCAGGGTTTGCAATACCAAATGCACCTTTATATTCAGGTTTTAAGATATCAGCCCATTCAGCAGGTGGATTATCTTTAACGAAACGCGTATTGTAGGCGATTGCTAGTGTGCCGAGGCGGATTGGGGTAAAGGAACCATCGAAATTAGGGATAGGATTAACGATATTGTTTGTTTCAGGGGAAACATAAGCTTCGAGCATGCCGTTCTTTTTCATTTGGAAGAAGTCAGGTACTTCACTTGTCCAAATTACATCAGCCATAATTTTCCCGGATTCTTTTTCCGTTGCAATTTTAGCCATCAATTTTCCGGCACCAGCAGACTGATAATCCATTTCAACATCTGGATATTTTTCAGTAAACTTAGCTTTTAATGCTCCAATTAATGATTCCTTCATTGATGTGTACACAATTAATTTTTCTTGTGCTGCAGCCATATTACTAAGTGACATACCTAGTCCAATAGCAATCAATGTTAAAGACATTTTTTTATTCATAATGAAACCTCACTGAGATAGGGATAAAATCAGTAAATGAGATCAAACTACGATCGACATTTATACCAAAACATCTAACCTACAAAATACGCTTAAATATTTGAATATAAAAGTCTAAATTTAAATAATTTTCAGATTTGTGATAGAGATCACTTAATAATGTCTAAATCCATCTTCCCAAATGCAATTCCACAATATCAACTAAATGTCGAAGGAATGTGGTGTCTTGGTCGTTGTGGAAACGGTCTGTGTCTCGAGATTTGAAGAGTAAAAGTGCGGTTGGTTTTTGAGGTGTTCCACCTAAACGGCAAATCGCCACAGAGCCGATAGGGAGTTCTTCAGGGAGGAAAATTAGGGCTTTTTCTTTATTGGAGAGATCGCCTAAATAGAATTGACGTAAGCCCATACGCTCTAGCCGAATGAGTTCAAAAGCTTTTCGGTCTAGCCAATGTTGTTCAGGAATGGTGTCCTTTTTTTGCCAGCTGTCAGTAAAAAGTAAGATTTTGGCACCTTCTAGTTCATAGCCTTTTGCCCAGTCATCAAGCTTTTCATTGATGGCGATAAAGTCTTCTGTTTGAAATAGTTTTTTCTGCAAAGGTAAGAGGGCAAAGAAAATATCAGCTTCTTGATGAGCAAGCTGATGAAATTTTTCGAGGAGTTGAGTAAGCATTTTGATCTGTTCTCGTTGCTGAACAAGTTGTGCTTCGACTAACGAAATTGTCCCTTCTTCATGGCTATGCGGAATGGTAAGCTGTTGAAGTAGTTCTGGGTGATGAGTAAAAAAATCTGGGTGATTTTTTAGGTAGTCAGCAATATCTTGTTCAGTCATCAAAAACTCCTTAAAAAATAACCGCACTTGGTTGTACCAAAGTGCGGTTTATTTTTATGCTGTTCTAGGCCGCAAATGGATCGCGTAAAATCATTGTTTGAACACGATCTGGACCCGTTGAAAGGATTGCTACTGGCACGCCAGTTACTTCTTCGATACGTTTGATGTAATCACGGCAAGTTTGCGGTAATTTATTTACATCAGTCACACCAAAGGTGTTTTCTTTCCAACCAGGTAAGGTTTCGTAAATTGGTTCTACGCCTTCCCAATCTTTTGCTGCTAATGGTGCATATTCAACGATTTCGCCATTTGGCATTTTGTAAGCCGTACAGATTTTCACTTCATCGAAGCCATCTAGTACGTCTAGTTTGGTCATGCAGAAACCAGAAATTGAGTTAAGTTGAATTGCACGGCGAATCGCTACAGCATCGAACCAACCACAACGACGTGGACGACCAGTTACTGCACCAAATTCGTTACCTTTACGGGCAATTTCCGCACCGGTTTCATCGAATAATTCAGTAGTGAATGGACCGCCACCAACACGTGTACAGTATGCTTTGATGATACCTAACACATAATCAAGGTTACGAGGACCGAAACCAGAACCAGTTGCTACGCCGCCTGCTGTGGTGTTCGAACTGGTTACATACGGATAGGTGCCGTGGTCGATATCAAGCATGGTGCCTTGTGCACCTTCGAATAGGATGTTGTCGCCATTTTTACGAGCAGTATCTAAAATAGTTGTGATATCTGCTACCATGCCAGTAATAATATCGGCTACAGCGAATACATCGTCTAATGTTTTTTGATAATCAACAGGTTCGACTTTGTAGTAGTTCACCAATTGGAAATTATAGTATTCAAGGATATTTTTTAATTTTTCAGCAAAGGCTTCGCGATTGAATAAATCGCCCACGCGTAAACCACGACGAGCGACTTTATCTTCGTAAGCTGGGCCGATACCACGACCGGTTGTACCAATAGCTTTTTTACCTAATGCGGCTTCACGCGCGTGATCCATTGCAACGTGATAAGGTAGGATTAATGGACAAGCTTCTGAAATTAATAAACGTTCACGTACTTTTACGCCACGGCTTTCTAATTCGCCCATTTCTTGCATTAATGCAGCAGGAGAAAGCACTACGCCGTTACCGATTAAACAGGTCACGTTATCACGTAAAATACCTGATGGAATTAAGCGTAATACGGTTTTTTCACCATTAATAATTAAAGTGTGACCTGCGTTGTGACCACCTTGATAACGCACCACATATTTAACGCGATCTGTTAATAAATCAACGATCTTGCCTTTCCCTTCATCGCCCCACTGAGCGCCAAGAACAACAACACTTTTTCCCATAATTTCCGCCTTAAGTTTGCGTAAGTTTATAAATCAGACAAACGATTACTTTACTCTTTTTTGGCCGTAATCTCAAATTTTAAACGTAAAAAAGTGCGGTTATTTTTAACCGCACTTTCAGTAAATTTTTTATTCAAACAATGATTTGTGTAATGAACGAACCACGTCATCTGCTTTGTCGCTCATCGCGAGCATACAAATGTTATTGGTGCTTGCGCCATAGCTAATCATGCGAATGTTATAGCCTTCAAGGGTATCAAAAATACGTTTTGCCACACCTGAAGCGAGGTGTAAATCATTTCCAATTAATGCGACAAGCGATAAGCCGGTATCCACTTTTACGGTGCAGTATTGGCTTAATTCTTCTAATAATTCAGGAGAAAGTAATTCTACCCCAGATGAAGCAGAGCCCGTTTTATCTAAGGTTAATGCAATGCTTACCTCAGAGGTTGTGATCGTATCTACAGAAATTTTATATTTCGCTAAGATAGTGAATACATTCGCTAGGAAGCCTTGTGCATGTAGCATACTGAGACTTGAAAGCGTTAATAGGGTTTGATCGCGACGTAATGCAATTGCACGGAATGTTGGGCGAGGTTGCGGATCACGTGTTACCCAAGTACCGCCAGCTTCTGGTGCTTTACTTGAACCTACATAAACAGGGATATTACTGCGCACAGCAGGAAGCAATGTCGCAGGGTGTAATACTTTCGCCCCAAAGGTTGCCATTTCAGCTGCTTCAGCAAAGCTCATGGTATCAATACGTTGTGCATTTGGTACGATACGTGGATCGGTCGTGTAAATACCCGCCACATCAGTCCAAATTAAGACATCTTTTGCATTTAATACTTCTGCTAAAAGTGCAGCAGAGTAGTCGCTACCACCACGGCCTAAAGTCGTCGTTTTACCGCCAGGTTCACGACCGATAAAGCCTTGAGTGATGACTAATTCACCACGATCGATTAATGGTTTTAATAAATTATCGCAGTTCGCTTGAGTTTGTGCATCATCTGGTGCCGCTTTACCAAAGTTATCATTAGTTGCCACTAAAGTACGTACATCAACCCAAGTTGCAGAAGCTTGTAATTCTCTTAATACTTCAATGAAAATTTGCGTTGACATCATTTCACCGTGGCTAATGAGCTCATCAGTTAAAGCAAGTGATGTTGCAAGGCTAGCTGCTTCAGAAAGTGCGGTAATATTTTCTAAGTATTTTTCAATGACAGGGCGAACACGGCTGTCGTCTTTTAATTCATTTAAAATGTTTTCTTGAATTTGGCGGACTTCACCAATTAATTTGGCGCGCTCTTCTGCTTCGACACCATTGGCTAAGGCAACTAATAAGTTTGTTACACCAGCTGATGCAGAAAGCACGACAACGCGAGTATTAGGATCTGCAATGACGATTTTGGCACAAGCTTGCATAGCGGAATAGTTTGCGACGGATGTACCACCAAATTTTGCTACCGATAAATGAGACATAAGATAATCCTCTAAAATGAAAAAGTAAGATGTTGTATTTTATGATGGCTATTAGAAATAGCGATTTAAGTAAAAATTGTCAAATAAATATGATAAAAAATTGTATAAAAATCTTTTTATTTAGATCTTTTTTGATTAAACAGGGTAAAAATTAAAGAATAGTTAACTATTCAGTAGGCATTGGTAACGGTTCTGGCGTGCCAAGAAAATAAGGTTTCACCCCGATGATTAAGTCTAATACGGCTTTCACGCGAGCAAACATTTCGCGGACACGCGTTCCAAAATAAACTTCAGGCTGTTTCGCGGTAAAACAAATGGCATCAATATCGTAATGTTTAGCAATAAGCAGAGCTCGTTCACAATGGAATTTTTGACTGATGATCGTAAAGGAGGGAACTTGGAAAACTTTATTTGCTCTCACAACAGAGTCTAAGGTGCGGAATCCTGCAAAATCTTTGAACATGACGCTTTCAGACACGCCCATTTTACGTAGGTCCAAAAACATAGTACGAGGCTCGTTATATTGAAGCGTGCGGTTATCACCACTTAGTAGTAAATAATCAACTTTATTTTGAGCAATTAAGTATTTTGATGCTTCTAAACGGTAGTCGTAATATTTGTTGGTTTTACCTTTGGCGACATATTTGGATGTGCCCAATACTAATGCATAGTGGCGATGAGGGAGCGTTTCAACGTCTTCATAAACGCGATCTTGTACATAGAAACTAATAGCACGATCAATGGTGAAGCAACCAATCAAGACGAGTAAACCTAACCCCAAAGCATAGCCGAGGAGTTTTTTCAGAGGAAGGCGAGAGAGCCATGAAAGTGCGGCCATTTTTAACCGCATTTTGGATAGTTGCATATGGCTAACATACTGAAAAATCAAAATAATTTCAAGTGTAATTTGTTTACCAAATTGATAAGGAAATATTTAGACGTCTAAACGTCTAAAATTTCTTGACAAAAAACATGAGCTGTTGATAATTGTTAAATCATCAACGTAAAAGGTTATCATTTTAATGGCTGTGCAAAATGTCGTGCTTTTTCAAGACAATCCCCTCCAATTAACATTGGGGGGGCAGCTTTCGCCTATCAATGTCGCGTATCAAACTTACGGGACTTTAAATGCAGATAAAAGCAATGCTGTATTGATTTGTCATGCCTTAACGGGAGATGCAGAACCTTATTTTGATGAACCGAATAAAGATGGTTGGTGGCAAAATTTTATGGGGGATGGCCTCGCATTTGACACATCTAAATATTTTTTCATTTGTTCAAATGTATTAGGCGGTTGTAAAGGAACAACGGGACCAAGCTCAATTAATCCCACTACGGGAAAACCTTATGGTAGTCAGTTCCCCAATATTATTGTTCAAGATATTATCAAAGTACAAAAAGCGTTACTTGACTATCTTGGTATAAAACATCTAAAAGCGATAGTGGGCGGCTCTTTTGGCGGTATGCAAGCTACACAATGGGCAATTGATTATCCGGATTTTATGGATAATATTGTGAATCTTTGCTCTTCGATTTTCTTCAGTGCGGAAGCTATTGGGTTTAATCATGTGATGCGTCAGGCTGTCATTAATGATCCCAATTTTAATAATGGCGATTATTATGAGGGGATACCGCCTAATCAAGGGCTTTCTATTGCTCGTATGTTGGGAATGTTGACCTATCGGACCGATGTACAGTTAGCCAAGGCATTTGGACGAGCGACTAAATCTGAAGGACAATTTTGGGGTGATCACTTTCAAGTGGAATCCTATTTGAGTTATCAAGGTAAAAAATTCTTAGAGCGTTTTGATGCTAACACCTATTTGCATTTATTGCGTGCTCTCGATCTGTATGATCCTAGCGTAGGGTATACGGATGTCAAAGAAGCCTTATCTCGAATTAAAGCCTGCTATACATTGGTTTCAGTGACAACAGATCAACTATTTAAATCCATTGATTTGCATAAAAGTAAACAGCTTTTAGAGCAAGCAGGCGTGGATTTAAGATTCTACGAATTACCATCGGATTATGGTCACGATGCATTTTTAGTGGACTATACAGCGTTTGAAAATAAAATCCGAAGTGGATTAGAAGGCGAGTTTGAATAACATGAATAGAAAAGGCGGAAATCTCCGCCTTTTTTGATCGTTATAGATGGCTCACAAAACGTGATAAATCTTTTGGTTTACAGTCTCTTTCTAATTTTTCAGCTGCGGTACCAATTTGTAATAAGGCAACGATCTTATCATTTTTGTTACAACCAAATGCTTCACGTAATTCACGTCCCTCAACGAGAGGACCAGTTGCCCAAAAACTTTCAAAACCCAATGCATTGCCCGCAAGTTGAATCGCATAAGTTGCTGCACCTGCAGTAAGCATTTGTTCCCAACCTGGTACTTTTTTCACTTCATGATTAATTTTAGCAATCACCGCAATGACCATCGGCGCACGGCGTGCAAAATTCTCTGCTTTTTTTAATCGTTCTTCACCTAAATCAAATTCAGTCACCGCCGCTTTGAGCAAGCTTTCCAATTTACTTAAACCTGTGCCTTGGATTACCACAAAATGATAAGGCTCAAGTTTACCATGATCAGGTGTATGTAAAGCGGCTTGAAACATTTGTTCTAATTGCACTTGGCTAGGTGCAGGTGCAGTTAATTTTTTATTCGATTTACGTTGTGTTAAAAGGGTTAATGCATCCATAGTATTTTCCTTCTTCTAGTTAAGTGCGGTTGATTATAGCATAGTTTTTCATGGGACTTTATGATAGGCTACGCACAATTTTTATTTCTGTTTTAAAGGTTTAATTTCGCATGAATGTCATCTTAAGCGTATTGAAATTTTGTTGTAAAGCGCTCAATTTTATCCGAAATCTTGTGATGAATTTTGTGTTCTTACTGTTTGTTTTAGCATTGATTGTGCTTGTCAGCCTTTTTAGTGATGGTAAGAAAAGCCAAGTTTTATCAGGCGATCAAGGTGCATTATATTTAAATTTAACAGGCTATCTTGCAGATAACACAGAGGATATGTTGAGTTGGCAAGAGGAGTTTCAACGTTTAAATAATGAAAAAGTCTCTTATAAGTATTCCACGTTTGATGTGGTACAAAGCATTTTATCTGCAAAAGATGATGAGCGCATTCGTGGTTTAGTACTGAATCTAAATGATTTTGAAGGGGGCGATCTTCCCTCATTAGAATATGTAGGAAAAGCGATTCAAAGCTTCAAAGAGTCAGAAAAGCCAGTTATTGCTTATGCCGATAATTACACGCAGGCACAATATTTCCTTGCGAGTTTTGCGGATGACATTTATCTCAATCCGATTGGGCAAGTCGGTATTCAAGGTTTGCGTCAGGAAAATCTTTACTTTAAATCCATGCTCGAAAAACTTGAAATCACACCTCATATTTTCCGTGTAGGGACTTATAAGTCCGCGGTAGAACCTTTCTTGCGTGATGATATGTCGCCAGAAGCAAAAGCGAATATGCAAAAATGGCTTGGTGGCATGTGGCAAAACTATATGCAAACACTAATGGTTAATCGCCATATTACCGCCAATGATGTATTACCGAATGCACAAAAATACATTAGTGATTTAAAAGCGTTAAAAGGTGATGAAACGGCTTATGTGAAAAAACGTCAGTTAGTGACACAGTTTGCGACAAGATTGGATTTAGATAAAAAATTGACCGCACTTTTTGGTCAAGGTGAAGAGGGCAAAGCCAAATTAGTGGATTTTGAAGATTATTTATCTGATTTAGGCGATCGTTTCTCAGTGGATCCAAATGAAAAAAATATTGTTGCGGTAGTGAATGTCGAAGGGACAATTATTGATGGTGAAAGCGATGAAGAATCAGCTGGCGGCGATACCATCGCGAAGTTATTGAGACAAGCCTACGATAACGAGAAAGTGAAGGCGGTTGTTCTCCGTGTTAACTCGCCGGGTGGCAGTGCATTTGCATCAGAAATTATTCGCCAGGAAACTGAAAATCTTCAAAAAGCAGGCAAACCTGTTGTGATATCCATGGGGGGAATGGCAGCTTCTGGGGGGTATTGGATTTCTTCAACTGCTGACTATATCGTGGCGGATAAAAATACGATTACGGGTTCAATCGGGATTTTTGCATTATTCCCAACCTTTGAAAATACAATCAAAAAAATGGGAATGAGTACTGATGGCGTAGCGACAACGGATCTCGCGGAAACGTCAGCTTTAAGTCCATTGGGGAAAAATACACAGGATATTTATCAACTTAGTATCGAAAATGGTTATGATCGCTTCTTAGATGTGGTAAGCCGTGGTCGTCAATTATCAAAAGATAAAGTGGATAAAATTGCTCAGGGTCAAATTTGGTTAGGGCAAGATGCACAGAAAAATGGCTTAGTGGATGAATTAGGCGATATTGATGTAGCCATTGATAAAGTAGTCGCACTAGTCAATCAACATCCTGATAAATACATGGATAATTTCAGCGTGCAATGGTTGGTGGATGAAGATAATAGTTTCTTCGCTAAATTAGATCGCAAGCTTAAACAAAAAGGTCAAGCGTTACTGACAAATTGGTTGGGACTGCCACAGGAGGTGCATCAAGTGAAAAAACAACTGAATGTGTTGAGCCAATTTAATGATCCAAAAGGGCAGTATTTATATTGTTTGAATTGTGGTTCAGTGAAGTAATTCGTAAAGTATAAAAAAGGGCGGAATGTAATTTCCGCCCTTATTTTTTATCCAATTAGTTTATTTTTCATTTTTGATATTGGAGAAAATATTCGCCAAAATTGGACCTGATACATTGTGCCAGAAACTAAATAAAGCACTTGGTACCGCGGCAATTGGGTTGAAATGAGCAGCAGCTAATGCAGCACCTAAACCTGAGTTTTGCATGCCTACTTCAATTGCCACCGCTTTACTATCTGCAGTATTAAGTTTAAATAATTTTGCTGCAAAGTAACCAATTAAATAGCCTAAGCAGTTATGTAAAACCACAACACTGAAAATTAATAGGCCTGATTCTACGATTTTATCCTTACTTACAGCTACAACGGCCGCTAAGATTAAGACGATAGAAATAACAGACACTAATGGCATAGTTTGGCTTGCTTGCTCCACTTGTTTTTTGAAGAGCGCACGAACAACTAAACCTAAGAAAATTGGGAACAATACCATTTTTAATACAGACATAAACATTGCGCCGGCATCAATATCTAACCATTGACTTGCTAATACATAGAAAATAGCAGGGGTTAATACTGGTGAAAGTAAGGTTGAGATTGTCGTACAAGCAACAGAAAGCGCGGTGTTACCTTTCGCTAAATAAGTCATTACGTTTGATGATGTACCACCCGGGCAAGAACCCACAAGAATCACACCAACCGCTAAATCAGCAGGCAAATTAAAGGTTTTTGCTAATCCAAATGCGATAGCTGGCATAATGATAAATTGACCCGCTACACCAATAAACACAGATTTTGGGTGTTTAGCCACTTCGCTGAAATCAGCAAAAGTTAAGGTAATCCCCATACCAAACATCACCAAACCCAAAAGGTAAGGAATGTATGGTGCAAAAATTTTGAATTGTTCAGGGAAGAGAAAGGCGAGAAGAGCAAAAACAATCGCCCATAGTGCGAAAGTTTTGCTCACAAAGTTAGTAAGTTTTAATAACGCTTGCATAATTGCTTTCCTGTTTTGTTAAAAAGAGTGAAAAGAGCGGTCAATTTTAAAGACGTTTTTTTGAGATGTCTATGCCTAACTTATTTTAAAGGGAATTAGGAAGTAGTTGTTTGCCAAGCATTTTCATCAAGTAATTGACCAAAATGGCTTTCTACAAGCAGGCGAGTAATATTATTTTGAGGATTAGAAAAGATCTCTCTTGGTGTACCAGATTCGATAATTTCACCATCATCCATCACCAAAACTTGATCGGCAATATGTTTGATAATGCCTAAATTTTGTCCAACATAAATATAGGAAATGCCTAAATGTTCTTGTAAATCTAAAATCAGATTAAGCAATTGAATACGCACAGAGGCATCTAATGTACTCAATGCATCATCAATAATAATGATCTCAGGTTGAAGAATCAGCGCGCGAGCTAAGGCGATCCGTTGTTTTTGGCTGACTGAAAGATGTTTAATTTTCAGATTCGTGTAATCAGGATAAAGCCCCACCAATGAGAGCGTTTCAAATATCTTTTCATTGCGAGTCTCTTCATCCCAATCGGTAATTAATCGTAGTGGTGCATCTAAGGCTTGGCCAATATTTAAACGCGGGTTAAATGCTGAATTCGCATCTTGAAAAACCATTCGAATATGCTGTGCGCGATAGTGAAAATCTTCGAATTGTAATGGTAAATTATTAAATAAGATTTTTCCTGAAGCAGGGGGAGTTATCCCTGCGATCATTTTTACTAAGGTCGATTTACCCGAACCATTTTTACCGATAATCGCAAGCGTTTCTTTACGGTTAAGCGTAAAGCTGACGTTTTTTACCGCATAAAACTGCTCGAAACCAAAAAGTTTTGTGGGTTCATCAAAGGTTTTACTGAGATTTTCCACTTGTAATAATGGCATTATTCGTTTCCTTTTGATTCGGTATTTAGCGTAAGCGGTGAAGTTGCAATTTTATCTTTAAACTGCCGTTCTCGAAGATTAATCGGATGATGGCAGGAAAACTCATGCTGTTTAATGCGATATCGGCTTGGCTTTTGAATACATTCACGCTGAGCAAAAGGGCAGCGAGGTCCTAAACGACAACCAATTGGCATTTGTTCTAAAATCGGCACAGTGCCTTCTAATGTCCCTAATTTGCTTTTAAAACCTAAAGGGCGACTAAAATCGGGAACAGAGTAAAGCAATGCTTGTGTATAAGGATGATGAGGCATTTCTAATATTTGGTCGGTCGGCCCAGACTCTGTATTTTGCCCACAATAAAGAACGGAAATGCTATCACACCATTCACTGATACTTTTAAGATCGTTACTGGCTAATAAAATTGTTGTACCTTGGTTTTGGTTCATACTTGAAAGCAAACGGAAAATTTGCAATGCCGTAATGGATTCCAAAGAATTAGTGGGTTCATCCGCAATTAATAATCGAGGTTGATTTGCCACCGCTATAGCAATCATCACCTTTTGGCCTTCACCTTCAGTGAGCTCATTAGGATAACTCGCCATAATATCTTGGTGGTCTTTAATTCCTACACGGTGCAGTAATTCAATCGCACGACGTTTTTTCCAACCAAACCATTGCCACCAACGACCTTTAAAGGTCCAGTTTGGAATACTTTGAATAAGCTGTTTACCAATTTTTCGACTTGGATCAAGACAACTTAATGGGTTTTGGAAGATCATTGAAATTTCTTTTCCAACGATTTTTCGACGTTGATTCGGCGTCAGTTTAAGCAATTCAACATCATTAAAACGAAAACGGTCAGCCGTGACAATCCAGTTATTTTTAATGGAATTACTGATTACTTTAGCAATTAAACTTTTACCTGAACCTGATTCACCGACGAGTCCTAGAATTTCCCCTTCATTAAGCGAAAGATTGACGCCGTCCACAATTTTCATGCGACCGTTTGGTGTTTGAATTTCAATATTAAGATTGCGAATATCTAACAGCGCCATGGGTTACTCGTAATATTTATTGATTGCTTTACACAATCCGTTAGTAAAAATAATGCTTAATAAAATGGTGAAAATAATAGCAAAGCCTGGTAATAAAACCGTCCAAGGAGCAAGATAAATCAGCTCTAACGAATCTTTAATCATTGCGCCCCATTCTGGCATTGGACGTTGTGCACCAAGAGAAATAAAGCTGAGTGCCGTAATATCTAAAATAGCGACCACAAATGCTCGAGAAATTTCTTGTGTATAGACGACACTAATATTCGGTAAGATTGTAGTTTTTAATAATTCCCAGTTTGAAATACCATCTAATTTCAGTAAGAGTACGTAGTCTTTCTTTAGTTCTTGCTGAATCGCTTGATAAATCGCATGGACAAAATACGGCAAAATAGCCAACATAGTGGCAAACATGGCGTTTATTAAGCTTGGTTCCATTAATGTAGAAATGATAATAGCAATCAGCAAAATGGGGATAGATAAAAACGCATCAAAAATATGACCTAAGAAACGAGATTTAATCCCTTCTGACATACCGGCAAGAATACCTAATGCGCCACCAATAATTGCCACAGCAATGACCACTAAAAGAGAGGAACCGAGAGTATATTGTGTCCCCATAATTAATCGACTGAGTACATCACGACCAAGATCATCTGTACCAAAGAAAAAAGCAATACGACCTTTTTCTACCCAAGATGGCGGCATGAGTTCTTCTCCCACAAATTCCATGCTTTCGCTATAAGGCATAATGAGTTTAGGAAAAAGTGCGGTCAAAATCAGAAGACAAAATAAATAGAAACAGAATAATGCCACGCGATTCTGACGGAAAAGCAACCAAATCTGAAAGAAGGAGGTGCTTTCGCGAAATTCATCAGGTTCTCTATCTTGCATACCAGCCCTTCTTATTCAATGGATCTAACACAAACATGAGCAACTTGGCGAAGGTATCAATAATAATGATACAAATACCAATTACCACGACACCGGCAGAAATACTGTTGTAATCTTGTTGGGTTACGGCATCAATGAGCCAACGCCCAATTCCCGGCCAACCTAATACTGTCTCAACCAACATACATTGCGTTAACACTAAGGTAAATACACGCGTAAGTTGTGGAATCAATAATGGAAAAGTATTGCGGAAAACATAACGTCTTAAAATCACCCATTTTGACCAGCCACGTGTCGCTGCTGCTTTAGCATATTCTTGTTGAAGTAAATAATCTGCTCGTTGCTGAATGATGCGGATAAATTCCATGGTCGGCAGAATACAAAGCACTAATGTAGGCAAGGCTAGATGTTGTAAAACATTTTGTACGATTTTAGTTCGGTAAGGCACATCTACAAACCACACATCAATAATAGGGAAACCCGTGATAGGTTTGATTTCATAGAGTAAATTATATTGCCCAATGGCTGCGATCTCCCAGCTTTGAATCGCTGCTACATAAAGCAAAATTGGTGCAAACCAGAAAATCGGAATAGACAAACCAACATTGGATATACTCTGCAATGTACGTGAAAAAACACGTTGATTATAGACCGCACTTAATACGCCGAGAGGAATACCTAAGATACAAGCCAATAAAAGTGCGGTAAAACAGAGTTCTAATGTAGGTGGTAATACCGTAAAAATTAAATCTTTTAAGGATTCTCCACCGTTATAGGTAATCCCTAAATCGCCCTGTAACAATGATGTAAGGTAATGATAATAAGCACTATAAATGTTATTTGTGACAAGATCTGCATTGAGTGGATCTCGCATTAAAATCACAAAACTTAATACGGACAGAATCAATAATAAAATGGTTACCCAAATCACATGACGGATCGCTGAAACGAGCATTATTTATTCTCCTTATTTTTCATGAAATACAAGGTAGAAAAATTGATGCTACCAAATGGGGTCATCTCAATTCCTTTAACATTGCCGCGAGCGACCAAAAGTCGTTTGACGTTTGCAATTGGCACAATAGGCAATTCGTTTAAAATGAGGTCTTGTGCATTGTTATATGCTTTAGAGCGCTCATATAAATGATTGGTCGCCAGCGCACGATTCATCATCTTATCGAATTCAGGATTACACCAATTTGATAAATTCGTGATTTCATTTTGCGTATCACAACTTAAAATCGGACGCATAAAACCGTCAGGATCAAGGTTTCCAGCAAGCCAACCCGTTAAGATTAAATCGTAATCTTCTGTGCCTTTGCGTAATTGTTCGATTAAATATGTACGTGTGACTGACCGCACTTTAACATCCACTCCCGCTTTGGCTAAATCCCATTTAATGAACTCCGCCATTTTAATTGGGGCTGGGTTATACACTTGCTCTTCATTCATCACCCACATATTTAACGTGAGTTTTTTATCGCGTAATGTTTTCTCTGCTTCAGCTGGCTGGTAATCATAAGGAAAATCAGGCGTATTAATTGCAGAAGCCCAAGAAATCTCAGGAATAATGTTATTCGCCACTGTTGCTGTGTTGTGGTAAATATTTCGTACAATTCTAAAACGGTTCAAGCTTTGCGAAATAGCTTGGCGAATGGTTTTATCCTGCATTAATGGTTTTTGGAAATTAAAAGCCAAATAGGCCAAGTTCATTCCATCCGTAGATTGCAGATAATAACGGTCGTCCTTTTCACTTAACAAGCCGAGCTGACTGACTTCAGGATAAGAGGCGATTTGACATTCATTATTAAAGAATTTAATTAAACGTCCCGTGCGATCCGCAGAAAGATCCACAATGATATTTTTAATTTTGGCTTCTTTTTTCCAATAATCCTCATTGCGAACCAAGCGAACATATTGGTTATACACGTAATCTTTTACTTGATAAGGTCCCGTGCCAACAGGGTGCGTATCCAATTGGGTGAGATTATCATCCGCACTTAATTGATACGCATATTCTTGCGAGAAAATAATAGAGTATTGGCTAGCAAGATGCGACAGAATTGAGGCATCGGGTTCAAACAGGTCAATTTTGACCTGATAAGGATTGGTTGCCGTGATGCTTTTAATTTTTTGGTTTAATTTAATACTTTCAAAATACGGAAAGTGTACCTTCTTGGCCTGTTCGTGAAAGATTTTATATTGCGGATTTTTGTAGGTAACTACATCATCTGAGAGTGTTGGCAAGTAAGTATCATGACCTAAAACGCGATTAATCGAAAAGACCACATCTTCTGCATTAAAGTCACGCGTAGGCGTAAACCAAGGAGTGTGATGGAATTTCACCCCCTTACGAAGGTTAATAAGAATTTGTTTACCATCAGATGAAAGAGAATAGGATTGTGCTAATACTGGAACAAGCGCAGCACTATGATCTTTAATATCAAACAGTTTGTTATAAATTTGCTCCGTCACGACATTCATACTGGTGCCAGCATCGGCAGTTTGCGGATTAAAAGAAAAACCCGATGCATTCGTGCAGTATGTTAAGCCGTTTTCTGTCAGCATTTTGGGTATGCTTGGGGCGGCTTGTGCCAGATTAATTTGGCTCAACCCACACAATAAAAAACAAAAAGTGACATTTCGGCGTAACATAGCTTTATTATTAAAGACCGTTTTGTGATAAATTGAGTGAATTGTAAAATATCTTGGCAAAAATGGCTAGTTATTGGATTTTTAGGATATGTTTAAATCAATTAATCGGGAAATTAATCAAATAATCAATCGTGGATTTGACCGCACTTTGCGTTTGGCTGTGACAGGGCTAAGCCGAAGCGGTAAAACGGCTTTTATTACGAGTTTGATTAATCAATTGTTACATATTAATCAAGAGGAAAATGCGCATCTTCCTTTATTTGAGGCTGCTCGAAATCAATCTATTTTAGCGGTAAAACGTGTTCCTCAGCAGGATTTAAGTATTCCACGTTTTGATTATGAAGCGAATCTCAATGATTTAATGAATAATCCTCCACAATGGTGCCAATCTACTCGAGGCGTGAGTGAAACACGTCTTGCCGTTCGTTTTGAACGCCAATCAGGCTTACTTCGCCACTTCAAAGAACGTGGCACATTATATTTAGATATTTTTGATTATCCTGGTGAATGGCTATTGGATTTACCCTTGTTGAATCTAGACTTTCAACAATGGTCACTCGAACAAGCCAAAATTACATCGGGTATTCGCCAACAGTTTGCACAAGATTGGTTGGATAAACTGAAAAAGCTCGACCTAAGTGCGGTCGTCAATGAAGATGTTTTAGCGCAGATTGCAAAATCTTATACCGATTATTTACTTGCCTGCAAAGCAGAAGGAATGCAATTTATTCAACCAGGTAGATTTGTCTTGCCTGGAGAATTAGAAGGCGCACCTGTATTGCAATTTTTCCCCTTATTGCATTTGTCGGAAGAACAATGGCAAAAACTGAAAAGAGAGGCGAAATCCAATAGCTATTTTGCCGTGTTGAATAAGCGATATGATTATTATCGTAATAAGGTGGTGAAAGGCTTTTATGAAAATTATTTTTCAACCTTTGATCGCCAAGTGATTCTAGCGGATTGCTTAACGCCACTAAATCATAGTCAACAAGCCTTTATCGATATGCAAACAGGGCTTAATCAGCTTTTTAAAAATTTCCATTATGGGAAACGCAATTTACTTAATCGATTATTTTCTCCGAATATTGATAAGCTCATGTTTGTGGCAACAAAAGCCGATCATATCACAACCGATCAAATTCAAAACTTAATCAGTCTGATGCGTCAATTGGTGCAAGAGGGCGGTCGTCATGTTGAATTTGAAGGGATTGATACAGAATATACGGCAATTGCAGCCATTCGAGCGACAAAACAAGTTTTAGTCAATCAAAACGGTAAACAAATCAAAGCCATTCAAGGTGTGCGCTCTTTAGATAAGCAGCTGATTACCCTTTATCCTGGATCTGTACCAAGCAAATTACCTAGTGCAGAGTTCTGGTCAAAACAATCTTTTGACTTTGATTCCTTTGAACCTCAAGTTTTACAACAAGGTGAAAGCATTCCACATTTAAGAATGGATGCAGTCTTACAGTTTTTATTGGCGGATAGGTTTGATTGATAGAAAAATCAAATCAATTTAATTGTCAAATACTTAATATAAACCACTATTTTTTTATTGGTATTTAGGTAGAATCAATTTGAGTCTTTCTAAAGTAAAGGAGCTTATGATGAAAATGAAAACTCTCTTAGCATTAGCAATCAGCGGAATTTGTGCTGCTGGCGTGGCAAATGCACATGACCATATGGCAAAACCAGCAGGTCCTTCTATCGAAGTAAAAGTACAACAATTAGATCCTGCAAATGGTAACAAAGATGTAGGGACTGTAACTATTACTGAATCAAATTATGGTTTAGTGTTTACACCAAATCTACAAGGTTTAGCTGAAGGTTTACATGGTTTCCACATTCATGAAAACCCAAGCTGTGATCCAAAAGAAAAAGACGGTAAATTAACAGCGGGTTTAGCGGCTGGCGGTCACTGGGATCCTAAAGGTGCAAAACAACACGGTTATCCATGGCAAGATGATGCTCACTTAGGTGACTTACCGGCGTTAACAGTATTACATGATGGTACAGCAACTAACCCTGTTTTAGCGCCACGTCTTAAAAAATTAGATGAAGTTCGTGGTCACTCTATTATGATTCATGCAGGTGGTGACAACCACTCAGATCATCCAGCTCCACTTGGCGGTGGCGGCCCACGTATGGCATGTGGCGTGATTAAATAAGCCGATTCTTAAAGACAAAAAAGTGCGGTCAATTTTGACCGCACTTTGTGTTTAAACTCAATGCAACATCATATCTAGCTATTAGCAGTGGCTTAGAACATAGCTAAAGTAGTAATATATTTAATAATGACCTATGTATCAGGAGGAATATTGAAACCTAAGCGATTACTTCAATATCTTATATTTTGGGTAATTATATTTATTATTTGTTTTACATCTTTTACATTCATATATAGTTTATTTGAAATTATTCTAAAGCTTGATGATTATTCTTTTTCTGATTTTAAGAAAACAGCATTTTTTTGGTTAAATATGTCTGCTGCAATGGCAACTTTAGTTTTGATAATTGAAGCTAGAAATAAGCGATAGTAATCTCGTCAATATTTCAACAAGTACGAGTTTAAAAATATGGGATAGATTAATATTTGAGTAGAATATAATTTTAAATGTCCAGATATAAAATGCAGTCAATTTTAATGAGTTTTAAAACTTCTCAAAAATTGACCGCACTTTTATTTTTTATCACGTTACTTAATTACTTCTGCCGTATATTCCAATTTGTGAATCGCATTAATCAATTGCTCATCTGCAACTTTCGGCTCTTCTACAACAGTCACGGTTCTATCTTTAATGGAGGCTTTAGTGGAAATCACACCATCAATATTGCGTAACTCTTTATTCACTAAATAAGCACAAAGCTGGCAGTTCATTTCATTCACTTTTAGCACAACTTGCTTTGTTTCTTCCGCTTGTGCGACAGAGAAGGTGAAGAATGAAAGCAAAAGTGCGGTCGTTAATTTCTTCATTTTTTGTTCCTAGTTAGAAAGCTCTAAAATCCACGGTAAAATGGTTGGATAAGTTAAGAAAAAGAGCATGACGATAAATACAATCCAATATAAAACAATGAGCTTTTTACGGGAAATGTATTTACTGCAAATGATTTTTTTGGAAAACATTAGCAACCAAAAACCGTAGGCAAAGGCGCATAATGAAACGATAAGCATAGGAATGCGTAAATAATCATATTCACCCAAGCCAATCAACCATGTGGATGACACGCCAAAAACTAAATAGATTAAAGGCGCAATGCAGCACAAGGTTGATGCCACCGCAGCACTTAGTGCGGTGGCAATCGCAACCCAAAAAGATTTATTAGAGCTTTTTAGAGACGTAGTCATATTTAAATTCTTTCGGGTCAAAGGAATTTAACGGATCACCACCGACTTCGGCATATGGATAGCCAAAGTTGTTGAGTGGAGCAAGTTCTGGTTGCGGATATAAATCGAAGTCACGCGCATGATTAAATCCTACCCAGTTTGCTTCCCAGTTACCGAATAAGTATTTGGCAACAGCTTGTGTATCCTTATCATCAACAGATTTTTTCTCTGCTAAACGCATTTTTGCCACGTCTGCAGAATCAACAGGCACCCAGCCGAATCCTGCAAGATAGAACTCAGCACGACAATGCTGACCACCGCTTACATTTGCTACGCCATGTTCGTCCGCACTGCCGAATGCACCTTTAGAGTATTTGCCCATTTTATCTGCCGCACCTAAACGAATACCAAAAATTTCACGAGCTGGAATACCGCTAGCGCGAGCCAGTGCGACGAAAACAGAGTTAATATCAGTACATTTACCTTTTAACACGCCAGTGGTCAGAATTTTTTCTACATCACCATCTCCACATCCTAAAACAGAATTATCACGTTCCATATTGTTGACGATCCATTGGTGAATCAACTCAGCTTTTTTCAATGGATTAGTTTCAGTGCCCACAATTTTATCGGCGAACTGTTTCACAATGCCATCAGTTTTAATATGTTGAGTCGGTTTTAAATATTCTTGTACATCAACAGAATAGTGAATATCTTTTGGTGGTTTGTAATTTTCTAATGCACCTTTAACCATTGGTTCACGATCTTTGGTTTCAATCACCATTGTGATTTTTAAATCGCGTTTTTGTGCATCTTTATCCCAAGTCGCAAAGAGCGTTTTCGCACCATATTTGTTGTTTTCTGTCACATAGGCATCCAAATAGTTACCTTCAAAATGGATAGATTTTACCTGTTGATACTCGCCATTAAACGGTAAAGGCACCCACAGATTCGCTTGACCTTGTGAACCTTTTGGCGCAACTAAGTCATAAGTTTGAGTGAATTCATACAGATGAGAATCGGTATTGTAGTTTGGAATGTCGGTATTGGCGTAAGCCATAGAACATGCGGAGAGCACCGCAGTGGCGATAAGTTTCTTCATAAAAAGATCCTTCTAGTTAGTTAACAGTTAAAACTTAACACATTAGATAAACTAATTGTGGACTATGGCTATAGTATCTCATTTTATTTTCTAGTCAATATTGCTTTTTTATTTCAGCCATTTAAGATTTACTAAAGAAATTCGAAGTAAAATACCGTTTCTATTTTTATTGGAAAGAATAATGAAAAAACAAATTTTCACACAATCTCAACAACCCGAAGAGGAAGAAATTCTGCCTAAGCAAGAATTTCATAATGTTGAAACCACCATTGATAACGAACCTTTAGAAGGGGAGTTGTTGGACGAGCAATTTGAGCAAATTGTGAAGCCTAAATCGAGTGGTTGGAAAACGGCTTTGAAATTGACCGCACTTTTATTTTTAGGGGCGACGGTTGCACAATCTGTTCAATGGATTTGGGATAGTTATCAAAATCAACAATGGATTTACCTTGCTTTTGCGTTAGTGAGTTTTGTCGTTGTGCTGTTTGGTTTATCTGAAATCATCGCAGAATGGCGACGTTTGGTGAAACTCAAAAAGCGTTTGAATCTACAAGAACAAAGTCAGCGATTAATTGGTGAAAGTGCGGTTAAAAATCATCAAGCTTTTTCTGAACAGGATGGTGAGAAAGGAAGAGCGTTGTGTTTATCGATTGCCGATACCTTAAAATTGGATTCGCAACATCCTGCAATTGTCCAATGGGAAAAGCAGCTTAATGAAAGTTATTCAGCTCGCGAAGTTACTCATTTATTTAGTCAAACGGTGTTGCAGTCTTTTGATAAAAAAGCAAAAAAACTGATTACTAAAATGGCAGCAGAATCCGCTGTGATTGTGGCAATCAGTCCTTTAGCCATTATTGATATGTTTTTTATTGCATGGCGCAATATTCGTTTAATCAATAAAATTGCAGCGATCTATGGGATTGAGCTTGGCTATTTTACCCGTCTTCGTTTGCTTAGAATGGTATTGGTAAATCTTGCTTTTGCTGGTGCAACGGAGATTGTGCAGGATTTAGGAATGGATTGGCTTTCACAAGATATTACCGCAAAACTTTCTGCACGAGCAGCGCAGGGGATTGGCGTGGGATTATTAACGGCTAGATTGGGCATTAAGGCTATGGAGTTTTGTCGCCCACTGGCATTTGAAAAGTCGGAAAAACCAAAACTTTCCCATGTACAGAAAGAATTGTTGACGGTGATGAAAGATACGGTACTTGGCAAGACGAAAGTGAAAGAAAAAGAAGAAGTGTAATAAAAAAGTGCGGTTAAAATTGACCGCACTTTTTTTGTATAAGAGATGATTAAAGTCCCGCTTTTAAGCTTGCTTCAATAAAGCGGTCAAGATCGCCATCTAGCACTGCTTGTGTATTACGATTTTCAACGCCTGTGCGGAGATCCTTAATACGTGCATCATCTAACACATAAGAACGAATTTGGCTGCCCCAACCAATATCAGATTTATTATCTTCCATCGCTTGTTTATCCGCATTTTTCTTTTGTAACTCAAGCTCATACAATTTCGCTTTTAACTGCTTCATGGCTTGATCTTTATTTTTGTGTTGAGAACGATCGTTTTGACATTGCACGACAATTCCACTTGGCATGTGAGTAATACGCACCGCACTTTCAGTTTTATTGACGTGCTGACCACCCGCACCGGATGCACGATAAACGTCAATACGTAAATCAGCCGGATTAATTTCAATATCAATATCGTCATCAATTTCGGGATAAACGAAAGCCGCTGCAAACGATGTATGACGACGGTTATTGGAGTCAAATGGACTTTTACGCACTAAACGATGAATACCGGTTTCCGTACGTAACCAACCAAAAGCGTATTCACCACTGACACGAATCGTCGCTGATTTTAAACCTGCGACATCACCATCAGAGACTTCCATTAATTCAGTTTTAAAGCCTTTGCTTTCAGCCCAACGAAGGTACATGCGAAGTAACATTTCCGTCCAGTCTTGCGCTTCTGTTCCACCAGAACCTGCTTGTAAATCGACATAACAATCGCATGCATCGTGTTCACCGCTAAACATTCGTCGGAATTCGAGTTTTGCAAGTTGTTGTTCAAGCTCATCTAATTCAGCAACGGCCTCATTGAAGGTCTCTTCATCTTCCGCTTCAACGGCTAATTCAAGCAGCCCTTCAACATCTTCTAAACCTTGTTCTAAATTTTTGATGGTATCAACCACTTGTTCAAGTGAAACGCGTTCTTTCCCAAGCGCTTGGGCTTTTTCAGGTTCGTTCCATACATCGGGTTGTTCTAATTCGGCATTAACTTCTTCTAAACGCTCAACTTTTGCGTCGAAGTCAAAGATACCCCCGAAGCACAGAAGTGCGCTCGGAAAGATCGGCGATTTTGTTTTTGATTGGATTAATTTCAAACATAATGATTAAGTTTTTAAGCTAAATTGGGGATGAATTATAAAGGATATGCTTAGGGTTGGGTAGATTATAGAGAAACAAAAAACCTTATTTATTTTTAGAATAAATAAGGTTCTTAATATAATTAAAAAGGATGAAATTATTCCTCTGCAGGGAATTTTTCTTCTAATTGATCTGCTAATTTGTCAATAGCATCGTCTTTTGCGTTTGCTTTTGCGACAGCTTCAGGAACTTTACCTGCATTGTCAGCAGATGGTGATTTGACTTGAGATAAAATTAGTTGAGCCACTTCTTTTTCAGCATCTACATATTCTTTATACATAGAAACAAGTGGTGAAACTTCTTCACTTTTAATGCCTAATGCTTCTAATTCGGCTACATGTTCTGCTGCTTTTTTATCAAACTCTGCAACAGCAGTTTCAGTTGCGGCCACATTGCTACTTGAAGAGGCAGTAGCAATTGCATCAAAACTTGCTTCAAGTTTTTGGCCAGCTGTTTCTTCCCACGCTTTAAATTTTTTCACCTCTTCAGCTTGTTGAGATGCAGCAAATGCATTAACAGAGCTGAAAGTTAATGCTGCAATAGCTGTCATTTTCAATAAGTTTTTCATTGAGATATCCTCTTTGAGTAGAATTAAAAGTTGTACCAGAACTGGGTACAGTTGGCATTGTAATAAAGTGTAGTTATTTGATCAAGTATTTAGTTGATCTTTTTGGTATGCTATTTAGAAAAAATAACAATTTTGCATAAATTCTCAATTACTTTATAATTTGCGCTTATTTTCATAAATTTAGGAACAAAGAAATATGAAGAAATTACTCACCGCACTTTTAATCACTGCTTCTGCCACTGCAATGGCGAGTGATGCTGAGATTAAATCGAAGTTACAGGCATTAGGTGCGAAAAATATTGAAGTGAAAGATTCACCTGTAAAAGGCCTTAAAACAGCCGTGACTGATCAAGGCATTTTATATGTGAGCGAAAATGGTCAATATGTTTTGCAAGGCAAAATGTATGAATTAACAAATAAAGGCCCAGTTGATGTAGCGGGTAAATTTTTAGCAGATAAAGTGAATGCATTAAAAAGCGAAATGATCGTTTATCCTGCAAAAAATGAAAAATATATTGTGACCGTATTCATGGATATTACTTGTCATTATTGCCATATCCTTCATCAACAACTGAAAGAATATAATGATTTAGGTATTACTGTTCGTTATCTTGCATTCCCGCGTGCTGGAATGAATGAAACCGCTCGCCAAATGGAAGCAATTTGGACATCGAAAGATCCTGTATTTGCATTAAACGAAGCAGAAAAAGGTAACTTACCGAAAGAATTAAAAGCACCTAATATTGTGAAAAGACACTATGATTTAGGTGTACAACTCGGTGTGCAAGGTACACCAAGTATTGTGACTTCAACAGGTGAATTGATTGGGGGATATTTAAAACCCAAAGATTTATTAGCTGCCTTGAAGGAATCAGCACAATAATTTTTAGTAGTGAGGGCGTATTGTATACGCCCTTTAAATATTCATATCATCAAAGCGCATATTGTAGTTTCTTTGAATGATAATTTTAAATAACAAAACACCGTGAAAAAACTTATCAAACGTCGTGAAATTCCTGCCGGAAATTCTGTTTCAGATAATGCATTACTCGATCGTCTCTATCGTTCTCGCCATATTAAAAATAGCCAAGAATTAGACCGCACTTTGCAATCAATGCTGAATCCCAATCAATTACATGGTATTCAACAAGCCGTAGATTTATTGCTCGAAGCTTATCAACAGCAACAAAAGATTGTCATCGTTGGTGATTTTGATGCTGATGGGGCGACCAGTACAGCACTTTCAGTGTTAGCTTTGCGTATGCTTGGCTTTACTGATGTGGAATATCTGGTGCCAAATCGTTTTGAACAAGGCTATGGCTTGAGTGTACCTGTTGCTGAGATGGCAATGGAAAAAGGTGTGCAGTTATTAATGACGGTGGATAACGGGGTATCGTCTTTTGAGGGTGTGGCGTATTTAAAAGAGCAGGGTGTGAAGGTGTTAATTACCGATCATCACTTGCCACCAGAAATACTGCCGAATGCTGATGCCATTGTTAATCCAAATTTGCAACAATGTGATTTCCCTTCAAAATGTTTAGCCGGCGTAGGCGTAGCATTCTATTTAATGCTCGCTTTACGTGCCAAATTTCGCGAGTTGGGTATTTTTACGGCAGAAACACAACCTAATTTTACTGAGTTACTGGATTTAGTTGCGCTCGGCACGATTGCGGATGTTGTTCCCCTTGATCAAAATAATCGTATTTTAGCCTATCAAGGGTTGATGAGAATTCGTGCGAAACGTTGTCGACCAGGAATTATTGCTCTTGCTGAAGTGGCTAATCGAGAAGTCGAAAAACTTTGCTCGGCTGATTTGGGCTTTGCAATTGCACCGCGTTTAAATGCAGCGGGTCGATTAGATAATATGTCTGTCGGTGTGGAGTTATTACTTGCAGAAAGCATGCAAGAGGCAAGAGCCAAAGCCTTAGATTTGGACAGTTTAAATCAAGCTCGAAAAGAAATTGAGCAAGGCATGAAGTTGGAAGCCTTAGAAATTTGCCGAAATCTGACCGTACTTTCTGATGAGTTACCGACGGGAATCGCCTTATTCCAGCCAGATTGGCATCAAGGTGTATTAGGTATTGTGGCTTCTCGAATCAAAGATCAATACCATCGACCAGTCATTGCTTTTGCGCAAGATCAAGAAGGTATTTTAAAAGGTTCTGCACGTTCAATTGAAGGCTTGCATATGCGCGATGTATTAGAGCGTATTCATTCTCAACATCCGGATATGATTTTAAAATTTGGTGGTCATGCCATGGCAGCAGGATTAAGCATTAAAGAAAGCTTTTTCCCTGATTTTCAAAAGATTTTTAATCAAACGGTGCAAGATTGGTTAAATGAAGATCAATTACAAGGTGTGATTTGGACGGATGGCGAACTTCAAGCAAATGAATTTAGTATTGAAACGGCAGAAGTGATAAAATCTGGCGGACCTTGGGGACAAGCTTTTCCTGAGCCTGTTTTTGATGGTGAATTTAAAATTTTTGAGCAACGGGCTATCGGGCAAAATCAAAATCATTTAAAAATGCTTGTTGAGCCTAAAAATGGTGGTCCATTATTAGATGCCATTGCGTTTAATATCGATACTCGGTATTATCCCGATTTGTCGATTAAGCAGGCAAAATTTGCTTATAAGTTAGAAATTAATGAGTTTCGTGGAAATCGAAACCTCCAATTATTAGTCGATTATATTGAACCAATTGGTTAATTTATGAAAAAAGTTTGGCAGAATAAATTATTAAAAGGATCCTTTGCAATGATATTGCTGAGTGTGACAAATGTCGCATTCGGTGAAGTCAGTGCAAAGGATTTTTCTGCCAAAAATCCACCGCACTTACCACCAGCGAATGTGGCGCAGTTTGAAGATGGTCGAGATTATTTTTCATATCAAGAACCGATTGAACAAGCCAAAAGAAGCGATCGTAAAATTCCTATCCAATTTTTCTTTGATTACGACTGCCGAGTTTGTTCTTCCGCTCAAGATATTTTGCAACTTTATAGCCAAATTCGTCCAAATAAAGTGGCATTAGATGAATACCCGGTTGCTACGAATGAAGCAAAATTTTCAGCGACAATATTTTATACCTTACAGCGTTTAAAAGTAGGTGAGTTATCAGATACGCTGTTATTTGAAACCTCTGAAAAGGCACGTTATACCGAATTATCGTCATTAGATAAGATGCGTGAATGGATAGTCTCGCAAGGAATCAGTAAAGCTGAATTTAATAAAGTCGTGCATTCAGCTGAAGTAAAAGAAGATGTGAATAATGCCATTAATTTAACAGAAGAATATGGTGTATTTACGTTCCCTTATGTGGTGGTGGGCGGAAAATATGTTCTCACCGCGAGTACATTGTATAACGATGATTATGGCGTTGCGGTATTAGATTTCTTAGTGAGTAAACTCGAACAAGAAAGGAAAAAATAATGAAAATCGGGATTGTTGGTGCGATGGCACAAGAAGTGGAAATTTTATCCCAATTAATGACAGATAAAAAAGAAACGAAAGTGGCAAGTGCGGTCATTTTTGAAGGCAAAATTAATGGTAAAGAAGTCGCATTATTGCAATCAGGAATAGGTAAGGTCGCAGCGGCTATTGGTACCACTGCTTTATTGCAATTGGCTAAACCGGATGTGGTTTTAAATACCGGCTCAGCAGGCGGTGTCGCAAAAGATTTAAAAGTAGGAGATATCGTTATTTCGGATGAAACTCGCTATCACGATGCAGATGTGACAGCATTTGGCTATGAAAAAGGTCAATTACCCGCCAATCCAGCCGCTTTTCTTTCAGATAAAAAATTAGCCGATTTAGCCGATGAAATTGCCCAATCACAAGGGCAAAATGTAAAACGCGGTTTAATTTGCTCGGGTGATAGTTTTATTAATAGCGAAGAAAAAATTGCTCAAATTAAAGTGGATTTCCCTAATGTAACAGCAGTAGAAATGGAAGCAACAGCGATTGCACAAGTTTGTCATGCCTTTAACGTACCGTTTGTAGTCGTTAGAGCTATTTCTGATGCAGGAGATGGCGAAGCGAGTATGTCATTTGAAGAATTTCTCCCACTTGCAGCAAAGCAATCCTCGGCATTGGTGTTGGGTATGATAGATAGATTGTAAGCTTATATATAAAATCATTATATAATAGGGAAATCAGTTATTAGATAGCCTCTTATAAAACACATAAAATCAAAAGCCTCCGTTAATGGAGGCTTATTTTTTATAACAATAAAAGGATTATCAAAATGCTAAACATCATACATAAAACTCTTGTGGGAGGATTGCTGTTATTGTTGTCTTTCTTTTCACAAGCTAATGACGCAAGCCCTTTACGAGTAGGAATTGATTTAACTTATGCTCCTTATGCTTACTTAGATAATAAAGAGGCTAGTGGATTTGATCCTGATTTAATGCGATTACTTGGAAAAAATCTGAATCGTCCAGTCGAGTTTAAAGACACTCGAATTGAAAATATTATTATTGGATTAAATGCTGGACATTATGATCTTGTCGCTTCCGCTTTATATGTTAATCCTCAACGTGCGAAGCAAGTTGATTTTCTCCCTTATTTACAAACTGGAGGCGTTCTTGTTGTCCGAGGTAACGATAGCTTTTCTCCACAAAAACTAGAGGATCTTTGTGGTAAAAGCATTTCTTCAATGAAAGGTGCAGCTTGGATTCCAACGATGAATGAGGTTTCAGAGAAGTATTGTGCGCCTAAAAATCTAAAACCGCTTATTGTGAAAGAGTATCCGAGTGCGCCAGAGGCGGCCCAAGCACTTTTATCTGGTGGTGTTGATGTTCAGTATGAAGATGCAGCTGTTGCACAGATGGTGATTAATCAATTAGGTGATCGTTTAAAAATTACAAATAAAGAACAGTTATATCCGGTATTGATTGGGCTTGCTTTTAATAAGAATGACTTATCAGGTAAGGCTGTTATTGCACATGCGATAAAAGATACTTTAGCAGATGGTTCATATGAAAAATTACTAAAAAAATATAACCTTGAGTTTCCAAATGAAGCATTATTAAAACAAAATGGACTAGAAAATGCCTTAGATAATGCGATTCTAGCTAGTGAAAATGGAAATGATAAAACGATATCAAAAGGTTTTAATTGGTCATATTTAGCAAGCTTATTCGTAAATACTGATTTCTGGAAAGCTGTTTTAACCGTATTTGAGTTAAGTACATTAACTTGGATCTTTGCTGTTATTTGGGGATTTTTTCTTGCGCTTGGAACTCAATCGAATAAAAAACTAGTTAATAAATTTTCGAATACTTATATCTGGTTGTTTCGTAGTTTACCTTTATTAGTGTTATTAATTTTTATCTATAATGTGCCTCAATTCTGGAGTGCTAGTTCTGTTTTATTATCAAATCCATTTATTGCAGGTTTAATTGCTATGGTGCTCAGTGAATCTGCTTATATAGCAGAAATTCATCGTGGAGCCTTATCCTCTATACCTAAAGGTCAATATGAAGCCGGTAAAGTATTAGGAATTCGATTCTGGGGGCTTCAACGTTTAATTATTATTCCTCAGGCATTAAAAGTAGCGTTACCTCCACTAACTAACCAGTATATTACAATTGTAAAATTAACTTCTCTTGTTTCGGTAATTTCTTTAACTGAGATTTTATTAGTCGGACAACAGCTTTATACACGTAACTTTTTAGTATTAGAAACTTTGCTTGCTGTTGCATTTTATTACATTGTTATCGTGAGTTTCTTGTCTTGGGTGCTAAAAAAAGTTGAAAGCAAATTAGATGTATCTTTGATAAAAAATGAAAATTATGCTGAGGTTAATATCGATAAGTCAGCATTAGTACCTTATAGTATTTTGAAAACTGAACATGCTAATAGCGATGAAGCCTTGAGTGTTCATGGAGTAAAAAAATCCTTTAACGGCGTACAAGTTCTAAAAGGTATTGATCTTTCTTTAAAATGGGGTGAGGTACTTTCTATTATTGGTTACTCAGGATCTGGTAAAACAACATTAATTCGAAGTATTAATGGTTTAGAGTCATTAGATGAGGGAAGTATCAAATTAGAAGGAGAGGACTTTATCAATGGTAGCCATTTTGTTTCAAATTCAGTGGGTAAAATTGTGAATTTAGGAATGGTATTCCAAAATTATAATTTATTTCCGCATAAGACAGTATTAGAAAATCTTCTCCTTGCTCCTGAGTATCATAACAAGCCTAAAGATGAGACTCGATTATTGGCTTTAGCAATGCTTGATAAAGTGGGGATGTTGCAACATGCCAATAAATATCCACACCAATTATCAGGTGGCCAACAACAGCGAGTAGCTATTGCAAGAGCTTTAGTGATGAAACCTAAAATTATGTTGTTTGATGAACCAACTTCGGCATTGGATCCTACATTAGTTGGAGAAGTATTACTTGTTATGGAAGAACTTGCAAAAGAAGGTATGACAATGATTATTGTGAGTCATGAAATGCAATTCGCAATGCGGGTATCTGATAAAATTGCTTTTATGGATTCTGGTGAGATAGCATTTTTACAAACGCCAAGTGAGTTAAGAAATAATGATGATCCTCGAATTCGTCGATTTATTAATAATGAAATTTTACGTAACGATTTTGTAATTTAAAGGAGTAAAAATGAATAAAGATTTTCCTGAGTTTGTCGAGATTGGTATTTTACAACAACGTAAAATTGAAGCAGAGATAATTAAACCTATTTACGAAATTATGAAACGTGAATTTGGTTTAGATAAAGCTAAATCTATCATAGAGGAAGCTGTTGCTAATGCTGCAATTGATGCAGGAAAGGAATATGCCAAACGAGAACCTAATGGTACGAGTGTAGAGAGTTTTGTAGCCTTACAATATTTATGGGAAAAGGATGATGCATTACGTATAGAGGTTATTAATAATGATCATTATAAATATGATTATAATGTACATCGTTGTCGTTATGCTGAAATGTATAAAGAAATGGGATTAGAAGAAATTGGTTTCTTGCTTTCTTGTAATCGAGATAGCAAATTTATTGAAGGGTATGCACCAAATGTAAGTTTGAGTCGACCTCATACAGTCATGAATGGTGATGGTTTTTGTGATTTTAGATATCGATTACAAGAAGAGTCAGCTAAAAAAGAGGAATAGCATGGATGTTAATAATTCAAGATTACTTCATTTGTTAGATGTTTTTTCTCAATTTGGGAAAACCCCTTTAAATGGTGTGACAAGACTTGCATTAAGTAATGAGGATAAACTTGCAAGAGATTATTTGATTAAACTTTCCAAAGAGGCTGGCTTTTCGATAAAAATAGATGCAATTGGTAATATTTTTATTCGCCGTAATGGAAAGGATAATCAGTTAGCTCCAATATTAATTGGTTCTCATGGTGATTCTCAACCATTAGGTGGTCGTTACGATGGTATTTATGGGGTGTTAGCTGGTTTAGAAGTGTTATTGTCATTAAATGATCATAATATTGAAACTGCGCGACCAATCGATCTTGTTATGTGGACAAATGAAGAAGGGGCTAGATTTTCTCCTGCTATGATGGGGGCCTCGGTTTTTATTGGCAATTTATCTCTTACAGCTGCATTATCTGAAAAAGATAAGGACGGTATTTCAGTAGAGGAAGCATTAAATAATATCAACTATTTAGGCGCAGACGATTTTTCATCATATCATCCTTATGCTGTATTAGAGCTTCATATCGAGCAAGGTCCTGTTCTAGAAAATAATCAGACTGAAATAGGCGTAGTAACTGGTGCATTAGGACAGGATTGGTATCAAATCACATTGACGGGATTATCTTCTCATGCTGGAACTACGCCAATGAATATGCGCCAAGATGCATCAGTAGGCATGGCAAATGCGATAGTCAAATTTAATAAATTAGGTTTGAGAGAGGTGGTGAATCAGGGACGTGTGACTATTGGTCATATTAAATTAACGCCCAATTCACCCAATGTAATTCCTGGTGAAGCTTATTTCACGCTAGAGGTTCGTCATCCTAATGAGCAAAGTTTAATAAATATCGAAAGAGAAATTTATCAGATTTTGAATGATATTGCTCGAGAAAATAATTTAGTGTTTGATGTTAAGAAAGTTGTTTCTTTATCTCCAGTTAAATTTAATTCGGCGTTGATAAAAACGGTCCAAGATAGTTGTGGCTCATTAGGTTATTCTTGGGAGTATATTGTTTCTGGCGCAGGTCATGATGCTTGTCAATTAAATCATAAATTTCCAACATCAATGATATTTATTCCTTGTGTTAATGGATTAAGCCATAACGAGGCAGAAAATATTACAGATGATTGGTGCCAAAAAGGAGCAAAAGTGTTACTTGATTCGACAGTAACTCTGGCTAATCAAATTTAAAAAGCAATAATGTGGAGAATAAGGTAAAATTCTCCACATTATTATTTTAACTGGAGATTTTTATGGGGATGATTATCACCGTTGATGGCCCAAGTGGAGCAGGGAAAGGAACGCTTTGTTATGCTTTGGCAGAAAAGTTAGGTTTTACCTTATTAGATAGTGGTGCGATTTATCGCGTTACGGCATTGGCTGCGCTGAAACGTCATGCAGACTTAACCGATGAAGAAGGATTAGCGGAGTTAGCGCGTCATTTAGATATTAAGTTCATTCCAAAGAATGGAGAAGTCAATGTGCTTCTTGGTGGGATGGATGTGAGTCACTTAATCCGTACGCAAGAAGTGGCGGAAGCCGCTTCAAAAGTGGCGGTTTTTCCTAAAGTGCGGTCAGCTTTACTGCAACTTCAGCAGGATTTTGGCAAAAATGATGGCCTGATTGCTGATGGACGAGATATGGGAACTGTGGTTTTCCCAAATGCACAAGTTAAACTGTTTTTAGATGCAAGTGCGGAAGAACGTGCAAAAAGACGCTATAAACAGTTGCAAAATAAGGGAATTAATGGTAACTTTGCACAGATTTTAGCCGAGATACAAGAACGTGATTTTCGTGATAGAAATCGTGAGGTTGCACCATTGAAACCGGCTGATGATGCTTTATTGTTAGATAGTACAACATTGAGTATTGATGAGGTCATTGCTCAAGCGTTAGCTTATATTCAACAAAAAACGTCAATTTTGATTTAACTGTTTATTCAAGGAAGAATAGACATTTATCCTCAACCCCGCATTTTATGGATCTTAATGTGGATGTTATTAACTTAAATTAAGAAGATTATTTATATGTCAGAATCTTTTGCTCAACTCTTTGAAGAATCATTAAAAGGCCTTGAAACCCGTCAAGGTTCAATCGTTAGCGGTACTGTTGTTGCTATTCAAAAAGGCTTTGTACTTGTTGATGCAGGCTTAAAATCTGAATCTGCAATTCCTGTTGCTGAATTCCAAAACGCTCAAGGTGAACTTGAAGTTAAAGTTGGCGACACAGTAAACGTAGCTTTAGATGCAGTTGAAGATGGTTACGGCGAAACTAAACTTTCTCGTGAGAAAGCTGTTCGTCATGAATCTTGGATTGAATTAGAAAAAGCTTACGAAGATAAAGCGACCGTTATCGGTTTAATCAACGGTAAAGTGAAAGGCGGTTTCACAGTTGAGTTAAACGGTGTTCGTGCATTCTTACCAGGTTCATTAGTTGATACTCGTCCAGCACGTGAAGCAGATCACTTACTTGGTAAAGAATTAGAATTCAAAGTAATTAAATTAGATCAAAAACGTAACAACGTTGTTGTTTCTCGTCGTGCAGTGATCGAATCTGAAAACAGCCAAGAACGTGAACAAATCCTTGAGAACCTAGCTGAAGGTTCAGAAGTTAAAGGTATCGTTAAAAACTTAACTGACTACGGTGCATTCGTAGATTTAGGTGGCGTTGACGGTTTATTACACATCACTGATATGGCTTGGAAACGTGTTAAACACCCAAGCGAAATCGTGAATGTAGGCGACGAAGTAACTGTTAAAGTATTAAAATTTGACAAAGATCGTACTCGCGTATCTTTAGGCTTAAAACAATTAGGTCAAGATCCTTGGGTTGCTATCGCTGAAAACCACCCAGTAAACAGCAAATTAACTGGTAAAGTAACTAACTTAACAGACTACGGCTGTTTCGTTGAAATCTTAGATGGTGTTGAAGGTTTAGTTCACGTTTCTGAAATGGATTGGACTAACAAAAACATCCACCCATCTAAAGTTGTAAGCCTTGGCGATACTGTTGAAGTAATGGTATTAGAAGTTGACGAAGAACGTCGTCGTATTTCTTTAGGTTTAAAACAATGCAAACCTAACCCATGGACTCAATTCGCTGAAACTCACAACAAAGGCGACAAAGTTACTGGTAAAATCAAATCAATCACTGATTTCGGTATCTTCATCGGTCTTGAAGGTGGTATCGACGGTTTAGTTCACTTATCTGACATTTCTTGGAATGTTGCAGGTGAAGAAGCAGTTCGTAACTACAAAAAAGGTGACGAAGTTTCTGCAGTAGTATTAGCAGTAGATGCAGTGAAAGAACGTATTTCTTTAGGTATCAAACAACTTGAAGATGATCCATTCAACAACTTCGTAGCGATCAATAAAAAAGGTGCAGTAATTTCTGCAACTGTTGTTGAAGCTGACGCGAAAGGTGCTAAAGTTGAATTAGCAGGTGGCGTTGAAGGTTATATCCGTGCAGCAGACTTAACAAACGAAGTTGCAGCAGGCGATGTAGTTGAAGCGAAATACACCGGTGTTGATCGTAAAGCACGTATCGTTCACTTATCTGTAAAAGCGAAAGATCAAGCTGAAGAAGCAGCTGCAGTTGCAAACGTGAATAACAAACAAGAAGATGTTGCTATTCCAAACGCAATGGCTGAAGCTTTCAAAGCGGCTAAAGGTGAATAATTAATTCACATAAATAAGGCTGGGTCATTGACTCAGCCTTATTACTACCAGCTATAATTAACAAGGATTTAGCGGTAATTTATTATGAACTAATGCATTACCTGTAAGTCTTAATAACAAGTTTAAGTATAAATTTAAAGGAGAGTTGACGATGACTAAATCTGAACTAATTGAAAATCTATCAACAAAGCACCCAACTTTATCCGCAAAAGAAGTAGAAGGTATTGTAAAGGATATTCTTGAACTCATTGCACAATCTTTAGAAGAGGGTAATCGTATCGAAGTTCGTGGTTTTGGTAGCTTCTCTTTACACCATCGTCAACCGCGAGTGGGCCGTAATCCAAAAACCGGTGATTCTGTAAAATTAGATGCTAAATCTGTACCGCACTTTAAAGCGGGTAAAGAATTAAAAGATCGCGTAAATGTTTTTGCTTAAACATTCAATCGATATCAATAAAACGACACTTAGGTGTCGTTTTTTATTACAAATTTTGGCATAATGAACTTATTCTTAACAAAGGAGATTGTGATGATTAAGTATATTCTCGGACTCATTATTGTTCTGGCTATTGTACTTGTTGCGGTAACTATAGGGGCAAATAATGATCAAGTAATCACCTTTAACTACATTGTTGCTGAAAGCCAATTCCAACTTTCAACATTAGTTGCAATTTTATTTGGTTTTGGATTAATTTTAGGTTGGTTAATTACTGGATTCTTCTACTTAAAATTAAAATTCAAAAATATGTCGTTAGCGCGTCAAGTTAAACGTCAAACATTACAAATTAACGAATTAACGACTACTCGCGATAAGGCAGTATAATGCTTGAATTACTCTTTCTGCTTCTGCCAATAGCCGCCGCTTACGGTTGGTATATGGGGCATCGGAGTGCCAAGAAAGATCAGGAAGATATTAGTAATAAACTCTCCCGTGATTATGTCACGGGGGTCAATTTTTTGCTTTCTAATCAAACAGATAAAGCCGTTGATTTGTTTCTTGATATGTTACAAAAACAAGAAACAGAAAATGAAATTGAAAGCAACTCTCAATTTGAAGCTGAGCTAACGCTCGGTAACCTTTTCCGTTCTCGAGGCGAAGTGGATCGTGCTTTAAGAATCCATCAAGCCCTCGATCGTAGTCCCAATTATTCTTTCGAACAAAAATTATTAGCTAAACAGCAACTTGCTAAGGATTTTATGGCGGTGGGTTTTTATGACCGTGCGGAAGCCCTTTACATCATTATGGTGGATGAGCCAGAGTTTGCAGAAAATGCACTGCAACAGCTTTTGGTGATTTATCAAAAAACAAAAGAATGGAAAAAAGCCGTTAATATCGCAGAGAAGCTTGCCAAGATCTCACCCAAAGAAAATAATGTGGAATTAGCACAATGTTATTGTGAATATGCCTTAAGCGGTGAACTTGAAAGTGCGGACGAAAAACGCAGTATTTTACAAAAAGCGCTGAATGTATCTCCAACCAGTGTGAGAGCATCAATGCTACTTGCTGATTTAGAAATGGCCAATAAAAACTATCGTCAAGCCATTCACTTTTTAGAGAATATTCTTGATCAAAATCCAATTTATATTGGTGAAGTGCTGAAAACGCTCAAATATTGTTATGATGAATTAGGAGAGAGAGATAACTTTGAGTTATTCTTGATTCGAGCAAGTCAGCAGATTAACAATACTAAAGTCGATTTAATGTTAGCAAGCGTGATTGAAGAGAAAGATGGCAAGAGTGCCGCTCAATCAAAGCTTTATCAACAACTTACAAAACATCCAAGTACCTCTATTTTCCACCGCTTTATTCAATTCCAAATTGATGATGCAGAGGAAGGGCGAGGTAAAGAAAGCTTAATTTTACTACATAAAATGGTGGGTGAGAGAATTAAGCAGGGTTTTGGTTATCGTTGCTCAAATTGCGGTTATCAAACCCATAAATTAATGTGGAATTGTCCTTCTTGCAAACAGTGGGAAACCATTAAACCTGAACATAATTAATTGATACTGTGAGGTAAAATTATGAATAGCAAAGTAATCGTTGCATTGGATTACGAAACGGAAGCACAAGCGCTATCCCTCGTAGATCAAATCGATCCAAGCTTATGCCGTTTAAAAGTGGGTAAAGAAATGTTTACCACACTGGGAACCAGTTTCGTTAAGCAATTACACGAGCGTCAATTTGATGTTTTCCTCGATCTAAAATTTCATGATATTCCTAATACTGTGGCAAGAGCTGTGCGTTCTGCGGCTGATTTAGGCGTATGGATGGTTGATGTCCATGCTAGCGGTGGTTTAAAAATGATGGAAGAGGCGAAGAAAATTCTCGAGCCTTATGGAAAAGATGCACCGTTATTAATCGCGGTAACTGTATTAACAAGCATGGAAGATTTAGATTTGTTGCAAATTGGTATTAATTCCTCGCCACTTGAACACGTTTTACGTCTTGCAAATTTAACACAGCGTGCAGGATTAGATGGGGTAGTTTGCTCACCACAGGAAGTAGAGATTTTACGTAATACTTGTGGTCCTGATTTTAAATTAGTCACCCCAGGGATTCGTCCAATTGGTAGTGATTTTGGTGATCAGCGTCGCGTCATGACACCAGCAGCAGCTATTCGATCTGGTTCTGATTATTTAGTAATCGGTCGTCCAATTACTCAAGCTGAAAATCCAGCTGAAGTGCTTCGTTCAATTAATGCATCAATTGAGTAATATGACTGAGAGTACTTTAGTTTATTCTACCGAAGTGGGTCGAATTAAAGAGCAAAAGCAGCCGGTACAACGCCCTAAGGGTGATGGTGTGGTTCGCATCCAAAAACAGACCAGTGGTCGAAAAGGTGCGGGCGTCTCAGTGATTACTGGGCTAGATTTATCCGATGATGAATTAAAAAAATTAGCCGCTGAACTTAAAAAACGTTGTGGTTGTGGCGGTTCAGTTAAAGACGGCAATATTGAGATTCAAGGCGAAAAACGCGATTTACTTAAACAACTTTTAGAACAAAAAGGGTTTAAAGTAAAATTAGCCGGTGGTTAAGATAAGACAAAAAATCCATCTTCAATTGAAGATGGATTTTTTCATAATTAGCCTTCCATAAAGTTTGGTTGGTAAGCAAAGAACATTGCTCCTAAGAAACTTAACAAGGCAAATGCCAGAAATGCACTGTTTGGGTTGACCGCTTTACGACTAAAATATTTAGCCGAGAAGAAGATATAAAGCACAAGCATGATGATTTTCATGACCAACCAGCTTTGTAGCTGATAACCGACCAAGAAGAAAATCGTTAAGCCGCTTGCGATTAACAGTGTATCAACTAAGTGCGGTAAAATTTTTAGCAATTTAATCGCTCGCCAATTTTTCCCACTTAATTGCATTCCCCCACGGATAATTAATAATCCTAAACTTAAAAATGCACAAACAATGTGCAAATAAACTAACATAATCACTCCAGATGTAAAAGGAAAGTGCGGTCAAAAGTGACCGCACTTTAATTTCTTATTTTGCAATACGCTTATATTTAATACGATGTGGTTGTGTTGCGGCTTCACCTAAGGTTTTCTTTTTCCACTCTTCGTAGTCAGAGAAGTTACCTTCATAGAAAGTCACTTTACCTTCATCACCGTAATCCAAAATATGAGTCGCAATACGGTCTAAGAACCAACGGTCATGGGAAATTACCATTGCACAGCCAGGGAACTCTAAGATCGCATTTTCTAACGCACGTAAAGTTTCAACGTCTAAATCATTGGTCGGTTCATCTAATAACAGTACGTTACCACCACGTTGTAGAAGTTTCGCTAAGTGTAAACGACCACGTTCACCACCTGATAATTCGCCCACTCGTTTTTGTTGATCTACGCCTTTGAAGTTAAAGCGGCCAACATACGCACGGCTTGGAATTTCAAAGTTACCAATAGTGAGAACATCTTGTCCGTTAGACACTTCTTCCCAAACGGTTTTCTTGTCATCCATTGAATCACGGAATTGATCCACAGAAGCAAGCACAACGGTTTCACCCATCGTAATTGAGCCGCTATCGGGTTGTTCTTGACCTGAAAGCATACGGAATAGGGTTGATTTACCTGCACCGTTCGCTCCAATAATGCCTACGATAGCACCTTTAGGAATGCTAAATGATAAATCATCAATTAGAGTACGGTCACCGTAAGATTTAGTGAGATGTTCTACCTCAATAACCTTATCACCTAAACGTGGACCAGGTGGAATAAAGAGTTCATTGGTCTCGTTACGTTTTTGGTATTCACCAGAGTTCAACTCATCGAAGCGTGCCATACGAGCTTTGCTTTTCGCTTGACGACCTTTAGGATTTTGGCGTACCCATTCTAACTCTTTCGCAATCGATTTTTGGCGTGCATTTTCAGCCGCTTGTTCTTGCTCTAAGCGTTTCTCTTTTTGCTCTAACCAAGAAGAGTAGTTACCTTCCCAAGGAATACCTTCACCACGGTCGAGCTCTAAGATCCAACCTGCTACGTTATCTAAGAAGTAACGGTCGTGGGTAATCGCCACAACAGTACCTTCGTAGTCATGTAAGAAACGCTCTAACCATGCTACCGATTCTGCATCTAAGTGGTTGGTTGGCTCGTCTAATAAGAGCATGTCTGGTTTTTCGAGCAATAAACGACAAAGTGCCACACGACGACGTTCACCACCAGATAAATGTTCGATTTTGGCATCCCAATCCGGTAAACGTAATGCATCTGCGGCACGTTCTAATTGGTTATCTAAATTATGTCCATCGTGGGCTTGAATAATCGCTTCAAGGTTTGCTTGTTCTGCGGCTAGTTTATCGAAATCCGCATCAGGATCGGCATAAAGTGCATAAACTTCATCTAAACGAGTCAGTGCATTTTTTACTTCAGAAACCGCTTCTTCTACCGCTTCACGCACAGTTTGTTGCGGATCAAGTTTTGGTTCCTGTGGAAGATAACCAATCTTAATACCTGGTTGTGGACGCGCTTCACCTTCGAACTCTTTATCCACGCCAGCCATAATGCGTAAAAGGGTTGATTTACCCGCACCATTTAAGCCGAGCACCCCGATTTTTGCACCAGGGAAGAAGCTTAAAGAAATATCTTTCAAAATATGACGCTTCGGTGGCACCACTTTGCCGACACGGTGCATCGTATATACAAATTGCGTTGACATAATTTTCTCGATGTTATGAATAAAAGTGCGGTTATTTTACTTGATGTTTAGGGAATAAGCTATTTGAAAGGCAAAAAAAACCACCCATACAGGGTGGTAGGAAAGTAGTTTAGCTATATTTATGATTATTTTATTTAGGAACTTTATGAATATCAAGCAATCACTTGACGAAACAGATAGTACATAAATTTCAGTTATAAGGGAAATGCGAATGAATCATTTTTTGATAAAAATCAATAAAATCATGGGATTTTTTACTTTTAGACTGATTTTTATTCGATTTTGATTGGGAACTGCTTGTGATAAAATCTGTCTATTCAATCATTTAGCCACTCTTTTTTCTTATTTATGTTTAAAAAATTACCTCTTGGATTATTGCTGATTTCGCCTTTTTCAGCGCTAGCGCATCCCCACGCATTCATCGATATGCAAACGAAACCCTTAGTGAAAGATAATCAATTAATTGGTTTCTCGACGCAGTGGTTACTTGATGAAGTCAGTTCTTCAGCTGTCTTGTATGATGTGAAACAGGCAAAAGGGGATAAGGCTGCTCAACAGAAATTAGTTGATGAAGTCATGGCAAACGTTGTGAATGAACATTACTTTAGTTATGTCTTTGACAAAGAAAATCATAAAATTAAATACACAAAACACCCTGAAAATTACGGTATGCGTGTGAAAGGGAACGAAGTGGAATATTATTTTGATTTTCTTTTAGCTCAGCCACAGGCCTTGCAAAATAATGAATTTACGCTGATGACTTATGACCGCACTTATTATGTGGCAATGCGGTATGCAGAAACTGGCAAAAGAACGGTTGATTTTTCATCACTTCCTGCAAATTGCAAAGGCGAGGTACTGGAACCTAATGTCGATGAAAAAATTCAATCTTATGCATCATCATTGGATAAATCGCAAAAAAATGAAGATGATTCCCTTGGTGTATTGTTTGCGCAGAAAGTAAAAATTAAGTGTGAATAAAATGAAGTTAAAACTAACCGCACTTTTTATTGGTTTATTAGCGATTATCTTCGCATTGTTACCTTGGCTGTTTGTGCAAGTTGCTGATTGGCAAAAAGCCTTTAATCAGTTGATTTCTGAAAATCTCCATCAGATTCAAGCACATTCATCAACGGCAGGATTGTGGTTGATTTTTGCCGCCTTTTCTTATGGTGTATTACATGCATTAGGGCCTGGGCATGGCAAATTTATTATCGCTAGTTATCTTTCTACGCACGAAAGCCAACTTAAGACCAGCGTACGTTTAAGCTTGCTTTCCTCTCTCATGCAAGGTTTTGTCGCAGTCGCTGCAACCTCCATTGTGGTGGTGATACTTAATCTATCCTCTAAATATTTTAAACTTAGCCAGTTATGGCTGGAACGTAGCGCTCTAATTTTATTAGTGTTGTTAGGGATTTATTGGATTACTCAAGGTCTGAAAGGCTTAAAGAAAAAGCAATCTTTTCGTATTACATCGATCCAATCATTACCAAAACAGATTGGAACAGCTTCGCCTTTTCGATATGAGCAAGGAAAAGTAAGTCAAACACAGTGTAGCTGTGGGCATCAACATCTACCGAATAATCAACAGCTTAAGCAATCAGGTGATTTAAAATCTCAGCTCTTAGTGATTTTGACTATTGGTATGCGACCGTGTAGTGGCGCTATTTTTGTGCTCTTTCTCGCTTATATGCTGGATCTTTATTGGTGGGGAATTGTAGCTACGTTTGCCATGTCTCTGGGCACAGGATTAATGCTTTCACTTTTTGCTGCGTTAGTGCGCTATGCGAGAAATGTCGCAACGCGATTAGGCCATTGGTACGGTTTAACTGGTTCTAATCAAAAAGGCGAGGCCATGATCAAATGTATTGCGGGCGCAATTATGATCTTTTTTGCACTAAGCTTGTTATATGGCACGATGGAGGCTGTAACAGGTGGCGCAGCCTTGTTTGGTGGGTAAAGAAAAGGGCAGCGTTTGCTGCCCATTTATTTGAAAATAGATTATTCAACCCAAGTAACGATTTCTTCAATTGGTCTACGTGATTTTTTAGTAATGTCTCTCGCACGATAACCAAATGTTGCTGCCACAGATACGCCCCATTCATTTGGATCAAAAAGACCTTCAGCGGCTAAAACTTCATTCATTTTATCGTAGTTAAAGCCTTCAATCGGGCAAGAATCAACACCGATAGCGGCGGCACCAGTGAGCATATTCGCTAATGCGATGTAGGTTTGTTTGCTTGCCCAGTCAAATAATGCACGCTCGCTTTCTGCGGTTTTCATTTGAACTTCTTGTAAGTCTTTGTATTTTGCCAAGGCTTTTTCTAATTGCTCACCTTGTAAACCTCTACGCACCGCTACATCACGGAAGAAAGGCGTGTCATAGCGCGCATTTTTCTTCGCAAGAATGATCACTAAATGGCTACAATCATCTAATTGATATTGCATACCCCAGCTAAAAGGTTTGAGTTTATCGCGTAATGCTTTATTTTGAATAATTAAGAACTTCCATGGCTCAGAGCCGACAGAGCTTGGTGATAAACGAGCAAATTCTAAAATTGCCGCGAAATCTTCTTGGCTAATTTTTTTATTTGGATCGTAATAACGTGTGGAGCAGCGATTTTCGAATACCTGAAGCATTTGTTCGCGTGTAATTTGACTCATGTTTTCTTCCTCTTAACATTATCTAATTTGTGATCTTTTGACCGCACTTTAGCGCTCTTTCCAATATCCAATCCACTCTTTGAGTAATTGCATATTTTTCGTAATCGCGCCACCTTGTGGAATAAAATGCATCATATTGAGTCCATAACTGTCAGGCGTAATGCCTTCGCCTACACTTGCAGGTAATACATCAAAACCTTGTTGTTGGAACAATAATTTTGCACGTTGCATATGCCATTCATTGGTGACTAAAATAATTTTGTGAATACCTTCTTTTTCCAATATTTGTTTGGTGAAAAGTGCATTTTCTTTGGTAGTAAGTGCTTTAGGTTCAATCCATTTAGTTGGCACATTAAAGAAGTTTTGGAGTTCTTCCGCAGCGATTTTTGCTTCAATGGCGCCAGTTGGACTCGCCCCTGTAATTAATAATGGCAAGTGCGTTTCTTTTTGCAAGAATGCGGCATAGCGTAAGCGTTCAAGTTGAATACCTGTTGAAGCTAATGGTGCATAAAGCTCTTTGTTATCACGTAAACCACCGCCAAGTAAAACGATCGCTTGCGCTTGTTGATAATCTTGCAGAGTTAAATGATCTTCAGTAATGAGACTGTCTTTAAGTACTTGTGCAGTGTAAGGAATGCTTAAAAGATAGAGTAGAGAGAAACCAAGTGCGGTCGAAATTCGGCTTAATTTTTTGAAATTGAATTTAGCTAGAATAAGTGAAAGTCCCCATAAAATTAAAATATTAAATGGGGGAAGAATCATGGCTGTAATCAGTTTTTTCAATTCAAACATTATTTATCCAATTCAACAAAATCTAATTCTTTGGTCCATAATTTGGCATAGCTACTATTTTTGCCATAAGAGTTATCGCAAACACGATTTGGAATTTCTAACAAGCAAGAGAAAATATGACCATGTAAGCGAGTTGTGGTCACTTTGTCATTCGCTAAGAACACCTGAGCAACGCGTTTTACAATGCGTTGAGTATAGGCATACCAGAATTGATGGCAAAGATCTTTCAGCCAACCCAGACCAAATTTATTGGCCATTTTACTCATTCGCCAGCTTACTGCTAAAACAACATCGTCTTCTGTTGAAAGAATATCTTCCCAGTCTTTTACGTTGCTGTTAGCAGGTAGTTGAGCAAGGATATTTTTCTCGATATCACTCGCTTCAATATCTTTACGTAGGAAGTAAAGTTGCTCACCAGTTTTGCCTTGTTTCGTTTCCATGGTGCCATAAAGCTGATGAGCCATGTCCGGTGATAAATAAACATGATCAGAAAATTGAGCAAATAGATTCGCGGTTCTTTCGTCACGAGCCAGTAAATGACAATCACTGTGGCTACGGAAAAGTGCGGCTGATTTTTGCAGATTTTCTTCGTGTTTAAAATAAGCAGTTTGTGGCAACACAATAATGCGATTATTCGGGAAATTCGTCACCATTTCTTCACGGATCTTTTGGTGCTGCGGATAAAGATCGCCAAAATTACCGCCACCATGTAAAAGGATGGTAGTGTTTGGTGTAATTTTCGCTTTAACCTCTTCAAGATCTAAATCATATTCGCAACGTTTTAAGGTCACATTAATATGGTGATCTTTAAAAAATTGCTCGGTTCCGTGATAAATCAGCAAATCGCCCACGTTCAAATGAAGTGGGTAGTCGAAATAAAATACGTCGTTTTTATCTTTGATCACTTCGACAATAGGATTCAGTTTGTTTTTTAAATCAATAAGGAGTTGATTCATTTTTTTACTCTTTTCTTTAAATAGCTAAACAAGAAATTTTTTTCTGCTGTGTTTAATCCGAAGATTAAAATGACACAGATTAATACCATTTCTAAAATGATGGATTGTCCAATAAATTCCAATAAAGAATAGCTGCGGGTGGTATCTGATATATAGATGATACCTAATAGCAGGCCAAACACCACGCCGACATTCATTAAATATGAGACAAATTCTTTTGGGTTAAATTTAATTTTTTTATTAATAAAATATAATCGATAGATTTGTGAGATGATCATCGTACTAAATTTACCCACAAAGGCAAATACTGGATTATAGCCTAGTGTGAACAAATAATAAGCCAAAGGCACCGTACAAAGATCGATTAATGCGACGATGATATTGTATTGTTTTACGGTGGATGTGCCAATGGCTAATGCACTCATCCAAAATGCCCCAGCCATCGCACTGATCAATAAGCAAGCAATAATAGCTTGTACAAGCTGTTCAGTATATTGCGGAAGATGATCACCTAGCCAGAATGTCAGTAAAGTATGGGTAAAATACAATACAGGCGCAGAGAGAATCGCCATTAAATAAAGTGAATATTTTGAAATACCAAGAATTAATTGGCGATTGCGATCGTAATCTTTTGCCGCATAAGACTGAACCAACTGCGGATTAGCCGCCATTTGGAAATTATTCACAAAGCTATAAACGGCGCCTTCAACCTGTGTTGCAATGGCAACGGCTGCATTGACTGCCACACCAAAGAATAAGTTAGATACCATATTCAAGCCTTGGGTCGAACCCACATAGGCAACTTGTCCCATGAGCATCCAACCGGAAAAACTCACCATTTCTTTGGTTTTGCTTAAATCTTTATATAAACGGAAACGTGCGGCTTCTTTGAAATAATATTTAGTGAACAGCACATAAAGAGAGAGCACGATTAAACTGACTGAAAGCAATAAGCAGCCATAAGTAATCAACTTATCGTAATGTGTGATATGACTTAAGATAAAGACAGAAGTCAGTTTCAAAATGGTTTCACCTAATCCCAACCAAGCATAGAATCCCATTTTTTCGTGCGCAACAATCATGGCATTGAATGGCACCTTGATGATTTCAACAAGGGCAATAATTAATGCTAATTGGTAAACGATATTGGCGGCTTGCAAGCGTTCAGCGGGGATCACCAATTTGTGATTTAAAAACCATAAACCGACGGTTTCAGCTAACACGAATACGATAAAAATAATGAGTAGGTGATTTAAGATACTAATATTAAAGACTTTATTAACGCGTTGAATGTCATTCGAGGCTTTTTCTACGTTAATAAAACGCTGTGTGGTGGCGGTCATTGTGCCATTAAAAAAGGAAAATAAGACCACAACCCCCATCACAATGTTGTAGATACCAAAATCTTCCACACCCAATACCTGTAATACCACACGAGAGATATATAGCATCGCCCCCATGTTGAAGAGCATTCGGATATAAAGAAATAGTGTATTTTTAGCAATAGTTTTATTTGACATTGTGAAAATGAAATTAGAAAAGTTGGGGGAATTATAGGGGGGATTGGGGTGTGTAGCAAGCCTTGAGAGACTTCTTATAAGTTCAATTGTATTTAGTAAAAAAAGAAAAGGCTAAATATAAATTTAGCCTTTTGTAATTTAGACGATTCAGACTGCCAAATCCAATTGTTTGTTATGGAATTGATGCAATGTGCCGCGATGGCCCACGCTCAGAATGATCATATTGGGTAACCGCTCTTTAATTGTTTTATAAAGGAGATACTCGGTTGGCTCATCAAGTGCTGATGTGGTTTCATCTAAAAAGACCACTTCAGGTTTTGTCAGTAAAATCCGAATAAATGCCACGCGCTGTAATTCACCTGGCGACAAAATTGCCTGCCAATCGTTATCTACATCTAAGCTATGAAGATATTTATCCAAACAACAGTCAGCCAGTGTTTTTTCCAATTCAGGATGATAAGGATCAATATCCGGATAGCAAATCGCTTCACGTAACGTACCTTGTGGCATATAAGGACGCTGCGGTAAGAATAAACTGGTCACACAAGGATGTTCCACCAGACCAACAGTCTCAAAAGGATAAATCCCCGCCATCGCTTTTAATAGCGATGTTTTCCCTGTGCCAGATGGACCTTGAATTAATAAAGCATCACCATTTTTTAACTCAATATTTAAGTTATTAAGCAACAATCTGCCTTGGTCATCTTTAATACCAAAATTTGATAACGCTACACGGTTAGAACATTTCATGGGGTGATGAACCTCTAAATGATCTAATTCATCCAATTTAGTCATAAAACCATAAAGACGATTTAAGCGCGCTTGGTAGAGAGTAAATTCTTCATAGAACAAACGGAAGAAAGAAAGTGCGGTCATTAATCGGTTAAATGCTTGCACAGTTTGGTGCATATCGCCCAGTTTGATTTGTCCGGTAAAAAAACGAGGTGCTTGCAGCATTAACGGTAAGAGTTTTGCAACGCGCGTGACACTTCCATTAAAGCCGTCTAATCCCAACATTCTCAATACAATTGCCCAACGGTTATGAATGATTTGAGCAAATTTGTTTTTCAATAAATGTTGTTCTTGCAATTCACCTTGATAGAAAGCGATACTTTCCGCATTATCTCGCACTCGAATCAAAGAATAACGGTAGTCACCATTAAGTTTTTCTTTGTTAAAGTTCAACTTGATCAAAGGGTGACCAATCCATACAGACATTAATGTTGCCAGGATAATAAAAGCATAAATAAAGAAAACGACGCCTTTTTCGATATTCAAGCCAAAAAGACTTAATATTCCAGAAAGTGACCAAAGAATGATAGTGAATTCAATGGTAGTCAGAATAGAATTAATCATACCGCGCACAATTTTGACGGTACTACTGATAAATTCACGGGCATCTTGTTCAATACGTTGATCAATATTATCGGGCAGATCTTTTTCGTATTTGAGGCGATAGTATTTTTTATTTTCTAACCATCGTTTAACAAGGACTTTATTTAAGCTTTCCAACCAACGGATTTCAAATACTTGTTGCAAGAAATAATCGGCGATGGAGTGGATAACTTGTACCAATACTAAGAGTGCATTCAGTTTTGCAAAGAACCAAAACTTATCCGCATCTAATTCCTGCATCGAGCTATAAAGTCCATTGTAGAAAAAAGAATTGAGAACACTGAAGCGTACTTCTAACAAAATCATGGTAAACAACACCAATAGCATAAGGATTATTTTGATGCTGTTACGGCGATTAATCGAAGGGGATGCAATATGCCAAAACTTTTGACCAAATGTGGTTTGTTTTAGTGCTGCCATCACTACACTAAAGCATAAAACCACCCAGAAAAGTGCGGTCAAAATCCAGCTTAAACTTGAGTTAAGTTCAGTTTGCCAATTCATAGATTTCCATAAATTAAAAAAGGGCGAAAGCGTACAGTTTTCGCCCTAAAAAGCTCTAATTAATTAGAATGAATATTCAATATTTGCCCAATAGGTACGAGGCATACCTACCACAGCAAAACTACGGTCATAACGACCACGTTGTACTTGCCAGTATGCTTTATTGAATAAGTTTTCTACACCGATACGGAAGGTTAGAGTTTGTTTCTCGCCTAATTTTGCAACATATTTAGCACCCGCATCAACAGTTGTATAGGATGGGAATTCATATTTTTCAGAATAATCTTGGTATGATTTTCCGTAGTATTGAATTGCAGCATTTAATGTTAAATTTTGAATAAATGGTGTATCCCATTCAATGCCGGCTTTAGCAATCCAGCGAGGACTTGCTACTTGAGACCCCGTAATGATTGGACCTGCAAAGCTAGGATAATCAATCAATTTACCTTGGTTATAGGTAATGCCTAGATTTGGACGTAAGGTGTTATTTAACAAGCTTCCATAGATATTGAACTCAATACCGCGATTACGCTCTTTACCTTGTTCTTCACCTGTTGAAGCAACTACGCCAGGTCGAGACAATTGATAAACACTTAATGTGGTGGTGGCTACATCTTTCCAGTTTTTACGAACACCAAATTCAATTTGTCGGCTTACAATTGGTTTTGCCATTGTACCGGTATCTTCATCTGTTGCTCCAGGCTCTAAATCTTCTAAGTAATTTGCGTATAAAGTTAAATCAGGGTTTGGCACATAAGCAGCCATAATCATTGGGCTGAAGCGGCTTTCATGATAACGCATATCGCGATTTGGTTTTGATGGATAAGGAAGCGCATGCTGCTTAATCCATTGGAGACGTCCACCAAGTGTTAAACGAATGGTATTATCTACAAATGAAGCCGTGTCAGCCAATGCGACACTATAACTCGTCAATTTTTCGTTTGTCGCACCTTGAGCTGTTTCTCTAGAAGGTTGAGGATTGGTTCTAAACTGAGGGTTATATATGTTTAAATTTAAATAATCCTTTCCAGTAAGAACGTAGCCTTGGTGGAACGCTCTCTGTCTTTTGACAGCATCAAAGGCGAGATTCCAGCTATGGTAAATAGAACCTGTTTCAAACTCACCTTGTAATTTTAGATTTGCACTGGTTGTTCTTGTTCTGTAATCAATTGCACGTAGTTGGATTAAACTATAATCTCCATTAGCATTGCCATATGTAGTCGAAGTTATTTTACCCGTTTTATTTGTCTTAGTTACTGTATCCAAGCGAGCTTGACCAAATGTTCCTCTGTAAGTTGATTCCATGTAGCCAAGTCCCCCAGATAACATCATGTTATAAGGAAGATCATACTCAAATGTCCCCATAATAGTCTGATCTTGTGTTGCTTGACCATTCCAGTGAGGGACGAGATTTGTTTTACCATTTGGCGCATCAGGTAAGCGGAAGGTTAGATTTTGGATGTCTTGAACACGCGCACGTCCACCATGGGTGGCACGTTTAGTGTACATATAATCAATACCTGCGCGGAATTTATTTCCACGATAGTCCAATCCCACAGAAAATTCTTTGTTACGTTCATCATAGTTATTACGGGCTGTATCACCATCACGGTATTTCCCATTTAGACGAACGCCCCATTCTTTGTTTTCACCAAAACGGCGACCAAAATCAAAGGATTCTTGTAAGCGAGTATTGCTATACCAACCCAAACCGATTTTATTAATAGCTTCATCTGTTGCTCGTTTAGTTTCAACATTTAAGGATGAACCAGCTGCTCCTTCAGGGTCCATGCCAGCGACAGCTGTTGAAGCACCTTTAATTAATTGAGCAGAGCTTACTGCAGCAGTAGGGGAGTTATAAGTAGAGTAAAGACCGGGTAACCCATTTACGGTGATTTGACGAGCGTCTAGTTGTAATCCTCGAACGTAGATACCTGATAAGGTATTAGTTTCACCGCCAAAATTCATGACGGAAGAATCAATTTTTGAAATACCATCAAGCAGATTACGCTGTTGAGAGTTTTCAAATGCTTTTTCGTCATAATTAACAACAGCAATAGGAGAGGTGAATGCTGTTTGACGACCAAGTAAACTTAAATTCACGATATCTCTTTGCTTGTCTCCAGCAGCTTTTGCTTTTTCCAATTCAGTTGCAACATTGATTTCTTCTAGTTTGTATTCATCATTGTTGTTCGCTTCTTGTGTTTTAGCATGTACTGATAAAGAAAAACTCGCCAAAAGTGCGGTTGAAATAAGACTTAATTTAAATTTCATAATTGTTTTCCGATATATAACCCGATAGATAATAAAAGAGTCGCAAGTATAGCGAAAACGTTTACGTCGATCAATGCAAATTATTTTCATTTGTTTATGTGGTTTATTCAGAAAAGATTCATTCAAATTAAGCAGGGATAAAAAGAAAAATCCCAAGCTAAAAAGCTTGGGATTGTAATATGGTGCGACTAGCTGGACTCGAACCAGTGACCCCCACCATGTCAAGGTGGTGCTCTAACCAACTGAGCTATAGTCGCGTAAAAGATGTGGCAGATGATAAACAGTTTTAAGGATGAAAACAAGAGGATTTGTTTTAAGTTAAATTTAGCTGCTAAAAAAATAACCAAAATCTGATTTAAAAAGTCTCAGTAGTTATTTTGATTTTGTACAGGTTTAAGCGTATAATGCGCAACGTTTTTTATCTCGGATGAGCCGAAATTTAAAAAAGCTTTAAGTAAATTGTAACCATTTGTGGAGTTTAGATAATGTCTAGAAAATTAAGAAGAACGAAGATTGTATGTACAATGGGTCCAGCAACAGACCGCGATAACAATCTTGAAAAAATTATCGCAGCAGGCGCTAATGTTGTACGTATGAACTTTTCTCACGGTACACCAGATGATCATATTGAGCGTGCTGAGCGTGTTCGTGCGATCGCGAAAAAATTAGGTAAAACCGTGGCAATTTTAGGTGACTTACAAGGCCCTAAAATTCGTGTTTCTACTTTTAAAGACGGCAAAATTTTCTTAAATGTTGGTGATAAATTTATTCTTGATGCAGAATTACCAAAAGGTGAAGGTAATCAAGAAGCCGTAGGTTTAGACTATAAAACACTTCCACAAGATGTTGTGCCAGGTGATATTCTTTTATTAGATGACGGCCGTGTTCAATTAAAAGTCCTTTCTACTGAAGGTGCAAAAGTATTTACTGAAGTGACTGTTGGTGGTCCATTATCAAACAATAAAGGGATCAACAAATTAGGTGGTGGTTTATCTGCAGATGCATTAACTGAAAAAGATAAAGCAGATATCATTACTGCAGCTCGTATCGGTGTAGATTACTTAGCGGTATCTTTCCCACGTTCAAGTGCAGATTTAAACTATGCACGTGAGTTAGCAAAACAAGCAGGTTTAGATGCGAAAATCGTTGCTAAAGTTGAACGTGCTGAAACCGTAGTTGATGATGCATCAATGGACGATATCATTCTTGCTTCTGATGTAATTATGGTTGCACGTGGTGACTTAGGTGTTGAAATCGGTGACCCTGAATTAGTTGGCGTGCAGAAAAAATTAATTCGTCGTTCACGTCAATTAAACCGTGCGGTAATCACTGCAACTCAAATGATGGAGTCAATGATTAGCAACCCAATGCCAACTCGTGCAGAAGTAATGGACGTGGCAAATGCGGTATTAGATGGTACTGATGCGGTAATGCTTTCAGCAGAAACTGCAGCTGGTCAATATCCAGCTGAAACAGTTGCAACGATGGCGCGTGTATGTTTAGGTGCAGAAAAAATGCCTAGCATCAATGTTTCTAAACACCGTTTAGATCGTGAGTTCAGAGATATTGAAGAATCTGTAGCAATGTCTGCAATGTACGCCGCAAACCACTTAAGCGGTATTGCAGCAATCATTACATTAAGCCACTCTGGTCGTACACCATTATTAATGTCACGTATCAGCTCTGGTTTACCAATCTTTGCACTTTCTCGTGTTCAAGAAACCTTAAACCGTTGCGCATTATACCGCGGTGTCACTCCAGTTCATTTTGATGGTGAATCTCGTAGCTCTGCAGGTGCAAAAGCCGCGATTAACCTATTAAAAGAAAAAGGTTATTTAGTTTCAGGTGATGTTGTTTTATTAACACAAGGTGATGAATCAGAAGGTACAACTAACGTTTGTCGTACTTTAACGGTTGAATAATCAACATTTCTGAAATAAAAAAGAGCGGTGGATTTTTCCACCGTTTTTTTATGCCTAAAATCCTGAAAATATTGACCGCACTTTTTTCTTAAAACCACCTCGTATTTGCGGTATCATAAGCACAGTTTTTTAGTTTAAATTGAAATCCTTATGGCATCACAACGACAAATCCAATCTTCCGATCAGAAAACTGAACAAGTTAGCATCCCACCTCATTCCACTGAAGCAGAACAAGCCGTTCTTGGCGGTATTATGTTGAGCAATCAGCATTGGGATGGCATTGCTGAAAGAGTCATTGCTGAGGATTTTTATACTTTTGCGCATAAGGCGATCTTCCAAACCATGGAAGAATTAATGCGTAACCAAACGCCAATTGATTTGATTACCCTCGATCAAGCCCTTAAAGCCAAAGGTATCAGTGATTCCGTAGGCGGTTTTGCTTATTTAGCGGATCTTTCTAATAACACCCCAAATGCCATTAATATTTTGGCTTATGCAGAGATCGTACGTGAAAAAGCGATTTTGCGTGAGCTCATTGCAGTGGGAAATCGTATCGCGGAAAACAGTTATTCTCCCAAAGGCAAAGACATCAAGATGGTGTTGGATGAAGCCGAAAGAGAAGTGTTTGCGATCGCTGAAAAACGAAGTTCTTCAACAGAAGGACCACAAAACGTGCTTAGCGTATTGGAAAGCACTATTGCTCGAATTGAAACTTTGGGTAAGCTTGAAAATCATAACGGTGTGACAGGGGTCACAACAGGCTTTGTTGATTTAGACAAGAAAACAGCAGGTTTACAGCCTTCAGACCTCATCATTGTAGCGGCGCGTCCTTCCATGGGTAAAACCACGTTTGCAATGAACCTTTGTGAAAACGCCGCTATGGCAAGTGATAAGCCAGTATTAGTATTCAGTTTAGAGATGCCGGCTGAACAAATTATGATGCGTATGATTGCCTCTCTCGCTCGCGTGGACCAAACCAAAATTCGTACTGGCCAAAACTTGGAAGAAGCGGAATGGAGCAAAATTGCCAGCGTATTTGGGATGTTTAAGCAAAAAAACAATCTTTATATTGATGATTCATCGGGGTTAACCCCAACAGAATTGCGTTCTCGCGCACGTCGTGTGTATCGCGAAAATGGTGGTTTGAGTATGATTATGGTGGATTACCTTCAATTAATGCGTGCACCGGCATTCTCAGATAACCGAACCTTAGAGATTGCTGAAATTTCACGTTCTTTAAAAGCCTTAGCGAAAGAATTAGAAGTCCCCGTTGTAGCTCTTTCCCAGCTTAACCGTACGTTGGAACAACGTGCAGATAAACGCCCAGTAAACTCGGACTTGCGTGAATCAGGCTCTATTGAGCAGGATGCTGACTTGATTATGTTTATTTATCGTGACGAAGTATATAACGATAATTCTGAAGATAAAGGTGTTGCTGAAATCATTATTGGTAAACAACGTAACGGTCCAATTGGACGTGTACGTTTAGCATTTAACGGTCAATTCTCACGCTTTGATAACCTTGCCGAACAGCGTGAATACAGAGATGATTATTAGGCAAGAGATAACGGATTAGAAAAATGAACGTAAAACCGGCAACAGCGAAAATCAGTTCGCTTGCCTTAAAACATAATTTACAAGTTATTAAAGAAAAAGCACCGCACAGCAAAATTATTGCCGTGGTAAAAGCAAACGCATATGGTCACGGTGTGGTATTTGTCTCATCCGCTTTAGAAAGCATGGTAGATTGCTTTGCTGTAGCGCGTTTAGAAGAGGCGTTATCTTTACGCTCTAACGGTATTATCAAACCAATCTTATTGCTAGAAGGCTTTTTTGATGAAAAAGATTTACCGATTATTGCAGTAAATAATATTGAGACGGTGGTACATAACCGCGAACAGCTTGAAGCATTAAAACAAGCCGTGGTACCAAGTCCAATCAAAGTCTGGTTAAAAATTGATACCGGTATGCACCGTTTAGGTGTGTCGCTTGATGAAGTGGATTATTTTTATCAAGAGCTGAAAAAACTCCCTCAAATTCAACCGCACTTAGGTTTTGTGAGCCATTTTAGCCGAGCTGATGAATTAGATTCAGATTACACTCAACTTCAACTCAATCGTTTCCTTCAAGCCATAAAAAATAAAGAGGGAGAGCGAACCATTGCCGCATCAGGTGGGATTTTATTCTGGCCAGAAGCGCATTTAGATTGTATTCGCCCAGGGATTATTATGTATGGCATTTCACCAACAGATACTGTCGGTGCTGAATTTGGTTTAACTCCTGTGATGAATTTAACGTCATCTTTGCTTTCTGTACGTGATCATAAAAAAGGGGAGCCTGTTGGCTATGGCGGTATTTGGACGAGTCCGAAAGATACTAAAATTGGTGTTGTCGCTATTGGATACGGTGATGGATATCCGCGTGATGTGCCAGAAGGTACGCCAGTTTATCTAAATGGTCGTATTGTTCCTATTGTTGGTCGTGTTTCAATGGATATGCTAACGGTAGATTTAGGTGCAGATAGCCAAGATAAAGTTGGTGATGAAGTGATTTTATGGGGTAAGGAATTACCAATTGAAACGGTAGCTAAATACAGTGGTATTTTAAGCTATGAATTGATTACAAAATTAACCCCGCGTGTTATAACAGAATATGTCGATTAATTGTTTTTGCAAGAAAGCAAAAATGTAAAGAATTCAATTTTTAAAAGGAAATATTCATGAAAAACATCAATCCAACCAATACACAAGCGTGGAAAGCGCTTGAAGCTCACCAATCTCAACTGGCTCATACCACGATTGCTGATTTGTTTAAGCAAGAAGAAAATCGTTTTAATGACTATTCTTTAACTTTTGAAAATCAAATCTTAGTAGATTTTTCAAAAAATAAAATTAATCAAGAAACCCTCAAATTACTTCGTCAATTAGCCAAAGAGTCTGCATTAGATGAAGCGATTAATGCCATATTTACAGGCGAAAAGATTAATCGTACAGAAAATCGTGCTGTATTACATACCGCACTTCGTAACCGTTCAAATACACCCGTGTATGTAGATGGCAAAGATGTGATGCCGGAAGTGAATGCAGTACTAGCGAAAATGAGCGCATTCTGCGATCGTGTGATTTCAGGTGAATGGAAAGGTTATACCGGAAAAGCGATTACTGATGTGGTGAATATTGGTATCGGTGGTTCAGACTTAGGCCCTTACATGGTGACTGAAGCGCTTCGTCCTTATAAAAATCACTTGAATATGCACTTCGTTTCAAACGTGGATGGAACACATATCGCTGAAACGTTGAAAAAAGTGAATCCTGAAACGACACTTTTCTTAGTGGCTTCTAAAACCTTCACCACCCAAGAAACTATGACCAATGCGAATTCTGCACGCGATTGGTTATTAGCGGCAGCGAAAGATAACAGCGCGGTGGCAAAACACTTCGCTGCGCTTTCTACCAATGGTAAAGCGGTAGCAGAATTTGGTATTGATACCAATAATATGTTTGAGTTCTGGGATTGGGTTGGTGGCCGTTATTCTTTATGGTCTGCAATCGGTCTTTCAATTGCACTTTCAATCGGCTTTGATAATTTTGAAGCACTCTTAAGTGGTGCGCATGAAATGGATAAACATTTCCGTACTGAGCCATTAGAAAAAAATATCCCTGCAACATTAGCATTGGTTGGTTTATGGAATACTAACTTCCTTGGTGCACAAACTGAGGCAATTTTACCTTATGACCAATATTTACATCGTTTTGCGGCTTATTTCCAACAAGGCAACATGGAATCAAACGGTAAATATGTCGATCGTAATGGCGATGTTATCCGTGATTATCAAACTGGCCCGATTATTTGGGGCGAACCGGGTACAAATGGTCAGCATGCATTCTATCAATTGATTCACCAAGGTACGATGTTAATTCCTTGTGACTTTATCGCGCCGGCACAAAGCCATAATCCATTAGGTGATCACCATAGCAAATTGTTATCAAACTTCTTTGCACAAACTGAAGCGCTTGCATTTGGTAAAACCAAAGAAGAAGTCGAAGCAGAATTTGTGAAAGCGGGTAAATCTTTAGATGAGGTAAAAGACATTGTGCCATTTAAAGTCTTTACTGGTAACAAACCGACCAACTCTATTTTAGTGCAAAAAATTACACCATTTGTTCTTGGTGCATTAATTGCCATGTATGAACACAAAATTTTTACACAAGGTGTGATTTTCAATATCTTTAGTTTCGACCAATGGGGCGTGGAATTAGGTAAACAATTAGCGAATCGAATTCTTCCTGAATTGGCAGACAAAGAGAAAGTGACAAGCCATGATAGCTCAACCAATGGATTGATTAACCAATTCAAAGCATGGCGTTAAGATAATGTAAAAAAGTGCGTTCAAAATTGACCGCACTTTTTTATTTTCATTAAACTGATTTGACTTTCCACATACAGCCTACGCTGATAAAAATTAGTGCCACAGCGATATAAAAAACAGAGTTGTAATGCCAAATTTCCGCAATAATACCCGCAATAGGTCCTCCGATAATCCAACTGCTTTTTGCTGCATTACTAAATAAGGTGGTGGCAGTGCCCATTTTAGTCGGCATTAAGTCTTGGAAATACACCATGCCAATCGTAGCGGTAATACCGATAAAAATTGCGTTAAGCATTTGTAATCCGATAAGCTGCCAAGTTTGCTCTGCGAATAATAAACTTGAATAGAAGGCGAGGCCTGAAATTAAAGCAATCATCATCAAGCGCTTTTTACTGAAATATTTGGTGAGATAGCCCGCAAAAATCATCACAGGAATTTCCAATCCCGCAGCCGTTCCCATTAATGTTCCCGCCAGTTCTTTGTTTAAATGTAATTCATTAATCACAAATAATGGCATATTAATGAGATACATGCTGTTACAGGTCCAAAGCAATAGATTAGCGATGAACAAGTAAATCACACTTTTTCTTGGTGGCGTATTGTCTAAAATCTCTTGATTTTTAACCGCACGTTGACGAGGAATTTTCGGCAATAATTTGCTGACGCCTGCACACAGTAAAAAAGCAGAACCAGCCACCAAATACATGTAATCAAAGCCCCAGTTTAACGCAATGAAAAAAGAAAGCGGTGGCCCAACAATCCAAGCCAATGAGATTTGAGTTCGCATAATTGTGGTGAACATCACCGCTTCACGGTGACTACTTTCAGCATATTCTCGCGCTAAAGCAAAAGATTGCGGATTAGCGGATGAACCTAGCCCTAATAGCGTTGTGCCGATAATAATTAACACATAATAATTTCGGCTATAAGCAAAAATCAGACAGCCAAGCACAGCAATTAAACAGCAAACAATCATCACTTTGCGACGGTCATCTTGCTTATCAGAATATTTTGCGAGAATTTGGCTCAAGATAATGCCAATAATGGCATTGACTGAATAGAACAAGCCCACAAAAAAAGGTGAAACTTGAATCTCTTGAGAGAGATATAAACTCAGGGTCGGTGTTTGAAACGCAGATGCAATTCCCGTTAAAAAGGCAATCAATAGAAAATTGAACGCCACAATATTGGATGGCGTTGCGTTTTGTTGTTGAACAAACATAGTCATTAATTTTAATAAAAGAGCGTAGTTGGAAATAAAAGTGCGGTTAATTTTAACCGCACTTGAGTTGATTATTTGTCATATTGAATAGCCGGTAAATAACCGATCATTAAATCTAACGGACGATTGCAGGCTATTGTATTCTCTCTGTTCTCAATGAAAAATCTTGATGTCATGGTTTTTTCACCATGATTCAAGAAAATTTCAATAATTGAACGATCAAAGAAAATTTCGACAGTTTGCAGATTTTCAACTTCGCAGAAACGTTTGGTATCGAATTTTTCCATTAATTCGGTTTGTTCGCTTTGACTGCGATCTAAGCAAACCAAGCCATTTTCATAAGAAAGTCGTAATGATTGTCCTTTTTCATTTTGGAAGAAGGTTAAGTCAAAGGCTTGGTTATTTACCTCAAATTTAAGATACGCACGATCTAAATTAGCAATATCCGCTTTTCCATCGAGATGAAACGCTGAAAGTGCGGTCAGATTTTCGCATATTTTAGCAATTGGACGTTGATAAATTTTCGTCCCTTCTAAGCGCAATTCTCTTGGCAAGGTTAAAGCCGAATGCCATTTAAATTTGTCTGTTGGGTAAGTTAAATCAGGCAAACCAATCCAACCGAAAAGCACTGCATAAGCTTGATTATCTAAGCCAGCAAATGTTTGAGGTGCGTAGAAATCAAAACCTTGATCTAATTCGCCGATATATTCTGCTTTAAAGGTTAAATCCGTTAATTTGCCCACTGCATAAGTCGCATGATAATTGTTTTGGAATTGATGTGCTTCTCGAACTTTACCTTGTGGCGACCAAATAAAGACATCTTTATCTCCGAGCTTCAATAGGTCAGGGCATTCCCACATAAACACGTTTGTATTGTCAAAAGCAGGTAAGGAAAGCTCACCTAATAAGCGAGGCGTACCTTCAAGATTATCCATTTCAAAAATAATGGCTGTTCCCGTGAGGTTTTCTCGCTGTGCGCCGCAGATAAAACGGATTTTGCCGTCTTTAGTTAAATACGGTTTAGGATCGCGAACATGCTCGGTATAACCTTCTGGCGCATTTTCAATCAACGGACGTTTGCTAAGCAATTTCCCGTTAAGATCGAAAATCGCTAAATTTTGATAAGGCAAGCGTTGATTATCACTTGGACGACGAGTATTACCAGTGTAGAACATGGCCAATTTATCACCGACTTTTAAAGCACCACCCGAATAACAGCCGTGAGACTCAAAAAGTTCACAAGGAATCAGATCATCCGCTGATTGGTAATGTTGGAAGTCTTTCGTGATTAAATGCTTCCAATGTTTCATCCCGTGAATTGCATCGAATGGAAACCATTGATAGAACAGATGATATTTCTCGCCATCGAAGATCAAACCATTCGGATCATTCATCAAGCCTGTTGGTGGGGCAATATGAAAGTGCGGTCGAAAATCCTTGTCTTTTTGCACGGTTTCAGCAATTTCTGCGAGTTCGTCTTTTTCTGCAGCTAGGATACTTTTGTATTTGCCATTATTGAAAATCATCATAATTTAATCTTATTTGGGTAAGGTGTTTTTTAAGCAATCATAGCGTTGATTCATTGCGTCAGCCCATGTTTTTAATGATTTGATGGTTGCATGTTGTGAAGCATGAGTCCAAGCATCGCGGAATAATAGGAAATCAATCGCGCATACGGCATTCAATGTACCGATATTTAATTCTTCACCAAAGATATCAATGGCTTTTTTGAGCTCGATTAAGCTTCGTTCTGTACGGCCAAAAATTTGTTGATGACGTTCAAGCCACCATTGTTCTGGTGGACGAAGATATTTTTCAGGTACGACTGAGATTTCATTCTCTAAAATACCATCGGCTAAATAATGTAAACGGAGAATTTCCCAACGTGTCTCGCTGTTTCCATAAAGTGAAGGTTGCGTACCAATGTGATCGAGATATTCTGCAATGAGTGAACTGTTATAAAGCCATTCACCATTTTCTCGTTGTAATGCCGGTAAACGACCAAGAGGATTGTCTAAATTATGGGGGGAATTCTTATCTAAACCACTGGTTGCGAGGAGTAATTCAACATGATCTTGTAATTGATGATATTGCACTACAGCACGAGCTTTTCTAGCATAAGGGCTAGAGTTGGAATACCAAAGTTTCATAAATATCTCCTAAATTATCTTCATAAATAAAAGGTGTGGATTATTCGCAGCTTTGCACGCTAATTCGCTAAAAATGCGGCTAATTGTGTTTGATTTGGTAGTGCAGACATCGCCCCTTTTGCTGTTGTTGCAAGAGCACCACAAGCATTGGCTTGACGGATAATTTGTACAAGCACATCATTTTCTTTCCAGTTTGGATGCTGTGAAAGACCTGCAAGCAGACCACCAACGAAGGCATCACCTGCGCCAGTTGTATCAACCGGTTGTAAGGCTTTTCCGGCAATTACATCTTTCTTACCTTTTAAGTGATAGAGCGCGCCATCTTTACCTAGAGTCACGATAATCAATTTTTCAGGATAAAGTGCGGTCACTTTTTCAAAGGCTTTTTCAAGGCTGTCAGTATTGGTTAAAAGCGTTAATTCTTCTTCAGAGAATTTTAATACGTCAGCTAATGCAACGGCTTCCATGACCACGGTTTTCATTTCTTCTAGGCTAGACCAAAGTGATTCACGTAAATTTGGGTCAAAAGAGAAGAAACCGCCAGCGGCTTTAATACGACGAATGGCTTCGAAAGTCGCTTCACGAGATGGATTATTAATCAGCGCAATAGAGCAGCAATGTAGCCATTCACCTTGTTGGAAAGGCGGTAAATCGCTGGCTTGTAAGAATTGATCCGCACTTGGGTTTACCATAAAGGTAAAGCTGCGTTCGCCATTATCTAAACCAACCACAACCGTAGAGGTACGATGTTGCGGATCTAAAATCATATGTTGTGTATTCACATTTTCCGCATTTAAGGTATCTTGCATAAATTGGCCAAGGGGATCGTTACCTACGCGACCAATAAAGGCACTCGGGCTGCCTAATCGTGCCACTCCAACAGCCACATTTGCAGGGGCGCCACCGGCACAACGTAAATAATGATTTTCACCGTCAGGAATAAGATCGACAACCGCATCGCCTGTTACCCAGATTTTTTGGCTCATATTATTTTCCTTCTATTGTGGATATCAGTTAAAAAATAACCGCACTTAAAAAGAGCGGTCATTTTCATAGGTGTTTTATGCGATGGTTACGCGTGCAAACTTACGTTTACCGACTTGGTAAACATTCGTGCCTTTTGGCGCATTGGCTTTCATGTCTTCGACTTTTTCGCCATTGATTTTCACACCACCTTGCTTCGCTGAGCGAATCGCTTCAGAAGTAGAAAGAACCAGTCCTGCTTCTTTTAATAAGGTGGCTAAACCAATTTCGCCTTCAAAGGTGAATTCAGGCATTTCATCCGGCATTGCACCTTTTTGGAAACGGTTAATAAATTCTTGTTCAGCCGCCCCTGCCGCTGCTTCATCGTGGAAACGTGCGATGATCTCTTTCGCTAATAAAATCTTCACATCACGTGGGTTTTTACCATTTGCTACTTCTGCTTTTAATTCAGCAATTTCAGTAAGTGGACGGAAAGAAAGTAAGTTGTACCAATCCCACATTAATTCATCAGAGATCGACATGATTTTACCAAACATATCGCTTGGAGCATCTGTCACGCCGATGTAGTTACCTAATGATTTAGACATTTTCTTCTCACCGTCTAAACCAACAAGTAATGGAAGCGTAATCGCTACCTGTGGTTTCTGACCGGCTGATTTTTGTAATTCACGGCCAACAAGTAAGTTAAATTTTTGGTCTGTACCACCAAGCTCTACGTCTGCTTCTAAAGCGACGGAGTCATGGCCTTGTAATAAAGGATAAATAAATTCGTGAATTGCGATAGGTTGATTGTTACCAAAACGTTTTTTGAAGTCATCACGTTCTAGCATACGCGCCACGGTGTAGTTACTTGCTAAACGGATCATCCCTTCAGTACCCAATTTACCCAACCATTCAGAGTTGAATACGATTTTTGTTTTTTGAGGGTCTAGAATTTTGTAAATCTGTTCTTTATAGGTTTCCGCATTGCGAAGTACATCTTCACGGCTAAGCGGTGGTCGAGTGGTGTTTTTACCAGATGGGTCACCGACCATACCAGTGAAATCACCGATTAAGAAATAGACTTCGTGGCCTAATTGTTGGAATTGACGAAGTTTGTTTAATACCACGGTATGCCCTAAGTGAATATCTGGAGCAGTAGGGTCTGCACCAAGTTTAATTTTAAGTGGGCGATTTTCTTTTAGTTTTTCGATTAAATCTGCTTCAGAAAGAATCTCATCAGTACCGCGTTTTAGTTCTGCGAGAACGGTATTAATATCAGTCATTCTATTTCCTAATGTTATTTCAATATTAAAGGCTACATTATAGAGAATATGGCTGAAATGAAAAGATTGAGAGAAAAAAAAACGCCTATTTGTGGGGAAATAGGCGTGAAGTTGGAGTGATTATCTGTTTGTTTTTGGAATGGCTAGATGATAACTATTATCAAATACCTTGTCAACAACAAAATACAAATAATTCTCAATTATTTTTTTAATCGATGTAAGGTACACTTTCTGTGAGAGAAAGTGCGGTCGGAATGCCATCTGAAATGTCAAATTTTCCTGCATAAGCATAAGCTTCAACGCCCTGAGATTTGGCATCTTTTAAAAGGCGATCATATTCAGGATCTACAAACTCAGCGATTTTAAAACGATCGAAGCCATCATGTAATCCGGCAAAGAGAACAACGGCGCGATGTCCTTGTTTTTTCATGGCTAAAAGCTCACGAACATGTTTTTGTCCACGAGTAGTCACTGCATCGGGAAACATCCCTAATGTGCCTTTTACAAAGGTGATTGATTTCACTTCAACATAACAATCTGGCAAGCCCTCACCTTTAAGTAAGAAGTCGATACGGCTATTTTCTTCGCCATATTTCACTTCAGGATAAATTTCATCATACATAGCGAGTTCTTTGATTTGTTTATTTTGCAAGGCTTCAAAGACTAACTGATTGGATCTGTGTGTGTTAATGCAAACAAGTTGGCCACTAGCTAATTGAGTTAATTCCCAACTATGCGGATATTTGCGAGTTTGGCTATCAGAATGAGAGTACCAAACGGTATCGCCTTTTTCACCACAGCCAGTCATTGCACCAGTATTTGCACAATGAATCGTGACCACTTCACCATTTGGTAATTCAATATCAGTCAAAAAACGCTTATAGCGGCGAATTAATTTTGCAGATTGTAGGGTAGGGAGTTGCATATCTTATTCCTTTTCAAAAGAAAGTGCGGTCGAATTTAATGATGAAATTAACCGCTCTTTGATCTGCCCCCAAAAAGTTGGACAGGTTAGTTAACTTAAATATTGAGCTCGGTATTGCACAGGGCTCAATCCTTTGAAAGCAAGTTTAATGCGTTTTTGGTTGTAATACACTAAATATTCTTCAATTTCAGCCTGTAATTCAGCAATTGAATGATAAGTCCGAGAGTAAAAACACTCTGATTTTAGTATCGCAAAAAAACTTTCAATCACCGCATTATCATAGCAATTTCCTCGGCGGCTCATACTTTGCACCGCTTTGTGATAAAGCGAAGGAGTGGAATATGATTGCATATAGATTTTTTACCTTAGAAAAGAGGGAGAAATAGTGTGTTTTAGCTCTTTATTATTGGTTATAACAATGAATTTCAGTCAATTTCTTTAAAAATTTTACAAAAATCTGTAAGAAATCGGATTATCCGCCGTCTAACCTTATGTAACGTTAATTTTCACATCATAAGGAAAAACAATGAAACTATCAAAAACATTTCTATTTATTACCGCACTTTGTTGTGCTACACCAACTTTAGCAATACAAAATTCAACATCATCTGGAGAACAAAAAATGGCAATGGAAAATACGCAAAATATTCGTGAAATTTATCTTGCTGGTGGCTGTTTTTGGGGTATGGAAGCATATATGGAGCGTATTCACGGCGTGAAAGATGCGATTTCTGGCTATGCCAATGGTAATACGGAGAAAACTAGTTATCAGATGATTGGGGTAACCGATCATGCAGAAACGGTAAAAGTCACTTACGATGCAAACCAAATTTCGTTAGATAAATTGCTTAAATATTATTTTAAAGTGATTGATCCAACCAGCGTAAATAAACAAGGTAACGATCGTGGTAGACAATATCGCACAGGGATTTATTATCAAGATGGGGCAGATAAAGCGGTGATCGAACAAGCACTCGCCCAGCTTCAAACCAAATATAAAAAACCAGTGCAAATTGAGGTGCAACCACTTAAAAATTACATCGTAGCAGAAGAATATCATCAAGATTATTTGAAGAAAAACCCAAATGGTTATTGCCATATTGATATTACCAAAGCTGATGAACCCGTGATTGACGAGAAAGATTATCCGAAACCGAGTGATGCAGAACTCAAAGCGAAATTGACACCGTTGCAATATTCCGTCACTCAAAATAAACATACTGAACGCTCTTTTAGTAATGAATATTGGGATAATTTCCAACCAGGTATTTATGTTGATGTCACCACAGGCGAGCCTGTTTTTTCTTCAAATGATAAATTTGAATCGGGTTGTGGCTGGCCGAGTTTTACGAAACCAATAGCGAAAGAGGTGGTGCATTATCAAACGGATAATAGTTTTAATATGCAACGTACCGAAGTGTTAAGTCGTGCGGGCAACGCCCATCTAGGACACGTTTTTGACGATGGTCCGAAAGATAAAGGTGGTTTGCGTTATTGCATTAACAGTGCATCAATTAAATTTATTCCGTTAGCCGAAATGGAAAAGGCAGGGTACGGATATTTGATTCAATCGATTAAAAACTAAGGAGAGGCACGATGTTAGATCAACAACTCCTTATTGGAACTGTATTTTTAGCGGGGCTTGCTTCTTTTCTGTCGCCTTGTATTTTCCCGATTATTCCAATTTATTTTGGTATTTTGAGTAAAGGTGGTAAAAAAGTCCTAAATACTTTTTTATTTATTTTAGGGCTTTCCCTTACATTTGTCAGTTTAGGCTTTAGTTTTGGCTTTTTAGGGAATATTTTATTTAGTAACACCACCCGCATTATCGCTGGCGTTATCGTGATTATTTTGGGCATTCATCAACTTGGCATTTTCAAAATTGGTTTGTTGGAACGCACGAAATTGGTTGAAATCAAAACATCAGGAAAATCGACCGCACTTGAGGCATTTGTGCTTGGTTTAACCTTTAGTCTTGGTTGGACACCTTGTATTGGCCCGATTCTGGCTTCTGTGTTAGCGTTATCAGGCGATGAAGGTTCTGCACTTTATGGTGCATCAATGATGTTCATTTATGTCTTGGGGCTTGCAACTCCGTTTGTATTGTTTTCGTTCTTCTCTGACAGCTTGCTCAAACGTGCTAAAGGGTTAAATAAACACTTAGATAAATTTAAAATCGTTGGCGGTGTTTTAATTATCGTGATGGGCATTTTATTGATTACGAATAATTTTTCGTAAAGCATAATCTCAACAAAAGAAATCTATAAAAGGAAAAAGCAATGAAAAAACTACTATCAATATTTTTAATGGCATTCAGCCTAAACACTTTTGCACAAACCAATTTGTCGGATGTGCAACTCAAAGATTTAAACAATCAGCCAGTTACTTTAAGCCAGTATAAAGGCAAACCTGTGTATGTAAAAATGTGGGCATCTTGGTGTCCGATCTGTTTGGCAGGATTAGCTGAAATTGATGATTTAAGTGCGGAAAAAGATCGCAATTTTGAAGTGATTACCATTGTTTCGCCGGATCACAAAGGCGAAAAAGGCACTGCTGATTTTATTGAGTGGTACAAAGGGCTAGAATATAAAAATATTAAAGTCTTGCTAGATGAAAATGGTGAAATTATTGATCGTGTTCATGTTCGAGGTTATCCGTTTAATCTATTTTTAGATGCTGATTTAAATGTGAAGAAGACGGTGCCAGGGCATTTAGGAGCTGAACAAATCCGAGTGTTTGTTGAAAAATAACGATGACAAGCGGCTTATTTTTAAGCCGCTTTTACTATTTTTGTGATTTTAGCCATCCCAACGCGCCTAATTCTGCTGCTTCCGCTGCACCAATAGCTTGAGAAATCTGGGAAAACTCACTACCCACGCCAATCAAACGATTGTGCCAAACTCCATCATTACGCATCAACAACTTTGCTGACGTTCTACAAGCTGCAATGGACGCTCAAGGTCTCTCACTTGAACTATCGCCCTGAACATTGCCAGTTAACCCCGTGCAACATAACCGCGACAAAAAAATTTAGGTAAGCAATCTCCGCACGAGCCAAGGCGAGCTCTCGTTGTAACTTTTTAAACGCTTTAGGTGAAAAGTCTGTGGTTTTTGGAATTTCAATGCCTTTCTTTTTCATCTTTGGCTTCACTACTTTCGGTGTTTGAAGGTTTGTATAAGGCGATTTTACGCCATCAAGCCCTCTTTCCCGAAATGCTTTTAGCCAATAAATGACGAGAGCATGAGAAATTTTATGAAGTTTAGCCACCTCACGGATACCATAATCCTGTTCGGTGACGAGTTTGATAATTTTCAAACGAAATTGATAAGAGTAGGACATAATCTGCATCTCAAATTAGATGTCCAGGTTTTGGGGGTAGATCACTTTTACCTTCTTAAATTTAAAAATTAAAACAAATTCTTGATTTACCATTGACTTTTTGACCTATAGTCCTTACTTTACGTATTGATGTTTCATCAACTTTATTCTTTGTAAAATAAGGAGCTTTTATGCAATCTCGCATTGTTGTTAATTCACAGGAAGAATCACTACTTAGCACACATAAAGTGCTACGTAATACCTATTTCTTATTGGGATTAACGATGGCATTTTCGGCAGTTGTTGCTTATATTTCTATGAGCTTAAACTTGCCTTATCCAAATCTTATCGTGTTACTTGTAGGTTTTTACGGTTTACTTTTTGTCACAAACCGTTTAGCAAATAGTGCATGGGGAATCTTGGCTGCATTCGCGTTCACTGGGTTTATGGGTTATACCATCGGGCCAATTTTAAACATGTATGTGGCGAGAGGAATGGAAGATTTAATTATGCTTGCATTCGCAGGTACAGCCATCGTCTTCTTTGCTTGTTCAGCTTATGTGCTAACAACAAAGAAAGATATGTCTTTCCTTTCTACCGCGATTTTCTCATTATTTATCGTGTTATTGTTAGGAATTGTGGCAAGCTTCTTCTTCCAAATTCCAGCACTAGCGGTAGGGATCAGTGCATTGTTTGTGGTGTTCTCAACAATGACAATCCTTTATGAAACCAGCAATATTATTCACGGTGGCGAAACAAACTATATTCGTGCAACAGTGAGTATTTATGTGTCAATTTACAACTTATTCATCAGCTTATTAAGATTACTTTCTATCTTCTCAAGCGATGATTAGTCAGCATTAAATTTAAAGACGCTCCTTATTAGGGGCGTTTTTTTGTTTTGAACTAATTTTCTTAAGATAAGTCTTAGCATACAGGTTCGCTTGTCGAGCCCATTAATAACAAAACAGGAGTTTTTATGAAATCTTTAAAATCACTTTTAACATTAACATCACTTGCATTAGCCGTATCTGGTTCTGTATTGGCAACGAATACATCTGTATTACCAACAAAAGAATCAGTCGTAACTAATTCAAAATCAATGGTTGAAAGTACAAAAGCTGACGTGAAAAATGCGGCAAATGATAAGCTTAAATCAATGACTGATAGTGCGAGTTCAACAAAATCAAATGCATTAGATAAAGTAACTGAAGCTAAAGAAAAAGCAACATCTGCGAAAGATGCAATGAAAGATAAAGCAACTTCTGCAAAAGATGCAGTAAAAGAGAAGGCATCTGCTTTAAAAGAAAAAGCGACTGAGAATAATCAACCGTCTATGAAAGACAAAGCCACTGAAAAATTAAATTCAGTGAAAGAGAGTGCGAAAGAAAAAGCGTCTGACGCAAAAACAAAAGCGGCAGATAAAGTCAAAGAAGTGAAAGAAAAAGCGACTTCAACAAAAGAACCAGCTAAAGAGAAAGTGGCTTCTTCTGCAAAAGTAAACATCAATAAAGCGGATGCAGAAACATTACAAAAACTTTCTGGTATCGGTGAGAAAAAAGCACAAGCGATTATTGATTACCGTAACAAAGTGGGCAAAATCAAAAGTGCTGCCGAGCTTTCTAATATTGATGGTATCGGTGAAGCTACAATTGAAAAAATCACCCCATTCTTAAGTTTCTAAGAAAACTCAGATAAAACAGACCGCACTTTATGTGCGGTTTTTTTATTGAAGTAGATCACAAAATTGTAACAAAGTGTGATTTGAGGATTATTTCTTTTTTTATCCTATGTATAATGGGCAGATAACATCATGTAATACAAGGGGTAGATATGCAGCATTACAATGCCTTTGATGAATGGTTGGCTTCAACCGCTTTGGGTGGTTCTAATCAATCGTATATTGAGGAATTATACGAACGTTATTTAGAAGATCCATCTTCAGTCGATGAAAGCTGGCGTGCTACGTTTGATGCATTGCCGAAAACAACCGCAGTAGAGCAACCACATTCACCAGTCCGTGATTATTTCCGTCGCTTAGCGAGAGAAAATACAACAGAAGCTGTGACGGTTATCGATCCAGAAGCCAGTGCCAAATTAGTTAAAGTCCTCCAATTTATCAATGCTTATCGCTTCCGCGGTCATTTAGAAGCGAAACTTGACCCAATCAATTATTATCGCTGGAAAGTCTCCACCGTGCCTGAATTGGATTACCGTTATCACGGTTTTACCGAACAGGATCTCAATGAAACCTTCAATATTAATCACTACGTCTATCATCGCGATAACATTAAATTAGGTGATTTAGCTGAAATGCTGAAAGAGACCTATTGTGGTTCGATTGGTCTTGAGTTTATGCATGTTCAAGATATGGAGCAAAAAAGTTGGCTACAAAGCAAATTAGAAAGCCAATTAAATAAACCGCTCTTTACCAAAGAAGAAAAAATTAATTTATTAAGTGAATTGACCGCTGCAGATGGCTTAGAACGCTATCTCGGTGCAAAATTCCCGGGGGCAAAACGTTTCTCTTTAGAGGGAAGTGATGCCTTTATTCCATTGATGAAAGAAATTATTCGTCATGCAAGCAAACAAGGTGTACAAGATGTCATGTTTGGTATGGCACACCGTGGCCGTTTAAATATGTTAGTGAATGTGCTCGGTAAGAAACCCGAAGATCTTTTCGATGAGTTTGCGGGTAAACATTCAGGCGAGCGTACAGGTGATGTGAAATACCACCAAGGTTTCTCTTCTGACTTCGCTGTCGATGATCGTCGCGTGCATTTAACCCTTGCATTCAACCCATCCCATTTAGAAATTGTTAGTCCAGTAGTTATTGGTGCGGTACGTTCTCGTCAAACCAAAAAGAATGATACAGAACGTAATCAAGTATTAGCGGTTACTGTTCATGGGGATTCAGCGGTAGCGGGACAAGGTGTTGTACAAGAAACCTTGAATATGTCTAATGCACGTGGTTATACCGTTGGTGGCACAATCCGTATTGTGATCAATAACCAAATTGGTTTTACCACCTCTAACCCAAATGACACCCGTTCAACAGAATACTGTACGGATATCGCGAAAATGATTCAGGCACCGATTATTCATGTGAATGGTGATGATCCTGAAGCAGTGGCTTTTGCAGCGAGAATGGCGGTGGAATATCGTAATTTATTCAAACGCGATATTTTCATTGATCTCATTTCTTATCGTCGTCATGGTCATAATGAGGCTGATGAACCATTAGCCACTCAACCAATGATGTATAGCATCATTAAAAAACATCCAACGCCACGTAAAGTCTATGCAGATCGTTTAATTGCTGAAGGGGTAATCACCGAAGAAGAAGCCATCGAGATGATGAATCTTTATCGTGATGCCTTAGATAACGGTGATCGCGTAGTGAAAGAATGGCGAGAAATGGATATCGCCCAAATGGACTGGTTGCAATATCTCAACTATGACTGGACATCCCCTTACGAAAGTAAATTCCCACAAGAACGTTTCCAAACTTTAGCGGAGCGTGTCAGTGAATATCCAGAAACCTTGCGTGCACATCCTCGTGTAGAAAAAATCTATGCTGATCGCCGTGAAATGGCAAAAGGTGAGAAATTGTTCGATTGGGGTATGGCGGAAACTATGGCATACGCAACCTTATTAGATGAAGGTGCTAATGTTCGTTTATCGGGTGAAGATGCAGGACGTGGTACGTTCTTCCATCGCCATGCAGTTGTGCATAATCAAAATGACGGGACAGGCTATGTGCCATTAACGCATTTGCACGCCAACCAAGGTCGTTTTGAGGTGTGGGATTCAGTATTATCCGAAGAAGCCGTATTGGCTTTTGAATATGGTTATGCGACAACAGATCCAAAAACATTAACCATTTGGGAAGCACAGTTTGGTGACTTCGCAAACGGTGCACAAATCGTGATTGACCAATTTATCAGTTCTGGTGAACAAAAATGGGGCAGAATGTGTGGCTTGGTGATGTTATTACCACACGGTTATGAAGGCCAAGGTCCAGAGCACTCATCCGCTCGTTTAGAACGTTATTTACAACTTTGTGCTGAGCAGAATATGCAAGTGTGTATTCCATCAACACCAGCACAGGTTTACCACATGTTACGTCGCCAAGCGATCCGTAAAATGCGTCGTCCATTAATTGGTATTTCACCGAAATCTTTATTACGTCATCCACTTGCCGTGTCAAGTTTAGATGAATTAGTAAATGGCACATTCCAAACAGTCATTGGTGAAATTGATAACATCGATCCGAAACAAGTTAAACGAGTCGTCCTATGCTCAGGTAAAGTGTATTACGATCTCTTGGAACAACGTCGTGCGAATAACCAAACAGATGTGGCGATTATTCGTATTGAGCAGCTTTATCCGTATCCACATGAAGATGTGAAGAAAGCGTTAGAGCCTTATGCTCATGTAACGGATTATGTATGGTGTCAAGAAGAGCCATTAAACCAAGGCGCTTGGTATTGTAGTAAGCATAACTTTGACAGCTCGCTTCCAGAGCATGTGAAGTTAAAATATGCAGGTCGTCCTGCCTCTGCTTCACCAGCGGTAGGTTATATGTCTTTACACACCAAACAGCAAAAACAATTGGTAGAAGACGCGCTGACACTGTAAAAGTGCGGTCGAAATTTCAGTAATTTTTAAAGAAAGAATAATTTAAAGGAAAATAAAATGACAATTGAAATTCTTGTTCCAGATTTACCGGAATCCGTTGCGGATGCAACTGTTGCAACATGGCATAAAAAAGTTGGTGAGACGGTAAAACGTGACGAAGTATTAGTAGAAATTGAAACAGATAAAGTGGTACTTGAAGTACCAGCCTTAAGCGATGGCGTAGTGACTGAAATTCTTCAAGAAGAAGGTGCAACCGTAGTAAGTAAACAGCTTTTAGGTAAACTTTCTACTCAACAGGCTGGCGATATTTCATCTGAAACAGTGAAAGACAATGAGCCAACACCAGCTGATCGTCAAAGAGCAGCCATTGAAAATAGTCACAATAATTCAGCAGATCAAGGTCCAGCTATTCGTCGTTTATTAGCTGAACACGATTTAGATGCAGAGAAAATTCAAGGCTCAGGCGTGGGCGGTCGTATTACCCGTGAAGATATTGCACGTGAAGTGGCAAAACGAGATGCACAGAAAGCGAAACAAGATGTGGCGACAGAGCAAAATACGATTAGCACTGTGGCATATAGCTCTCGTTCAGAAAAACGTGTACCAATGACCCGTTTACGTAAACGTATTGCAGAACGCTTATTAGAAGCAAAAAATACTACCGCAATGCTCACCACATTCAATGAAGTGGATATGCAGCCGATTATGAAATTACGTAAAACATACGGCGAGAAATTTGAAAAACAACATGGTGTACGTTTAGGCTTTATGTCTTTCTACATTAAAGCAGTTGTTGAAGCATTAAAACGTTATCCAGAAGTGAATGCTTCAATTGACGGTGATGACATTGTGTATCACAACTATTTTGATATTAGCATTGCCGTTTCAACCCCACGTGGTTTAGTGACACCAGTATTACGTAACTGCGACAAACTCAGTATGGCGGATATTGAGAAACAAATTAAATCACTCGCAGAGAAAGGCCGTGATGGTAAATTAACGGTTGAGGATTTAACTGGGGGTAACTTCACCATTACTAATGGCGGCGTATTTGGTTCTTTAATGTCTACACCAATTATTAACCCACCGCAAAGTGCAATTTTAGGCATGCATGCCATCAAAGAACGTCCTGTTGCGGTAGATGGCCAAGTGGTGATTCGCCCGATGATGTATTTAGCCTTATCTTATGATCACCGTTTAATTGATGGTCGTGAATCCGTTGGCTTCTTAGTGGCGATTAGAGACTTATTAGAAGATCCAACTCGTTTATTATTAGAAATTTAAGCATAGAGGCTTTTTCTCTTTTCAGGGAAAAAGCCTTTTTTATATAGAAGTAATTAAAAGGGCGGGAACAATGCCCGCCTTTCTATCGTTAAAATCCAATCTTTATTTAGTTATTTTGCGTACTAAGATTGCTAAGATAAAGGTAATGATGATAACAGGGAAAGTCAGACCTAAATCGCTTTCCCAACCTTTTGCCATAAGAAAACGATAGAGCACGAAGCCGACAAACCAAACGGTGAGTCCAACACTATCAACTGATTTTCTCACATCATGCTGTTTAAGCACAAAGAAATCAGCGATAAGCACGGCGATCATTGGCGCGAATACTGAACCAATAAAGAACAAGAAATGTTCGTATTCTGTTACAGGTAAGGTTGAGGCTAATATGATGCCCACAATCACGGTAAGAACTGAGATCGGCGTGACTTTTAATTGAGGGAAAATATTGTTTAAACTCATACCGGTAGAATAGGCGGGAAGAGCCGTGTTAATCATGGTAGAGGCGATGACAATTAATACGCCAATAACACTGACACCAGCAAGCGAAAGAATTTGTGAGATTTCAGATTTACCGGTCACTAATGCTGCACCTAAGCCAAGAGCATACATCCAGCAGCTAGTCGCGGTATAAGTCAGCGTTGAAAGTGCGGTCGTTTTAAATGGTGTTTCGCTATTCTTCGTATGGTCAGATACTACCGGTAACCAAGAAAGCGGCATGACGGCAGCAATTTCAACAGCTGTACCAAATTTAATATTTTGTGCTACATCCATGGCAATGAATGGTTTATTCGCAACTTGAATACTAAGCCATAACATCAGTAAAAACATGGTGACAAGTGAAATGCTTTTAAAGATACCTAATTTAGTGAAGCCGAGTAGTAGCCAAAGTATGATGAGTATGCCTAAACCAAGTGTAAGAAATGGGAAGAGTGAAGCATCAGGTGTTTGATTTAAGATGGAAATGACGTCAGCGCCCATATAAATCATGACTGCAGTCCATCCCATTAATTGCATGGCATTAAGTAAAGAGAAAAGCGCAGAGCCTTTTTCACCAAATGAAATTTGTACCGTTTGCATAGCACTTTTTTGGGTTTTCGCGCCAATGTAACCTGCACAGAAAAACATCGAACCGCCAATAAAGTGCCCAACGATGATGGCGATTAAACCTTGTTTCCATCCCAGTGGTGCAAACCAAGTACCCGTGAGAATTTCTGCCATTGAAATAGCAGCGGTAAACCAAATGAGTGCAATCGCAAGATTGCTTGATTTTTTCGTTTGCATGTTGTTATCCTTAACATGAGTTGTGGTTATTCTGTCCCAGTATATAACTCAATATAGAAAGGGCAAGCCCAGAATTTAAAATAAAACAAAGTGCGGTCAAATTTTTGTTTGTTTCGCTAAACAACATCAAAAATAGGAAGGAAATATGAATTTACATGAGTACCAAGCTAAGCAGCTTTTTAAGCAATATGCTCTGCCTGTGAGTGAGGGTGTCGTGTGCCAAACGGCAGATGAAGCTGAAATGGCACTCTTTCAGCTGAATGGTGATGTTTGGATAGCGAAATGTCAAGTTCACGCGGGTGGACGCGGAAAAGCCGGTGGTGTGAAGCTCGTGCATAATGCAGAAGAAGCGCGTGCTTTTGCAGATAAATGGCTTGGCCAACATTTAGTCACCTTCCAAACTGATAAAAAAGGCCAACCAGTTAATAGTATTTATATTGAAGAAACCTGCCAGATTGAGAAAGAACTTTACCTTGGTGCAGTGATTGATCGTGCTTCGCAGAAAGTGGTTTTTATGGCTTCTTCAGCAGGGGGGATGAGCATTGAGGATGTGGCAAGAGAAACGCCTGAATTAATTCATAAAGTGACCATTGATCCTCTCGTGGGGGGAATGTCATATCAAGGTCGTGAATTAGCCTTTAAGCTCGGTTTAAGTGGCGAACAAAATAAACAATTTGCCGAGATTTTTGTAAAACTCGCTCAGCTTTTTATCGAAAAAGATTTTTCTCTAGTTGAGGTCAATCCGCTTGTGGTGACAAAAGAAGGCAATTTAATTTGCGTAGATGCGAAAGTAGGCATTGATGATAACTCACTTTATCGACATCCTGATTTATTAGCCTTACGAGATTTAAGTCAAAGTGATGCACGTGAAGCCGAAGCAGAAAAATATCAGCTTAACTATGTTGCTTTGGAAGGTGATATTGGCTGTATGGTCAATGGCGCAGGACTTGCTATGGGTACAATGGATATCGTGAAATTATATGGTGGTAACCCAGCAAACTTCCTTGATGTTGGTGGCGGTGCAACAAAAGAACGTGTGGCTGAAGCATTCAAAATTATTCTCACAGATAAAAATGTAAAATCTGTATTAGTGAATATTTTTGGTGGAATTGTACGCTGTGATCTTATTGCTGAAGGTGTCGTAGCAGCGATTCAAGAAGTCGGTGTAAAAGTGCCTGTTGTGGTTCGATTAGAAGGAACCAATGCCCCACAAGGCAGAGCAATTTTAGCCGAAAGTGGTGTGAATTTAATTGCAGCACATAGTTTACAAGAAGCAGCACAAGCGGCAGTGAAAGCAGCAAAAGGAGAATAATCATGGCGATTTTAATTAATAAAGAGACAAAAGTAATTTGCCAAGGTTTCACTGGTGCGCAAGGGAAATTTCACAGCGAACAGGCATTGGCTTATGGCACAAAGTTAGTGGGTGGCGTTTCACCGAATAAAGGCGGAACAACTCACTTAGGTTTGCCGGTATTTAATACAGTGCGTGAAGCGGTGCAAGCTACAGGGGCTACGGCAACGATGATTTATGTGCCTGCACCATTTTGTAAGGATGCCATTTTAGAAGCTATTGATGCAGGTATTCAGTTGGTAGTCTGTATTACAGAAGGCATTCCAACATTGGATATGCTGTTGGTAAAACAAAAATTAAATGAAACGGGTGTCGTGATGATCGGCCCGAATTGTCCAGGCGTGATTACACCGGATGAGTGTAAGATTGGTATTATGCCGGGCAATATCCATAAAAAAGGCAGAGTAGGCATTGTTTCTCGTTCAGGCACCTTGACTTATGAAGCGGTAAAACAAACAACAGATGAAGGTTTCGGTCAATCCACTTGCGTAGGGATCGGCGGCGATCCTATTCCAGGATCTAACTTCATTGATATTCTTAAACGATTCCAAGAAGATGCTGAAACTGAAGCCATCGTGATGATTGGTGAAATCGGTGGCTCAGCAGAAGAAGAGGCAGCAGCGTTCATTAAATCTCATGTGACAAAACCTGTGGTGGCTTATATCGCAGGTGTAACGGCGCCAAAAGGCAAGCGTATGGGACATGCAGGAGCGATTATCAGCGGTGGAAAAGGAACAGCGGCAGATAAAATTGCCGCACTTGAAGCGGCAGGCGTGAAGACAGTGAGAAGTCTCGCTGAAATTGGTTCAGCCCTCCGTGAATTGTTGAAATAAAAACTTAAAAAATAGACCGCACTTTGGATGAGTTTTCAAAGTGCGGTCGTTTTTTATAACAAATTCTTATAACCTGCCTCTAAATCGGTGTATAATCTTATCAGTTTTTTAAGGACAAAATTATGAGCCAATTTTTCTATATTCACCCTGAAAATCCGCAAGCGCGTTTGATTAATCAAGCGGTAGAAATTTTGCGTCAAGGTGGCGTCATTGTGTATCCGACAGATTCGGGCTATGCCTTGGGTTGTATGATCGGCGATAAACATGCAATGGATCGTATCGTAGCGATTCGTAAATTGCCAGACGGGCATAATTTTACGTTAGTATGTAGCGATTTATCCGAGCTTTCAACCTATGCAACGGTCAGTAATGTGGCTTATCGCTTAATTAAAAACAATACACCGGGGCGTTATACCTTTATTTTGACGGCGACGAAAGAGCTTCCTCGTCGATTAATGACGTCAAAACGTAAAACGATTGGCTTGCGTGTACCGGATAATCAAATCGCCTTAGATTTATTGAAGGCATTAGGTGAACCAATTTTATCTTGCTCACTGATGTTGCCTGATAATGAACATATGACTTATTCCGATCCCGAAGAGATTCGAGAATGCTTAGAACGTCAAGTGGATTTAATTATTCATGGTGGCTATTTAGGTCAAGAGCCAACAACGGTGGTAGATTTAACGGAAGAATCGCCAGTCATTTTACGTGAAGGAAGTGGTAGTACCGATCCTTTCATTTAACTTATTTTAGACGCTTGGGAAAGCGACAAAGGAAAACAAATGAAACCTATTCAAAAAACAGTCAGACAAGAACGTGAAAAACAAGCGGGAAAGCAACCGCACTTTGAGCGTAAAGATCGTAAAAGTGCGATCAATTCTGACATCAAATCAACTCCTAAAGCTAAGGTAGCTAAGCCCTCTCGTCAATCTACTGTAGAAGGTGAAAAATTACAGAAAGTACTTGCGCGTGCAGGGCAAGGCTCTCGTCGTGAAATTGAAGCAATGATTGCTGAAAATCGAGTAAGTGTTGATGGCAAAATGGCGACCCTTGGCGATCGTATCGATGTACATTCCGGTGTAAAAGTGCGTATTGATGGTCGCATCATCAACCTTCAACAAGCGCAAAAAGAAGTGTGCCGTGTATTAATGTATTACAAACCAGAAGGCGAACTTTGTACGCGTAGTGATCCTGAAGGCCGTCCGACCGTATTCGATCGTTTACCACGCTTAAATGGCGCAAGATGGATTGCTGTCGGTCGTTTGGATATTAATACTTCAGGCTTATTGCTTTTCACAACAGATGGCGAATTAGCTAACCGTTTAATGCACCCAAGCCGTGAAGTTGAACGTGAGTATTCTGTGCGTGTATTTGGTCAAGTGGACGACGCCATGTTAGCGCGTTTACGTAAAGGCGTGCAGTTGGAAGATGGTCCAGCCAATTTCAAAGAAATCAAATTTGCAGGTGGCGTGGGGATTAACCAATGGTACGATGTGACTTTAATGGAAGGTCGTAACCGTGAGGTGCGACGTCTGTGGGAATCACAAGGTATTCAGGTGAGTCGCTTAATCCGTATTCGTTACGGCAACATTAAGCTAATGAAAGGCTTACCGCGAGGTGGCTGGGAAGAAATGGATTTGGAAAACGTCAACTATTTACGTGAATTAGTGGGCTTACCGCCTGAAACTGAAACCAAATTAGACGTGACGAAACCTCGTCGCCGACCAAAATCAGGTCAAATTCGTAAAGCAGTAAAACGTTATACTGAGTTAAGTAAACGCTATAAAAAATAGGTGGTATTCGCGATGAAAATGCAGCAACTCCGCTACATTGTTGAGATTGTAAACCAAAATTTAAATGTGACTGAAGCCGCGAATGCGCTTTATACCTCTCAACCTGGTATCAGTAAACAGGTTCGCTTGTTAGAAGATGAATTAGGTTTGGAGATTTTTGAGCGTAATGGTAAACACATTAAATCCATTACACCGGCAGGTAAAAAAATTGTCGCCATTGCTCGTGAGCTTTTAGTGAAAGCCCAAAGCATTAAATCAGTGGCCAATGAATATACTTGCCCAAATCATGGCGTGTTACGCATTGCGACAACTAATACGCAAGCGCGTTATATGTTGCCGGCTGTGGTGGAGCGTTTCTCTAAACAATATCCGGATGTGAGTTTACATATTCATCAAGGTTCACCGACGCAAATCCATGATGCATTGATTTCAGGTGAAGTAGATTTAGCGATCACAACAGAAGCACCGTATCTTTTTGATGATTTGATTCAACTGCCTTGTTATTTGTGGAATCGTTCAGTGATTGTGAAACCCGATCATCCTTTAGCAAAAGTAAAAAATCTTACAGTTGAGGAGTTAGGCAAATATCCGTTAGTCACTTATACCTTCGGTTTTACCGGTGTGTCTGATTTGGATTATGCATTTAACCGTGCGGGGATTCTGCCTAATATTGTGTTTACCGCAACGGATGCTGATGTGATTAAAACTTATGTGCGTTTAGGATTAGGTGTGGGCATTATGGCCTCTATGGCGCATACACCGGCAGATAAGGATTTAGTGGCGATTGATGCAGGGCATTTGTTCCGTGCGAGTATGACGCAAATTGCGTTTAAACACAGCACTTTCTTACGCAACTATATGTATGACTTTATTGAATTTTTCTCTCCACACTTAACCCGACCAATGGTTGAAAAGGCTGAGAAATTGCGTGATAACAGCGCGGTGAAGAAATTGTTTGATAATGTTGAATTAGAAGTGAAATAAGCATAGAAAAATATAAAAGTGCGGTCAGAATTTAATGTGAATTCTGACCGTTTCTTTTTTTATAATAAAAACAAATGTGGCACTAAGTTCATGACGATGACTGTTGCGATAGAAAGCAATAATCGTGATGAACCAAAGATAAACCCTCGGTTTGTACCATTATCAAATTTTACTAATAAATTTGCCATCGCGGTTAAAGCATAGACTTCAATCACCGTGAAAATGACTAAGTAAATATAAGCAGAAACCAAAGAAATATATTTCAACGTAATAAACCAAGGCAGGATAATACCAACAGCCAAGATTGGCGCCACCCATAGGGTTTGTTTAATTGTTAAATTAATTTTTCGAGAAAAATAACTTTGTAGTGATACAGTCAACAACCCATTCACAAAAAGTGCAATGGGGGAGTGTTCCGGCATGCCTAATTTGTTGTCAAACAGGAAAGGGAAGATCACAAAGAATGACGTCGCAATGGAAAGGGGAATAAACAACATCAAATGCACCAATAAAAATTCTTTAGTAATGATTTCTTTAATTTGGGCAAAGCGAAATTTCACTAAGATTTGCAAAGTTTGAATTTGATAAAACGGTTTAACCATTAAGGCAAAGAGAATCGCTTCCATTGCAAAGCAGACCCAAATCAACCATTCAATATGATTATATTTGATAAATGGAATCACCAACAAAGGCGCAAACATGGACGACATGGAAGTGACTTTCAAATATTTTCCCTGTAATCGGGCTTTCTCTTTGTATTCTTCACCCGCGAGCACCAATAGGCAGGCTTTCGCATTGGTACCAAACAAACAGCTGCCTAAGCCAAAACAGGTAGTGGCAATTAAAAGTAAAATGTAATTGTCGGCAGAGAGAAAGAAAATATAGGCGATGACATCTAAAAAGCATCCGAGCAACATCATTTTTGCCAGTCCAAAACGATCGCCCCATATACCGGCTAAAATAGCCAATGCTTGGTTGCAGAAAAAAAGCAACGAGAGCGAAAAGGCAATTTCGCTGTTGCTTAATCCTTTTCCTTGTAAATAGATGAAAAATACCGTTTGCATGGAAAAGAATGCAAGGGTAGAAAAGAAACGACGAGTCAGTAAAAGTTTTTGTAAATTCATTGTTTTATTTAAAAAGGAAAAGCACGCGTTAAGAACGCGCGCCAGTAATTGGTTAAGTGCGGTTAAAATTTATGACGATTTCTAACCGCACTTGAGATTAAAAAGAATCGTGATATTTCACTAAATCTTCGCGGCTAATAGCAAATACACCCAGGCCACCATTTTTTAGTTCAACCCATTCAAATGGCACATCTGGGTATTGCTCGATAAGGCTCACCATGCTGTTGCCCACTTCACAAACGAGCATGCCATTTGGTGTTAAATAATCTGGCGCTTGTTTTAAAATTTGTTTTGTAATTTCTAACCCATCAACACCGGAACCTAAAGCTAATTCAGGTTCATAATGGAATTCTTCCGGCATATCTGCCAAATCTTCTTCATCCACATAAGGCGGATTGGTGACGATTAAATCATATTGTTGACCGAAGAGATTTTGGAATAAATCTGATTGAATCGGGAAAACACGATGTTCTAATTGATGACGCGCAATATTGATTTCTGCCACATTTAACGCATCTACAGAAAGATCGACTGCATCCACTTCAGCTTCAGGAAAGCCTTCAGCCGTCGCGATTGCGATACAACCACTGCCAGTACAAAGATCCAAAATGCGTTTTGGCTCAGATTTTAAAAGCGGAGCAAATTTATCTTGGATTAATGCACTAATTGGCGAGCGAGGAATAATTGTGCGCTCATCTACATAAAATTCTAATCCGCAGAACCATGCACTATTCGTTAAATAAGCGACTGGCACACGTTGTTCGATACGACTTAAAACTAATTGTACTAAAGTTTCTTTTTCTGAATGAGTCAGTTTACTGTTAAATAAATCTTGTGGTAAATCGAGCGGTAATTGAAGCCCGGCAAGCACTAATTGAAGGCTTTCATCCCACGCATTGTCATGGCCTTGCCCGTAGTAAATATCAGAACGGTTGAACGTGCTGTATGTCCAGCGTAAAAAATCTTGAATGGTCGTTAATTCATTTGCCACATTATCTTCTAAAATTGTCGCAACAAGTTCTTGATTGTGTAAGGTTTCCATTTTGTGCCTCAATAAAAATTTTGGCTAGTTATACCATAGAATAGATGTGCTATCATTAAGCAAACTAACAAATTGAGAAAAATAATGACAGAACCAGATGATTTTGATCTTTTTCGGGCAGAAACAAAAGGGATCAAACCTATTAAGCAAGATACCTTTGTGGCACCTCGTCAAAAGAGCAGTCAAAAAAAATCCCCTTTACGTGATATTCGAGAAAAAGAGGATACGCTTTTCTATTTTTCTGATGAGTATGAACCATTGCTAAATGAACATGATGGTGTCATCAAATATTTACGCGAAGGGGAAGATAGCCATTTATTGAAACAACTCCGTCGTGGCGATTTTTCACCTGAATTATTTTTGGATTTGCATGGTTTAACCCGTGAGCAAGCCAAAATGGAATTGGCTGCACTGTTATTAGCTTGTGAAGATGAGCATGTTTATTGCGCGAGCATCATGACTGGCTATGGAACCTTTACGTTGAAAAAACAAATTCCACGTTGGTTAGTTCAGCACCCTAAAGTCCGAGCATTACACCAAGCACCAAAAGAATGGGGCGGAGAAGCGGCGATACTTATTTTAGTGGATGTATAAAGAAAAAGTGCGGTCGAAATTGACCGCACTTTTTTTACATTTTTTCGATTGTCTTAATGCCTAATAACTCTAGACCTTGTTTTAAGGTTTTCTCTGTAAGAGAAGCGAGTTTTAAACGGCTTAATTTTACGTTTTCATCTTCAGCATTTAAGATTGGGCAGTGTTCATAGAATGAAGAGAATATCCCCGCCAACTCATATAAATAAGCACAGAGCACATGCGGTGTCCCTTCTTTGCCCACAGTTTGAACGGCTTCCTCAAATTGAAGCAATTTAATCGCTAATGCACGTTCTTTTTCATCTGAAAGCTGAATTTTCGCTTCTGCAAGAGCGGTTGGATTCACGTTTGCTTTATTGAAGATTGAACGAATACGCGTATAAGCATATTGCATATAAGGCGCAGTATTACCTTCAAAGCTGAGCATATTATCCCAATCGAACACATAGTCAGTTGTGCGGTTTTTGGAAAGATCCGCATATTTCACCGAGCCAATACCTACAGCTTCAATAACCGCAGTTTTTTCTTCATCAGATAAATTGGTGTTTTTCTCGTTGATTAATACAGTTGCACGTTCAATCGCTTCATCTAATAAATCTGCTAATTTTACGGTACCGCCAGTACGAGTTTTGAATGGTTTACCATCTTTACCTAACATCATACCGAAGTTTTTATGTTCAAGTGAGAAACTGTCTGGTACATAACCGGCTTTACGCGTAATTAACCAAGCTTGCTGCATGTGTTGGCTTTGACGTGTATCAGAGAACACTAATGCACGATCTGCTTTTAAGGTTTCATAGCGATATTTCGCTGCAGCGATGTCAGTAGTAGTATAAAGGAAACCGCCATCTTTCTTCTGAACGATAACGCCCATCGGTTCGCCTTCTTTATTCTTGAATTCATCAAGATAAACCACTAATGCGCCTTCATCTTCAACGGCTAAACCTTGTTTTTTCAGATCTTCAACGATAGGAGGTAACATTGGATTATAAAGACTTTCACCCATCACATCTTTTTCGGTTAACGTTACATTTAAGCGATCATAGTTGCGTTGGTTTTGTTGCATGGTGATATCAACTAATTTTTTCCACATCGTGCGGCAATATTCATCTCCACCTTGCAATTTCACTACATAGTTACGGGCTTTTTCAGCGAAAGCCTCATCTTCATCATAATGTTTTTTCGCTTCGCGATAGAATGCTTCAAGATCTTGAAGTTCCATTTCGCTTGCGTGTTCATTTTCCATTTTTTCAAGATAAGCAATAAGCATACCAAATTGCGTACCCCAGTCACCTACGTGGTTTGCTCGAATAACATTGTGACCTAAAAATTCAAGGGTGCGAACAACAGCATCACCGATAATGGTAGAACGTAAGTGACCTACGTGCATTTCTTTCGCAACGTTTGGTGAAGAATAATCAATCACGATAGTTTGTTTTTCATTTGCGCTGACACCAAGATTTTGATCTTTTAATGCAGCAGAAACATTATTTGCTAACCAAGTTGGATTTAAGAAAATGTTGATAAAACCTGGACCTGCAATTTCAGTTTTTTCAGCGACATCAGAAAGATCAGCATGATCTAATACTTTTTGTGCAAATTCACGTGGATTTAAACCTAGTTTTTTAGCAGCAGCCATGATGCCGTTTGCTTGGTAGTCGCCAAATTGTGGTTTACCTGATTGGCGAATAAGCGCATCACATTGTTCATCTGCGCCAGCAGCAATCATCGCTTGTTTAATTTTATCGGATAAAATAGATTGAATATTCACGGTTTTTCCTAATCTTGAAATTGAATAATGAAAATAATCGGCTATGATACCGTTGTTTATAGATTTCTCAAAGTAAGAGCAGGAGAAAATGTCAAATTTAGTGGAAAAATCGACCGCACTTTATCAGGAGTTGCCTTTATTTCAGGAAAAAATTCAGCAATTAGCTGCCGTCATGAAAGTGAATTTAGCGGATTATCAAATTGATCATTTAGCTTTAAGAGCAAATACTGAAGAAAAAGCAAAAAATTGGCTGACAGAGTTATTAAAGTGCGGTAGAATTTTAAGCGATAATATCGTCAATGGGCGTCCTATCTATTTGATTGAATTAGATGAGCCAGTTGATTTCATTGGTCAGCCTGTCGATGTTATTGAATTACCGTTTCCTAAAAATAAACAATATCCCCAAGAAACTTGGGAACATATTGAAATTGTAATGCCGTTTTTATCTCATGAATCTGTTGAGGATTGGGTTAATCGAATTTGCAATACATTTTTATGGAAGGAACTAACTCAATTAACCATGAAGGTGAGCGAACCTAAGGTGGAAGGGGAGCAATTGCCCAATCCATCCATTGCAGTGAGTTTTGTTGATAAAACAGAAAATCACGTTTGCATAAAGGTTCATCCTTATACAATAAAGAAAATACTCGAGGTTTAGTGTAATGAAAAAAATTACCTTAGCATTAACTGTCTTATTAAGTTTAGGTTTATCAGCTTGTTCATCTCAATCACAAAAAGATGAAAGCGCTTATAAAGGTCAAGTTATCTTCACCGAATTACAAGGTGATGATGTAAAATTAACCGTTCGTAAAAATGACTGCTCATACAAACAAGAAGGTGAAACCGAAGTTATCGTTCACAAATACGATTCAACTTTAGTAACTGGTGCTTGTGTGAAAGTATCTGACAACGGTCAAGGCGTGAAAAACGTTTCTACTTGGTCTCCAAGAAACCCAATCTAATTCATTTTTAGAAGGTTAGTTTTATGAAAAAAGTAACAGTAGCATTAGCACTTATGATGTCTGTTGGTTTAACGGGTTGTGCAAACACCGATGTTTTTAGTGGTGATGTATACTCTGCAGATCAAGCAAAAGAAGCTCGTTCAATTAGTTATGGTACAATCGTATCTGTTCGTCCTGTTAAAATCCAAGCTGATAACAATGGTGTCATTGGTTCAGTTGGTGGTGGTGCTTTAGGTGGTATCGCTGGCAGCACAATCGGTGGTGGTACTGGTCAAGCCATTGCAAGTGTTATTGGTGCGATTGGCGGTGCCATTGCAGGTAGCAAAATTGAAGAGAAAATGAGCCAAGTTAATGGTGCAGAGCTTGTTATCAGAAAAGATAATAGAGAAGAGATCGTTGTGGTTCAAAAAGCGGATCCTAGCTTTAAAGCAGGTCGTCGCGTAAGAATCGTTGGCGGTTCATCATTAAATGTTTCTGTTATCAACTAACTTAAACGAAAAAATAGAAAAAAGCGAGCCATTAGGTTCGCTTTTTTTATGTTTTAAATCAAAAGAAAGTGCGGTTGTTTTTTGCTTGAAAGTCAAAAATATGATAAAACTATCAACCGTTATTTCACATCAACAATAGGAAGCAAAATGTCAAATTTACAACAAGTTATTGAAGCTGCATTTGAAAAACGTGCGGAAATTACCCCTAAAACAGTTGATGCACAAACTCGTGCAGCAATCGAAGAAGTAATCGAAGGATTAGACAGCGGTAAATACCGTGTTGCAGAAAAGATTGATGGCGAATGGGTTACTCATCAATGGTTGAAAAAAGCGGTATTATTATCTTTCCGTATCAATGATAACCAAATCATTGATGGTGCTGAAACTAAATACTACGACAAAGTGGCATTGAAATTTGCTGACTATACCGAAGAGCGTTTTGCTCAAGAAGGTTTCCGTGTCGTACCTTCTGCAACCGTACGTAAAGGGGCATACATTTCTAAAAACTGTGTATTAATGCCATCTTATGTAAATATCGGTGCATACGTGGGTGAAGGTACCATGGTTGATACATGGGCAACTGTTGGTTCATGTGCGCAAATTGGTAGAAATGTACACTTATCTGGTGGTGTAGGTATTGGTGGTGTATTAGAGCCATTACAAGCAAACCCAACCATTATCGGTGATAACTGTTTTATCGGTGCACGTTCTGAAGTCGTTGAGGGCGTGATTGTGGAAGATGGTTGTGTGATCTCTATGGGCGTATTCATTGGTCAATCAACGAAGATCTACGATCGTGAAACAGGTGAAGTATTCTATGGCCGCGTTCCTGCTGGTTCTGTAGTGGTTTCAGGTAGCCTTCCATCTAAATGTGGTAAATACAGCTTATACTGTGCAGTGATCGTGAAAAAAGTTGATGCAAAAACTTTAGGTAAAGTAGGTATCAATGAGTTATTACGTTCTATTGAAGAGTAATTAAAATACCATAAAAAATGACCGCACTTTATCTAATAATGTGCGGTCATTTTCTTTTCAATTAGCGAATTATTTTTTTCTTGCTAACATTGTGGCAAATTTTAATTTAATGCGATTGCCGTTTTCATCGGTTTTATGTAATTCGCCCATATTTTCGTTGTATTCTAAGAATTCCCAATCTTTGTAGTATTCTTTTAATTCACCTTCCGAGAACGTAAATGAGAACGCTAATGGACAAGGCACCTCAGGCGTAGACATCGCTGCTACAATTAAATTATAACCACCTGGGTTGGTGTGTTCTTGCATATTCTTAATAATGGCTGGAATACGCTCACGATTTAAGAACATAAATACCACGGTTGATACAATAAAGTCGTAGTTTTCTTGAATATTAGCGGTGTTAATATCATAAACAGCAGTTTTGATATCTAAGTTTTCTTTATCTTTGGTTTCATTTAAGAAGGCAATGCTGTTTTCATTGTGATCCCAAGAAGTCACATCATAACCTTTTAAACTTAAATAAAGGGAGTTACGACCTTGTCCGCAGCCTAAATCTAACACTTTACAAGGCGTGATAATTTTAGCTGCATCAACCACATCACCATGCGTTGCCGTCATATTATATTTTTTGCTGAAGTAATCTTCTTTTTTGCAATAGAAGCCAAGCGAACATTCTAAGTCATCAGAAAGCGCTTCAACTCGGTGCCAGGCTTGTGGCTCGACAAACGGAATGTTACTTTCTGGCGTGAAAATATGCTCAGCAATAACATCACCATCTTCAGTTAGCTCATAAAACTTAAGCTTACCTTTCAACACCGTAAGTTTGCCCCAAGTGCCCACTTTTGTATTGTGTTTTTCTTGGAACATTTTAGGTAGTTTATCTTTTGTCCAAACCGGCATTTGTTTATAGCAGATAAGTTCGTTTGTCATAATGAATTCCTTTTAACTTGCATGATAAATAGCTGATTGATATGGTAGGGTATTTGATTCTATTTGGCAATAAAAAAGGCGACCGAAGTCGCCTAAATATTAAATTATTTTACTTGCATACCGGCAGTCACACCGCTATCAGCTGAAAGTAAGAATAAATCACTTCCGCCAGTACCAGCAGAAAGAATCATTCCTTCTGATACACCAAATTTCATTTTACGTGGTGCAAGGTTTGCAACCACAATAACAAAACGACCTTCCAATTCTTCAGGTTTGTTGTAAGCCGCTTTAATGCCAGAGAACACTTGGCGAGTATGGTCACCTAAATCTAATTCAAAACGTAAGAGTTTGTTTGATTCTGGTACCGCTTCACATTTCAACACTTTTGCCACACGCATATTAATTTTAGCAAAATCGTCAATGGTAATGGTTTCAGCAATTGGTTCGACATTTGAAAGTGCGGTCGCTTTTGCCGCTGTTTTTTCTGTCGCTTTGTTTGCTTCAGCGAAAAGTGCTTTAGTTTCTTCTACAACAGCATCAATTTGTTTTTTCTCTAAACGAGAGAAAAGGGCTTTAAATGGGGTAAGCTGATGACCAAATAATGGCTGTGCAATATTATCCCATGTTAGTTCTGTTTGTAAGAACGCTTCTGCACGTTCAGCTAGTTTTGGAAGAACCGGTTTTAAGTAAGACATTAATACACGGAAAAGCTCGATACCCATTGAGCAAACTGCTTGTAATTCGGCATCTTTACCTTCTTCTTTTGCAATGACCCAAGGGGCTTTTTCATCAATATATTTATTGGCTTTATCAGTTAATGCCATGATTTCACGAATCGCTTTATTGTATTCGCGGCTTTCATAATAAGCAGCGATTTGTTCAGCTTGTGCAGTAAATTCAGCAAAAAGCGCTTCGTCTTCTAATTTATCTGCTAATTTGCCTTCAAAACGTTTTGTGATAAAGCCCGCATTACGAGACGCTAAATTGACTAATTTATTAACGATATCTGTATTGACTCGTTGAACGAAATCTTCCAAATTGAAATCGAGATCTTCGATACGATCGTTTAATTTTGCTGCGTAGTAGTAACGCAAACATTCCGGATCAATGTGATTTAAATAGGTGCTAGCTTGGATAAATGTACCGCGTGATTTTGACATTTTTGCGCCATCTACGGTGACATAACCGTGAGCAAACACATTGGTTGGTTTGCGGAATTCGCTACCTTCTAACATCGCCGGCCAGAATAGACTGTGGAAATATACGATATCTTTACCGATAAAGTGATAAAGTTCTGCATCGCTGTTTTCTCCCCAGAATTCATTAAAATCAATGCCTTCACGATCGCAGAGATTTTTGAAAGAAGCCATGTAGCCGATTGGGGCATCTAGCCAAACATAGAAGAATTTATCTTTTGCACCTGGAATTTCAAAACCAAAATAAGGGGCATCACGAGAAATATCCCATTGTTGCAAACCACTTTCAAACCATTCTTGCATTTTGTTTGCAATTTCAGGCTGAAGCGAGCCAGAACGAGTCCATTCTTTTAACATCCCTTCAAAAGCAGGTAAGTCAAAGAAGAAGTGTTCAGATTCTTTGATGATTGGTGTTGCACCTGATACAGCAGAACGTGGATTAATTAAATCCATCGGGCTATAAGTGGATGCACAAACTTCGCAGTTATCACCATATTGATCTTCAGCTTTACATTTTGGACAAGTCCCTTTGACGAAACGATCTGGTAAGAACATATTCTTTTCAGGATCGAATAACTGAGAAATCACTTTCGTTTTAATGAAGCCTTTTGCCTTTAATTTATTGTAAATGTCCGCAGTGATTTGTTTATTTTCTTCACTGTGAGTAGAGTGATAGTTATCAAAACTGATATTAAAACCTGCAAAATCACGTACGTGATCAGCTTTTGCTTTTGCGATTAATTCTTCTGGTGTAATGCCTAATTTATCAGCATTAAGCATGATTGGTGTGCCGTGTGCGTCATCAGCACAGACAAAATGAATTTTATTGCCACGCATACGTTGGAAACGCACCCAAATATCCGCTTGAATGTGTTCTAACATATGGCCTAAATGAATGGCGCCATTTGCATAAGGTAATGCACAAGTGACTAAAATTTTACGAGGTTGAGTTGTCATTATTTTTCTCTTATTCTTTTTGCAAAAACTGCGAGTATGTTACCCGATTAGTGTGATTTTTTCTAGTTTAGTTATACTTTTAGCTTAACATTTGAGGTGTAAAAAGGGTAGAATATCCCTGACAAATTTACTCTACTACCTACTACTATTAAAGGAATATTATGGCAACTGCTTTTTCTGAAAATTTAACGGCAGAACAACAATCTCAGGTTCTGCAACTTTTCCAACAATTTCAACACCCAACCTTACAAAAAGACTTAATCGAATTAAAGACTTTGAAGAAAGTTGAAAAAGGCGGTGACGTATTACGTATTGAATTACAATTGCCTTTTGCATGGAACACTGGCGTGGAGCAAGTGAAACAGCAGCTTTCTGATGCGTTATTAAAAGCAACAGATAGCAAAGAAATCAAATGGGTGGTGAATTATCAAATCGCAACCTTAAAACGTGCAAATAATCAACCCGCTGTAAAAGGTGTGAAGAACATCATTGCGGTGACTTCAGGTAAAGGCGGGGTAGGGAAATCATCCGTTTCGGTGAATCTTGCGCTTGCTTTACAAGCTCAAGGTGCTCGTGTGGGGATCTTAGATGCAGATATTTACGGCCCATCTATTCCGCATATGTTAGGTGCGCCGCATCAACGCCCAACTTCACCAGATAACCAACATATCACCCCAATTAAAGCGTATGGTTTATCTGCCAACTCGATCGGTTTCTTAATGGATGAAGATAATGCAACCATTTGGCGTGGTCCTATGGCAAGTAGTGCATTAAGCCAGCTTTTAAATGAAACCTTATGGGATAGCTTAGATTACTTAGTAATCGATATGCCTCCTGGTACAGGTGATATCCAATTAACCCTTTCACAACAAATCCCTGTAACGGGTGCAGTAGTGGTCACAACACCACAAGATATTGCGTTATTAGATGCGGTGAAAGGCGTATCGATGTTTGAACGTGTATCTGTGCCAGTGTTAGGTATTGTGGAAAATATGTCTATGCATATTTGTAGCAATTGTGGCCATCACGAAGCGATTTTTGGTACCGGTGGTGCAGAAAAAATGGCACAAAAATACAATGTGAAAGTATTAGGTCAGTTACCGTTGAATATCCAAGTTCGTCAAGATTTGGATGCGGGTAAACCAACCGTAGTTGCCGCACCAGACAGTGAAATTGCGAAATCTTTCTTAGATTTAGCAGAGAAAGTGTCAACTGAGCTTTACTGGCAAGGCTCTGTGATTCCAAGCGAGATTTTATTCCGCGAAGTGAAATAATCACAAAAACATCATAAAAATTAACCGCACTTTAGGTCATCCAAAGTGCGGTTATTTTTTAGGTAAATTTGCTTATTTTAAATGATCCGCATCATTTATTTTCTCAACGTAAAAACCGTTCTCATCATCATAATGCACAACACTAATTGAGGTGTTAATGAGCGATACTGATTTATCTTCATCGCGGTGATTTTGCCACGTTGCACCGTTTAATAAGGCAAGCAATAAACGTAGAGTATGGCCATGCGACACAATGAGAATATTGCCTTTATCGTGGATCTTAATAATGTCGTGCAATGCTTTCATGGCACGCTTGCCCAGCTGTTCGAATGTTTCTCCACCATTTACTTGAGCTTTGTAATTGGCAGGATCTTTAATGAGTTGTTGGAATTCTGGATGTTCTCTTAAGGTATCAACAAGTTGACCTTCCCAAGAACCAAAATATTGTTCGTTTAAACCTTGGTGATGGAAAAGGGGAATATCTCGTTCACCAATAATATGAGAGGCGGTCGAGATGGTACGTTTTAATACGCTAGAGTAGGCTGCGACAAAAGGAATATTAGTAAGTGCCACACCTGTTTTTTTCGCACCACTAATGCCTTCTTCGGTCAATGGGGAATCGCCATGACCTTGCATTAAACCTTCCGTATTCCAAACAGTTTTACCGTGGCGAATGAAATAAAAAGTTAGTTGTTTTTTCATTTTGCATGTCCATAAAAAAGATTAAGGAAGCCGAAACTTCCTTAATCATGATTTTAACGGGAGTAATAACCTGCCATTGAACTATATACGGCATTTTCTGCTTGAATGATGTTGTATTTCGCATTCAAGATAGAAAGTTGAGAGCTTTTCTCTGTGTTTGCCGCGGCGAGCCATTCACGTAATTCAGATACACCAGCATTGTAACGATCACGATAGTATTTGGTGATACGTTGATTATAGCTGTGTGTTTTTTGCAAGTTAGCAAAGGCACTTTGCGCTTGTGTATAGGCGAAGTAGTTAGTATCTACATCGTTTAAGGCTTTAGTGATGCTTTGCTCGTAGTTTAAACGTGCGGTTTCATAATCGGCTTCAGAGATTTTCACGTTCCATTTCACCGTATTCCAGTTGAGGAATGGTAGGCTAATACCGATTAACCCTGTACCAACTGGATTGTGCAATGCGTTACCGACTTTAGTACCACTTGATGTTAAGCTGCCGCCTAGAGTCACTTCTGGGAACCAACCTTTTTCGGTTGCTTTCGCATTTTTGAATGCACTGCTTAAGCGATATTGATAGCCTTTCACATCAGGACGATTCGCAATGACAGAAACAGGCACATTTAAATTTACGCCCACATTTTTCACATTAAGAATGTGTGGGAAGTTGATATTTAATGCTTCTTCCGGTTTTAAGTTTAGTAAGTTACGTAAAGTTTGTTCCGCTGTTTTACGTTGTGTTTGATAGTTGATCAAGTTGTTACGTGCGTTCAATACCGCTTGTTGTGCTTGATCTACACTTGCGCTGTCAGCCACGCCTTGAGATAAACGACGTTGCATAATGCTGCTAATGTCGTTGTAGTATTTAATGGTTTCCTCAGTTGTGCTGATAGCGTCATTTAAATAAGCAATTTGATAATACGTTGTCACAACAGAGTTGATGAGTGAAAGTTTGGTTGCTTCTAAATCTTCAGCCGTTGCTTTGTGTGACCATTCTGCAGCATCTGCAGTATCCGCTAAGCGTTGCCATAAATCTAACGTATAACTCACATTTAATGCACCTTGATGGCTTACTGCTGAGCTGCCACCGGTTTTCATATTTTTACTTGCGGAAGATTGGGTTGAACCGCTAAATGCCGGAATTAAATTCGCGCCTGCAAGGTTTGCATTATATAGAGCACGGTTTACGGCAATAGACGCTTTGGCTAAATCTTTGTTGTTGACTAATGCTTGTTCTACCACACGATTTAATTGTGAATCATTGTAAAGCGTCCACCAGTTTTCTTTTACATTAAATTGTTTGGTGATTTCCGCATAATTTTGGTAATCCTGCTGGCTCGCTTTATAAGAATCGCCGATGTTAGCACAACCTGCTAGAGCCGTTGCCATCGCGATTGCTAAGGTTAATTTTTTCATTTTTAACATGGATTTTTTCCTTTCTTTTTAATTAAAGTGCGGTCGAAAATTAGTAAGAATTTTAACCGCTCTTTTGTGTTTTACAAAATTTCTTTATTCTTGAGCAAGAGCTGTAATTGGATCTAATTGCGCTGCACGTTTTGCCGGCATATAGCCGAAGATCACACCAATAAGGGTAGAGAAGACCACCGCTGCAACAATTGAGCCGGTAGAGAATGCCATCGTAAAGTCAGTCATAAATACGTTAAATAGTAGACCGATTAAACCCGAAAGCAGAATACCCGTCACGCCGCCAATTAAACAAATCAATACGGCTTCAATTAAAAATTGTTGCAGAATGTTAAATTGTCTTGCCCCAATAGCCATTCGCACACCAATTTCTTTGGTTCGTTCTGTCACGGAAACCAACATGATATTCATCACCCCAATTCCACCAACGATTAATGAAATAAAGGCGATAGAGGAAATGAGCAATTTCATCGTGCCAGTGGTACTTTCAATGGTTTGCTTAATGGTATCGCTATTCATGATGAAGAAATCTTTTTTACCATGGCGCATGGTGAGTAATTCAGTAATTCCTTTTTCGGCGACAGTCGTATTCACCGAGTCATCCACTTTAACGGTAATCGAACCAATTTTTTTACTGCCCGAAATACGATTCATCACAGTAGTGTAAGGCGCATAGAGATTAAGTGAACTACTTGCCCCGCCCATTTGTTTATCAGATACCACGCCGATAATACGTAATGGACGTTTATTAAACATCACAATTTTGCCGATAGGATTTTCATCTGGGAAAATCGACTTTTTCGCACTTTCATCGATTAAGGCTACTTGATTGTTATCAACAACATCTTGAGCAGAAAATAAATTACCAGATTTTAGTTTTAATCCATCTACATCAAAATATTGTTCGCCTACACCTTTTAAACTGGTCGAGGAGAAAGTTTGGTTGCCATAAATCAATGTTCCACTTGATGAGCTATTTGGCGTGACACTTTGTACATAGCTTTGTTGATTTAAGGCAGTGGCATCATTAATTGTGAGATTCTGCATTTGTTCAGCACGACGATCGCCAAAGCCTGTACCATTAAAAATGGTCATGGTATTTGTACCAATGCCTTTAATATTCTCTAAGATTTTTTGTTGTGAACCATTTCCCAATGCCACGACAGAAACCACAGACGTAATCCCGATGATAATCCCGAGCATGGTTAAAAGAGAACGCATTTTGTGGGCAATAATGGCACTCACAGACATGCGAAAGGCTTCAACAAATTGATCTTTGCTTAACCCAAAGTGCGGTTTAGATTTGGTTTGATTTTCGACCGCACTTTTTACTGCTTCTTTTTGTGTATCGCCAATGATTTCGCCATCTTTAATTTCAATCACGCGATTCGCACTGGCAGCAATTTCTCGGTCATGGGTTACCATAATAATGGTGTGTCCCTCTGCGTGTAATTGTCGCAGAATTTCCATTACATTTTGACCACTTTGCGAATCCAATGCACCAGTGGGTTCATCGGCTAAAATAATTTTGCCACCATTCATCAACGCACGGGCAATACTCACACGTTGTTGCTGACCACCAGAAAGCTGGCTTGGTTTATTTTGCCATTTATCGCCTAAGCCTAATTTTTCTAAAAGTTGTTTTGCACGAGAAAGCCGTTTTTCTTGCGACATTCCTGCATAAATAGCAGGCAAGGCGACGTTCTCAGCGGCTGTCAAACTCGACAATAAGTTATAGCGTTGGAAAATAAAGCCGAATTTTTGGCTACGCAAATCTGAAAGCTGATCTTTGCTTAATTCAATAGTTTCTTTGCCATTGATCTTGTAAGAACCACTAGTTGCCGTATCCAAGCACCCGATGATGTTCATCAAGGTTGATTTGCCTGAACCTGATTGTCCAATAATTGCCACAAAATCGCCTTTTTCAATATTTAAAGAGACATTCTTTAAAATATGAACGCGATTTTCGCCTTCACCGAAGTAACGGTTGAGATCCTTAATTTCAATAATATTCATTAATTTTCTACCGCACTTTTAGAACATTCTTGGACCACGAGGCATAGAGCCTACTTTTTCACCATTGGCCACTTGTGACACGATAACTTTTTCACCTTCGTTTAAACCAGATTTGATTTCAGTTTGGAAATCATTTTGAATACCGGTTTCAACTTCACGCTGTTCAGGTTGATTTTTGTCATTCAATACATTCACAAAGCTTTTGCCATCACGTTTTTGAATAGCCATATTGGAAACCAATAACACGTCTTTTGCATTGGCAATTTTAATGTTGTTTTCTGTCGTCATTCCGATGCGTAAGGTACGATCTGGGTTATCAATTAAAACATTGGCGTAATAGTAGATCGCACTGGTCGTTGAGCTACTGCTTGAACTTATCGAAGATGATGTTGAAGAGCTATCACTTGTCGTGGTATTGGCTGGATCAACAGAATCAATGACGGAGTGATATACAGTTTGACTATCCGATAAAATAGTAAAGCTGACTTCTTGACCTGCTTTAACTTTAGTAATATCGCCTTCTGAAATTTCAGGCTTAATTTTCATTTTGCTTAAATCAGCAATGGTTACAATCGTTGGCGTCGTTTGGTTGGCGTTAACGGTTTGACCTTCAGAAACAGGCACAGAAATAACGGTACCGTCCATTGGGGCGGTGATTTTGGTGTAACCCACATTGGTTTCTGCGGTATTCACTTCAATTTCAGCTTGTTTGGTATTGGCTTCAATGGCTTCCATTTCAGCTTTCGCATTATCAAGTGTGCTTTTTGCAGTATTCAAACTATCCAAAGACGTCGCTTTTTGTGTATAAAGTTTTGATAAGCGGTTATAACTTGAAAGAGCTACATCATAAGCAGTTTTCTTCGCTTTTAATTGAGCTTGATAGCTGACCAATGCCGCTTTTTTGGTATTTAAGGTATTAATTTGGGTTGTAGAATCAATATCTGCAATCATTTCGCCTTTTTTGATTTCTTGCCCTAATTTGACATAGAGTTTAGTGATTTTACCTGAAGCTTGAGCACCAACATCAACTTCATTCACGCTTTCAACTGAACCAGAGGCGACAACTGTTTTTTCCACATTGCCACGTGTAACCGATTCAGTCAGATAGGTGGTTTCTTGTTTGTTATTGCTTGAGAAAAAATAATAAACAGCACCGGTAGCAACGAGTAATCCGAGTAAAATAAAAAAGCGTTTTTTCATAAAGACTTTGTTATCCTAAATAAAAATGAACGTTTGTTCAGTAAAGTGGTATTCTAAAGGTAAACTTTTCAGTTTGCACGAAAAATCTTCAAGTTAGACCTAAAAATCCTAAAAAATTCAGTCTTAATTTAATGAAAGTGCGGTTAGTTTTGTGATCAAATTCACAACGCCAGACTTTTCGTATAGAATGGGGAAATTATTTTCAATTTATTGAGAAATTTATGAGCAATACAGAACACACTCTAGAAAATGCGGAAAATACCCGCACACACAATTTCATTACTCAAATTATTGATGAAGATTTAGCTTCGGGTAAACACAAAAGTGTTCATACTCGTTTCCCGCCTGAGCCGAATGGCTATTTACATATTGGCCACGCAAAATCGATTTGCTTAAACTTCGGCTTGGCAAAAGAATATAACGGTTTATGTAACCTACGTTTTGACGATACCAACCCAGTAAAAGAAGACGTGGAATATGTGGATTCCATCAAAGCAGATGTGGAATGGTTAGGTTTTAAATGGGAAGGCGAACCGCGTTATGCATCTGATTACTTCGATGCACTTTATGGCTATGCGATTGAGTTGATCGAAAAAGGTTTAGCGTATGTGGATGAACTTTCTCCAGATGAAATGCGTGAATATCGTGGTACATTAACTGAGCCAGGTAAAAACAGCCCATATC
>CAUQBI010000004.1:0-136235 GCA_963516375.1 Parahaemophilus parainfluenzae | reverse complement strand
ATGGTAGTGTGGGGCTTCCCCATGTGAGAGTAGGACACCGCCAGGTACTGAATGTAGAACCCCGAGCTGAATGGCTTGGGGTTTTTGTTTATGGATTTTTCAATATTTTAGCAAAGCGTTGATTCTATGATACAATCATCGCTGTAATTTTTATAAAACAAGAGAAAATATGACCGCACTTAATGTATTAATTTATCCAGATGATCACCTTAAAATTGTTTGTGAGCCAGTTGCAGAAGTCAATGATGACATTCGCAAAATTGTAGATGATATGTTTGATACGATGTACCAAGAAGAAGGCATTGGTCTTGCTGCTCCACAGGTAGATATCTTGCAGCGTATTATTACGATTGATATTGAAGGTGACAAACAAAATCAATTAGTGTTGATCAATCCAGAAATTTTGGCTTCTGAAGGTGAAACAGGAATTGAAGAAGGTTGTTTATCTATTCCTGGATTCCGTGCTTTAGTGCCTCGTAAAGAAAAAGTCACGGTAAAAGCGTTAGATCGTCATGGAAAAGAATTTACGCTTGATGCAGATGGTTTATTAGCAATCTGTATTCAACATGAGATCGATCATTTGAACGGTATTTTATTTGTGGATTATCTTTCACCGTTGAAACGTCAACGTATCAAAGAAAAATTAGTGAAATATAAAAAACAAATTGCAAAACAATAATCAAAAGTGCGGTATAAAATGACCGCACTTTTCCTATTAACGCCATAACGTAGAACATTATGAAACCATTGAATATCATCTTTGCCGGTACACCGGATTTCGCAGCACAGCATCTTACTGCACTCTTAAATTCACATCACAATATTATTGCTGTTTATACGCAGCCAGATAAACCGGCTGGCCGCGGTAAAAAATTGCAGGCAAGTCCTGTAAAGCAATTAGCTGAACAGCATCAAATTCCTGTTTATCAACCAAAATCCTTACGTAAAGAAGAAGTGCAAGAAGAGCTTAAAGCGTTAAATGCTGATGTAATGGTTGTGGTAGCTTATGGTTTGATTTTACCTCAAGCGGTGTTGGATATGCCTCGTTTAGGTTGTTTAAATGTGCATGGCTCTCTCTTACCTCGTTGGCGTGGCGCCGGACCTATTCAGCGCGCTATCTGGGCTGGTGATAAGCAAACCGGTGTGACGATTATGCAAATGGATGTGGGTTTAGATACTGGCGATATGTTACACAAAGTGTATTGCGATATTGATGCACAAGAAACTTCTGCTTCGCTTTACCATAAATTAGCTGAAATTGCGCCAGCTGCATTGCTTGATGTTTTGGATTATTTGGAAGAAGGGAAATTCATTGCTGAAAAACAAGATGATAGCCAAAGTAACTATGCAGAGAAACTTTCCAAAGAAGAGGCTAAATTAGATTGGTCGCTATCGGCAGCCCAGCTTGAACGTAATATTCGAGCATTTAATCCTTGGCCGATGAGTTTCTTACAATTAACCGATGAAAAAGGTAATGAGCAAACTCTAAAAGTTTATGCGGCCGCCGTGTTGCCACATGTGGATAAACCGGCAGGAACAATTTTAAGTGTCGATAAAAAAGGTATCCAAATTGCCACGAAAGAAGGTGTTTTAAATTTATTGCAACTTCAACCCGCAGGCAAGAAACCTATGCCTGTGCAAGACTTCCTCAATGGTCGAGCAGATTGGTTCCAGGTTGGTAAGGTTCTAAACTAATGATATTTCAACGCAAAAAAACGGGAAAATCGACCGCACTTTCGGTACGCGCGATTGCTGCTCAAGTGATTTTACAGGTTTTAGATCAAGGTAAGTCCTTGTCAACGTTGCTTCCTGAAGTGCAATCGCAGGTAAAGCCACAGGATTTACCTTTATTACAGGAAATCACCTTTGGTATTTGTCGCGTATTGCCTCGTTTAGAAAATATTATAAAAAAACTATTAGATAAGCCATTGAAGGGGAAAGCCCGCATCGTGCACTGCTTGCTATTGGTGGGATTGTACCAATTACTTTATATGCGCGTGCCCGCTCATGCGGCGGTAGATGAAGTGGTGAACGCCACAAAATCATTAAAATCAGATAGTTTCCGTGGTTTGATTAACGGTGTATTGCGTCGTTTCTTACGGGAGCAAGAGGATATTCTTGCTGTAGTAGATAAGCATTGGCAAACGCTTCATCCTGAATGGTTTGTGAATAAACTCAAAAAAGCTTATCCTAATTGGCGTGAAATTATTGAGGCGAATAACCAAAAGCCACCAATGTGGTTAAGGGTCAATCAACAGCAAAATAACACGAAAACTTACCGCACTTTATTGGAAGAGCAAGAGATAGTCTCATTTGAATGTGATAATCCACATGCTTTGCGTTTAGCACAACCACTTTCTGTCTCGAAACTACCGAATTTTGAACAAGGTGCGGTGACTGTTCAGGATCTTAATGCACAATGGTCTGCTTTATTGCTTGAGCCACAAAATGGTGAATTAATTTTAGATGCTTGTGCGGCTCCCGGTGGGAAGACTACACATGTTTTAGAGATGGCGCCACAAGCGAAGGTAATAGCGCTTGATGTGGAGGCTCATCGCTTAAAACGTGTCGAAGAAAATCTTGTCCGTTTGAATCAACAGGCGACAGTTGTTTGTGGCGATGCGACCGAGCCTGAAAAGTGGCTCTCAGAAATAGGTTTAAGTGGTGCATCCTTTGATCGTATTTTATTAGATGCACCTTGCTCAGCAACGGGCGTGATTCGTCGTCATCCGGATATTAAATGGCTGCGTCAAGAAACGGATATTGCTCAATTGGTTGCCTTGCAAGGACAAATTCTAAAAGCGCTTTGGGCAAAATTAAAACCTAATGGTATTTTGCTTTACGCGACTTGCTCGGTGCTTCCTGATGAGAACAGTCAGCAAATACAGCATTTTTTAGCTGAAACACCCGATGCAGAATTAATGCCATTGCCGTTTGAACAAACGGAAAATACGATTGGAATCCAATTCCTGCCACAAGAGAATGGCGGTGATGGGTTCTATTATGCAAAATTGAGAAAATGGTCAGCTTAAATGAATTTGCCTTTAATTGATGTCGTCATTCCTTGCTATAACACTGAACACACGCTTGTTCGTGCAGTAGAGTCTGTGTTGCAGCAAAATAATCTTGGTCACCTTTGGCTGATTGATGATGCATCGACAGATAATACATTTGCATTAGTCTTACAGCTTGCAGAACAATATCCTGACAGAATCTCTATCGAGCAAATGCCGAAAAATAGTGGTGTTGCAATGGCTCGAAATTGGGGTGCGATGCTCTCGGCTAAAAGTGCGGTCGATTTTGTCGCGTTTTTAGATGCAGATGATGCATATGAACCTGGTGCATTAGAAGTAGCTGCGGCAACCTTTCATTTTCAGCCAGATACTTCAGTCGTGAGATTAGCATTAAAACCGATAAATTTAGCCCAACGTTATGCTGAACACCCTAATTTTGATCAGGCATGGCAATATATGCGCATGACCTGCGGGGGAAATATCGTTTTCAATAAAGCTTTTTTCTTAGCGTGTGGCGGATTTCCAACACATCAATTATTCCGAGAGCTCGGCGGTGAAGATGGAGCCTTGGGCATTGCAACCACTAAAACGGCAAAAGTGGCGACATTATTTGAAGATGTAGGCGTGTTGCATTTTTGTCGTGAAGGCATGCATGCGGAGCGTTTACTCGATGGCCTGTTATTTGGTAAACAAGATCCAGCGATTACCGCAGAAAAAATGGCAGAAGCTGAACAAGTTACATCGACGATTTGTCGCCGTATTGAGGCATTAAAGTGCGGTCTAAATTCAGCTGAAATTGGCATACGACCTTTGGTTGTGGAGAGAACAGAATGAAAATAATCATCTTAGGTGCTGGGCAAGTAGGTACAACACTTGCGGCAAATTTAGTGAGTGAAGATAACGATATCACGCTAGTAGATAATGAATCTCAACATTTGCAGAATTTGCAAGATAAGCATGATTTACGCGTAGTTAAAGGTTCTCCTTCTTCACCCAAGGTTTTACGTGATGCGGGCGCCGCTGATGCAGATTTGATGATTGCCGTAACAGCATCAGATGAAATTAATATGATTGCTTGCCAGTTGGGATATACCCTTTTCAATACCCCAACACGTATTGCGCGTATTCGTAATGCGGAATATTTGCGTGAGAAAGATAAATTATTTAATAATGAAAACGTACCCATCGATCATCTTATTTCACCAGAAAATTTAGTTACGGATGAGATTACGCGTTTAATTGCTTATCCAGGCGCGTTGCAAGTGGCACATTTTGCCAATAATCGAATTAGCATTGTGGTTGTAAAAGCCTATTACGGTGGTCCGTTAGTGGGCTATGCACTATCTGCTTTTAAAGAGCATATGCCACACATTGATTGCCGAATCATTTCGATTTTACGTAATGATAGATTAATTCGTCCGCAAGGTTCGACCATTATTGAGGCGGGCGATGAAATTACCTTTATTTGTGCGACGGAACACATTAAAGCGGTGATGAGTGAGTTGCAACGCCTTGAGAAAACCTACAAACGTATCATGATCGTTGGCAGCGGGAATATTGCCTCAGGTGTGGCAAAACAGTTAGAAGATAAGTATCAAGTAAAACTCATTGAGCGCGATGGAGAAAAAGCGAAAGTTTTAGCTGAAAGACTCTCTAAAACCCTGGTTTTCCATGGTGATGCTTCTGACCAAAATTTACTTTTTGAAGAGCATATTGAGAGCGTTGATGTCTTTTTATCTCTAAGTGCAGATGATGAAGCCAATATTATGTCGGCGTTACTGGCAAAACGCCTAGGGGCTAAAAAAGCCATGGTGCTGATTCAACGCATGGCATATATCAATTTGATTCAAGGTGGAACCATTGATATTGCGGTTTCACCACAACAAGCAACAATCTCAGCTTTATTAGGACATGTGCGTAAAGGGGATATCAAAAATGTGGCCTCTTTGCGTCATGGTACCGCGGAAGCCATTGAACTTGTTGTACATGGCGATGCGACAACATCCAATGTGGTTGGAAGACAAATTGGCGATATCAAGCTGCCTGTAGGGGCGATGATTGCGGCAATTTTACGTAAAAATGAAGTAATCATTGCTCGTCGTCAGGTTGCTATTGAAGAAGGGGATAATGTGATTGTTTATATTAATGACAAGAAATCCGTGTCAGAAATTGAAAAATTATTCCAACCAAGTGCATTTTTTATTTAAATAACAGTTTACTTTTTAATCTGAAAACCTATAATACGCACTCTTTTAATTTTTTAAACCAACACAAAAGGAAATTTTATGAGCTTTCTTAAAGAATTCCGCGAATTCGCAATGCGCGGCAACGTAGTAGATATGGCAGTCGGTGTGATCATCGGTGGTGCTTTTGGTAAAATCGTAAGTTCACTTGTCGGTGACGTAGTAATGCCTGTATTAGGTATTTTAACTGGTGGCGTGGATTTCAAAGATTTGAAAATCACGTTAGCTCAAGCTGTAGGTGAAACCCCAGCAGTAACCTTAAACTACGGTGTATTTATTCAAAACGTCTTTGATTTCATCATCATTGCATTCGCAATCTTCATGATGATCAAAGGTATCAATAAAGTGAAAAAACCAGTAGAAGAAGTAAAAGGTCCTTCACAAGAAGAATTACTTACTGAAATTCGCGATTTATTAAAAAAACAATAAGAATTTAATACAAATAAAAAAGGTTGGTATTTTACCAACCTTTTCTTTTACCTAAAATTTAAGCTTTTAATAATAATGAGACAGCCTCGCAAGCAATGCCTTCACTTCGGCCTGTAAAGCCAAGTTTTTCTGTTGTGGTTGCTTTCACGTTGACTTGCTCAATACCACAATGTAAATCTTCTGCAATCTTCGCTCGCATTGCATCGATATGAGGACGCATTTTAGGGGCTTGAGCAATAATGGTTACATCCACATTACCGACCTTATAGCCTTTTGCTTGTACTTGGCGGAATGCTTCTCGTAATAAAACACGGCTATCTGCATTCTTATATTGCATATCGGTATCAGGGAAGAGTTTACCAATATCACCTAATGCTACTGCACCTAATAAAGCATCTGTTAAGGCATGTAAGGCGACATCACCATCAGAATGGGCAATAAACCCAGTGTGGTAAGGCACTTCAACGCCACCAATAATTAAAGGGCGGTCTTCACCAAAGGCATGAACATCAAACCCATGTCCAATTCGTATCATAGTGTTTTCCTTGTTAAATAAAATTCGGCTAAAGCTAAATCTTCTGGACGCGTGACTTTAATATTATCACTTCGTCCTGCGACTAAGTGCGGTTGAAATCCGGCAAGTTCCATCGCAGAGGCTTCATCTGTAATATTGGCGCCTTGAGAAAGCCCCTGTTTAAGTGCATTTCTTAATAGATCGCAACGGAAAAATTGAGGTGTTTGAGCAAGCCAGAGTTCAGTGCGATCTTCTGTTTTAATAATATCTTGTTGTTTATTGGCACGTTTAATCGTATCTACTGCCGGAATGGCCAAAATAGCACCTTGTTCATTATAGATTTGGAGCAATTTATCTAAATCTTGATGTGTTAAACAAGGTCTAGCCGCATCATGCACCAATACCCAAGCATGGTCATTTTTGATTGTGTTGAGTCCATTTAGAACTGATTCAGCTCGTGTTTCTCCCCCTTCAACGAGGGTGATGTTTTGATGAGGGAATAAGGTAATTTCAGAAAGATAGGGATCATTTTTTCCTACTGCAAGAATAACATGATTAATTGCAGGGTGGGATAGAATGACTGAGAGCGTATGTTCCAGAATCGTCTTATCTAGGATTTTCAGATATTGCTTCGGTTTGTTTGCTTGCATACGGCTTCCAACACCCGCAGCAGGAATGACGGCAATAATTTCGCGACTCATTATTTATGCTCTTTGACGATGTGATAGAACACTTCGTTTGGTTTGACCATATCATGGCTCATGCGTGCACGCTCTTCAATAGATTCAAAGCCTTTTGTTAATCCTTGAATTTCAGCGGAAATCATTTGATTTCTTTGTGAGAGCTTTTCATTTTCAGCTTTATTCTCTTTGATTTGAGCGGCCACATCTTTGTAGTCAAAATAGCCGTTTTTACCAAACCAAAGATCGTACTGAAATAGCACGAGAATACCCACTAAAATTCCAATGAAAAGACGCATAAATTACCTATTATTTCTGAAAACTTGAGATAGTTTACCGTGAAATACAGCGAAATGCGATGAAAAAGTGCGGTTAAAAAATAAGATGATTTTTGAAATGATTTCATCGAGCTTGTTAGATTACTTCAGAATGAAAAATGTGATCTATCTCACAAATTAGTTATAAAGTTTGATAAACTCATAGTCACTGCCCAAATAGGCTTGTTATACTTTTGCCTGTCATTATGACTTTTTAACAGAAGGAACAATCAATGAAAACAACATTAAAACTTACCGCTATTGCAGCAATGTCAGCATTTATTTTAACGGGTTGCGCGACTCAAAATAAAAGTGCAGAAGCGGATGCACAGCTTCAACAACAAGCGGTATTAGGTCTAAACTGGATTCAACAATCAGGTGAATACCAAGCTCTTTCTTACCAAGCATACAATGCGGCAAAAGTAGCATTTGATCACGCTAAAGTGAAAAAAGGTAAGAAAAAAGCTGTTGTGGTGGACTTAGATGAAACCATGTTAGATAACAGCCCTTATGCTGGCTGGCAAGTTCAAAACAACAAACCATTTGATGGCAAAGACTGGACTCGTTGGGTAGAAGCGCGTCAATCAGGTGTTGTACCAGGCGCAGTAGAATTCAATAACTATGTAAATACCCATGGCGGTAAAATGTTCTACGTTTCTAATCGTAAAGAAAGCAATGAAAAAGCAGGTACGATTGATGATATGAAACGTTTAGGTTTTAATGGTGTTGAAGATTCAGCGTTTTACTTGAAAAAAGATAAATCACCAAAAGCAGCACGTTTTGAAGAAATTGAAAAACAAGGTTATGAAATCGTCGTTTATGTGGGTGATAATCTAGATGACTTCGGCGATGAAATCTACGGTAAACAAAATGCAGAACGTCGTGATTTCGTGGCACAAAACAAAGCGAAATTTGGTAAAACATTTATCGTTTTACCTAACCCGAACTACGGCGGTTTTGAAGGTGGTTTAGCGAAAGATTACTTCAAAGGTGATTCAAGCAGCAAAGTGAAAGCGCGTTTAGATGCGATTAAAGCTTGGGATGGTAAATAATTCCCTTTTTTAGATAAAGCAACACCCGCAGAGATGCGGGTGTTTTGTTTTAGTCGAAAAGTGCGGTCTATTTTCGCATCATTTTTTCTTTATGCGCCGCAAAATCTCCACCTTTCGCAAGCATGCGAAGCTGTAAGATAACGCGTTCTTTTAACAAATCTTGTTCAGCTTTGGTCATGTCTAATGCATTAGAACCTGCCGTGAATACGATGGTTACCATACCTTCAGCTTGTACATAAGAGACATATTGAGAGTAGTGATTTTTCTTCGCAATGTACTCAGCTAATTCATCCACAAAGTGTTTGATTTCACGAGCTGCTGCAGTACGGAACGCTTGAGAGGTTCCCGAACTTTCACGTAAAAGCAAACGGAACACGTTGGTGCTGTGAGTGATAAATTCAAAAAAGGTTTCAACAGAAACACGGATGACACTGCCGCCGGCATCAATGCGTTTACGCGCTTGGCGCATTAATTGGCGAAGCGTTAAGCCGGCTTCATCCACCATTTCTAATCCGAGCTCATCCATATCGCTAAAGTGGCGATAGAAAGAAGTTGGTGCAATACCTGCTTCTCGTGCCACTTCACGTAGACTTAAATTAGAAAAGCTTTTTTCTGCACTCAACTGATTGAACGCTGCGTCAATTAAGGCTCGACGGGTTTTTTCTTTTTGAATTGCTCGAACGCCTGCCATTTGGTTTTCCTCAGTCTATGATGAATTATTTTTTATTCGCTAAAATTGATTTAACTTGTTCGCTGATCGCATTTGCAACGCGTTCGTAACGATTACGTAATGGCGATCCTGGGCGATAAACAAGCGCAATAGTACGAGCGGGCTCGGGTGAATGGCAAGGAATATATTTTACGCCTTTACGTGTGCCTTCATTTAATACAGCAAGTTCTGGCATAAAGGTAATACCGGCATTGGCTGCCACCATATTACGTAAGGTTTCTAGACTCGTCGCTTGGAAGTGAGAATCTTCCTTCGCTCCAGCCGTAAAACAATAATCCAGTGCTTGATTACGTAAGCAGTGCCCATCATCTAACATGAGCATTTCTTGCCCTTTTAGGGTATTCATGGCAATTTTGCTTTCTGAAGCCCATGGATGTTCTTCTGAAACAGCAAGTAACATTTTTTCATCAAAAATGGGTACTTCGATAAAGGCTTCAGTTTCGGGTACACGAGCCACAATCGCACAATCTAAGCGACCTGTTTCTAATTGTTCTAATAATTGATGTGTTTGAGCTTCGTAAAGAAATACTTCTAAATCTGGGAAAGTTTCTTTTAATGTTGGTACAATGTAAGGAAGTAGATAAGGACCAACAGTTGGGATGAGTCCGATGTGTAATGGACCCGTCATTTCTTTGCCTTGATTGCTGGCCATTTCTTTAAGTAATTTTACTTCACGTAATACAGTGCGAGCTTGCTCAACAAGTAACATGCCCGATTGTGTGAAGAGCACTTTACGGCTAGTACGTTCAAGTAAAATAATGCCTAACTCATCTTCGAGTTTGCGGATTTGACCACTTAAAGTGGGTTGGCTAACATTGCAAGAATCCGCAGCACGACGGAAATGTTTGAATTCAGAAAGGGCAACTAAGTATTCTAAATCACGAATATTCATAGGGTTCTCACTTTATAGAATATGTCAATTAAAAGGATAGAATTAATTGATTGTAACTATATCACAAAACTTTCTATAATGCCTATTAAGTTTTTAAGGCAAATTCATTTAACTAACAGAGGAGACACATTATGTCTAATATGGAAGGAAAAAAAGTCCCACAAGTTACATTTCGTACTCGTCAAGGTGATCAATGGGTTGATGTAACCACATCTGAATTATTTGATAACAAAACTGTTGTTGTTTTCTCATTACCAGGTGCGTTCACGCCAACTTGTTCATCTTCTCACTTACCACGTTATAACGAACTTGCGCCAGTGTTTAAACAACATGGTGTAGATGATATTTTAGTAGTATCGGTAAATGATACATTCGTTATGAATGCATGGAAAGAAGCAGAAGAAGCACATAACGTAAAATTCATTCCAGATGGTAACGGTACCTTCACTGAAGGTATGGGCATGTTAGTTGGAAAAGATGATTTAGGTTTTGGTAAACGTTCTTGGCGTTATTCTATGCTTGTGAAAAATGGCGTAGTTGAAAAAATGTTTATTGAACCAAATGAACCAGGCGATCCATTTAAAGTATCAGATGCAGATACCATGTTGAAATACATTGCACCAAATTACCAAGTGCAAGAATCAATTTCAATCTTCACTAAACCTGGTTGCCCATATTGTGCGAAAGCAAAACAACTTTTACGCGATAAAGGTTTAAGCTTTGAAGAAATCGTATTAGGTCACGATGCAACAATCGTGAGTGTACGTGCAGTTTCTGGTCGCTCAACTGTGCCACAAGTATTCATTGGTGGTAAACACATCGGTGGTAGCGACGATTTAGAAAAATACTTTGCATAATTGATTGCAGGTAGGAATTTTTTATATTTTTGATTATTAGGAACATAATGTAAAAGGGAGCGAAAGCTCCCTTTTTTGTTGACTATTATCTTGTTATGTTCTTAAGCGTTAAAACCAATGTAGCAAACTGAGATTAAAACGACATAAAAAACGACCGCACTTAACAGTAATAATTTTACGGCGAGTTTTGGTTTATGCTGATGCAATTTATAAAGTAAACGCGCAATTAAGACTAAAACAAAGGGATAAACCCAAAAGATAATCGAGAAAAGATCGATCTGAAAATCGCTCAGTGTAGGGTTTTTCACAAAAGCCGTGGAAAGCAAAGAAGCCATAGGCCACAGTAAAATGGGTAAACAAAATGCCGCAAGTCCCCAAGCGAAGCCACTAAATCCTGTCGGCATAGTTTGTTTTTTCATAATGAACCTTATATGATTGACGAAAAATAAAAAGGAATATAACAAATGCCGTCTTTATTTGATAGTGAAACCGATGCGCCAGAAGAGAGAAAAGTATTGAAACGCACATTGGGCGCACAAAAAATCACGTTTATTTTGACCGCACTTTGCGCGGTGATTTATCTCTTGCAGAATGTAGGGTTTGAAGAACCGATTATGGATTTGTTCCATTATCCTGCTTATTCTTGGGAAGATCAGGAGATATGGCGTTATTTCACTCATGCTATTGTTCATTTGTCAGTACCGCATATTTTATTTAACCTTTCTTGGTTTTGGTTATTTGGTGGCGCGATTGAGCGCCGATTTGGTTCTCTCCATTTTTTATTATTAGTTTTAGTCTCTGCTGCAGTGAGTGGTGCTGTACAGAATTATTTTACCGGTCCCGCCTTTTTCGGGCTATCAGGTGTGGTTTATGCCGTGTTTGGTTATGTGTTGGTGGTGGACAAATTGCACCCGCATAGTTTTGACTTGCCAGAAGGCTTTTTTACAATGTTACTGGTAGGGCTTGTATTTGGCTTTATTAGTCCGCTTTTTGGTATTAATATAGGGAACGCTGCCCACATTTCAGGCTTTATCTTAGGATTGGTTTGGGGATTTCTGCAGAGTAAAATTAAGGCTAAATCGTTTAGCTAATTCAAATTTATAGGCATTTATATGAAGCAATCATTACGCCATCAGAAAATAATTGAGCTTGTGAAGCTAAAAGGGTATGCCAGTACAGAAGAACTGGTTATCGAACTGGAAGTTAGCCCTCAGACTATTCGACGCGATCTGAATATCCTTGCTGAACAAGATTTAATTCGTCGTCATCATGGTGGTGCGGCCCCTTCTTCAACCGCAGAAAATTCTGATTACATTGAACGTAAACAATTTTTCCCTTCCCAAAAAAGCGCCATTGCTCGTGAAGTGGCAAAACGTATTCCAAACGGTGCATCCTTATTTATTGATATTGGAACCACGCCTGAAGCTGTTGCAAGTGCCTTGTTAAATCATGAACGGTTACGCATTGTGACAAATAATATCAATGCCGCTCATTTATTACGCCAAAATGAAACCTTTGATATTACGATGGCGGGTGGCTCTTTACGTAAGGATGGGGGTATTATTGGTGAGGCAACCGTTAATTTTATTTCGCAATTCCGTTTAGATTTCGGGATTCTGGGCATTAGTGCAATAGACCTTGATGGTTCATTGTTGGACTATGATTACCATGAAGTCCAAGTGAAACGAGCCATTATAGAAAGTTCGCGTCAAACCTTATTAGCGACCGACCATTCGAAATTCTCTCGACAAGCCATTGTACGGTTAGGTGAGCTCAAAGATGTGGATTATCTTTTCACCGATGATGTGCCAAAACAAATTGCGGATTATTTAGAAAATAGCAATACAAAGTTAGTGATTTGCAAATGATAGAAATAGGAAGTGCGGCCAAAATTGACCGCACTTTTTTTGTAAGCATCCGTGCTTAGCCACTGCTGTTTCGACCAATTCAAAATTAACTTCATTCACCCAACCTCCTTATTGATGTGAGATGAAACTAATTTTGCTGCAATAGTTGTTAAATTTTAGGGATACAAATGGGAGGCAAATCATTCGACTGCCAATTTTTTATTTAGGACAACGGGGAAGGTTTGCTTGAAGAGTCAAGAAAGACTAGAGCTTGATAGATCAAGTGGGTACATCGAGATCCCTCTCTAAATGTAATTTATTTATACTGCTGTTTTGGTAAAAAGGGAATCTTAAAATTATAAATATGTGATCGAGATCACAAATTAAATGCAAAAAGAAAGCTGCTTATTTTTGTTTAGAAAATAAGCAGCTATTTTACTGGTTTTTTATCGATTTAAATTCACCGCGCCTTCGTAACCAAGTTGTCGCCAAGCTTCATAAACTGCAACAGCTACAGAGTTAGATAAGTTCATACTGCGGCTATTTGCAGTCATTGGGATACGAATTTTTTGTTCCATTGGCATCTTATCCAAAATAGACATGGGAATACCACGTGTTTCTGGACCAAACATTAAATAATCCCCTAATTCAAATTGCACTTCGCTATGCGCAGGACCACCTTTAGTGGTGAGTGCAAAAAGACGTTTCGGTTTTTCGCTTTCTAAAAAGGCTTCAAAGGTTTTATGTTTTTTGATTTCAGCAAATTCGTGATAGTCCAAGCCAGAACGACGTAATTTTTTATCATCCCATGTAAAGCCAAGCGGCTCGATTAAATGAAGACGAAAGCCCGTGTTGGCACAAAGACGAATAATATTTCCCGTATTTTGCGGAATCTCAGGTTCGTATAACACAATATCTAACATAATGATTTCCTAATCTTTTTGATACAGGCGGTAACTCACCATACCTGTGGTTTTTTCTTTTAGTAATTGCCAATTTTCAGGCACGCTTAGCGGTTTGTCTTTTTCTGTTTCCACATAAATCAACGCATGAGGCAACAGCCAATTCTTTTCCTCTAAGAGAGCTATTGCTTGTTCAGCTAAACCAAAATGAAAAGGTGGATCCAAGAATACCACATCAAAGTGCGGCTGATTTTGTGCTTGTTTTAAAAATTCCAAGCTATTTTGATTAATCACTTGGGCTTGTTCAGCTGTCGTTTTTAGCGTTTGCAAATTTTTCTTTAATTGATTCGCCACGGTTTTATCCAACTCTAAAAACGTCACCTGTTTCGCTTGACGAGAAAGAGCCTCAAAGCCAAGTGAGCCACTACCCGCAAAGCAATCAAGACAATGACTATCCACAATGTAAGGCATCAACCAGTTGAATAAGGTTTCTTTCACGCGATCACCGGTAGGGCGCAAACCTTCCGCATTTAAAACCGGTAATTTTCGTCCACGCCAAAGACCCGCGATGATTCGAACTTCGCCTTTAGCATTTTGAACTTGCATTTTTTTCATAAAGAAACAGATTTTTAGTGAAAATTGTGCTTAGTTTAGACGATTTTTTGCTAGAATAGGCAGTATTTTTTAAAGATTTGTGTTTAAGAGAAGAATTTATGTCAGAAGAAAAGAAAAAAGGCGGGTTTTGGGCCTCTCTTTTTGGTCGCAATAAAAAGCAAGAAGAACAAAAAATTGAGCCAACTATTGAAGAGTCATCTGTTGAATCTGCCGATGTTTCGCCTACGGAAGAGATTGTTCACAATAGCGAGAACGTTCAATTAGAACAAGTTGAACAGGAAGAATTACAGGAGTTAGCGGAACAGCTGCAAGAGGATAAAGCTGAGAATACCATTGTTGAGCATATTGAACCTGTTGTAGAAGAAGTGATTTCACCTGAAAGTGCGGTCAATATTGAGCCAGTTTTAGATACACCGGTGATTGAGGCAACGGCTGAAGAGACAGAAAAAACAGAAGGAGTTTCTACCGCACTTTCTGAGGAAGAGCCAACAGAAAGCATTATTGAGCAAGATAATGTCGTTGAAGATCTTCCTGTGGTTGATGCTGAGATTGAGCCTGAAATTGTTGAAGATGTTAAAGATGAATTCCGTTCAGATATTAATACCGAAACGCAAGAAAAACCAAGTGAAGGTGGCTTTTTTAGTCGTTTAGTCAAAGGCTTACTCAAAACTAAACAAAATATTGGTGCAGGTTTCCGAGCGTTCTTTTTAGGTAAAAAGATTGACGATGATTTATTTGAAGAGTTGGAAGAGCAGCTTTTAATTGCCGATATTGGTGTGCCAACAACGAATAAAATCATTAAGAATTTAACGGAGCACGCAAGTCGTAAACAGTTACAAGATGCGGAATTGCTTTACCAACAACTTAAAGTTGAAATGGTAGAAATTCTAAAACCGGTTGCCAAACCATTGGTCATTGATACGACTAAAAAGCCTTATGTTATTTTGATGGTTGGCGTAAACGGTGTAGGTAAAACAACCACAATTGGTAAATTGGCTCGCAAATTCCAAAATGAAGGAAAATCAGTCATGTTAGCGGCAGGGGATACCTTCCGTGCTGCTGCAGTAGAACAACTTCAAGTATGGGGAGAACGTAATAATATTCCGGTTGTGGCACAAAGTACGGGTTCAGATTCTGCGTCTGTAATTTTTGATGCGATGCAATCTGCCGCGGCACGTAATATTGATATTTTAATTGCGGATACGGCTGGTCGTTTACAAAATAAAAATAATCTCATGGATGAATTGAAGAAGATTGTTCGTGTCATGAGAAAATACGATGAAACCGCGCCGCACGAAATCATGCTTACCTTAGATGCGGGTACAGGGCAGAATGCAATTAGCCAAGCTAAACTCTTTAATGAGGCGGTTGGGTTAACAGGTATTACATTAACCAAATTAGATGGAACAGCAAAAGGTGGGGTAATTTTCGCCATTGCAGATCAGTTTAATTTACCAATTCGTTATATTGGTGTGGGTGAAAAGATAGAAGATTTACGCGAATTTAATGCAGAAGAATTTATTGAAGCATTATTTGTTCACGAAAATGAAGAATAAAAAGGAATAATAAAGTGATTCGATTTTCAAATGTCTCTAAAGCTTATCACGGTGCGACTCAGCCGGCCTTACAAGGCTTGAATTTTCATCTTCCTGTTGGAAGTATGACTTATCTTGTTGGGCATTCTGGCGCGGGTAAAAGTACCTTGCTTAAATTAATCATGGGAATGGAAAAGGCGAATGCCGGTAATATTTGGTTTAATGGTCATGATATTACGCGTTTGTCTAAATATGAAATCCCATTTTTACGCCGCCAAATTGGCATGGTTCACCAAGATTACCGTCTATTAACGGATCGTAGCGTAGCAGAAAATGTGGCGTTGCCATTGATTATTGCTGGCATGAACCCGAAAGAAGCACATACACGCGCATTGGTTGCATTAGATCGTGTGGGCTTACGTAGTAAAGCGAATTATATGCCGCCACAAATCTCAGGTGGTGAGCAACAACGTGTGGATATCGCGCGTGCAATCGTACATAAACCGCAACTTTTATTAGCGGATGAGCCTACAGGTAACCTTGATGATGAACTTTCTTTAGGGATTTTTAATCTGTTTGAAGAGTTTAATCGTTTAGGCATGACGGTGTTAATTGCGACACACGATATCAATTTAATTCAACAAAAACCAAAACCATGTCTTGTACTTGAACAAGGCTACTTACGCTATTAAGGATAAAAAATGACAAGACGTATTGATGCTTCTTTTGGCGTGCAAACTGCTTATACTTTGCGTTCTGTTTTGAGCGATTTAGTAAAACGTAAATTTGGTACATTGCTAACAATTTTAGTTATTGCCGTATCTCTCACGATTCCAACGGTGAGCTATTTGTTATGGAAAAATTTACACTTAGCGACGACTCAATTTTATCCGGAAAGCGAACTCACAATCTATTTACACAAAAATTTAAGTGAAGAAGATGCTAACTTAGTGGTAGAAAAAATCCGTCAGCAAGAAGGCGTGGAATCGTTAAATTATGTTTCTCGCCAAGACAGTTTGAAAGAGTTTAAAAGTTGGTCTGGTTTTGGTGAAGAGTTAGAAATTTTAGATGACAACCCATTGCCGGCAGTGGTGATGGTGAAACCGTCTAAAGCGTTTAATGAATCAGAAAAACGAGCTGAGTTACGCGCAAATTTAAATAAAATTAAAGGTGTGCAAGAAGTTCGACTAGATAACGATTGGATGGAAAAATTGACCGCACTTTCGTGGCTTTTCGCACACGTGGCAATTTTCTGTACAGTGTTAATGACAATAGCCGTATTCCTTGTTATCGGAAATAGCATTCGATCCGATGTTTATAGCAGTCGTGCGAGTATTGATGTGATGAAGCTATTAGGTGCAACGGATCAATTTATTCTTCGTCCTTATCTTTATACTGGCATGATTTATGCTGTGCTAGGTGGATTTGTCGCAGCTGTATTTAGTAGTCTTATTGTGGGTTACTTTACTTCAGCCGTGAAATATGTGACGGATATTTTTGCGGTCACCTTTGAGCTCAATGGATTAGGTGTGGGCGAGCTGATCTTCTTATTAGTAAGTTGCTTGATTATGGGCTATGTTGGCGCTTGGATTGCCGCAACAAGACATATTGCAATGTTAGATAACAAACTATAAATTTTATTTATATAAAGTGCGGTCATTTTTCCAGGTGAAAAACACTCGAGAAAATGACCGCACTTTTTTATTTGTGGAAATTAATTGAACAAAAAGCTTGCATAATTAGGTGTTTTTGTGTAATATCCACGGGCTTTCAGATATTGAAAGCCGTTTAATGTAATCATTTATTAAACGAGTATTACGATATGTAATACTAACAATGTTTCCGATTTGGAGACTATATAACAGGTAACTTACACCTCCTTTTCTATTTTGAAGTTAGAATTGTGATTGGTGTTAGTTTTTTATTAGCTAAATTTTATTGGAGCTCTGGTCTAATGCAGAACCAAAGAATCCGTATCCGCTTAAAAGCTTTCGATCACCGTTTGATCGATCAATCTACTGCGGAGATCGTAGAAACAGCTAAACGTACTGGTGCACAAGTTCGTGGTCCAATCCCTTTACCAACTCGTAAAGAGCGTTTCACCGTGTTGATTTCTCCACACGTGAACAAAGACGCGCGTGACCAATACGAAATTCGTACACACAAACGTTTAGTAGATATCGTAGAGCCAACAGAAAAAACTGTTGATGCATTAATGCGTTTAGATTTGGCTGCCGGCGTGGACGTGCAGATCAGCCTAGGTTAATTAAGAGGTTATTACAATGATTGGTTTAGTCGGTCGTAAAGTTGGTATGACCCGTATCTTCAATGAAGACGGTGTTTCTGTACCAGTTACCGTTATCGAAATCGAAGCCAACCGCGTAACTCAAGTTAAAACTCTTGAAAACGATGGCTATACTGCAGTTCAAGTTACTACTGGTTCTAAAAAAGCGAATCGTGTAACTAAACCTGAAGCAGGCCATTTCGTGAAAGCAGGTGTTGAAGCTGGTCGCGGTTTATGGGAATTTCGTACTGAAGGTGAAGAATTCACTTTAGGTCAAGAAATCAATGTTGACATCTTTGCAGATGTTAAAAAAGTAGATGTTACTGGTACTTCTAAAGGTAAAGGTTTCCAAGGTGGTGTTAAACGTTGGAACTTCCGTACTCAAGATGCTACACATGGTAACTCTTTATCACATCGTGTACTTGGTTCTATTGGTCAAAACCAAACTCCAGGTCGTGTGTTTAAAGGTAAAAAAATGGCAGGACATTTAGGTGCTGAGCGTGTAACCGTTCAATCACTTGAAGTTGTTCGTGTAGATGCTGAGCGTAAATTGCTATTAGTAAAAGGTTCTGTACCTGGTGCTATCAATGGCGATGTTATCGTTAAGCCGGCAGTTAAAGCATAAGTCTAGGAGATAGAGATGGAATTACAAGTTGTAGGTGCAAACGCACTAACTGTTTCTGAAACTACCTTCGGACGTGAGTTTAACGAAGCTTTGATTCACCAAGTTGTTGTTGCTTATGCAGCAGGTGCTCGTCAAGGTACTCGTGCGCAAAAAACTCGTGCTGAAGTGTCTGGTTCAGGTAAAAAACCTTGGCGTCAAAAAGGTACAGGTCGTGCTCGTTCTGGTGATATCAAATCACCAATCTGGCGTTCTGGTGGTACAACCTTCGCGGCTAAACCACAAGATCACAGCCAAAAAGTGAACAAGAAAATGTACCGTGGTGCTATCAAAAGCATTCTTTCTGAATTAGTTCGTCAAGACCGTTTGGTTGTTGTTGAAAAATTCGAATTAGATGCACCAAAAACTAAAGTATTAGTACAAAAATTAAAAGATTTAGCAGTTGAAGATGCGTTAATTATCACAGCAAGTTTAGATGAAAATCTATTCTTAGCGGCACGTAACTTATATAAAGTTGATGTACGTGATGTTCAAGGTATCGATCCAGTTAGCTTAATCGCTTTCGATAAAGTGATTGTTACTGTTGACGCTGTGAAACAAATTGAGGAGATCCTAGCATGAGTCAAGAACGTTTGCTAAGCGTGCTACGTGCACCGCACATCTCTGAAAAAGCAACTAACAATGCTGAAAAATCTAACACTGTTGTACTTAAAGTTGCTTTAGATGCGAACAAAGCTGAAATTGCTGCTGCTGTTGCTCAATTATTTGAAGTAAAAGTTGACTCAGTTCGTACCGTGGTTGTTAAAGGTAAAACTAAACGCCGTGGTAACAAAATGGGTCGTCGCAGCGACTGGAAAAAAGCTTATGTAACTTTAGCCGAAGGCCAAAACTTGGACTTCGTGGACAGTGCAGAGTAATCGGAGGAAATTAGAGAATGGCTATCGTTAAATGTAAGCCGACCTCCGCTGGTCGTCGTCACGTTGTTAAAATCGTGAACCCTGAATTATACAAGGGTAAACCTTACGCGCCTCTTCTAGATACTAAATCTAAAACTGGTGGTCGTAACAATTATGGTCGTATTACCACTCGCCACATCGGTGGTGGTCATAAACAACATTACCGTTTAATCGATTTCAAACGTAACAAGTTAGATATCCCAGCGGTTGTTGAACGTTTAGAATATGATCCAAACCGTTCAGCTAACATTGCTTTAGTGCTTTATAAAGATGGTGAACGCCGTTATATCTTAGCACCTAAAGGTTTGTCAGTTGGCGATCAAATCCAATCTGGCGTTAACTCACCAATTAAAGTGGGTAACTCATTACCAATGCGTAATATCCCAGTTGGTTCAACAGTACATAACGTTGAATTAAAACCAGGTAAAGGCGGTCAGATCGCTCGTTCTGCTGGTGCTTATGTACAAATCATCGCTCGTGAAGGCAACTACGTAACTTTACGTTTACGTTCAGGCGAAATGCGTAAAGTATTAGCTGAATGTGTTGCTACAATCGGTGAAGTTGGTAACTCAGAACATATGCTTCGCGTATTGGGTAAAGCTGGTGCTAACCGCTGGAGAGGCATTCGCCCTACAGTTCGTGGTACTGCAATGAACCCAGTAGATCACCCACACGGTGGTGGTGAAGGTCGTAACTTTGGTAAACACCCAGTAACTCCTTGGGGCGTTCAAACTAAAGGTAAGAAAACTCGTCACAACAAACGTACTGATAAATATATCGTACGTCGTCGTGGCAAATAATTTAAATTAATAAGAGGATAAGCCATGCCACGTTCTCTCAAGAAAGGTCCTTTCCTTGACCTACACTTGTTGAAGAAGGTAGAGAAGGCGGTGGAAAGCGGGGATAAAAAACCAATCAAAACTTGGTCCCGTCGTTCAATGATCATTCCTTCAATGATCGGATTGACCATCGCAGTCCATAATGGTCGTCAGCACGTTCCTGTTTATGTATCTGATGAAATGATCGGCCATAAATTAGGTGAATTTGCACCGACTCGTACATACCGCGGTCACGCGGCAGATAAGAAAGCTAAGAAATAAGAGGTAAATAGATGGAAACTATCGCAAAACATCGTTACGCTCGCACTTCTGCCCAAAAAGCTCGCTTAGTTGCCGATTTAATTCGTGGTAAAAAAGTTGCGCAAGCATTAGAAATCTTAACTTTTACTAACAAAAAAGCTGCGGCTTTAGTGAAAAAAGTATTAGAGTCTGCTATTGCTAACGCAGAGCATAATGATGGTGCAGATATCGATGATCTTAAAGTTGCTAAAATCTTCGTTGACGAAGGTCCTAGCATGAAACGTGTTATGCCACGTGCTAAAGGTCGTGCAGATCGTATTTTAAAACGTACTAGCCACATCACTGTGGTTGTGTCAGATCGTTAATAAGTAGAGGAATAGCAATGGGTCAAAAAGTAAATCCAAATGGTATTCGCCTAGGTATTGTAAAACCTTGGAACTCTACTTGGTTCGCGAATACACAAGATTTCGCCGACAATCTTGACGGTGACTTCAAAGTACGCAAATTCTTAACAAAAGAATTAGCAAACGCTTCGGTTTCACGTATTACTATTGAGCGTCCAGCGAAAAGTATTCGTGTAACAATTCACACAGCTCGCCCTGGTATCGTTATCGGTAAAAAAGGTGAAGATGTTGAAAAATTACGTAACGCAGTATCTCAAATCGCTGGCGTTCCGGCTCAAATCAACATTGCTGAAGTGAAAAAACCGGAATTAGATGCAAAATTAGTTGCAGACAGCATCGCTTCTCAATTAGAACGTCGTGTAATGTTCCGTCGTGCTATGAAACGTGCGGTACAAAGCGCAATGCGTTTAGGTGCTAAAGGTATCAAAGTTGAAGTTAGCGGTCGTTTAGGTGGTGCAGAAATCGCACGTTCTGAATGGTATCGTGAAGGTCGTGTACCTCTACATACTCTTCGTGCGGACATCGATTATAACACTGCAGAAGCTCATACTACATACGGCGTAATCGGCGTTAAAGTATGGATCTTCAAAGGTGAAATTTTGGGTGGAATGGCTGCAGTTGCGCAATCAGAACAACAACCTGCCGACAAGCCTAAAAAGGCTCCACGTGGCAAAGGTCGTAAGTAAGGAGAAACGCTAAATGTTGCAACCAAAACGTACAAAATTCCGTAAAGTTCACAAAGGCCGTAACCGTGGTATCGCGGGTGGTACTGAAGTTAGTTTCGGTACATTCGGGTTAAAAGCAGTTGGTCGTGGTCGTTTAACCGCTCGTCAAATTGAAGCGGCTCGTCGTGCAATGACACGTGCAGTTAAACGTCAAGGTAAAATCTGGATCCGTGTTTTCCCAGATAAACCAATTACTGAAAAACCATTAGAAGTCCGTATGGGTAAAGGTAAAGGTAACGTTGAGTACTGGGTAGCCTTAATCCAACCGGGTAAAGTACTTTATGAAATGGATGGTGTGTCTGAAGAGATCGCAAGACAAGCATTTGCATTAGCAGCTGCTAAATTGCCAATCAAGACTACCTTCGTAACTAAGACGGTGATGTAATGAAAGCTCAAGATTTACGTACAAAAAGTGTTGAAGAGCTGAATGATGAATTAGTGAACCTTTTAGGTGAACAGTTCAAATTGCGTATGCAAACAGCCACCGGTCAGCTTCAACAAACCCATCAGGCTAAACAAGTGCGTCGTGATATCGCACGCGTTAAAACCATTTTAACTGAGAAGGCGGGTGAGTAATGACTGATAAAATTCGTAGCGTACAAGGTAAAGTTGTTAGCGACAAAATGGAAAAATCTTTCGTTGTTGCTATTGAACGTAAGGTAAAACACCCGTTATACGGTAAGTTTATCCGTCGTACAACTAAATTACACGTACACGATGAGAACAACGAAGCCAAATTAGGTGATGTAGTAGAGATTCGCGAATGTCGTCCTCTCTCTAAAACCAAATCTTGGACTTTAGTTCGTGTTGTTGAGAAAGCAGTTATTGCTTAATTAACAAATTAAAAAATAAAAGCCAATGGTTATGCCGTTGGCTTTTTTCTTTCCAAGACTTGCTAAAAAGTCATAAAAATTTGATCGCACTTTAAATACGCTAACTTAAGTATAAAATTTTGATTGCGTTTATAGCTTGATTTTGATAAACTCCGCCACCTATCCGCCATATATCTTTATAAGGCATGGATAGGTTCGTCCCGCAAGGGTGTATTATTAACTTAACGGAGCATAAAATATGATCCAAGAACAGACTATGCTGGATGTTGCCGATAACTCTGGTGCTCGCAGCGTAATGTGTATCAAGGTTCTAGGTGGATCGCACCGTCGTTATGCTGCTATTGGTGATATCATCAAAGTTACTGTGAAAGAAGCAATTCCACGCGGTAAAGTTAAAAAAGGTGATGTATTAAAAGCAGTTGTTGTGCGCACCAAGAAGGGTGTTCGTCGCCCAGACGGATCAGTCATTCGCTTCGATGGTAACGCTTGTGTAATTTTAAACAATAACACAGAGCAACCAATCGGTACTCGTATTTTTGGACCGGTGACTCGTGAACTTCGTTCTGAGAAATTCATGAAGATCATTTCTTTGGCACCAGAAGTACTGTAAGGAGAAGTGAGAAATGGCTGCAAAAATTCGTCAAAACGATGAAGTAATCGTACTTGCCGGTAAAGACAAAGGCAAGCGTGGCAAGGTAACTAAAGTGTTACCAAACGGTAAAGTGTTTGTTGAAGGTATCAACATCATCACTAAACATGAAAAACCAGTTCCTGCTTTAGGACAAGCTGGTGGTTTAGTGAAAAAAGAAGCGGCTATCGATGCTTCTAATGTTGCGATTTTCAATCCAAAAACAAACAAAGCTGACCGTGTAGGTTTTAGATTCGAAGACGGCAAAAAAGTACGTTTCTTCAAATCTAACAATGAAATTATCTAACAAACTGGAGTAATGCGATGGCGAAACTGCATGATTACTACAGAGATCAAGTAGTAAACGAGTTAAAAAATAAATTCGGCTACAAATCTGTCATGCAAGTCCCACGAATCGAAAAGATTACCCTGAATATGGGTGTGGGTGAAGCATTGACCGATAAGAAATTGCTAGACAACGCAGTAGCGGACTTAGCAGCAATTAGCGGTCAAAAACCTTTAGTAACTAAAGCTCGTAAATCTGTTGCTGGCTTTAAAATCCGTCAGGGATATCCAATCGGTTGTAAAGTAACACTACGCGGTGAGCGTATGTGGGAGTTCTTTGAACGTTTAATTACAATTGCTGTTCCACGTATTCGTGACTTCCGCGGTTTAAGCGCGAAATCATTTGATGGTCGTGGTAACTACAGCATGGGTGTGCGTGAACAAATCATCTTCCCTGAAATCGATTACGATAAAGTAGATCGTGTACGTGGTTTAGATATCACTATCACAACTACTGCTAAGAATGATGAAGAAGGTCAAGCACTACTTGCTGCCTTTAATTTCCCATTCCGTAAATAAGGCAGGTTATAATGGCAAAACAATCAATGAAAGCACGCGATGTAAAACGCGTTAAATTGGCTGAAAAATTCTTCGCTAAACGTGCAGAATTAAAGAAAATCATTTCTGATGTCAATGCCTCTGACGAAGATCGTTGGAATGCAGTGTTAAAATTACAAACTTTACCACGTGATTCTAGCCCTAGTCGTCAACGTAACCGTTGCCGCCAAACTGGACGTCCTCACGGCGTTTTACGTAAGTTTGGTTTAAGCCGTATTAAGGTTCGTGAAGCTGCTATGCGCGGCGAGATCCCAGGCCTTAGAAAAGCGAGCTGGTAATATACCACTTTATTTTGGAATCGGAGAAAAAGTACAATGAGTATGCAAGATCCAATCGCAGATATGTTGACCCGTATTCGTAACGGTCAAGCTGCGAACAAAGTTGCAATCAATATGCCTTCTTCCAAGCTAAAAGTGGCAATTGCCAACGTATTAGCTGCTGAAGGTTATATCGAAAGCGTTAAAGTTTTAGAAGGTGCAAAACCTGAATTGGAAATTACTTTAAAATATTTCCAAGGCAAACCGGTTGTAGAAAGCATCCAACGTGTAAGCCGTCCTGGTCTTCGTATTTACAAACGTAAAGACGAATTACCGAAAGTTATGGGTGGTTTAGGTGTTGCTGTAATTTCTACATCTAAAGGTGTTATGACTGACCGTGCAGCTCGTCAAGCGGGCTTAGGCGGTGAGATCATCTGTTACGTAGCTTAATAGAGGGGTAGGAAAATGTCTCGTGTTGCAAAGGCACCTGTTAATATTCCTGCCGGCGTTGAAGTTAAACTCGACGGTCAGCTATTAACAGTAAAAGGAAAAAATGGCGAGTTATCTCGCACAATTCATCACTCAGTTGAAGTTAAACAAGATAATGGTCAATTTACTTTCACTCCGCGTGAAGGTTTTGTTGAAGCGAATGCTCAATCGGGTACAGCTCGTGCATTAGTTAATGCAATGGTTATCGGTGTTACTGAAGGCTTCACTAAGAAATTACAACTAGTGGGTGTTGGTTACAGAGCTCAAATTAAAGGCAACGCAGTTGCATTAAGTTTAGGTTTCTCTCACCCTGTGGAGCACACTTTACCAGCAGGTATTACTGCAGAATGCCCTTCACAAACGGAAATCGTTTTAAAAGGTGCTGATAAGCAGTTAATTGGTCAAGTTGCAGCAGATATTCGTGCTTATCGCCGTCCTGAACCTTATAAAGGTAAAGGTGTACGTTACTCTGATGAAGTAGTACGTATGAAAGAGGCTAAGAAGAAATAATTAAGGTAACACTATGGATAAGAAATCAGCTCGTATCCGTCGTGCAGCTCGTGCACGCCATATGATGAGAGAGCAAGGTGTAACTCGTCTAGTTATTCACCGTACTCCGCGTCATATCTACGCACAAGTTATTGCACCAAACGGTTCAGAAGTGCTTGCCGCTGCTTCAACTGTTGAAAAAGCAATTCGTGAGCAAGTTAAATATACCGGTAATAAAGATGCCGCAGCAGTAGTAGGTAAACTTGTTGCTGAGCGCGCATTAGCAAAAGGCGTTAAAGACGTTGCTTTTGACCGTTCCGGTTTTAAATATCATGGTCGTGTCCAAACTTTAGCGGACGCTGCACGTGAAGCTGGTCTACAGTTCTAATGAGGTAAATTGAGATGTCAAACATCGAAAAACAAGCTGGTGAACTGCAAGAGAAGCTAATCGCAGTAAACCGTGTATCAAAAACTGTAAAAGGTGGTCGTATTATGAGCTTTACTGCTTTAACAGTAGTAGGTGATGGTAACGGTCGCGTAGGTTTTGGTTATGGTAAAGCTCGTGAAGTTCCAGCAGCGATCCAAAAAGCGATGGAAAAAGCACGTCGCAATATGATTAATGTCGCTTTAAATGAAGGTACATTACAACACCCAGTTAAAGGTGTTCACACTGGTTCTCGCGTATTTATGCAACCAGCTAGCGAAGGTACAGGTATCATCGCAGGTGGTGCAATGCGTTCAGTGTTAGAAGTTGCTGGTGTACGTAACGTTCTTTCTAAAGCGTATGGTTCAACCAACCCAATCAACGTTGTTCGTGCAACTATTGATGCATTAGCAAATATGAAATCACCAGAAATGGTTGCTGCTAAACGTGGCAAAACCGTTGATGAAATTTTGGGGTAATTGATAATGGCTAAAACTATTAAAGTAACTCAAGTTCGTAGCTCAATTGCTCGTTTACCGAAGCACAAAGCTACCTTGCGTGGTCTTGGTCTTCGCCATATGCACCATACTGTTGAGTTAATCGATACTCCGGCAGTACGTGGTATGATTAACCAAGTTTCATACATGGTTAAAGTGGAGGAGTAAGAGAATGCGTTTAAATACTCTATCTCCGGCTGAAGGTGCTAAGCACAGTGCAAAACGCCTTGGTCGTGGTATTGGTTCAGGTTTAGGAAAAACTGGTGGTCGTGGTCATAAAGGTCAAAAATCTCGTACTGGCGGCGGTGTTCGTCGTGGTTTCGAGGGTGGTCAAATGCCATTATACCGTCGTTTACCAAAATTTGGTTTCACTTCAATGAAATCAGCTGTAACTGCTGAAGTTCGTTTAAACGAATTAACAAAAGTTGAAGGAAATGTTGTCACTTTAGAAGCATTAAAAGCTGCAAACATTTTAACTAAAGATATTCAATTCGCTAAAGTTATCTTAGCTGGTGAAGTGAAATCTGCAGTTACTGTACGTGGTTTACGTGTAACTAAAGGTGCAAAAGCAGCAATCGAAGCTGCTGGCGGTTCAGTTGAGGAATAATTAGCAAATGGCTAAACAACCAGGTTATCAAAGCAGAAGTACTAATAGTGGTACTGGTGAACTAAAAAGCAGATTGCTTTTTGTATTAGGTGCACTTATCGTTTATCGTATTGGTTCTTTTATTCCGCTTCCTGGTATTGATGCCGCCGTGCTAGCTCAATTAGTTGAACAACAAAAAGGCACCATCATTGATATGTTAAACATGTTCTCTGGTGGTGCATTGAGCCGAGCATCAATTTTAGCATTAGGTATTATGCCGTATATCTCGGCATCTATTGTGATGCAATTGCTTGCTACGGTTTCACCTGCTTTAGCAGAATTGAAAAAAGAAGGCGCAGCAGGGCAAAGAAAAATCACCAAGTATACTCGTTATGCAACGGTGGTTTTTGCTACTATCCAAGCTATCGCCATTTCTACCGGTTTACCGAATATGTTGCCACAGTTAGTGCCAAATATCGGTTTTACTTTTTACTTCACTGCAGTAGTGAGTCTTGTAACCGGAACCATGTTCTTAATGTGGTTAGGTGAGCAAATTACTGAAAGAGGTATTGGTAACGGTATCTCAATTCTTGTTTTTGGTGGTATTGTTGCAGGATTGCCGCATGCAATCATCGAAACAGTTGAGCAAGCTCGTCAAGGACAAATGCATCCTTTAGTTCTTCTACTAATCGCTGCTATTGTTTTTGCAGTAACTTATTTTGTTGTCTTCGTAGAACGTGGACAACGTAGAATTCGTGTTGAATATGCTAAGCGTCAGCAAGGACGTCAAATTTTAGGTGGTCATTCAACTCACTTACCACTAAAAGTTAATATGGCAAACGTAATGCCAGCAATTTTTGCTTCAAGCATTATTTTATTCCCAGCTACATTGACACAATGGTTTGGTCAGAATGATAAGTTTGAGTGGTTAAATGACTTATCAATGTTGTTGAATCCTGGACAACCTTTATATCTTCTTGTTTATGCGGTAGCGATTATTTTCTTCAGTTTCTTCTATACTGCGATGCAATATAATCCACGTGATACAGCAGATAATCTAAAAAAATCTGGTGCATTTATCCCAGGAATTAGACCAGGTGAACAAACATCACGTTACATTGATAAAGTAATGACTCGTTTAACATTAATTGGCGGTCTTTATGTAACGTTCGTATGTTTAGTCCCTTATATTATGACATCAGCATGGGATGTTAAATTCTACTTCGGTGGTACTTCCTTATTAATCGTTGTTGTTGTAATTATGGATTTTATCGTGCAAGTTCAGAGTCACTTAATGTCGTCTCAATATGAATCTGCGTTAAAAAAAGCAAACCTTAAAGGTTTTGGACAGTAATTGTTCATTTAAGTAAAAAGGATAAGCAATGAAAGTTCGTGCTTCCGTTAAGAAGATGTGTCGTAACTGTAAAATTGTTAAGCGTGAAGGTGTTGTTCGCGTATTATGCAGCGACCCTAAACATAAACAACGTCAAGGTTAATTAACATTTCTTCTTGCAAAGAACCGGTTGAGTAGTTATACTACTCAACTCATTTATGTCCTTGGTATTCTGTTTGAGTATCCTGAAAACGGGCTTTTCAAGATCAGAATACCAAATTAGTTAAAATAATAGGAGTGCATAGTGGCCCGTATTGCAGGCATTAACATTCCTGATCACAAACACGCTGTAATCGCTTTAACTGCAATTTACGGTATCGGTAAAACTCGTTCTAAAAGCATTTGTGCTGCAGCGGGTATTGCTGAAGATGTTAAGATCAGCGAATTGTCTGAAGAGCAGATTGACAAACTGCGTGACGAAGTTGGTAAATTTACCGTTGAAGGTGACTTACGTCGTGAAGTAACACTAAACATCAAACGTCTTTTAGACTTAGGTTGTTACCGTGGTTTACGTCATCGTCGTAGTTTACCGGTACGTGGTCAACGTACTAAAACTAATGCGCGTACCCGTAAGGGTCCACGTAAGCCGATCAAAAAATAGTCGGGGTAAATAAAGAATGGCTAAAACACCAGTTCGTGCACGTAAACGTGTAAAAAAACAAGTTGTAGATGGCGTAGCACACATTCACGCATCTTTCAATAATACAATCGTTACCATTACTGACCGTCAAGGTAATGCTTTAGCTTGGGCTACAGCAGGTGGTTCAGGTTTCCGTGGTTCTCGTAAATCTACCCCGTTCGCTGCACAAGTTGCTGCAGAACGTTGTGCTGAAATCGTTAAAGAATTCGGCTTAAAGAACTTGGAAGTTATGGTTAAAGGTCCGGGTCCGGGTCGTGAATCAACAATCCGTGCATTAAATGCAGCGGGTTTCCGTATCACGAACATCACTGATGTGACTCCGATTCCTCATAACGGTTGTCGTCCACCGAAAAAACGTCGTGTTTAATGGCGTAATAGGATAGTTGGAGAAAGAAAATGGCAAGATATTTGGGCCCTAAACTCAAGCTCAGCCGTCGTGAAGGCACTGATTTATTCCTTAAATCAGGTGTGCGTGCGATTGATTCAAAATGTAAAATTGATACAGCACCAGGTCAACACGGTGCTCGTAAACCGCGTTTGTCTGACTATGGTAGTCAATTACGTGAAAAACAAAAAGTTCGTCGTATCTATGGTATTTTAGAACGTCAATTCCGTAACTACTATAAAGAAGCAAACCGTTTAAAAGGTAATACTGGTGAAAACTTACTAGTATTATTAGAAGGTAGATTGGATAACGTTGTTTATCGCATGGGATTTGCTGCAACTCGCGCAGAAGCTCGTCAATTAGTGAGCCACAAAGCGATTGTCGTAAATGGTCGTGTTGTAAATATCCCATCTTTCCAAGTTTCTGTAAATGATGTTGTTGCTGTTCGTGAGAAATCTAAAAAACAAGCACGTATTAAAGCATCATTAGAATTAGCAGAACAAAGAGAAAAACCAACTTGGTTAGAAGTTGATTCTGCAAAAATGGAAGGTGTGTTCAAACGTGTTCCTGAACGTTCTGATTTATCAGCAGACATTAACGAACATCTGATCGTTGAGCTTTACTCTAAATAATAGTTAAGCTTAAAAGCAAAGAGAGGATAAAATGCAGGGTTCTGTTACAGAATTTTTAAAGCCACGCTTAGTAGATATCGAGCAAATTAGCTCTACTCATGCTAAGGTGATCTTAGAACCGTTAGAGCGTGGCTTTGGTCATACTCTAGGGAATGCATTACGTCGTATCCTTCTGTCTTCAATGCCAGGTTGTGCTGTAACTGAAGTAGAAATTGATGGCGTACTGCACGAATATAGTAGTAAAGAAGGTGTTCAGGAAGATATTCTTGAAGTTCTTTTAAACCTTAAAGGTCTAGCGGTTAAAGTACAGAATAAAGATGATGTTATTCTGACATTAAATAAATCTGGAATTGGCCCTGTTGTTGCAGCAGATATCACCCACGATGGTGATGTTGAAATTGTTAATCCATCACATGTAATCTGTCACTTAACAGACGAAAACGCATCAATTAATATGCGTATTCGTGTTCAACGTGGTAGAGGTTATGTACCTGCATCTGCTCGTACTCATTCACAAAATGAAGATCGTCCAATTGGTCGTTTATTAGTAGACGCTTGTTATAGCCCGGTTGACCGTATTGCTTACAATGTTGAAGCAGCACGTGTTGAACAACGTACTGACTTAGATAAACTAGTTATCGAGTTAGAAACTAACGGGACTATTGATCCGGAAGAAGCAATTCGTCGTGCAGCAACAATTTTAGCAGAGCAACTCGATGCATTCGTTGATTTGCGTGATGTTCGTCAACCTGAAGTCAAGGAAGAAAAACCGGAATTTGATCCGATTTTATTACGTCCTGTTGATGACTTAGAGTTGACAGTTCGTTCTGCTAACTGTTTGAAAGCAGAAACAATTCACTATATCGGTGACTTAGTACAACGTACAGAAGTTGAGTTATTAAAAACGCCTAATCTTGGTAAGAAATCTCTTACTGAAATTAAAGACGTTCTCGCTTCACGTGGCTTGTCACTTGGTATGCGCCTTGAGAATTGGCCACCAGCAAGTATTGCTGAAGACTAGTTTGGTCATAGGTTAAGATTTTTCTGAGAAGGATAAGATCATGCGCCATCGTAAGAGTGGTCGTCAACTAAACCGTAATAGCAGCCATCGCCAAGCGATGTTCCGTAACTTAGCAAGTGCTTTAGTTAGTCATGAAATCATCAAGACTACTTTACCAAAAGCTAAAGAATTACGTCGTGTAGTTGAACCGTTAATTACATTAGCAAAAGAAGATAGCGTTGCAAACCGTCGTTTAGCATTCGCTCGTACTCGTAACATCGAAACTGTTGCGAAATTATTCAATGAATTAGGTCCACGTTTTGCTCAACGTGCAGGTGGTTACACCCGTATCTTAAAATGTGGCTTCCGTGCAGGTGACAACGCTCCAATGGCATACATTGAGTTAGTTGATCGTCCAGAAGTTGCTGAAGCAGCAGCGGAATAATAATTTGTTATAAAATAAAAAGGCTCACATTAGTGAGCCTTTTTTATATCTTGCTTTCCTAAAATTCAGCTTCAGCTCTAAATGTCATTTTTTCACCTGTGATAGGGTGCGTAATCGTAAGTTCTTCTGCATGTAAGCATAGGCGAGGCGACATCGCTTTAGCTTGTGGGTGAGAATAAAATTTGTCACCTAAAATAGGATGTCCTAGTGCGAGTGTATGTAAACGTAGTTGATGTGAACGTCCTGTGATTGGTGTCAGTTTAACTCGAGTGCAGTTAGTCGGTAATCTTTCTAAAACTTCATAAAACGTGACCGCTCTTTTGCCGAAAACAAAATCGATGCGTTGGCGTGGGCGATTTTCCCAATCACAAATCATTGGAAGATTAATTTCCCCACTATTTTGTTCTAAGTGTCCCCATACTAAAGCGTGATAATATTTCTTTGGCTCACGTTCACGAAATTGACGTTTCAACTCTTTATCTGCCGCTTTACTTAATGCAAATAGAATAATCCCACTTGTGGCCATATCTAAACGGTGTGCGGGTTCACAAAATCCAAATTTCTCTTTCACCCGACTCATTGCACTGTCATAGTATTCTGGCTGATTGCCAGGGACTGAAAGTAAACCGCTCGGTTTGTTTACTACGCAGATATGATTATCTTGGTAGATAATATCTAAATACGGTTCTAAAGGGGGATGGTATTCAATAAGTGCCATATTATTCCTTGTTTGTCACTATTACCCGAAGGCTATCTAATCGCCAGCTTGCTTTACTTAACTCTTCCAGAGAAAGTACACGTTGTTTTTCTAATACATCAATTTCCGCTTGGCGAATATTTTTATTTACTGCTTTCAAGGCTATAAGTCTATTGAGCTCAGCGCTCAATGTTTGATCTGCTAATCTACTGGCTTCTTGAATTTTAGCTTGTGCGATTTCAGTCATTTTGTGATCGCCTAGTTTAATTAATTGCTCAATATTTGGACGAGCCATTTTGACCATTTTATTCGTAATGTCTTTACCTAGCGGCTTAAGTTTATTTTGCAATGTATCAAAATTAACTTGTCCGGCGAGATCGTTTCCTTTGCTATCCAGCAATAAGCGAACAGGTGTAGGTGGAAGAAAACGATTCAGTTGCAAACCTTTTGGTGATTGGCTTTCAATTATATAAATCAATTCAACCAGCAGCGTGCCAGCAGGCAGCTGTTTATTTATTAATAATGCCATCGATGCTTTGCCAATATCACCAGAAGCGATTAAATCAATGCCTTGGCGTATCATAGGATGATCCCAGGTAAGAAATTCTAATTCCTCACGCGCAAGGGCAAGTTGTCGGTCAAAGGTTACTGTGACACCTTCTTCTTTTAGTCCTGGAAAATCGGGAACAAGCATGGTGCCCGTTGGCGTGATGACAATGCTGTTTTCACCTAAATCATCTTGTTCTACACCAATAATATCAAATAAATTTAGTGCAAAATCGACTAATTGTGGGGAATTATCTGTTTGAGCAATTTCTGACGCAAGTCGTTGTGCGTTTTCTCCACCATTAGAATTTAATTCTAACAAACGATCACGCCCTTTCTCTAAAGTTAAACGCAATGCTTTTGCTTGCTTTTGCGTTTGGAGAATAAGTTGCTCAAAATTTTCTTTATTTTCTGACCGCACTTTTAGTAACGATTCATATTGTTCAAACAATGCCATGCCAATAGGGCAAGTTTGCTCAAAGGCATTTAAACCTTCATGATACCAACGTGCTAAATCTTGCTGCGCAGAGTTTGCTAGGCAAGGTACATGAATTTGTACATCTCGCGTTTGCCCGATACGATCTAAACGGCCAATACATTGCTCAAGCAAGTCAGGATTCTCTGGTAAATCGAAGAGTACGAGATGACAAGCAAATTGGAAGTTTCGTCCTTCAGAACCAATGCTAGAACTCAGTAAAACCTGTGCGCCATTATCGGTATCAGCAAAATAGGCGGCCGCGCGATCTCGTTCAATGATTGACATTCTTTCATGGAAAACGGCACTGCGAATAGCTTCTTTTTCTCGTAAAACTTGCTCAAGTTGAATTGCCGTTTGTGCTGTTTTACAAATGACTAAGATTTTTTCATTTCGGTGTGATTTTAGAAAATCAATTAACCAATGAATTTTTTTATCAGCCTCAGTCGCATCAATCGTTACTTGGTGATAAACCCGATGTGGAAAACCTTTTACACCTTGGCGTGTATTGCGAAATAAAATACGGCTTGTGCCATGTTGATCGATGAGATTTTGAATAAGTTCTTGTCGCGCAGCTTGTTTCTCCTCATCATTATGACAGGCTAAAGCCTTGAATAATGGTTCGACATCCCGCTCATTGAGTAAATCAGAAATATGATTTTTTTCGACCGCACTTAGCGGCTTCTCAGAGAGTAAAGATTGCACGGCATCCGCAACAGGTTGATAATTTTCCTGTTCCTTCAAGAACGCCTGGTAATCATAAAAACGCTCAGGATCAAGCAAGCGTAAGCGTGCAAAATGGCTTTCCAAACCCAGTTGTTCTGGCGTTGCGGTGAGTAATAAAACGGATGGAATAGCGTTCGCTAATTTTTCCACCAATAAATAAGCAACACTCGGCGCATTTTCAGACCAAGCCAAATGATGTGCTTCATCGATAATTAAACAGTCAAATTCAGCTTCAATAGCTTGTTGTACTCGATGAGGGTGAGCTTTCAACCAATCTAATGCACAGATAATTAAGCTTTCCGTGCTAAATGGATTGATCGCTTGTTCGGCAAAATCTTCACAACGTTCTTCATCAAATAATGAAAAATGTAAATTAAAACGACGAAGCATTTCGACAAGCCATTGATGTTGCAAGGTTTCCGGTACAATAATTAATACACGTTGTACTTTTTCAGCAAAAAGCTGGTTTTGCAAAATCATCCCCGCTTCAATGGTTTTTCCTAACCCAACTTCGTCTGCTAAGAGCATGCGAGGATTGATACGATTTCCTACCTCTTGCGCAATATGAAGCTGATGAGGAATTAATCCTGCACGATTGCCTCGTAAGCCACGCAAAGGCGATTGAAATTGAGCTTGTTGATGCAGAAGTGTTTGATAGCGCAACGCAAAATGTTCACTACGATCAATCTGTGATGAAAAGAGGCGATCTTTCGCTTGGCTAAAAGAAATTATCGGAGAAAGTTCTTTTTCATTGACGATAATGTCTTCGCCTTGCGCATTTTTGACCAAATAAAATAAGAGATCATTCATTTCCTGAACATCAAGGACTTCACCTTGCCAACCTGTTTGGTGATGAAGTTGTTCCCCTTTATTCAATGCAATTCGGGTTAATGGTGCTTGTGCCACCGCATAAATTCGGGTTTCATCCGTGGCAGGAAAGTGAAGGGTAACAGAGCGGAAATCTAAGGCGGTAATCATCCCTAATCCGAGGCTATTTTCGGTTTCACTAATCCAACGTTGACCGATTGCAAATGACATCATCTTCCTCTTAATGAATCTCTTAAAATGGAGCGATATTGTAGTCTGATTATAAGGGAATGCAAGGCGAAGGCGAGTAAAAGCATGAAAAATAAAGTGTGATTTTTCTCACAATAATTAAATTAAATATCACCTAAGCTTTACTTTAAAAAAGTGCGGTGTAAAAATGACATACTTTTTCATAAAACAGGAGTGTTCCATGAATTGGACAGAACGACTTAAAGAAGAGTTTTTATCAGGTTGGAAGCCTTTTGAAGTGGCATGGGTAGTTATTTTCCTTGCTGCGCAAATTATTGCTTATGTTCTTGCACCAGATAGCCCATTAGGCATGATTTCGGGTATTGCAGGTATTCTCTGTGTGGTATTGGTGAGTAAAGGAAAAATTAGCAATTATTTCTTTGGGCTTATTTTTGCTTACACCTATTTTTATGTCGCCTGGGGAAACAATTTCCTTGGTGAAATGAATACGGTGCTCTATGTCTATATTCCATCACAATTTATCGGTTATTTTATGTGGAAACAGCATATGCAAAACGATAATGGCGGTGAAAGTGTAATTGCAAAAGCGTTAACACCAAAAGGTTGGGCAGTTTTACTCGTGAGTGTTGGAATTGGTACATTCTGCTTTGTACAGGCTTTAAAAGCGGCCGGCGGGAGTTCTACGGGATTAGATGGCTTAACCACGATTATCACCGTAGCGGCGCAATTATTGATGATTTTACGTTATCGTGAGCAATGGTTATTATGGATTGTCTTAAATGTGCTTTCTATTTTGCTTTGGGCAGAACAGCCAGCGATGTACTTAATGTATAGTGCTTACTTACTCAACTCATTATATGGTTATTACAACTGGACAAAACTCGTCAAGGTAGAAAACCACTAATCATATCAATTAAAAAGGGCATAGTCATATGCCCTTACATTTTTAAATAAAATGCCTTCGTCAATGCAATAAATTCCTCTGTGTACTGATTGTTTTCGTTATAAATCACCAAGCTATCTTTTACCTGTGGTAAATGCTCTCGGCTAAACGTGAGTAACATCCGTTGTGGATCTTTCCCTATTTTTGTAATGACATCAGTCTGCTTAATACAATAAAGTGCGGTTGAATTTATCAATGTTTTTCCCGCTTCATAAGGTAAAACAAAACTGATTTTTCCTTTTTCGGATAAACAACTCGTCGCCCAATTTAACCAATCTAAATGGCTTTGTTGAACATAACGGGCAAGCGATCGTTCGTCATTTTTACATTCAACGCCTTGTGCAAAATAAGGCGGATTAGCCACAATTAAATCAAATTGATATGCTGTTTGTTGGCAATAAGTTTGCACGTCTTGGCGTGTTAAATGAAGGCGATTGTGCCATGGCGAAGCCTGGAAGTTTTCTTGTGCTTGTTGTGCTGCAAGGGGATCAAGTTCAACTGCTTCAATTTGGCAATGCTCATGACTTCGTTGGGCGATCATTAGTGCAACCAAGCCTGTGCCAGTTCCCATATCAAGAATCCGCTGACAATCAGACACATCCACCCAAGCACCCAGTAAAATGCCATCAGTGCCGACTTTCATTGCACAATGTTGTTGATTAATATGGAATTGTTTAAAGGTAAAGCTGCTCATAAAATCTTGCGGAAAATGACCGCACTTTCAGGTATAATCAGCCCCAATTTTAACAAATTAACGTAAAATAATGAATTTATCCCCATTTGAAGAATTCGATCTTTCCCCCGAATTATTAAAAGCCTTAGAAAAGAAAGGCTACACTCGTCCAACTGCTATTCAATTAGAAGCCATTCCTGCAGCTATGGAAGAACGTGATGTGCTTGGTTCTGCACCAACAGGCACGGGTAAAACGGCTGCATTTTTATTGCCAGCAATTCAGCATTTATTGGATTATCCGCGTCGTAAGCCAGGTGCGCCTCGCATTTTAATTTTAACGCCAACCCGTGAGTTAGCGATGCAGGTTGCGGAGCAAGCAGAAGAGTTGGCGCAATTCACGCATTTGAAGATTGCAACCATTACTGGCGGTGTGGCTTATCAAAATCATGGGGAAGTGTTTAATTCAAATCAGGATATCGTGGTAGCAACACCGGGGCGTTTATTGCAATACATCAAAGAAGAGAATTTTGATTGTCGTGCGGTAGAAATGCTGATTTTTGATGAAGCGGATCGCATGTTGCAAATGGGCTTTGGTCAAGATGCGGAGAAAATTGCCGCTGAAACGCGTTGGCGTAAACAAACGCTCCTTTTCTCTGCCACATTAGAAGGGGAGTTATTAGTTGATTTCGCAGAACGTTTATTGAATGATCCGGTAAAAATTGATGCCGAGCCAAGTCGTCGTGAGCGTAAGAAAATCAATCAGTGGTATTATCACGCCGATAGCAATGAACATAAAATTAAGTTGCTTGCACGTTTTATCGAAACCGAGAAAGTGAGCCGTGGTATTGTGTTTGTCCGTCGTCGCGAAGATGTGCGTGAGCTTTCTGAAACTTTGCGTAAACGTGGCATTCGCTCCACTTATCTAGAAGGCGATATGGCACAAACGCAACGTAATAATGCCATTGATAAGTTGAAATCAGGTGTTGTTACTGTGTTAGTGGCTACTGACGTGGCTGCTCGCGGGATTGATATTGATGATGTCACACACGTGATGAACTTCGATTTACCTTATAGTGCAGATACGTATTTGCATCGTATTGGTCGTACGGCTCGAGCAGGGAAAAAAGGCACCGCCGTTTCTTTTGTGGAAGCCCATGATTACAAATTACTCGGTAAAATCAAACGCTATACGGAAGAGCTTTTGAAAGCGCGTATTTTAGAAGGATTAGAACCTCGTACCAAACCACCAAAAGATGGGGAAGTAAAATCTATGTCTAAAAAGCAAAAAGCGCGTATTAAAGAAAAGCGTGAAGAAAAGAAAAAATCAGAGGTGAAGAAAAAAGCTAAACTTCGTCATAAAGATACGAAAAATATAGGTAAACGCCGTAAACCAAGCACAGAAAAAGCTGCAGAGAAACAATAAAAAAATAGCCGCACTCATTAAGTGCGGTTATTCTTTTGACTATTTATGAACTTGGCTGCCAATTAAGCCACCTAATGCGGCACCACCTAATGTGGTTGCGGCATTACCGCCAATCATATAGCCTGCTGCGCCGCCGATAGCCGCGCCAGCTGTTGTATTTTTTTGCGTGCGACTCATATTCCCACATGCAGCAAGGGAAATAACAGTCATCGCGATAACAAGTGATTTTCCAATTAATTTCATAGGATCTCTCCGTGTTTAACATATAAAACTATCCATATTGATAGTACTCCATAAGACAAACGGAGATGAATGAAAGTTCAGTAAATATATTCAGCGGGCTTGTTTATCGCATTTAATATATTGTTTTAAAATGATATAATTTCAATATGAATTTATTTAATAACCCTAAGAGGAATCTACTATGAAAGTAAAACATACTTTATTATTAACTGCATTATCGGTTGCTTTAGCTGCTTGCGGCAGTGGTGGCGGCAGTGGTGATAGCAATAGCAATAGCAATAGCAATAGCAATAACCCTGCACTAAATAATTCTTCGAATAAAAAAGTTGAATCTAAGAAAGATACAGTAACAGGCTTGAGTTTTACAGGAAATAATTCCATTTTCTTCAATACTTATGAAAGAGACAATAATATTGATAAATTAAGTGTAAGAGGAAAAGATATTCCACTAGTTGGATCGGATATGATTCGTAATGATGGTTGGTTGCAAGATGCTAAGTCGACAACCTCTGGTGTTACAACTCGAATGATTGGTGATAACCTACAAAATGCTCGTTATGGTTTGGTTGTTGATCAAATGTCACATGAAGGTGTTCTTTTTGCTCAGGGTAGAGAAACTGCTGTAGAAAATATTCCATCTAGTGGTACAGCAAGATATGAAGGGCAACATTTGATTGAAGTAGATAATAAAGATAACAAGTTTAGCAATGCTAAATATTTCCTTGCAACTGGTAAAGCAACACTTGACGTCAATTTCGGAGATAAGACTATTTCTGGTGCTTTTGAAGTTCCAGCTGAAGATGGTAAAGGTAAAGCAGATCTTCCTTTCAATGCTCAAATTAAAGGCAATAAATTTAGTAATGAAGATGCATCCTCAGTTAGAAGTTTAAGAGTTTCTGGTAGTTTTTATGGCAAAAATGCTGAAGAGGTTGCGGGAGTTTATAACAACTTCAATAGATATGGCGGAGCTTTTGGCGCTAAAAAAGTAAGCAATTAATTATTCTATTCGGTTTGGCCCTGTCTATTTGGCAGGGCCATTATCTAATACTTTCGCAACCACTTTCAAATATTCAATCGCTAAACTATGGTGTCCTGTACTGGCATTAAATACTAAATCTTCACTTAATACGCCACAAGGCGTATCTTCTGGGATCTTACCGTCCTCATAAGCTTGATAATCGTCTCGCCAGTCACCATCAAAATAATAGTGTTCTAAGGTTTTCATTTGGGGTAAGAAGGCTTGCCATTTTTCAAGAAATTGTTCCGCTTCGACTAAGAAACTTTCTGCTTCATTGAGAAGGTTTTCCATTTCTGAAATTTTATCTAAGCGTGATTGAGGTAACATAGGTTTCTCCAAAATAAGCTAAAAATAAACCGCACTTTATATGAACAAAGTGCGGTGAGTTTATCATGCGTTTTTCAACTTACACATCATAAGTGGTAGATGCTGTGTTACCGCCACGACCTGTCCAGTTGGTGTGGAAGAATTCACCACGTGGTTTGTCGGTACGCTCATAAGTATGTGCACCGAAGTAGTCACGTTGTGCTTGCAATAAGTTTGCTGGTAAACGTGCTGAAGTATAGCCATCTAAGAACGTAATAGCTGATGCCATACAAGGCATTGGGATACCCACTTCGATCGATTTTGCCACCACTTTACGCCAGTCACTTAATGCGTTTTCTAAAATGCCTTTGAAATAGCTATCTGAACCTAAGAAGATTAAATCTGGATTTGCTTCATATGCATCACGAATGTTACCTAAGAAACGGCTACGGATAATACAACCTTCACGCCATAATAATGCTGTTGCACCGTAGTTGATGTTCCAGCCAAATTGTTCAGAGGCTTCACGAATCAGCATAAAGCCTTGTGCGTAAGAAATGATTTTTGACGCCAATAAAGCTTTACGTACTGCTTCAATCCACACTTTTTTATCGCCTTCAACAGGTTGAATTGTTTTGCCAAATAATTGGTTAGCGGCAACACGTTGATCTTTAAATGAAGAGACACAACGAGCAAAGACAGATTCAGTGATTAAGGTTAATGGAATACCGAAATCTAATGCATTGATACCCGTCCATTTACCTGTCCCTTTTTGACCTGCTGTATCTAAGATTTTTTCAACTAATGGCTCACCATCAGCGTCTTTATAACCAAGAATATCGGTGGTGATATCGATTAAATAGCTATCCAGTTCAGTTTTTTTCCATTCTGCGAAGATAGCTTGCATTTCTTCATAGCTTAAGCCTAAACCTTCTTTTAAGAATTGGTAAGCTTCACAGATTAATTGCATATCACCGTATTCGATACCGTTATGGACCATTTTCACAAAGTGGCCTGCACCTTCACCGCCAACCCAGTCACAGCAAGGTTCGCCTTGTTCTGTTTTTGCAGAGATTGCTTGGAAGATTGGCTTAACATATGGCCATGCTTCGTGGTTACCACCCGGCATGATAGAGGGTCCATGACGCGCACCTTCTTCACCACCCGAAACACCCGAACCAATAAAGCGAATACCTTTTTCAGCCAATGCTTTAACACGACGGTTGGTATCAGGGTAGTTTGAGTTACCACCATCAATGATGATGTCACCTTCTTCTAAGTGCGGTAATAATGCCTCAATGAATTGATCTACCACATCACCCGCACGCACCATTAACATCACTTTACGTGGTTTTTCTAATTTAGAAGCTAAATCTTCTAAAGAGTATGCGCCGATAATATTGGTGCCTTTTGCCGCACCTTGTAAAAATTCATCCACTTTTGAAGTGGTACGGTTATATGCCACCACTTTAAAGCCATGATCATTCATATTTAAAATGAGGTTTTGCCCCATTACGGCTAAGCCGATAACACCGATGTCGCCTTTTACTGACATTGTTTTCTCCTGTTGTAATTGGTAGTGGGGGGAGTCCACTACAATATTTTAAATCCTACAAGGATTCTTACTTATTTGTCTTTGCTAATTCTTTAAGAATATAGCTGAATCCGGCACTCAGCCTCATGCTATCAAATTCATGCAATTTGTGGGTTTTATTAATTAGATTTTTTCTATAGTTCTCTTGATACTTATTCACTATAGATTTTAGTTCTTTTAAACTCTTACTAGTAGAAGCCTCATCCTCATTTAGGTTGAGAACTCTAAAATAAGATTGATATTCTTTTAAAGTTCTAGTTAACCTTATAAATTCATGTTGAGTAATTAAGCCTATATTTTCATTGGCTATATTGAAACTCTGCTGAGCAAAATTTTTTATATCATTAATAAGTATATCTTCTTCATTATCCTTTTGTTTTTTATCATTTAAGTAGTTAGTTAAATAGGCAGCACCAAAAGCTGAAGCAATGGTTGATACCGATGTAATAATTGCTATAAAAATTTCTTTATCCATACCCTTTATCTGCTAATAGTATTAAATTTTGTGAACATGATGGCACACTCTATGAAGCGTGCGCAGTAATTCATCTTTTTGCTACGCAAAAGTGCGGTTACTTTTCCAAGCGTTTTTTAACTTTTCGTCCACGCACTCATATGCTGAATAAATCCAATATGTGGATAATAATCTACCGCTTAGGGAGCGGATAACAGCATAATTTTAGCTTGTAGATGTAAGATTTGTTTAGTGTGTTCAATCAATTGCAAGATGATACCTTGTTTCAGATATCCTATAGCAAAATTTCTTTTAAATTTCTCTAATTAAAGAGCTACCTTGCTCTAAGGTGTCTAGCCACTGCCATTTTTCATGACCGATGAGTTTGCTTTCTTTTAAAGAAAATGTTGTACAACAACGACCCAAACGATTTTCTAGAGATTGATTTAAATGTTGATACGTAAATTCAATTTGAGTATCGTCAATCCATTTCCCAATTAAAAAACCTTTTAAAATTTCACCACCTCCATATTCGGCCCAAATCATTTTACCTTGTTGATGGTAATGAAATTTGGTTTGGCTACTCACCTCACCATTTGAGGTGTTTTCAACGGCAACAAATTTCTTATTATCTAAATTCAACATTAAAGTCACTCCGCATCTAATGTATCTATATCTTATTTTTGCATAATGTAATGCATTTCTACATTTTTCGCTTTTGCGGCTTTTTCTAGATCTGCTTTATCGCTTTCACTATCTCCAACAAGGTATAAAGATACATCCTTGCCGACCTTTTCTGCATTATTTAGTCCATACATAGCAACTGCTTTATTCACAGATTGACTGTTCCCTGCAATTCCGATGTGTAAATTATCTGTAGCTAAAAGAGATACGAGTCGTTTTCCTGAAGTACCACCTGCGGTTCTAATCGTTGCTACTAGCATTCCATTTGAAACTGGGTTTCCTGCTTCTGGAACTTGAAGCATTACTGAGCGATTATCTTTTGGCATTTGTGCCGCTAACTGCTCTAAAGATGGACCAGATGAACAAGCAAATAACAAAGTTGAAGTAAGTAGTACAAACAGTTTTTTCATTTTTGTCTCCATATCATTCTAATAAATTAACTCTTCGTCCACGCACTCATATGCTGAGTAAATCCAATATGCGGATAATAATCTACAGCTTGTGGCGCCGATAACAGCACAATTTTGGCTTGTGGATGTAAGGCTTGTTTAGTGTGTTCAATCAACTGTAAACCGATACCTTGTTTTTGATATTGTTCATCAACCGCTAAATCAGATAAATAACAGCAATAGGCAAAATCCGTCACCGAACGTGCTACACCCACTAATCGTTCACCATCCCAAGCGGTGACTAACAAATCCGCATGATGCAGCATCGCTGCGACACGTTTTTCATCCTCTAACGGACGGCGTGCCCCGAGCGTTGTTTTATTTAGTAATTCAATAAATTGTTTAACTGAAACTGGTTCATTCACTTTGTAGTCTATCATTTTGCAAGCCTATGATATTTGATACTCAACTTGTTATAGCAATTTCGCCGCCGCTTTATCCAAATACCATTCCGTCACCCCATTTTTTGCTTTAATTTTTGCTGCAGGATAAGGCAGATTTTCTGCTGGCGTGGTTTGGATTTCTTTTAAAATGTCTGCTTTGCTTTCGCCAGTGACCAAATAGGTAATGCGTTTCGCTTGTTCAATGAGTTTGGCGGTTTTAGAAATGCGAATTTGACCACTTTCAGGGTGTTTAGCAATGATAGCTAGGTTTTCATCATCAAAATTGGTTTGATGTGGGAAAAGAGAAGCGGTATGACCGTCAGTCCCCATACCTAAAATGATCCAATCAAAAACACCGTTTGGAATGACCGCACTTAATTCTTCTTCGAAGCGTTTTAGTTCAAAGTGCGGTTCATTTTCGCCACGAATTCTATGGATGTTTTCTGCGGGAATTTGAATATGATCGAATAAGAGTTTTTGCACTTCACCATAGTTGCTTTCTGGATCTGTTGGTGGAACCATGCGATCATCACCCCACCAAAAATGCAGATTTTTCCAGTTGATTTGTTCGGTATAAGGCGCTTTGGCTAAAGTTTTGAATAACAGCTTAGGCGTTGAACCGCCAGAAAGAGAAATATGCACAGGGTGATTTAATTGGCTATAAATCACAAATTCTTGGGCAATCTTTTCAACAGCATGTTGAGCTGTTGGGAAGGTAATGGTGTTCATGTTTGTTTCTCTCTATTCGGTGATAAGCCTTCTTCTATTCATTGAAGAAGGCGAGATGTTGATGACTAAACCTTTTTCTTCATTTTACCGCTTGGTTTACGCCATACTCGACCGCTTTTCGCAATGAGTTTTTCTGCCGCAACTGGTCCCCAAGTACCCGCTTCATATTCATGAACTCGGCCACCCGCTTCTTTGTAGTCTAAAATCGGTTGAACGAATTTCCATGCAGCATGCACTGCGTCAGTACGCGCAAAGAGTGTCGCATCGCCTTTCATCGCATCAAGCAATAAGCGTTCATAAGCTGTTAGCACTTGCTCATCGGCTAAATCGGCATAACGGAAATCCATTGATACTTCTTTGGCTTCAAAGCCTGCACCTGGTTTTTTCAAACCGAAGCGCATTGAAATGGCTTCATCAGGTTGAATACGGATGATCAATTTATTCTCAGGCGCATTTTGACTGAATACCGGATGTGGCGTAGTTTTGAAATGAATCACAATTTCAGTCACTCGTGCCGGTAAGCGTTTACCTGTACGCACATAGAAAGGTACGCCAGCCCAACGCCAGTTTTCGATTTCGCAACGTAATGCCATAAAGGTTTCAGTGCGAGAGTTAGCCGGAACGCCTTTTTCTTGTAAATAACCTTTAACTTCTTTGCCATCAATTTCCGCTGCAGTGTACTGACCAAGCACTAAGTTGTGCTCAACGTCATCTTGCGTTAATGGACGTAAAGAATGCATGACTTTGGCGACTTCATCACGCATCGAGTTCGCATTGATGATTGCTGGGGGCTCCATGGCAACCATGGCTAAAACTTGTAATAAGTGGTTTTGGAACATATCACGCATTGCGCCAGAGCCATCATAATAGCCACCACGCTCTTCTACACCAATTGCTTCGGCACCCGTAATTTCGACATAATCAATGTAATTACGGTTCCAAAGTGGTTCGAATAAGCCATTTGAGAAGCGCAAAACAAGCAAGTTTTGTACGGTTTCTTTACCAAGATAATGGTCAATACGATAGATTTGATGCTCTTCAAAGAAACGATGAATTTGAACGTCAAGTTCTTGTGCTGTTTTTTCATCGTAACCAAAAGGTTTTTCGACAATAATACGTTTCCAACCGTCTTTTTCTTCGTTTAAGCCATGGGCAGCGAGGCATTCTGGAATTACACCATATAAGCTTGGTGGCGTGGACATATAGTAAAGGGTGTTGCCATTCGTTTGATATTTAGTATGTAATTCTTCTAAACGAGGGACTAATTTACCGTAATCCGCAGCATCAGATGTGTTTACCGCTTGGTAATAGAGATGACTACAAAAAGCATCTAGCGTTTCAGGGGTGGTTTCTTCTGTTTCAAGTAACGCTTCACGCATTTTTTCACGGAAAGTCTCATCGTTTAATTCTGAACGCGCGACACCTAATACAGAAAATTTGTTTAAACGCCCAAATTTGAAGAGATTATAAAGTGCTGGAATGAGTTTACGGTGAGTCAAATCACCGGAAGCACCAAAAATCACGATACAGTTATTATTAGTTTGCATATTATTCCTTATTGTTCCGAGTAGTATTTTTAAATAATGCAATATATTACTGCACTTTACCAATCGAACCAATCAATTAAATTGAAAGACAGATGCCCAATTTTGTGTATTATCTGCCACCATCACAAAGGGTGGATTAATTAAACTTTCACGCTGATTATAGGTGAGCGGCTGATACTGCGGATCGAAAATCATTCCATTGATTTCAGCTAATAAAATTTCAGCACCTGCCGTATCCCATTCGCCGGTTTTACCGAGGCGAACATAGCAATCAACAGCTCCTTCAGCAACCAAACCGCTTTTTAAACTACTCGAACCCACCACCGTAAATTCACATGGCAAATTCTTCGTTAAAATTGACCGCACTTTTTCTTGTGAGGTGGTGGCGCCTACGGCAATTTTTAATGGTTTTGTAAGATCAATTTTTCTTGGCTGTAAGCGTGTTATCTCTTTATCACTCTGTTTGAATGCTCCAAAACCTTTCATGGCGTAATAGGTGATATTCAAAATAGGGAAGTGAATCACACCCAGTACAGGTTGGTGGTTTTGCACGAGTGTAATCAATACGGAGAATTGATCTGTGCGATCAATAAATTGCTGCGTACCATCAAGGGGATCGATTAACCAATAAGTTTGCCAAGTTTGGCGTTGCTCAAAGGAGATATTGCAGTTTTCCTCTGAAAGAACAGGAATATCAGGGAAAAGTGCGGTCAGTTTTTCGATTAAAAATTGGCTGACAAATAAATCTGCTTCCGTGACAGGGGTGTTATCCGATTTGGTTTGTATTGTCACGTCCTGTTGGTAAAAATGAGCTAAATGTTTTCCCGCTTCATTAGCGAGCGTTTGGACTTGATCGAGAAGAGATTGAGATAATTGCATGTTTATTTCCTACTTTGATTTCGGTAATAACAAGGAGAGGAAGATTGCCGTATAGATTGCCAGGATAACAGAACCCTCTAAGACGAATAAGATACGGTCTGTCAGATATTGGGTATTTTGTGCGATGAGAAGATTGCCGATACTCCAATAACAAAAAAGAATGATGAATGAAAAAATGAGAATTTTATTCCACTGATGACGTAGATAGCCGCGGTATTTAGCAAAGTAAGCGTTGATGATTGCCGGCACGGTGAGTGGCCAGAATGTTAGAAAGAATCCAAATAATGCAGCATCGAAGTTACCTTCTTTGCAGTAGTCCATTCCGAAAACGACATAAGCAATGGCGCTACCTATTAGTTGCGTAACCAATGGGAAGATGATAATTGCCTTTAGATAAGGGGATTGCGTTGACACCTTAAGCTCCTAGAAAAATAGGCTATCCGAGGACAGCCTATTTTAATCCATTATTTCGATTTCTTCGCACGTAATACACGAGAAACGAAAATAAAGATACCAAAGATAAATACGGCAAGACCAAGTAATTCGCCAATATTATCCCAATTTTCTAATCCTAAGGCTAATGGATCTTCAGAACCACCTGATGTAACAGACGCCGCAATAATGAAGGCTAAGATTACGCCCATCAAGCTTTCACCCACAATTAAACCCGCAGCGAAAAGTGTGCCGAAACGTTCTGCTTTTTTCTCCACTTCAGTATCGTTAGTGCGTTTTGCATAGTTTTTAATGTGACGAGTGATAAACCATGCCATTACTGCACCGACTACAACTGGCATATTGATTGATGGTGGAAGGTAGATACCAATCCCCACCGCTAATACCGGTAAGGCAAAGCGGCTGTCACTGGTTTTACGCATGAATGCATCCAAAATAATCAACACAATACCTAAACCTACACCAGTTAAAATGTAAGTCCATTCTAAATGGTTGGTGAAAATACCTTGTGAAATGGTAGTCATAAGGGTTGCTTGTGGTGCTGAAAGCGCTTGTGCAGGATCCATGTCTGGACGTGGTAATGCGCCAGTAAAACCATAAGCGTGGTATAGAATTTCTAATACCGGTGCAATGACTAATGCACCAACGAAACAACCGATAATCAATGCAACCTGCTGTCTCCAAGGGGTCGCTTCCACTAAAAGACCGGTTTTTAAGTCTTGTAAGTTATCGTTTGAAATAGTCGCGGTGGTTAAAACGATAGATGCCGTGAATAAGGTCAATGCGGTTAAGAATTTTTGACCGTCAGCTGTTTCAAATAAACCACTGCTTTTACCAATGGTCACTAAAACAAGTGAAATCACGATAACAGAAATGATCCCGATACCAGAAATAGGGCTAGAAGATGAGCCTACAAGTCCAGCCATATAACCAGACGCTGCTGCAACGAAGAAGCCAATTAATACTGCGAGTAGCGTACAAACCACCACTAATAATACGGCAAGTTCAGCAGAAATAGGCGCTGCTGCCACAAAGTGATATAAGGAAATCACGATTAACACGACAGTCGCCAATAAAATGTAAATGATGGTTTTTGGTGATAAGTCGATATCAATACGATGTTCTGATTCAGCTTGTGAGCCTTTTAGCATACGGAAAGAATGAACCATCCCTTCAATCATTGGTTTGAAAAGGATTAATAATGTCCAAATCGCCGCAATACCGATAGTACCTACACCGATAAAGCGAACTTTCGTTTTCCATTCAGCCATGGCATAACTAACAATAGAGGCATCCGTTGGCATATCGCCTGTTGCAGTGAAATAAGGTACCGCGACACCCCAAGCAAGGAATGTCCCGAATAACATAGCAAGACCGCCCACGATACCAATTAAATAACCGGCACCCACTAAGGCAAGTGAGAAACCCATTGGTAATTGGAAAATCGCTTTGCCGTTAGAGAACCATGCGCTCGCGCTATCAGACATGACACGTAATGCGTTGGTTAAGAATGCAACGGTTCCTGCAAAAATACCGCCGTAAGCAATATCTTTTACACCACTGTCGCTTTCGTCATTATTACCCGCTTTTAAGATTTCAGCGGCAGCCACGCCTTCAGGGTAAGGTAAGTCACTGTTTACCACCATTGCACGACGTAATGGAATGGTAAATAGTACGCCTAAGGTACCACCAGCGGCACAAATAAGCACTGTTTGCCAGAATGGGAATTCTTGCCAGTAACCCATCATTAATAGGCCAGGAAGCACGAAAATAACAGAAGATAACGTCCCCGCTGATGAAGCTTGGGTTTGTACCATGTTATTTTCTAAAATACTGGAATCCTTGAAGAATTTTAAAACAGCCATAGAGATAACGGCAGCAGGAATGGAGGACGCAAACGTCATCCCCACTTTAAGACCCAAATAAACGTTAGATGCAGTGAAGATCACTGTAATTAACGCCCCAAGGAACATCCCCCGGAAGGTCAATTCTTTTAAATTATTATGAGACATAGATTTTCCTATATATATTTTTCAAAAAATGGCGATACATTCTCAAAAAAAGAATATTTATGCAAGTTTTCTTTAAAGTTAATCGCTTGCGATTAGAATTTATCTAAATTTATTCGATTTATTTACGTTTTTTCAAAAAATCTCGCAAAGAATAAAGTGCAGCAAGATTTCTGGCCTCATTAAATTCATCACTGACCAAAAGTGCATCAAGTTGCGATAACGGATAACGCACCATTTCTAATGGTTCAGGCTCATCGCCTTCTAGTTGATTTGGATACAGATCTTCGCCTAATAAAACGTGCATTTTATGCCCCATAATTTGTGGATTGATTTTCATGGTACGTAAAAATGTCCATTTTTTTGCGCCGAAGCCAATTTCTTCCTGTAATTCTCGATTGGCACTTTGTTCGGGCGTTTCTCCCATATCCATTCCACCTTTTACAAAGCCTAACTCATATTGTTCTGTTCCTACCGCGTATTCACGAACAAGAAGTAAATCTTCACCATCAATTGCAATCACCATGACAGAATCGCGATTGAAAGGGCGAAAACGTTCGTAAGTGCGGTCAATTCCATTGGAGAATTTGAGAGCAACAGCTTGAATTTCAAACAAGCGGGATTTTGCCACCGTGGAAAGGGAGAGAATGTGTGGAAGTTGTTTTTTCATGATATTAGCCCTATTATCTTGTCATTGGCTCATCATACGCAAAGTGAGAGAAATAGGAAGAGTTATGGCTGAAAATAACGAAGTACGATTAGATAAATGGCTTTGGGCGGCGCGTTTTTATAAAACCCGTAGCATTGCGAAAGCGATGATTGAAGGCGGCAAAGTCCATTACAACGGTCAGCGTGCAAAAGTGAGTAAAACCGTCGAAGTCGGTGCAATGATTAAACTCCGCCAAGGCAATGATGAGAAAGAAATTGAAGTGATTGCGTTGAGCGATCAACGTCGTGGTGCGCCTGAAGCACAATTGCTTTACCAAGAAACAGCACAGAGTGTGAAAAAACGGGAAGAAATGGCGTGGGCGAGAAAAAATAATGCACTTTCGATGCCACATCCTGATCGTCGTCCAAATAAAAAAGAACGTCGAGATTTATTGAAATTTAAACATCAAGATGAGTTCTAGAAAACAAAAGTGCGGTCAAATTTGACCGCACTTTGTGTATTAATGGTTTTTGTGGCTTGTACTGTAAAGAATTTTGTCGGTATAAGCCATCGCAATTGCTGAAATCAAGAAAGAAAAATGAATAATCACTTCCCACATAATTGTTTTTTCAGAAATTTTTGAGGCATTCACAAAGGTTTGTAATAAGTGAATAGACGAAATGCTGATAATTGACATAGAAAGTTTCACTTTCAGCACAGTTGCATTCACATGGCTCATCCATTCAGGTTGATCGGGGTGGTTTTTCGTACGAAGTTTTGAAACGAAAATCTCATAACCACCTAATGTCACCATCACCAATAAGTTCGCAATCATCACTACATCAATGAGATTGAGTACGGCGAGCATAATGGTATCTGCATCCATTTCATTAACATTGGTGATGAGATACCACAAGTTTTTCATAAACTTGTAGGCATAGATGCCTTGCACGACAATTAAACCTAAGTAAATAGGCACTTGTAGCCAACGACTTGCAAAAATTGTTTTGCTTAGAAAACTGGTTTGTTCATTATATTTTGCACATGGATCCGTGATTTCTTTTGGTTCCGTCGCCATAAAATTCCCCACAAATAAAAAATTCAAATAAAAAAGCGGCAAGAAAATAGCCGCTTTTAAAGAAAAATTCAACAGGTATGTTTTATTTTACCCCGTTCTCGGTAGTGATAAGGGATAGGCGAGTTAAATCCACGTCATTATTGAGCAATTCAACATTTGGCATGTTCTTGTTAGCCTTCGCTGACAAGTCTTTAAAACGTTCTACTTTCCCCACTAAACCTTGTTGTCCTACAAGAGCAGTGACAGTACTGTTGTATTGATTACTCACGGTAGAAAGGGTATTGCCCAGTTTGCTCAAGCGTTCTGCTACCAAGCAAATTTGGTTATAAATTTCACCTGCTTTCTCTGCGATTTCTTTGGCTTCGGCATTGCCGCGTTCGATACGCCATAAATTCGCCACCGTGCGTAGAATTGGCATGAGGGTCGTGTGCGAAACCATAATGACATTTTTCTCGTAGCCATAATTAAACAGACTTGGGTCCAATTTTAAGGCTTCGATATAAGCGGGTTCCACAGCAATGAACATCAAAACAAAATTAGGGCTACGCATGCCAATCAAATTGCTGTAATCCTTGCGGTGCAAGTCATCAATGTGATTTTTCAGCGCTTTAATATGCTCCCTTAGTAAACGCTCACGTTCAAATTCATCCTCAGAATTGACCGCACTTTCGTAAGCATTCAATGACATTTTGCTATCAATGATGATGTTTTTCTCATCAGGTAGGTTGAGTACAAAATCAGGATAGTTTCGTCCGCCCTGCTCATCTTTAAAATGCGCTTGTGCACTGTAATGCACGTTTTCAATCAGACCAGCCAACTGAAGTGCACGCTCAAGTTGTACTTCTCCCCAGTTGCCTAAGGTTTTCTTTTCACCTTTTAAAGCAGAGGTTAAATTATTGGCCTCTTTCGACATATTTAAGCCAATTTCCAATACCTTTTTGATTTCCGCTTCTAAACCTGCATTGCCTTTCACCGATTCTGAATGGATTTCATTGACTCGTTTTTGGAAGCCTTCAATTTGTTCACGGAAAGGTTTCAACAGCGTTTCCAATGCCGTTTGATTGGTTTGATTAAAGGACTGGCTTTTTTCTTCCAAAATGCGGTTAGCCAGATTTTGGAACTCTACGCCAAGCTGTTGTTTGGATTGCTCAATATGCTGTTGCTGTTCGGCAAAATGTTTTTCTTTTTCGGAAAGGGTAGTTTTCAACTCCGTTAATTCTTGTGAAAGTGCGGTCAATTTTTCCAGCGTTTTTTGCTGCTCTTGTTCTTTTCTAAGTAGATTTTCCTGAGCTTGTTGCAATTGCCCTTGCAAGCTTTCGGCTTGTGCAGATGCTATCCCAAAGCGTTCTTTTAATGCCGTAATTTGCCCGCCAATTTGATCGTGACGGAACTGTTCTTCATCCAACTCTTTTTCTAAATATTGGATTTTCTCATCACGTTCATTTAGGCGAGTTAGCAAGCCTTCCGCATGAGTTTGCGCTTTAATGGCTTGTTGTTCTAATTGATTTTTGACCGCGCTTAAAGAATCAAAACGCTCCGCTAATTGATTGTAATCGCCGATAGTTTTATTGAGATCTTGTTGTAATTCTTGCGTATCTCGTTTACTGCGGCTTAATAAAAAAAGCATCACAATGCTGATAAAAACCAGCACGGCAATGATGATTAAATATTGATTAGACGTGAGTTCTGACATAAATAGGCTCCTGGAAACGGAAAAATTTTAGCATATTCCCAGAAACTTTTTAAAAATTAAGATTGTTAATTAGGTAAGAAAAGTGCGGTCAAAAATAACCGCACTTTTTTATAAAGATTAGTAGTTTGAGTTAATCAATACTTCTTCGCCGTAGCCACCAAGGGTTGGCATTGGTTGGTAAGTGGAGTTTGCTGCACGCATTAAACGAATACCACGAATACCTGCTTCTTTTGCGGCTAGGATATCGTCATCGCTATCACCATAGTGAATACTCACTTTGTGCTCGATAATACCCGGTGTTTTGTTATATTTAGTTGGAAGCTTGCGACCACCCATGAATTCTACAGGATGCATGTCCTTAATATTAAAGGCTTTTTGTAGCACAGGTGTCACACCATCTTTATCGCCCGCTGTACGACCTGTGATGAAATAAATTTGGTCACCACGTGCTTGGTGCATATTAATTAAATCCACCGCAATTTGTTTTGGAATGGAATATTGGTCACAACCCGCATTCACTTCATTCCAGAAATCTTGATTTTTTAAGTAATCATTTTTACCTGGTGAGTATTTTTCTTGGCCGTGGTAGAAACAAGGGCTACTGAAAAGTACAGTATCATCAATGTCGAAGCTCACATTAATTGGTGCTTTGCCTTCTAATTCTTTTTTCAACTGCTCAACAGAGATCCAGTGAATCGGTTTTTGCTCTGTCATTTCACGAGCATTCGTACCTTGTTCAGTGTAAGGTTCTTTGTTTGATGCAAAAGTAGAGGCTGCGCTTGCCGCTAAAATTGCAATGGCAGAAAGTTTAAGTAAATTTTTCATGTTTTCCTCATTAAGTAGTTTGTTTTATTTGTAACAAATCATATTCCTTTAAAATAAAGGTGTGAAATAATAGCAATCGTTTGCTATTTAAAAAAGTGATCTTTGTCACATTTTTTAAAACTGATTGTCTAATAAAGCATCAAAGAAAAATTTTCCCTTGAATTTGGTGGAATCGATCGCCATATAACGAGTAACTTTTCTTAAAAGAAGGATTAAAAGAATGACAACAATTGTAAGCGTACGTCGTAATGGCCAAGTGGTTGTTGGGGGCGATGGACAGGTTTCATTAGGCAACACAGTGATGAAAGGGAATGCCCGTAAAGTGCGCCGTTTATATAATGGCAAAGTTTTAGCCGGTTTCGCAGGTGGTACAGCCGATGCGTTCACCTTATTTGAATTATTTGAGCGTAAATTAGAAATGCATCAAGGACATTTGTTAAAAGCTGCGGTGGAATTAGCCAAAGATTGGCGAACCGATCGTGCGTTGCGCAAGTTAGAAGCGATGCTGATTGTGGCGGATGAAAAAGAAAGTTTAATCATTACCGGTATTGGTGATGTGGTGCAGCCAGAAGCCGATCAGATTTTAGCCATTGGTTCAGGCGGTAATTATGCATTATCGGCAGCCCGTGCGTTGGTAGAAAATACCGATTTATCAGCTCGTGAAATTGTAGAAAAATCTTTAAAAATTGCGGGTGATATTTGCGTGTTTACCAATACAAATTTCACTATCGAAGAATTACCGAATAAATAAGGAAAAATTATGTCTGAAATGACCCCTCGTGAAATTGTTTCCGAATTAGATCAACATATTATCGGCCAAAAAGAGGCGAAAAGAGCAGTTGCGATTGCGTTGCGTAACCGTTGGAGAAGAATGCAGTTGCAAGAACCACTTCGCCATGAAGTCACCCCTAAAAATATTTTAATGATTGGACCAACTGGTGTGGGTAAAACCGAGATTGCACGTCGTCTTGCAAAATTAGCTAATGCGCCATTCATTAAAGTGGAAGCAACCAAGTTCACCGAAGTGGGCTATGTGGGGAAAGAAGTGGATTCCATTATTCGTGATTTAACGGACAGTGCGATGAAATTGGTTCGTCAACAAGAAATTGCGAAAAATCGTGCGAAAGCAGAAGATGCAGCTGAAGATCGTATTTTAGATGCCTTATTGCCACCACCGAAAAATCAATGGGGTGAAGTGGAAAACCACGACACCAACAGTAGTACTCGCCAAGCGTTCCGTAAAAAATTACGTGAAGGGCAATTAGACGATAAAGAAATCGAGATTGATGTGTCTGCGGGCGTTTCAATGGGGGTGGAAATCATGGCACCTCCAGGCATGGAAGAAATGACCAATCAGTTGCAATCCATGTTCCAAAGTTTAGGTTCGGATAAAACCAAAAAACGCAAAATGAAAATTAAGGATGCATTAAAAACCTTAATTGACGATGAAGCAGCAAAATTGATCAACCCAGAAGAATTAAAACAAAAAGCCATCGATGCGGTTGAGCAAAACGGTATTGTGTTTATTGATGAGATCGACAAGATCTGTAAAAAAGGCGAATACAGTGGTGCAGATGTATCACGTGAAGGCGTGCAACGTGACTTATTGCCATTAGTGGAAGGTTCAACCGTGAATACTAAACACGGTATGGTGAAAACCGATCATATTCTCTTTATTGCATCGGGGGCATTCCAAGTAGCGCGTCCATCAGATTTAATCCCAGAGTTGCAAGGTCGTTTACCGATTCGTGTTGAATTGTCTGCATTAACGGCAGAAGATTTTGAGCGTATTCTAACTGAGCCAAATGCCTCTTTAACAGAACAATATAAAGCGCTTATGGCGACAGAAGGCGTGAGCATTGAATTTACACAAGATGCCATTAAGAAAATTGCCGAAGCCGCATTCCGTGTGAATGAGAAAACGGAGAATATCGGCGCAAGACGTTTACATACCGTTATGGAACGTTTAATGGATAAAATCTCATTTGATGCGAGCGATATGAACGGAGAAACCGTGAATATTGATGCGGCCTATGTGATTGAGGCATTAGGCGAAGTGATTGAGAATGAAGATTTAAGTCGATTCATTCTGTAATGAAAGTTTAGATAAAGAAAAAGTGCGGTTATTTTAACCGCACTTTTTTTATCTCTTAAATGAAGATTAGTGACCGCCACAACCACAGCCGCCATGACCGTGTCCGTGATCATGATCGTGTTTATGACCACCGCCACAGCAACCGCCGTGTCCATGATCGTGATCATGATCATGGTGGTGATGACCGTGACCGCCGCAACCACAACCGTGACCATCTTCGTCATCATGATGGTGGTGGTGATCATGTGCGCCATGTACGTGACCGTGAGCAATTTCTTCTAATGTTGCTTCACGAGTGCCAACAACTTCCACAGTGAAGTGTAATTCTTGACCCGCTAACATGTGGTTACCATCAACTACCACTTCATCGCCATCCACTTCCGTGATCACAACAGGAACTGGGCCAATATCTGTGTCAGCTAAGAAACGCATACCAACAACGACTTCATCAACGCCTTGGAATACATCTTTTGGTACACGTTGAACCATGTTTTCATTGTATTCGCCGTAGCCTTCTTCAGGTTGAACACGCACTTCAAATTTGTCGCCAACTTCTTTACCTTCTAAGGCATTTTCAAGACCAATGATTAAGTTATTGTGGCCTTGTAAATATTCTAATGGTTGATTTGCTGGTGCTTCATCAACTAATACACCGTCTTGAGTACGTACTTGGTAAGCGATACTCACAACCGTATTTTTTGCTACTTTCATATTGTTTTCCTTATTAAAAAAATCGTCATTCATTGTATAGAAAATTATTCTTTAAGCAATGCAATTCGCGCATTCACACTGACTTTAATTTTCTCTTTGCCACTTTGAGTGTAAGTTTCATCTTTTGCATCCGAGTAAGAGAAACTTTTTGCCATCATTGCTCCTGCGGCATAAGGGCGGAAATCATTCGCTGAATCATTGGCAGAAGACACGTCAAGGCTTTGGGTGCGATAACCTTTCATCTGCAAAGATTCTTGAATTAAGAGTGCTTTATCTTTAACTTTTGTTAAAGCCTCTTTGGTTAATTCATTTTCTAAACTACTTAATTTCTCACGTGAAACAGAGGCACTTACGCGATCAATGGCTAATACGCCATCTAATTCATGTACTAAGCTTGATAACGCTTGAGAATCTTTACTTTCCAAAGTTAATTCTGCACGCGCAATCCAACCTTGTTGTTTGCCTTTATTATCATAACGAATCCAGGTATTGCGAGAATTATCTTTAATTTCAACCGCACTTTGTGCTTTAGCTAACTCAATGGCTTTATTCATTTTTTCTGCCATGGTTTTATTGAGCGCAGATAAATCATTGCCTTCCGCTTGGTAAAAAAGGGACACTTGCAATAAATCTCGTTCTACCTCTCTTTCAGCTTCAACACTAAAGCTGACATCCGTTGGCTGATGAGATACTGGCTCTGCTGCAAAAGAAGTGATAGGCAAGGCAAGTAATGCTAAAGAAAGTGCTTTGAGTTTCATTGTTTCATTCCTATTTGGGTAAGATAAAAATTAAGGGCGGTTTAACACGCCCTTTGTTATTATTAATGTAAACGTTCGTTGTCGTCTTCGACATCTTCATCGTCAAAAAATTCGCCATCATCACCGTATTCATCATCCTCTGCATTCGGATCTTCAAAATACGTGCCCCAGCCATCATAAATGCCTTTGTATTTTTCCACTAATGGCAAAATTTCTTTTTGTTGTGCATCGATAATTTCGGGCTTTAATTCTACTTCACTGATGATATCAAAACAGAAAATGACCTTGCCATTTTCATCTTCAAATTCTTCCGCTTCTGACACTTCATAGCCTGCTTTGAAAGCATCCACAGCAATTTTTTCTAATGTATCAAAATCATAATGAGCGATGTGATGTTCGATAATATAAAGGGCATCCGGATCGCTACCGTCATTTAATAAATCCGTAATGATTTCACGGGTTTCTTCTTGGAGTTCGTTAAAGTTCGTCATAAGGCATTCCTTTTGTCAGAAAAAGTGCGGTCATTGTAGGGGATAAAGATGAAAATGTCGCTAAAAATTTATGCTCATTTCAATTTGCCTTGAGGGGGAGGAAAGGTTAAAATTCTGCGCGAATAAATTGTGCTTAACATGCCCAGCTGATCACGCTATTTATTGCAGCGAAAAAAGTTGGGCTTTCTTATTTTAGAACGAAAAAAAATGGTCAAACATCTCCCTTATTTCACCTTAAAAACACCACCAAAAACAACCGCACTTTTAAAGCAAGCGTTCGCTGATTTTATTGTGAAAGAAGATCTCGGCTATGAAATGTCAGGCGAAGGCGAATTTGTGGCGGTAAAAATCCGTAAAACGGATTGCAATACATTGTTTGTGGGTGAAAAACTTGCCAAGTTTGCAGGTGTTTCTGAGCGAAATATGGGGTATGCCGGTTTAAAAGATCGTCATGGCATTACGGAACAATGGTTTTGTTTACAAATGCCGGGGAAGGAAACGCCAGATTTTAGCCAATTTAAGTTGGAAGGCGTCGAGATTTTAGACGTCACTCGCCACAATCGTAAAATTCGTACGGGGAGTCTTCAAGGAAATGCCTTCGAGATTTTATTGCGCGGTGCAAAAGAAAGTGACGAATTAAATGAGCGTTTAAATTTTGTGGCGAAATATGGTTTCCCTAACTACTTCACTGAACAACGTTTTGGGCGTGATGGGCATAATCTGACTCAAGCGATTCGTTGGGCAAAAGGGGAGATTAAGGTCAAAGATCGTAAAAAACGCAGTTTTTACCTTTCAGCAGCTCGCAGCGAAATTTTTAATTTAGTTGTAGCAGAACGAATTGAACAAAATGTGGCAGATCAGGTTCTAAGAGACGATATTGTGCAATTAAACGGATCGCACAGTTGGTTTAAAGCCGATGAAAATGAAGATTTAGTGGTCTTACAGCAACGTTTGAACGAACAAGATATTTTGCTCACTGCGCCTTTAATTGGCGAAGAAAATTTATCTGCAAGTGCGGTTGAAAATAAAGTGGTTTTGGAACATCAGGTTTTCCAAGAGTTAATGAAACAAGAAAGAGTGAAAGCCGCTCGTCGCCCTTTATTGATGCAGGCAAAAGATTTCCATTGGACGTTTGTTGAAGAAGGATTGAAGCTCTCATTTTATTTGCCGGCAGGGAGTTATGCCACTGCATTGGTGCGAGAGTTAGTGAATATTAAGGAAGAAGAATAATGCGAATTTTAGTCAGCAATGATGACGGTTTTCACGCCGAAGGGATTCAAGTTTTAGCAAAAGAATTACGAAAAATTGCCGATGTAGTGATCGTCGCGCCTGATCGGAATCGTAGCGCAGCATCAAGCTCATTAACGCTTGTTGAACCACTTCGCCCGCGTCATTTAGACAGTGGTGATTATTGCGTGAATGGCACACCGGCTGATTGTGTGCATTTGGCATTAAATGGTTTTTTATCTGGTCAAGTGGATCTTGTGGTATCTGGCATTAATGCCGGTTGTAACATGGGGGATGATACCTTGTATTCAGGCACCTTGGCTGCAGCATTGGAAGGCCGCCATTTAGGGTTGCCAGCTATTGCGGTATCTTTAGATGGTCGTTTGCATTATGAAACAGCGGCTCGTGTAGTGTGTGATTTGATTCCTAAATTACATCCTCAATTATTGAATAAACGCGAAGTGATCAATATCAATGTGCCGGATTTGCCTTACGAAGAACTCAAAGGTATTAAGGTTTGCCATTTAGGCTATCGCTCATCTGCTGCAGAAGTGATTAAACAAGAAGATCCTCGCGGCGAAAATATTTATTGGATTGGTCCATCAGGCTTACCGGAATATGATAGTGAAGGCACAGATTTTTATGCAGTAAAAAATGGTTATGTTGCCATTACGCCAATTCAAGCCGATCTTACAGCTCATCAGTCAATTGCTGCTTTACAAGATTGGCTGGAAAGTGAATAATGTGCCGTTTTAAAACGAATTTTCCCGATTGAAGCAATAAAGGATAAGTGAATGAATATTTTTGGTGCGATGTATGATAAAACAATGCAATGGTCAAAACATCGCTTTGCCGTGTTTTGGTTATCCTTTGTGAGTTTTATTGAGGCCATTTTCTTCCCTGTTCCACCGGATGTCATGTTGATTCCGATGTCAATGTCAAAACCGAAAAGTGCATTTCGTTTTGCACTTTATACCACGATTGCTTCGGTTGTCGGTGGAATGATTGGCTATGCTATTGGTTACTATGCCTTTGATTGGGTACAAGGCTATATTCAACAATGGGGTTACCAAGCCGCTTGGGAACAAGCCATGGCGTGGTTTAAAGAATGGGGCATTTTAGTGGTCTTTGTTGCCGGTTTTAGCCCGATTCCTTACAAAGTTTTCACCATTTGCGCAGGTGTGATGCAAATGGCGTTTATCCCCTTTGTGATTACTGCATTTGTATCGCGTTTTGCTCGTTTTATTTTAGTCGCAAAACTCGCTGCATGGGGCGGAGAAAAATTCGCCGCGAAATTACGTAAATCCATTGAAATCATTGGTTGGAGTGTGGTTGCTTTGGCTGTGATTGCTTATCTTATTTTAAAATAACAGGATGACCTTTTTTATGAATAAATTACTCTTAATTATCTCGAGTGCATTGCTGATCTCAGCTTGTACAGGAGAACCACAAAAACAAGATCCCGATGCGTTGCCTAATGGTATTATGCAACCCGTAGAAGGAACGGGAGCGGTTGCCGGTGGTAGCTTTATGCCGGAAATTGAAAAGAATTCGATGCCAAATCAAATGAAATAAATTTAATGTTAAAGGAAGAATAAATGAAAAAATCGTTTTTATTGCTCCCTGTGAGTATCGCTATTTTAACGGCGTGTAGTTCAAATAGCCCTGCGCCAATTGAAAATGTAGATGGCACACTTTCTCCGGGTGTAATGCAGCCTGTTGATAATAATTCGAGCGGTACATGGCAGCCAGAAATCCAACAAAATACGATGCCAAATACCATGGGCAATAGCGTGCCAACGGGAACTCAAACACCACAACCAAGTTTCCAACCGACTTATCAACCGGTTCAACAACCTGCTGCAGCACAGCCTAAACCAACGCCAGCTCCAGCTCCTGCACCGGTTCAACCACAGACTAAAACCGTAACCAAAACGGTTTCAGATTGCACCAGCTCAGGCGCAATCAACGTGCCGCGTAATCCAAATACCAATGCACCGGATTACAGCCAAATTCAAAAAGGTTCATACAAAGGAAATACCTATAAAGTAAACAAAGGCGATACCATGTTCTTAATCGCTTACTTGACCGGTATGGATGTGAAAGATTTAGCGAGCATGAACAATATGAAAGAGCCTTATAGCTTAAGTGTGGGCCAAACGTTAAAAATTTCAAATTGTTCAACTAAAACGGTTACCACGACTGTACCGGTGAAAACGACGGCACCAACTGCACCAACAGCTCCAGCTGAACCAGAAGTGACTTATACACCAGGTGCGAATGGTACTCAAATTGGCTCTGATGGTACGGTAATTGGTCCAATTAAAGCTGGTGTCGCAACTGGTGGTACATCAACCCCAGCGTTTACGAACAATACACCGAGTACACCGGTGACAACGACAACGCAAGTGGAAACTACTACAAACGATACGCCAATTAATGCGAACGTTGTGGCACCAGTGGCATCGAATGTGGCATGGCAATGGCCAACCCAAGGTAACGTGATCCAAGGTTTCTCTAACTCTGATGGTGGTAACAAAGGGATTGATATCAGTGGTTCTCGCGGACAAGCGGTTAAAGCGGCGGCGAGCGGTCGTGTTGTGTATGCGGGTAACGCATTACGTGGCTACGGTAACTTAATCATCATCAAACATAATGATGATTTCTTAAGTGCTTATGCACACAACGACAAGATCCTTGTGAGTGATCAACAAGAAGTGAAAGCGGGTCAAGAGATTGCGAAAATGGGTAGCACAGGAACCAATGCTGTGAAACTTCACTTCGAGATCCGTTATAAAGGTAAATCTGTCGATCCTGTTAGATACTTACCGAGAAGATAATCTTTTCTCAGAAAAAAGTGCGGTTAAAAATGACCGCACTTTTTGTTATACTCTCACCAATTTTTTTCTCAATGCTTAGAATCTAAGGTTAATTCAATGCGTACAAGTCAATATTTATTCTCAACATTAAAAGAAACCCCAGCTGAAGCGGCCATTGTGAGCCATCAATTAATGCTTCGTGCGGGGATGATTCGTCCTCTTGCTTCAGGTCTTTATAACTGGATGCCAACCGGCTGGCGTGTGCTCCGTAAAGTAGAAAAAATCATTCGTGAAGAAATGGATAAAAGCGGCGCACTTGAAATCAAAATGCCAGTCGTGCAACCAGCAGAATTATGGGAAGAATCAGGTCGTTGGGAACAATATGGCCCCGAATTACTTCGTTTTGAGGATCGTGGTAATCGTAACTTTGTATTAGGTCCAACACACGAAGAAGTGATTACGGATTTAGTTCGCCGCGAAGTGTCATCATACAGACAACTTCCAATCAATTTATACCAAATTCAAACCAAATTCCGTGATGAAGTGCGTCCGCGTTTCGGTGTAATGCGTTCACGTGAATTTATCATGAAAGATGCGTATTCTTTCCATGCTGATCACGCGAGCTTACAACAAACTTATGATGTGATGTATCAAACGTATAGCAATATTTTTAATCGCTTAGGTTTAGATTTCCGTGCAGTACAAGCAGACACTGGTTCTATCGGTGGTAGCGCCTCACATGAATTCCAAGTGTTAGCAAACAGCGGTGAAGATGATGTGATTTTCTCTACGGAATCTGATTACGCAGCAAACATTGAATTAGCGGAAGCGGTGGCGATTGGTGAGCGTGCAGCGCCAACGAAAGCGATGGAATTAATTGATACACCAAATGCAAAAACCATTGCTGAGTTGGTGGAACAATTCAATTTACCAATTGAGAAAACGGTTAAAACCTTGATTGTAAAAGGGGCAAGCGAAGAGCAACCATTGGTGGCGTTAGTGATTCGTGGTGACCATGAATTAAACGAAATCAAAGTAGAAAAATTACCAGAAGTGGCTTCACCATTTGAATTTGCAGACGAAGCTGTTATCAAAGCTAAAATTGGTGCGGGTGTAGGCTCATTAGGCCCTGTTAATCTCAATATTCCAGTGATTATTGACCGTTCAGTGGCGTTAGTGTCTGATTTCAGCGCAGGTGCAAACATTGATGGTAAACATTACTTCAATATCAACTGGGAACGTGATGTAGCGTTACCAAAAGTAGCCGATATTCGTAATGTGGTTGAAGGTGATCCAAGCCCGGATGGTAAAGGTACCTTATTGATTAAACGTGGTATCGAAGTAGGTCATATTTTCCAATTAGGTAAAAAATACTCAGAAGCCATGAATGCAACTGTTCAAGGTGAAGATGGTCGTCCAATGGTCGTAACCATGGGATGTTACGGTATTGGTGTAACACGAGTGGTTGCTGCGGCGATTGAACAGCATTTTGATGGGCGCGGTATCGTGTGGCCAACAGATGAAATTGCGCCATTCACCGTAGCCGTCGTGCCAATGAATATGCACAAATCTGAAAGCGTTCAACAATATGCGGAAGAATTGTACCGCACTTTACAAGCACAAGGCGTCGAAGTGATCTTTGATGACCGTAAAGAACGCCCAGGTGTGATGTTTGCCGATATGGAACTTATCGGCGTGCCACACATGGTGGTGATTGGTGAGAAAAATCTCGCAAACGGCGAAATCGAATATAAAAATCGCCGTACCGGTGAAAAACAAATGATTGCAAAAGATCAGTTGTTAGATTTCTTGAAAGGACAAATTAAAGCTTAAGTAAGTCTTTGATGATGAAAAAAGGAGATTGAGATATCCACTTCAATCTCCTTTTTTATTATCGATTAGTAATTACTTGAGGTATTACCGGAAACACCCGTTACAATCGCAATGCCTGCGCTTGCGCCAATTCGTGTCGCACCTGCTTCAATCATCGTTAGTGCGGTTTGAGTATCACGAATACCGCCAGAAGCTTTCACGCCAATGTTGCCTACCGTTTTCTTCATTAATGCGACATCTTCTACGGTTGCACCGCCTTTATTGAAACCCGTTGAGGTTTTAACAAATGCCACACCTAAAGCCTTACAGATTTCACAGGCTTTCACGATTTCTTCTTTGGTGAGTAAGCACGTTTCTAAAATCACTTTAAGTGGCACGCCATGACAAGCGATTAACACAGCTTGAATATCGTCTTTTACGGCATCCCATTTATTTGATTTAATCAAACCGACATTAATTACCATATCGATTTCACCCGCACCCGCTTTGATGGCTTCTTGGGTTTCAAACGTTTTGACAGAAGATAAGTTAGCGCCAAGTGGAAAACCAACAACCGTACAAATTTTGACGTTTGAGCCAGCGAGTTTTTCTTTGGCTAAAGGAATATACCCTGAATTAATACAGACTGAATAAAAGCCGTATTGAATGGCCTCATCGCAGAGCTTAAGAATATCCTGTTCTGTTTTTTCAGCAGTAAGGGCAGTGTGATCAATATATTGTGCTAATTGTTTACTATCCATATTTTTTCTCCTTAACTTAGTCATTGGTTATTATTGATGATTATTCTTTATTATGAAATTTTTAGGTAATTCTTGATCACATATTAATAAGTCGAATTGATTTAAATCATTAATATATGCTTTTCTTACTAGTCCTATTTTCATATGATCAAATACCAATATATTCTTTTTACTTTTTTTCATTGCCATTTTTTTTACTTTTGCTTCATTATAATCAAAGCAGCTAACGCCATATTCATCGCTTACACCTGCCGCAGAAATAAAGGCTTTAGTTGTAAGTATCGATTCTATTTCTGAGTTATTAATTGGAGTGAAAAAGGAGTTATGACTAGAGTATGATCCGCCTGCTAGTATTACTTCACAATTACTTTTTTCTTGCAAAATTGTAAATGTATTTAGAGAACAACAAAGTGCAGTAAATTTTATATCTGATTTTATTTGTGATGCAATAAAAGGGATTGTTGAACCACAATCAAAAAAAATAACATCCCCATTTTCAACAAGTTCTGCTGCTGCTTTACCAATAGCCATTTTCTCCTTTAAATTCTTATTTTCTTGTTCAAAAATCAGATAGTTAGCCTCATGATGGTTTTGAGGGGCTTTGACTATGTGACCACCTAGTAGAATTAAAGGGCATCCTTCAGTACTTAAATCTCTTCTTAAAGTCATTTCAGATACACTTAGTATATTGGCGGCATCTCTTAATTTTATAGAGCTCATTGTTCTGAGTATAAATTCTAAGCTTTTTATTCTTGAATTGTTTTTTCTGTCCATGGTGATATGTGGTTATAGTTTTATTGCTTCTAATAATATCATAAAAGTTTTTTCTAGAACTGTGATCTTTGTCACTTTTTTAACATTTTTTGAGGATTATACTGTTGTTTAAATAAAATGTTACTTTATTAACAATTGAAATGGAGGTCGTATGGATATTGCAGTTATTGGTTCAAATATGGTTGATCTGATTACATATATAGATCGGATGCCTAAGTTGGGTGAGACAATCGAAGCTCCTAGCTTCAAGATAGGATGTGGAGGTAAAGGTGCTAATCAAGCAGTAGCTGCTGCTAAGTTAGGCTCAGATGTGATGATGTTAACAAAAGTTGGAGATGATTTGTTCGCTGATAACACACTAAAAAACTTTCATCTGAATGGTATAAATACTGATTATGTAACAGTAGCAAAAGGTGTTTCCAGTGGTGTCGCACCGATATTTGTAGATAAGTCATCCCAAAATAGCATTCTTATTATTAAAGGTGCAAATAGTCACTTATCAACAAAAGATATAGATGACGCAGAAAATGAACTTAAAAAATGTAAGCTTATTATTTTGCAATTAGAAGTTCCATTATCTGTTGTTTATTACTCAATTGATTTTGCAGTTAAAAATAATATACCTGTGATATTAAATCCAGCTCCAGCTGATCCAAATTTAGATATTAATTATGTGTGTAAGTGTGATTTTTTTATGCCTAATGAGACAGAATTAGAAATTCTTACAGGGTTACCAGTTTCTAATATTGATGAAATTCTGATAGCAGCTAATTCATTGATTTCAAAAGGATTGAAAAATCTTGTTGTTACTTTGGGGGAGAAAGGTGCGATATGGCTAGATGGAAATGTAATTCATCATATTGTTCCTCATAAGGTTAATGCTATTGATACTAGTGGAGCAGGGGATGCATTTATAGGATGTTTTGCACACTATCTTGTTAAAACGCATGATATTTTATCATCTTTGAACATGGCCTCTGCATTTTCAGCTTATAGTGTGACTGGTCAAGGAACTCAAATATCATATCCGGATAAAAAAGAATTTGAGTGTTTTTTGGGTAAATTATAAGGAGTATGTTATGAAAGGAATACAGCAAATGCCTGATGGATATTTGAATCGAACACCTATATTTCAGTTCATATTATTATCTTGTTTATTTCCATTGTGGGGGGCTGCCGCGAGCTTAAACGATATTCTTATTACTCAATTTAAGAGTGTATTCACATTAAGTGACTTTGCAAGTGCATTAGTTCAAAGTGCCTTTTATGGTGGATATTTCTTAATTGCAATTCCAGCTTCTCTAGTAATAAAGAAAACAAGTTATAAAGTTGCTATTTTGATTGGTTTAACCTTGTATATTATAGGCTGTTCAATGTTTTATCCAGCTTCTCACATGGCTACTTATACTATGTTTTTAGCTGCTATATTTTCTATTGCTATCGGTTTAAGTTTCCTTGAAACATCAGCAAATACTTATAGTTCTATGCTCGGCCATCGAGATTATGCGACATTAAGACTGAATATTAGTCAAACATTTTATCCGATTGGTGCGATTTCTGGTATTTTACTGGGTAAATATTTAATCTTCCAAGAAGGTGCTAGCTTGAAAGAACAATTGCTTACGATGTCACCAGATCAAGCTCATGAATTTAAATTATCATTGCTTGAGCATACATTACAACCTTATAAATATCTTATTTTTGTATTAATTGCTGTTACTTTGTTGTTCTTATTGACAAAATTCCCTAGATGCAAAGCTGAAAATGAAGTTTTAGCTACTAATGTGAAATTCATTGATACATTAAAATATTTATCAAAGAATAAACAATTTAAGAAAGGAATTATTGCTCAATTTTTATATGTGGGCATGCAGGTTGCAGTATGGTCGTTTACAATACGTTTAGCTTTAAATTTAAGTAATATTAATGAGAGGGATGCTTCAAATTTCATGATATATAGTTTTATTGGTTTTTTCATCGGAAAATTTGTAGCAAATTTTTTAATGACTAAGTTTAAATCAGATGCAGTATTGTTCGTGTATTCTATTCTTGGTGTATTTACTCTCTCTTATACTTCTTTTGTTCATGACTTTTCAGCTGTTTATGCTGCAATTTTTGCAAGTGTATTGTTTGGACCATGTTGGGCTACAATTTATACATCTGTATTAGGAACTGTTAAACAAGAACATCGGGAAGTAGCCGGAGCTGTTGTAGTAATGTCAATTATCGGGGCTGCAGTTGTTCCTGCTATTCATGGATATGTTTCTGATACTTTAGGATCTTTACAATTGGCCTTTGTTGTACCAACGTTTTGCTTTATCTATGTTGGATATTACTTCTGGAATAAAATGAAATTAGAAAAAGGAGAGGAATAATGGAAACGAAGTTATTTTTATTCAAAGAGTTATTTTCTAGAGATGAAAAAGTATTGCTTAGTAATAATGATTTTACAGTGTTTGGCTTTAAGTATGAATCAGGAATTGAAGCAATAAAAATTTGTAATAAAAAAGGATTTATTATTGTATTGCCTTTTTATGGTCAAATTATTTGGGATGCTGAATTTGGTAAACATTCATTAAAAATGAAGAATATGTTTTCAGAGCCGAAATTTGGTAATAGTATTGTTGATACTTACGGATGTTTTGCTTTTCATTCGGGGTTAATCAGAAATGGCTGTCCAAGCCCTGAAGATGATCATGTTTTACATGGAGAGATGCCCTGTTCAATTATTAATAATGCCTGGTTAATCATTGATAATAATTCAATAACCCTTACGGGAGAAGTTGAATATGTGAAAGGGTTTGGAAATCATTATTCAGCAAGACCAGCTGTAACACTTTATTCAAATAGTACTTTATTTGATATTCAAATGAGTGTAACTAATTTATCTAGTGTTGATATGCCATTGCAATACATGTGCCACATGAATTATTGTTATGAGCATGGAGCGGTGTTAACACAGAATATTCCTGATGAGGCTATTGTTTTGAGAGAAACTATACCAGCTCACGTTAGCCCAACAGAAAAGTGGCTTGAGTTTAATGATAAAATTAAAAAAGGGGAATACCATCTTGATAAATTAGATAATGATGTGATGTATGATCCTGAAATAGTATTCTTTATGGATAATCTCAGTAAATATCAAGAGAATTTAGAATATAAAATGAAATCACCTAGTGGGCATAGTTATGTAACAAAATTCTCATCTAAAGACTTTAATTATGCAACACGATGGATTTTGTTTAATGAGGATCAACAAGTAGGTGCATTTGTATTACCAGCAACTTGTAGGCCAGAAGGTTTTTTAGCAGCTAAAAAAGCAGGAAGTTTAATTATGCTAAAACCTAAAGAGACAAAATCATTTAGTGTAACTACAGGAATTGAAAATTTATAGTTATTAAATAATGCTCCTATTTTTATAATAGGAGCATTTTTTATGTGATGCCGAGTTTAGATAATGTATTTATAACAAAATATCTGCAATTTTGACCGCACTTTTCTGATCGATTACAATCCGTTTATCCTAGATCATGGAATTTGTTGTGAAGCTTAAAACCTTATTAAAAAATGCGATTTCTCTCCTGCTGACGTTGATTATTGTGAGCAGTATTCTCGATTTTATTCGTAAACCCAATATTCCACCTGAAATCAATGCTACAGCGCTTTATGATTTGCAGGGAAATGCCTTCTTTTTACCCCAATTAGATCAAGCTAAGCCGACGATTATTTATTTCTGGGGAAGTTGGTGTGGCTATTGTCGTTATACTTCTCCAGCGATTAATTCACTTTCAGAAGAGGGCTATCCCGTAGTCTCTATCGCGCTGCGTTCGGGGACAAATAAGGACGTGGAGGATTATTTACAAACGCATCACTATCAGTTTACAACGGTGAATGATCCTCAAGGCAAGATTGCGGATCAATGGCAGGTGAATGTGACACCGACCATTATTATTTTAAACAAAGGAAAAATGGATTTAGCTACAACCGGCTGGACAAGTTATTGGGGCTTAAAAGTGCGGTTATTTTTCACAGAGTTTTTTGGCTAAGCGACACAAAATCTATTACAATACACAGACTTATTTTAAAGAGGACAGAATTATGATTATCGTAACAGGTGGCGCCGGTTTTATCGGCAGTAATATCGTTAAAGCATTAAACGATATGGGACGCAAAGATATTTTAGTGGTGGATAACTTAAAAGACGGGACTAAATTCATTAACTTAGTGGATCTTGATATCGCAGATTACTGCGATAAAGAAGATTTCATTGCGTCAATTATTGCCGGCGATGATTTAGGCGATATCGATGCAGTATTCCATGAAGGCGCTTGCTCAGCAACCACTGAATGGGACGGCAAATACATCATGCACAATAACTATGAATATTCAAAAGAGTTATTGCATTACTGCTTAGATCTTCAAATTCCGTTCTTGTATGCATCAAGTGCGGCGACTTATGGGGACAAAACTGAATTCCGTGAAGAGCGTGAATTTGAAGGTCCATTGAATGTGTACGGGTATTCTAAATTCTTATTCGACCAATATGTGCGTGAGATTTTACCTGAAGCAAAATCACCGGTATGTGGTTTCCGTTATTTCAATGTGTATGGTCCGCGTGAAGGCCATAAAGGTTCAATGGCAAGCGTGGCATTCCACTTAAATAACCAAATCCTGAAAGGCGAAAATCCAAAATTATTTGCAGGCAGTGAACACTTCCGCCGTGATTTCGTTTATGTAGGCGATGTGGCACAAGTCAATATTTGGTGCTGGCAAAATGGCATTTCTGGTATCTTCAACTGTGGTACTGGCAATGCAGAGTCTTTCGCAGAAGTGGCGAAAGCGGTGATTAAATTCCATGGTAAAGGCGCAGTGGAAACCATTCCATTCCCAGAGCATTTGAAATCTCGCTATCAAGAATATACGCAAGCAGATTTAACGAAACTCCGCGCAACTGGCTACGACAAACCATTTAAAACCGTAGCGGAAGGTGTGGCTGAGTACATGGCGTGGTTAAATAAATAAAAATATTGAACAAATAATGTCGTTCAATACTAGAAAATGAATAAAGTGCGGTTAAAATTAGTCTTATTTTTAGCCGCACTTTTGTTATAAGGTCAAGCATGAATATTTTAATTATCGGCCCGTCTTGGGTTGGCGATATGATGATGTCGCACAGTTTGTATCAACAACTCAAACTGCAATATCCTGATTGCCAAATTGATGTGATGGCACCGAATTGGTGTAAACCGCTTTTAGCCCGTATGCCAGAAGTGCGTCATGCCATTGAAATGCCGCTCGGGCACGGCAAGTTTGCTTTGTGTGAACGTTATCGTTTAGGTAAGGCATTGCGCAATCAATATGATATGGCGATTGTGTTACCAAACTCCTTGAAGTCTGCCTTCATTCCCGCTTTTGCAAAAATTTCGGTGCGTCGTGGTTGGAAAGGGGAAAGCCGTTATTTCTTGCTTAACGATTTACGCAATAACAAACGTGATTACCCAATGATGGTGCAACGTTATGTAGCATTAGCCTTTGAGCAAAATACGGTACCGAAAGCGGCAGATATTCCTGTTCTAAAACCTTATTTAACCGTTGATTCAACTCAACAAGCGGAAACCTTAAAAAACTTTGAAAAACAGACCGCACTTTTAGGCAAACGTCCGATTATCGGTTTTTGTCCTGGGGCTGAATTTGGCCCTGCTAAACGTTGGCCGCATTATCATTATGCTAAATTAGCCGAAATGCTGATTGAAAAAGGCTATGCGGTAGAATTATTTGGTTCACCTAAAGATGTGGAAGCAGGAGAGCAAATCCGCAATGCGTTGCCAGCAGAACTACAACCGTTTTGTTTAAATTTAGCGGGACAAACAAACCTGAATCAAGCGGTAGATTTAATTGCTAATTGTACCGCAGTGGTGAGTAATGACAGTGGCTTAATGCATATTGCCGCTGCGACAGATCGTCCATTGGTTGCACTTTACGGCCCAACGAGCCCAACTTATACGCCACCATTATCAGATAAGGCCGTGATTATTCGTTTAATTGAAGGCGATTTAATTAAGGTGCGTAAAAGTACAGATAGCTCGGAAGGGTATCATCAAAGTTTGATTGATATTACACCGGAAATGGCATTAGAAAAATTAGAGGCATTATTAGCAAAATGAACCCTCTCCGCATACACTTGCAATTAATTGGAATGGCCATTTTATGGGGTGCCTCTTGGCCTTGGGGACGAGTGGTTGCCCAAGCTATGCCGACGTTTGTAGCCTCAAGTTTACGATTTTTCTTTGCGATTATTCCGCTTATGATTTGGTTATATGCAGCAAATCGCTTCAAATATGCGAAACAACTAAGAGCGAATCAGTGGATAGGTTTATTTATCACTGCTTTCTTCGGTGTTTTTGCCTATTCCACATTTTTTATCTGGGGACTGAAATATCTTCCCGCGGGGCAAGCTGCCGTTATTGTGGCAACAAACCCAGTTTTTACCACGCTTTTGGCAATTTTTTTATTTAAAGAAAAATGGAATCGCTGGGTAATACTCGGAATGGTTATTGCCATGAGTGGATCATTATTGGCTCTCACAAAAGGGAATTTTTTACAGATGATGGATTCCTTTGGTTTTGGGCAAATATTATTAATAGGGGCGCTAATTTGTTGGGTCGTTTATACCTTACTGGCGAGAAAAGTACTCGCAGGTATTGATTCGCTCACCGCAACCACTTTATCTTCTATTTTTGGTTTTTTACTGTTATTTATGAGCGCGTTATGCGTGGAAAGTGCAGACGATTGGCTTACGGTACTGAATTTATCGCAAGGCGAATGGATCAGTTTGCTTGGCCTCGCATTTGGTGCAACAGTATTAGCCTATGCCTGGTATTTTGATGGGGTGAAATATTTAGGTGCAGGTAATGCCGCGGCTTACATTATTCTTGTGCCGATTTTAGGGATTTTATTCTCAGCAGTTTGGTTGAATGAACGAGTGGATTCATCCTTAATTATTGGGGGGATTTTAGCGGTGTCAGGTCTCGGTATTATGCACTGGGGAAGAAGGTTAATTAAATGAAAGTATGCGTGATTAAGACTTCTTCTATGGGCGATGTAATTCATACTTTGCCGGCATTGACTGATGCACAGCGTGCTATTCCTAATTTATCTATTGATTGGGTGGTGGAAGAGAATTTTGCAGAAATCCCACGTTGGCATTCTGCAGTGAATCAAATCATTCCAATTGCTTTGAGACGTTGGCGAAAATCTCCTTTCTCAGCTCAAACAAAAAACGAGTGGAAATCTTACCGCACTTTATTGCAAGCCAATCAATATGATGCCGTGATTGATGCACAAGGGCTTTTTAAGAGTTCCTTTTTTGCGACACGCTTAGCTAATGGCATTAAACATGGCTATGATCGCAAAAGTATCCGTGAGCCGATTGCCTCCTTGTTCTACGATAAAAAATATGCGATTTCCTATCAACAACATGCGGTAGAACGTATTCGCCAACTTTTTGCTCAAGCCTTATCTTATCCATTATCGAAAGAAAAAGGGGATTATGGTATTGCCCGTCATTTTCTTTCTGCAGATTCTATTGAACCTTATGTGATCTTTTTTCACTCTACAACAAGAGACGAAAAGCATTGGCCAGAACATGAATGGCGAAATTTAATCGAAAAACTGACCGCGCTTTCTGTTCAAGTTCGTTTACCCTGGGGGAATGAACTTGAAAAGGCAAGAGCAGAGCGATTAGCCATAGGTTTATCTCATGTGGTCGTTTTACCTAAGCTTTCATTACATGAATTGGCTAGCCAGATTGCCAATGCGAAAGCCGTGATATCGGTAGATACAGGGCTTGCCCATTTGACTGCTGCATTGGATAAACCCAATATTACGCTTTATGGTGCAACAGATCCGACCTTAATTGGCTGTTATGGTCAAAATCAGCATTATTTAACCGCAAATTCAATGGAAAATATTACCTCAGACCAAGTGTTTTCTTCGCTTAATTTATTAATCAAATAGGCGGTAAAATAATCAAATATGTATTTATCTTGATTGATTTTAGTCAAAATATTGCCTATTTTCTGATAGTTGGCAAAATTTAGGGTTGACCATTTAGGTTGTAGTGTATAAACTGCAAAAAGTTCAATTTTTTAATAAACTTCATTAAATAATAGGGAAAGCGTTATGAAAAAAACACTTCTTGCTTTATCTGTAGCGGCATTAGCTGCAGGTTCTGCACAAGCTTATAACTTCCACATTGACCAAACTGGTACTGATGTTGATTTTTACGGTTCTTTACGTGTTAAATGGGAAAGCACCTCTAACAAAACCAACTATGTAAATGGTGATGTAACTAAAGAGCACATCAACCACGCAGTTGATAACGATGGTTCGCGTTTTGGTTTTAAATTAAAACAAAGCTTAGGTGGTGATTTCTATGCTTTAGGCCGTGCTGAATGGCGTATGCGTGGCGATGCGCTTTCACAACATGATTTTGACCACGTTTATACTCGTTTACTTTACGCAGGTTTCGGTCACAAACAATTTGGTGAGTTAACTTACGGTAATATGACCACTATTACTGATGACGTAAAACAAACAGACTTAGCAAATACTTACAGTTTATCTGATGGCTTGCTAGAGACTTCTGCACGCCGTGTAGCACAATATGTTTATAATGGTGACTATGGTTCAAATAAAGTGAAATTTGGTGCGTACTACGGTGGTTCAAGCAAACGTAACATCAAAAACCAGGATTTAACTAATAAACGTAAAAACACTTGGGGTACAGGTCTTATCTTCAATCATGAAATTGATAGTATCCAAAATGTAACTGTAGCAGCAGGTTTCACTCGTGAAATTTCTGAAAATGCTAACAAAACAGCATACTATAGCAATGCTTATGCTTTAGGCTTAGCATATAACTTTGTTCACACAACTTATGGTTTAGACTTTGCTCACAAAGATACTAAAAATAAAGATGGTGCAGGTAACAAAGTAAAAAATAATGAAGTGACCGCAGTAATTCGCCAAGGTTTAAATGAAGACTGGAACGTATATGCAATGTACGCATATAAAACAGATAAACAATTTGGTGATACAGACAGAACTCGTCAATTTATGGTGGGTACTGAATACTACGTATACAATCAAGGTTCTTTAAAAGTGAAACCATTCTTAGAATGGCAAGCAACTCGTACTAAATACGAAAACAGCACTGTAGATCGTAGCCGTGATTTCAAAACTGTTATCGGTTTACGTGCATACTGGTAATTTATCAGTTTAATTTTATAAAGCGAGCGGATAGTGAAAGCTATCCGCTTTTCTTTTTGGCTTGTAATTTTGATTTTCACCCCCATAATACTGCACAGGCACAAAGTGCGGTAACAAAACGACATCTTTTTTGAACGTTTAAGATTTATTCACAAAATTGACCGCACTTTTACTCAAAGAATAAATAGGAACAAATAATGAATTACACTCAAGACAATGACAAACTTTACCGTTACCTTTTCCAAAACCGTGCTGTGCGTGGTGAATGGGTACGATTAAACCAAACCTTTACTGATACATTGAATACCCACCATTATCCAAAAGCTGTACAAAACTTACTGGGCGAGATGATGGTGGCAACGAATTTGTTGACCGCCACATTAAAATTTAATGGCAATATTACGGTTCAAATTCAAGGTGATGGTCCATTAAAATTAGCCTTAGTTAATGGCAATGATCAGCAACAAATTCGTTCGTTAGCGCGTGTGCAAGGTGATATTCAAGATAGTATGAGCCTTCATGATATGATCGGCAAAGGCGTATTAGTGATTACGATTGCTCCAACTGAAGGTGAACGTTATCAAGGCGTTATTGGTTTAGATAAACCAACCATTACGGAATGTTTAGAAGACTATTTTGTTCGTTCAGAACAATTACAAACCCAACTTATTATTCGCACAGGTGAATATGACGGTAAAGCCGTTGCAGCTGGGATGTTGCTACAAATTATGCCAGATGGCCAAGGTACGCCAGAGGATTTTGAGCATTTAACTACGTTAGCTGCAACCGTAAAAGATGAGGAGTTATTTGGATTACCCGCAGAAGAATTGCTTTATCGCTTATATCACGAAGAAGTGGTGGAAGTTTTTGAACCGCAATCTGTTTCTTTTTTCTGTGGTTGCTCACCTGAGCGTTCAGGCGCAGCATTATTACTGATCCCAGAAGCTGAAATTGAGGAAATCTTAGAAGAACATAAAGGCAGCATTGATATGCAGTGTGAGTGTTGTGGCACGCATTACTTCTTCAATAAAGAAGCGATTGATAAACTCAAACAAGCTCAATAAGAAAAATCCCCGTTTATGATGACGGGGATTTTTTATGCTCTTTTATTGTTGAACTTGTTCTAAACAATGTTTGATGGCATCTGGAATCGAGCCACCATGATTTTTATTGGGAATGGAAATAAATTCCACGGAATTACCTTGTTTTTCCAATATTTCTGCCAATTGATGCGCATTGATTGTTCGCATTTGTTTCCGTTGATTAATACGCTGTAATTGTTCTTCAGTCATATTAGGATCCTGCTCAGGATGCTCTTCATAATAGCCTAATGTAATCTGGATATGTGATGGTTTTTGACGAATCCATGGCTCATTTTTAGGTAAAAATGAGCCATTCCCCCACCAAAGAGAAGGGCTTGCCAAGGTGTAATGTTGAAATAAATCCGGTTGATGGAAGAGCACGTATAATCCAAACAACCCACCAAAAGAATGGCCAAAGAAATATTGTTTTTCCTTATTGATATCGAAATGCTGTTCAATATAAGGCTTTACATCTTGTTGAATAAAACGTAGAAAATCAGCGGCTTTCCCTCCTTTGGCAAATTCAGCGCCTTCTACTGGGAAAGTGTAATCTCTCATTCGTTCCTCAATGACGTAAGCTTTATCAGATACATAACCGATACCGACAATAAGAGGGAGTGGTTTATGAGGATTGACAGCATTCACTGCTATTGGAAATTGAGCGTTACCATCTAGCGTATAAAGTGCGGTCAGTTTTTTTGACGTTTTCGGTGGAATAGCAATAAACAAACGATAATGCTTGCCTTCAAAAGTAAAATCTTTTTGTTGAATTTGATACATTTTTTTCATGCTTTCTTGAATAGGAGGAATCTTAAAGTTGGGTTCTGCTTGCGCGCTTTGCGTAAACATCAGCAGGAAAAATAAAAAGGGTAAACGCAGAAATGAGAACATGGTTATCGGGTCTTGAGTTGATAATAGTTCTCACTATATCGAAAATGTGATGGGTAAATCAACCTTGTTGTATCCCAGCCTCTTAAACCACCTAAAAAGGGGTAGAATTTTCCAATGAATGTTCAAAAATGAGATCTAGTTAACATTTTTTTTTTGATAATTCCCATACAATAAACATAGGAAAAATTTTTAAACTTTAATCAAGAGGTGAACTATGACTGATGTTAAAAACGTAATTAAAGAACTTGAAGCTGTTGGTATTCATGATGTAAAAGAAGTGGTTTATAACCCAAGTTATGAACAACTTTTTGAAGAAGAAACAAAACCCGGCTTAGAAGGCTTTGAAAAAGGTACACTTACCACAACTGGCGCGGTGGCTGTTGATACAGGGATCTTTACTGGTCGTTCGCCGAAAGATAAATACATCGTTTTAGATGATACCACAAAAGATACGGTGTGGTGGACTTCTGATGTGGCGAAAAACGATAACAAACCAATGACTCAAGAAACTTGGTCAAGCTTGAAAGGTCTTGTGACTAAACAACTTTCTGGTAAACGTTTATTCGTGGTTGATGGTTTCTGTGGCGCAAGTGAACGAGACCGTATCGCAGTACGTATTGTGACTGAAGTAGCATGGCAAGCACACTTTGTGAAAAATATGTTCATTCGTCCGACAGAAGAACAATTAAAAACCTTTAAACCAGATTTCGTGGTAATGAATGGTTCTAAATGTACCAACCCGAACTGGAAAGAACAAGGTTTGAACTCTGAAAACTTCGTTGCATTCAACTTAACTGAGCGTATCCAATTAATCGGTGGTACTTGGTACGGCGGCGAAATGAAGAAAGGTATGTTCTCAATGATGAACTACTTCCTACCACTTAAAGGTGTAGGTGCAATGCACTGTTCTGCTAACGTAGGTAAAGACGGTGATGTAGCAATCTTCTTCGGTTTATCAGGTACAGGTAAAACCACCCTTTCTACCGATCCAAAACGTGAATTAATCGGTGACGATGAGCACGGTTGGGATGATGTAGGTATCTTCAACTTCGAAGGTGGTTGCTACGCGAAAACTATCCATCTTTCTGAAGAAAATGAGCCAGATATCTATCGTGCAATCCGTCGCGATGCGTTATTAGAAAACGTAGTGGTTCGTGCTGATGGTTCAGTTGATTTCGATGATGGTTCTAAAACTGAAAATACTCGTGTGTCTTACCCAATTTATCACATTGATAATATTGTTAAACCAGTATCTCGTGCTGGTCACGCAACGAAAGTAATTTTCTTAACTGCGGACGCATTCGGTGTATTACCTCCTGTGTCTAAATTGACACCAGAGCAAACTAAATACTACTTCTTATCTGGTTTCACTGCTAAATTAGCTGGTACAGAGCGTGGTATTACTGAACCAACTCCAACCTTCTCAGCATGTTTCGGTGCGGCGTTCTTAACTCTTCACCCAACACAATATGCTCAAGTGTTAGTTAAACGTATGCAAGCTGCTGGTGCAGAAGCTTACTTAGTTAATACTGGTTGGAACGGTACAGGTAAACGTATCTCAATCAAAGATACTCGTGGTATTATCGATGCCATCTTAGATGGTTCTATTGAAAAAGCAGAAATGGGCAAGTTACCAATCTTTGATTTAGCGATTCCAAAAGCATTACCTGGCGTAGATTCTGCGATCTTAGACCCACGTGATACTTATGCGGATAAAGCACAATGGGAAGCAAAAGCGAAAGATCTTGCTGGACGTTTCGTGAAAAACTTCGAAAAATATGCAACTAACGCAGAAGGTAAAGCGCTTATCGCAGCAGGTCCAAAAGCTTAATTAGAGAATATCGTATCTAATTAAACATTTCTAAAAATAACCGCACTTTGATTTGTAAACCAAAGTGCGGTTTTTATATTAAGTTTTTTGCGAGTTATTCTTTTGCTACGGTAAGAATAGACCAAATATAAGCCAATATGACCAATACCGCAGAGACAGAAAACATGATGCTGACCACATCAACGAAAAAGAAACTTTCCAGAATCGGTTTAGTGAAGATGCGTTCCGCATATCTCGCGACAAAAGTGATGATATAAGCCCATAAAGCCCAGGTAACTAGATCTAGTACAAAGCTTTTGGCTTTAATCAGCAAGGGAAGACTGCTACCTTTATTAATAACCATCAATTGTTGTAAAGTGGCGGTTGCCATTATTTAAACTCCTCTGTCAGGGCTTGTCCAGACAGCTAGCTTGGACTTGTTTCTAAAAATCGCTTTTGGGATTCCAACGAGTAACGTTATTGTATTGAGTAACCAATAAACGTAGGGATACCAAATGCAGGAAATTCCATATTGGATCAATCCTTTTTCGTAACGTGAATCAATGTATAAGCTTAAGAGACACTGTAAGAAGAAGGAAAAAAACATGATTGAGATATTTGTTTCAAACAACTCCATGTTTTGAATTCCTATACCTAAGGTAATCTTGCGGTATAGTGCAAGTGCAACCAGTGCAACTAATAAGATTGCCCAAGTTGCAGTAACAAAATATTCGGCATACATTGGCCATAGGCGGCGGTTTCTCCAACGCCAGACCTGAGGGAAATATTTGAGAATGGTTTCAGCACCACCTTGTGCCCAACGTAAACGCTGTTTGTATAAACCATAAAGACGTTCAGGCATTAATACCCAACATAAAGCACGAGGTTCATACATGATGTTGTAACCGGCCGTTTGAATTTTCCAACTAACATCAATGTCTTCGGTGATCATATTGGTGCTCCAGCCACCGATTTCTTCCATTACATCTTTTCGGAATAAACAACATACACCAGATACGGTGAAGATGGTTCCCATCAGGCTTTGAGCACGTTTGATTAAACCGATAATGGAGCTAAACTCAGACACTTGTAAGCGACCTAGGATTGTACTGCGGTTACGTACGCGTGGGTTTCCTGTAACGGCGCCATAAGCACGGTTTAATTCGAGGGATTGCACCATGTAATCGATCGCATCGAAATCCAATACCGCATCGCCATCAATACAGGCCACATATTCACCTTTAGCAACTAACAAGCCATGATTTAATGCGCTGGCTTTACCTTGGTTTTCTTGGTGAAGCGCCACGATGCGTTCGTCAGCTTTTGCCCAACGTTCAATAATTTCACCTGTGTTATCTTTACTGCCATCATTGATAAAGATCAGTTCATAGTTTGGGTATCTGAGTTGGAGCAAGTAAGGAATAGCTTCATCTAGATTGTCCCCTTCGTTGTAGCAAGGCACCATAATGCTGACCATAGGAACGCGTTCTTTGGGCATTTGTTGGAAAGTCGGTTGCCCGAGTTTTCCTTCCATAAACAGGTAATAACACAGACTTGCCGTCACCCAATATATTGCCATCCCGGCAGGATACATGAATACGAAGATACTCACTGCTTCTAAGAATTGTTGGTTCATGATCAATCCTTATTTTTTTCCTGCATTCGTATTTACGGAAAAATACGGTTTCATTTTGTTCATATCCGGTTGGTTTGTTAAAAAGTTATCCGGATAGTAGCCATAGCTATAAATATGATTTTTTTGCAATAGCGTCATCCAATCAATCAATTCGGATTCAGGAATTGGTTTTTGAGTTCGCCAATTCACCGCTTGGAATTCAAATAAGACTTTATCTAATGGTGCTTGAGCTTTCACATTTTCAATAAGAGAAGCAAACCATTGATAGGCTTCTTTTTGTGAAATAGGCTGCTCATTTTCCATATATGGCATCGCCATAATGGCCGTGGTATCGTAATTTTCGGTGAGCGTTTTTAAGTTTTGAGCCAACCATTCTTCTGCATTTGGGGTTGTGATCACTGATGCATAAATATTACGAGCCGTTTTAAGAGAATATGAACCACGCAAGAAATAAGGTTTTAACGCATCAGTGAGTTGATGGGTTAATTGGATTAAATCCTGTGTTTTTTGTTTTGCTTGTGGACTAACCATGCCTTCAGCGTGAGTGCCTTCTGCACCTTCAAAATCGGTTAGGAACGCATCATCGTGGAATAAGATGCCATTAAATTTGGCATAGAATGACAAATCGTTATAAATGGATTTAATGATTTCAACATTCTGGTTGTTATAAGGTGAAAGGCGTAAATAAGCCTTTGTTGAAGGCTTGCCAGTGCGGCTATCAATGACATATTCCGCCTCTTTTACGCCTTTTCGTAAATCAAAGGCGAGTACAGGCATCCAAGCGTAGACTTGTACGCCCGCGCGCGTTTGCAATTGCCAGGCAATTCGGCCAAAAATATCATCTCGTACAGGAAGGTATTTATTTGGGAAATACAAGGCATCCGCTACACCATCCCCATCGGGATCAGAGAAGGCTTGAAGATAAACTGTCGTCACACCATAGCGATAGATGCGGTCGATTAACTTATCAAGGTTTTTGGCTTGCTGAGCTTTATCCGCATCATAGACATAATCCAAATCAACATGTAGCACACGTTGAATTTGCTTGCTTTCATCAATACCATCGAGATAGTTTTTAACGGTATTTAGATCGGTTTCTGCATTAAGTAATAAGCGTCCAATGTGTTTATCGCCAACTTTATTAACAATTTTCTCACCCAATGAGAAATAGTGTGGCATTCCTGCTTGTCGTGCAATTTGCACAGCAACATCATTAAATTGTCCATAAGGCCACACCATTACACGTGGTTTCTTACCGATATGATTGATTAATGTTTGAACGGTGCGGGCGAAATCAGATTTCAATCTATTTTTGTAGGCATCTTCTGTTTCATATTTCCCATTTTTATATTCAGGCGCAATCACAGCAGGCAATTGACCACCAGCTGGGTTAGCATTAATACCGTTATGAAGATTATGTGTATGTGAGGCAACCTCAACGAGCCCGCTCTGTTCCATTTCTTTGACTTGTGCCCAAGTGACAAAAACTGAACGATCCAACATTTTATCGGCATAAGCGATTTTTTGATCTGCCGGCGTATCTAACCAGCCTGTCACTGGCGCAAAAACAGCAGGGTAGTTATAGGCCTTTAATAGAGGAAAGACCACGTTATACATGGTTTCATAGCCATCATCGAAGCTTAGCAATACCGCATTATCAGGTAATGTGCCTTTACCATTTTCAGCATCGATAACTTGCTGCCAACTGATCACGTTGTATCCGTTTTCTTTTAGCCAATTAAAATGTTTAATTAAGGTTTGGGCTGAAATCGTTTGAGGAAAATACTGTTTTTGATTTTCAGCCGCACTTTCATCAACAACGGAGTGATAAGCTAATACGCCATAACGATCTTGCGCAAAGGCAAAAGCTGAAAAAAGGGAAAGCGTGCAAATAATGATTTTTGCAAAATGTTTTAGAGATCTCATAAAGTTATACCGCTTAAGTATTTAATAATAAATAGAGAAGTTTAAATTTCCGAAATTGTTGAATTCAGCACTGCCGTCGTAAATATTCTTTTTACGACCAATTTCATAAGACACGCCAAATTTTTTACCCACACGCCATTGGTGTCCGTAACTAATCGACCACATTTTTTCTCGACTGAGTTCAGCCTGTTTATAAGCACCCACACTGGCTTTCAGGTGATGATTTAAGACTAAGCCATAATTAAGTGGTTGGTAGTAACTTAAATCCGCACCGAATTCCAAGCTTGTCGCTTTTGATGGGTTGTAATATTCAGCGGAATCAATGGTTTTATTTTTGCTGTAATCGACTCTGAAATTATTGGTTAGCGCCCAACGGTCATGTTTAAATGTATTGAGATTCAACCAGAAATTGGCTTCTTTTCTTAAGTTGTCGTCATCAAATTTCATGACGCCACCACCTAGTCCTGCTTGGAAAATATCGGAATAGGAATACGTGGTAGAGAAACCAATATCTTTGGTATACACACCCTTATTGATGGCTTTAACTGGAGTGCCACTACCATTAATATTGGCGTCTAAATTAAATGACCAATGCTGGTTGAGGGTATAATTTGCCTCTGTAGAGAAATAGGCTTTATCATTAAGCTTAATGCCTTTCCCACCTTCCATTTTTACTTGGAGTGGATAGAAATTGAGTTCAGTGCCTACACCGATTCGACGCGAAATAAGACTTTCTTTGTCATAAGGGGAGCGAGTTTCTAAGTAATGAACGTAGAGATCGTGACCATTTGCTGTTTTCGGTGTGTAAATCGCATAATCTTGGCTACTTTCATTGCTATAACTTATTGGTGAGGTGCGATGCTGTAAGCCGACACTCCCTACAATTTTGCCAGAACGCGCTTGTTCATAATGCTTAATAAGGGATTGCGCTGACTGACGTTGTTCTTCATTCATTGCATCAATCGTTTTTGAAACTGTTGGTAAATCATTTTGACTTAAGGCGGTTTCAGCCAGGTTATTACGAGCTTCTTGCTGATCATTTTTACTCAAAAAATAACCGGCTTTTTCCGCCCATAATTTAGCATCATCATAGTTGCCACGATTTCGCTCAAGTTCTGCTTTTTGCAACATAACCCATGGATCACCAGGCGTTTTGTTAAATAGACGATCATCAATAAGTTGCTGAGCTAATTTACTATTACCGCGCCATAAAGCTAAACGAGCCAAACCAAAATAGCGAGAATCGTAGCCTGGATTCAGAATTTTTGATGTTCGGGTATAGTCATTGATATAAACATTTGAATTCATACGCTCTAAATATTGTTGCGCCAATTCAAATTTGCCCGCATCGCTTGCGGTCAGAGAGAGTTTATGAAGTAAACCATCGCTCACAGCGAGTTTATTGTGTAAGGCTTGTTGTTCAATTGCTTGATAAATTGCTAATGCTTTGTGTGGTGAGCCTTTTGCAGCCCAATAATCACCAAAGGCTTCTTCTAAATACGCCGGCACATTAGATTGAGCCTGTAATGTATTGAAGTCGTCTTCTATTTCATCAAATTTATTCAAGCGAACACCCATCACAAAACGATCTTGCAATGCTTGTTGATACAGAGGATGCTCAGGATTAATTTTGGTCAAAAGTGCGGTCAATTCTTCAAATGATTTTTCTTGTTGTGTAGGTGTTGTCGCATTTTTTGAGGAGGTAATCGTCTTACCATGCTCAAACCACATCATATCTTTTTGATTGAATTGATCAGGATAGGCTTTTTGTAGTTTCTCTTGTAATGGTTGAAGGTTGTATTTCGATGCTAAACGATACAACTCTCTCATTAAGGTGATATTTTTCGGATTTTGTTCTAACTGACGTTGCCAACGGCCAAGTTTAGCCATGTCGGGTTCGGTGAAATCAAGCAAATAACTTTCTGCATCAAGATAAGCATTATCTTGTCCAAAATGTTGTTTATAAACATTCAGTGCATTTTTTGCCGCAGTGTAGTCTTTAGTTTCAGTGGAGGCTAATGCGCCACCAAGCCATCCATTTGGATTATCAGGGAATTGCTTTTGCAATTGGGAATAGAATGCAACGGCACGGTCGTATTGTTTTTCATTTCGAGCGGCTTTGCCTAAATTTTCCAGTTCATTTTGGGAAAATTGCGCTGGTGCGCAGCTTTCGCAAAGTGAAAGTGCTTTAGCGGATTGATTCGTCCTCAGATAGAGTGTAATTAAATCATCGCGCACTTTCACATCGTGCGTCCTCTTAAATAAGGCCTCAAGTTTTGGAATAGCTTGATTTAATTGGGCCTCTCCTTGACGAGAGAAAATGATGATATTTTCTCGTTCGGTATCAATAGAGGAATTTTGGGCATAGGCAACCTGTACTACTGAGGTGCTGATACCTACTAATAGCACAGCCTTAAAGACATGGGATAGAGACTTCATATTAACTTCTACGATGTTTAATTATAATTATTTATTGTGGACTCCATATTTATGACAATGTAAGTAAAGTGTAAGTTTCGTAAAGTGGTCCGACCTCAAGTTGAGCTATAAAAAGCATTAGTTATGTATAACATCGAGTGTTTTAGGTGAAAAAATAGGCATTTTAGTAAAATAAAACGCCTATTTGATATTTAGAGAAGTGATTGAAAGTTATTTCAAAATAAACATCGGTGTGTTACTGATAGGATCACGATGAATGATGACATCCAAATCAAACACATCCTTAAGTAACTCTTCGGTCATGACCTCATCAGGTGTGCCTTGTGCCATAACGGTACCTTTTTTCATCACGATTAAGTGATCGCAATAGCGGCAGGCTTGGTTGAGATCATGCAATACCGTAATCACGGTTTTGCCGTTTTGTTGCATTTGTCGCATCATGCCCATGAGTTCAGCTTGGCGGTTTAAATCTAGATAAGTAGTGGGCTCATCGAGTAGCACTAATTCAGCATCTTGCGCAAGTGTCATGGCTAAAAATACCCGTTGTTGCTGACCACCAGATAAATCGGAAACTAACTGTTCGGCGAGTTCGGCAGTTTGTGTTTGTGCCATTGCCCAAGTCACCAATTCTTCATCTTTTTGACTGAGTTTGCCCCAGAGATTTAAGTAAGGCGAACGCCCGTAGGCGATCAATTCCCGCACTTTAATCCCTTCGGGTACCAGGTGTTGCTGCGGGAGAAAAGCCAATTCTTGGGCATATTCTTTAGGGCTTTTTTGCCAAATATCCTGACCTTTATGGGTGATTGAACCTTGCTTTGGCTTAAGCAAGCGAGCCACCGCTTTTAATGTGGTGGATTTACCGCAACCATTTGGGCCGATTAATGCAATCACTTTATTTCTCGGGAATTTTAGCGACAGATTTTTAACCACGAGTTTATCTTGATAACCTAAAGATAAATTATTGATTTCAATGCTCATTATTTAGTTCTCATCAATAAGTAGAAGAAATATGGCGCACCGATAATTGCAGTCAGAATGCCCGCTGGGAGTTCAGTTGGTGGGTCAATCACCCGCGCCAAAATATCCGAAAGTTGTAATAAGAGGGCGCCAATAATTAAGGCTGCCGGTAATAGGGTGCGATGTCTGCCGCCGACTAAACGACGGGCAAGATGCGGAGCAACCAAGCCTAAAAAGGCAATCGGACCACAAATTGCCACGGCTGTAGTGGAAAGGGCGACCGCTAACACTAAAACGCTTATTTGCACTTTATTTACGGTTACGCCCAAGGTGGAGGCTTTGTTTTCACCTAAACCAAGGGTATCGAGATCGCGACAGAAAATAAATGGCAAGGGCAGCAATACCACTAACCATGGCAATACCACATTCAAATAAGACCAGCTACGCCCCCATAGACTGCCTGTGAGCCATAACATCGCCGTGTTGATCTCGACCGGATTGGTAAGCATTAGATAATGACTAATGGCTGCCCATAATGCGGAAAGTGCGACCCCAATGATTGCCATTTTGATAGGGCGGAAGTTAAAACCGCACACGATCCATAAAATGACAAAAGAGAGTACACCGCCTAAAAAGGCAAAAATTGGCATCCAGTAAAATGCTAAGTTTGGTAAGAACATCAATACCGAAACAGCAACCAACCCCGCCGCATTGTTAATCCCTAAAATATCGGGAGAGGCAAGTGGATTGCGCACCACGCTTTGCACTAACACACCGGAAATTGCTAAAGCGCCACCCAATAAAATCGCTAATACCGCACGGGGTAGGCGATATTCCATCAAGGTAAAATAGTTTTTATTGTCAGGCTGAAAGGCCGCCCAAATTTCCTCAAAAGAAAGCGTATAAGTGCCAAGGCGAATACTCAATCCAAAGAGTAGTACCATCATACTGAGCGTGACAACATAAAAGCCGATAGTGCGAAAAGATACATGAGAAGCTCGCATTAGTGTCTTCCTCTGGCAAATAATACAAAGACTGGGGCACCGATTAAGGCAAGTACAGCACCAGCAGGGACTTCACTAGGGAAATTAACCGCACGGGCAATGGTATCTGCAGCGAGCATTAAAATTGCACCGAGTAACATCGCCATAGGGAGCGATTTTCGCAAGTCATAACCAATCCAATAGCGGGCAAGGTGGGGCACGAGTAAGCCAATAAAGGCAACTGGGCCAGCAACACTCACGCTTGAGCCCACAATCAATAATGCCATGATGTTAGCATACCAACGTAAACGGAAGAGATTGATGCCTAGCGAACGCGCAGATTCATCGCTTAAATTGAGTAAATTCAAACGACTGGCAAAAAGCAGGCAGAAAAGTGCGGTCAAAATAAAGAACGGAAATAACGTCAATAATTCATTCCAACGGGCATGTGCAATGCCGCCAGCTAGCCAACTCATAATACCGAAGGCATGATCTTCCGCGATAATCAGCACCAATTTCGTGAGCGCGGCACAAAGTAGTGATACGGCAATCCCCGCTAAAATCACTCGGCTACGATCTCCACTGTTGTCTTTCCAACCATTGCTGATCAGCATTACCACAAACCAACTCAGACCGCCACCGATACTGGCCACTAAGGCAATGCTATAACCAGAAAGAATCAAGGGGCTAAACGCACTGGTGGTCACCATGGCAAGACTGGCTCCCGAGTTCACGCTAAGTAAGGTAGGCGAGGCAAGTGGATTGCGCGTAATGGTTTGTAACAACGCCCCCGCCACCGCAAGATTGGCACCTAAAATCATGCCAACTAATGCGCGCGGTAAGCGTAAATCGGTTACCGTAATTTTGGCAATTTCATCGCCATCGGGGAGGAACGCTTGTAAAGCTGCAAGCGGTCGAATTTCGATGGGATAATACAAAAACAGGCTTCCCCATAATAGGAAAGCCAGAATAATAAGGGGGAGTCCCCAACGGAAAGTGGACTTCATCATTATTTTTGATTCACGAAACCTTCAATTTGTTTTGCCATAATTTTGCTCGCTTCTAAGCCACGACCACGAGCCCACATGTCGGCATCAACGCTGTAAACATGGTTCACTTTTACGGCAGGAATGGCTTTCCAAAGTGGCTCAGCTTCCCATTTGCGCGCGATACTTTCATCACGATAATGGGCGATGAACAAGTATTCCGGTTTTTCCATTACTAATTGTTCAAGGTTGATTTCTACGAAAGCTTGATCACTATTGAGTTTAGTTGGCGCAAAACCTAATGCCGTTAAGAAACTACCCACATAGCCATTGTCATTTTGGATATTAAATTTATCTTCTCGGGAAGTACCAAATGAGGCTTTTTTGCCTTGTACACCTAGATTTTTTGCAATGTTGGCAATGTAATCATTATGTTCATTGATCTTCGCTTTCATTTCGCTACTTTTACCGACTAAATCACCAATTTTTTGCGCGGTTTCAAGATTTTCTTGATAACTTTCATGACGAGAATCGAACATCACTGTTGGCGCAATTTTTTTCAATTCTTCAAACACCGCTGTGTGACGGGAAGGATCGGCAATAATTAAATCGGGTTTGAGAGATGCAATCACTTCAAGACTCGGTTGAGAACGCGTACCAACGGATTGCCATGCTGCAATTTTTTCGCGTACTTGCGGCAGAATACGATCGACTTTGTTATCGTCTGCCACACCTACTGGGCTTACACCGACTTGGGCTAACGCATCCACAAAAGAATATTCCAATGCCACAACACGGCTTGGGGTTTTATCAAGGGTAAATTCACCTTTCGCATCTTTAACTGTCACGGCGCTAGCGAATGCGGATACCATTAATAATGCAGAAGCTAAAGTGGTTTTGAATAATTTTTTCATAATGTGTCCTCAATAATAAAAAGCATTTGGATTATACATTCAAACAATGTTATTGAGAATAGTTGTATTTTAGCTATTTGGTCGGATTTCTCTATTTTGCCCGCATTCTAGCAAGCAAGTTGACAGCGATAATGATGACTAATGAACCAATCCAGAAATTCAGACTAGGTACGTTATCCCAGAAGAGCCAGTCACAGATGCTGGAGAAAATCACGCCAGTAAAAGCAAAAGGCGTAATGACATTTGCTGGCGCGTATTTAAAGGCGCGAGTCAATAACAATTGGAAAATAAGACCGAATCCGCCCACTAAAAGTAGCAGAGTAAATCCATGTAATGTTGGCATTTTCCACTGCGTGATGAAAAAGAGTGGCAATAAAATCGAGCCTAATAAGTGAAAGTAAAACACGATATTTTTAGGTGAGTTGTGTTTATTGAGCTCTTGTAAGCTGATAAATGCCATGGCTGCTAGCACAGCAGCACCTAACGCATAGCCTACATGGATAGGGTTGATATTCATTGAACCGTTGGTCAGCATAATGATGGATACACCGATAAAACCCATAAAACTACAAGCTAATACTTTTAATGGTGTTCTGACTTTAAAGAAAAACAGCAATAAAGGCACAAAAAGTGAGGACGTATTCATCAATAAAGTCGCAATGGAAATTGGTAAATATTTAATCGCGTAAAAGGTTAACAACATACTGGCAATGCCGGCGAGATTACGCAAAACGAGAAACTTCCATTGCGACATATCAACTTTGAAATCGCCATCTTTAATTAAAAAAGGCAGGAGAAACACAAAACCAATAAAAAAACGGGAAAATAAAATTTCACTGGACGGTAATTCATCAGAGGCGTATTTTACAAATACACCCATTAAGGCAATGCTGATGTAAGCTAACACCATACAAACAACAGCTTTTTGATAATTATTGCGGAGATGTATGTTTGGCATAAGGGTTCCTTGCATAAAGTGCGGTAAAAAATTGCCTTATTTTGTAAGAAAATGGGCTTGTTTTCGTCTAATGAAATGTAATCTGAAGATATTTTCTATAATAAGGAAAGAAAATGAAATATACAAAAACATTTCTCATATTAACCGCACTTTTTGGCGGTTTGCAAAGTAGTTTAACGTATGCTGATGATCCAACTTCATCAAAGGAGCAAAAAATGACAATGGAAAGTAAACAAGAACAACAAATTATTTATCTGGCTGGTGGCTGCTTTTGGGGATTAGAAGCTTATATGGAACGCATTCAAGGCGTGACTGATGCCGTTTCTGGCTATGCCAATGGAAAAGGCGATACCACGAACTACCAATTATTGCACGCGACAGATCATGCTGAAACCGTGAAAGTGACTTACGATCCAAACAAAATTTCGCTAGATAAATTGCTGCAATATTATTTCCGCGTTATTGATCCAACCAGTATTAACAAGCAAGGCAATGATCGTGGCAGACAATATCGCACCGGCATTTATTATCAAAACGAGCAAGATAAAGTGGTTATTGAGGCAGCGTTGAAAGCCTTACAAAGTAAATATCAAGAACCGATTCAAATTGAAGTAGAGCCACTGAAAAATTATGTGGAGGCGGAAGAGTATCATCAGGATTATCTCAAGAAAAACCCGAATGGCTATTGTCATATCGACATCAAAAAAGCCGATGAGCCATTAATTGATGATAAAAAATACCCCAAACCAAGTGATGCAGAATTAAAGCAAAAATTGACCGCACTTCAATATGACGTGACGCAAGGTAAACACACCGAACGCTCTTTTAGCAACGAATATTGGGATAATTTCGCGCCTGGTATTTATGTGGATATCACCACGGGAGAACCGTTATTTTCTTCTAAAGATAAATTTGAATCGGGCTGTGGATGGCCAAGTTTTACCAAACCGATTGCGGCTGAAGTTGCGGAGTATCAAAGAGATAATAGCTTTAATATGACTCGTATTGAGGTGTTAAGTCGCAGTGGTCATGCCCATTTAGGCCATGTGTTTGATGATGGTCCGCGTGATAAAGGTGGTTTGCGTTATTGCATTAATAGTGCATCGATTAAGTTTATTCCATTAGATGAAATGGAAAAACAAGGCTATGGTGATTTGATTCCCTTTGTGAAATAAGAGGAAAAAATGAGAAAAATATTGACCGCACTTTTATTGTTTTTGAGTCCATTAAGCTTTGCACAGGAGAAGGTGTCTTTGGCGGATATCTCCTTGAAGACGTTGGATAACCAAACCGTCACCTTATCACAATATCAAGGCAAACCGCTTTATATCAAAATGTGGGCATCTTGGTGTCCAATTTGCTTAGCGGGTTTAGCGGAAATTGACGATCTCAGTGCTGAAAAGAATCTTGATTTTAATGTGATTACGATTGCCTCACCTGGACAAAAGAACGAACAAAATAGCCAAAAATTTATCAATTGGTATAAAGGCTTGGACTATAAAAATATCACCGTATTATTGGATGAAAAGGGTGAAATTATTAAACGTGCTAATGTGTTAGGCTATCCGTTTAACTTGCTGTTGGATAAGGATTTAAATCTTATCAAAGCACAGCCTGGTCATTTGAATTCAGATCAAATTCAACAATTTGTGAAGGAATAAAAAAGTGCGGTCATTTTTGACCGCACTTTTTATATTGGCTTGATTATGCAAATGCCTGTAATTCAGGGTTGATTGGGGTTTCAGCGATGTTGTTCACATAGTTACATAATGTGGCGAGGCTGACACCTAAAATCACATCAATGGCATTTTCTTGGGTATAACCAGCATCAAAGAACGCTTTAAGCTGCGCTTCCGTTAATTTTGCTTTTTGCAAAATAACAGCAAGGGTGAAACGCGCTAAAGTATCCAGTTTTTTATCACTTTCAATACGAGCTGTCGCACGAATTTGGTTTACAAGCTCTTCTTCAAGTTTTAACACTTTTAACGCGATCTTCGTGTGTCCTGCTACACAGAAACCACAACCGTTGACTACAGCCGCGGTAATTTGCACCACTTCGCGTTCTGTTGCGGTTAGGCTATTACGACCATTAATACCGCCCACCGTGCGATAAGTTTCAAGTGCAGTAGGGGCATTCGCGAGAACACCAATTAAATTTGGAATAAAACCATTGGCATTTTGTACGGCTTTTAAGGCCTCTTGTGCTGCTTCAGGTGCTGATTCAATGGTGTGAATTTTAAATTGAGACATAAACTACTCCTAAGGGATAAATCATAAATTTCCGTTTGATAATACCTTTCTAACTTAAGTAAGAAAAAGAAGAAAAGCTTATTTCATATAGCTAAAAGTTATGATTATTTTGGCGTCGCTAGGCTAAATGCGTTTTAACGATAGACAGTAATCTCTCCAACTCTTTTTTGCCTTTTTCAGAAAGGACTTTGTTGTCGCGCAACATTTGGGAGGCACGAGCTTCAATAAAGCGGAGGTAATCACTGTTTTGGGTTTCTTGGAATTGCTTTTCGGCTAATTGCATTTCGGTGAAATCTTTATTGGTTTGAGCAATCAGCATTTTTTGTCCGATTAATACAATTAATGCGGCAATTAAAGCGATGACGGCGCCATAGCCATTAGTGGGGTAATAAAGAATGCCCGCGAGAACAAAAAGTGCGGTCACTAAATTGGATGAATTTTTGATATAGCCTTCAGCTGGTGGTGGCTTAATGAGATCTTTCAGATTCATAGGATTTATATGTCATGCTAAAAATTTGCCTTCCCTCAAGCGAAAGAGGGAAGGCAATATCATAATATATTACGCTAACACACCAAAATGATAGCCTAAAATACCCACGCCGAATAAGGCGAAGATGATGTACATGGCGTTGATTTTTTTACGTAATAAATACATACATAAGAAGGTTAAACCTAACGCCGCAAGGCCAGGGAGAAGATCGTTTAACACGCTTTGTACGGTGGTCACCACTTCTTCGCCCATTTGGTTTTTATAGCGGGAAAGTTCTAATGGAATATTAATACTTGTCCATTTTGATACCAGTGAGCCCATGACAAAGAGACCGAGGATAGACGCCCCCTGCGTCAATTTTTGTAAGCGGCCGCCACCCATATCGTTAACGATTGTGGTACCTTTTTCATAACCGTATTTGAAACCATACCAACGAGTTACTGCTCGGCAAAGGTTGATACCGATGAAGAAAAGTAATGGCCCTAAAAGGCTACCAGTAAGGGCTAAGCCCGCACCAAGTGCTGCGAGTACAGGACGTAATGTACCCCAGAAAATCGGGTCACCCACACCGGCTAATGGGCCCATTAAACCGACTTTCACCCCGCTGATTGCGGAGTCATCAATATCGTTACCGTTCGAACGTTCTTGTTCCATTGCGGCGGTTACACCGATGATAGATGATGCCACCCAAGGCTGGGTGTTAAAGAATTCTAAATGGCGTTTTAATGCCGCTGCTTGATCTTCTTTTTTGCTGTAAAGACGTTTAATGGCTGGGATCATGGATACACAGAAACCCATTGCTTGCATACGTTCAAAGTTGAAGGATCCAAGCAAGAAAGTTGAACGCCAGTAAGTGCTACGAATATCGCCTTTTGTTAATGATTTTTTAGTTTGTTCAGTCATAATTTCTTCCTTATAGTCCTTCAAGTTCATCGTCAGCTAATTCACGTTTTGCAACTGCTTGTGGTGCAGTAGATTGATGGAAACGTGGGTTCAATTGAATGTAAATCATCGCTAAGCATGTGCCTAAAATACCGAGACCGACAAGGTTGTAATTGGTGAAAGAGGCGATCACGAAGCCTAGGAAGAAGAATGGCATTAATGCGCCTGCACGCATCATATTGATGACCATCGCATAACCGACGACCACGATAAAACCACCAGCGATTTGTAAACCGCGAGTAACCACTTCTGGAATCGCGTTCAATGCTTCGGTTACCGTATCCGTACCTGCTACTAACGCAACGAAGAAGGTTGGAATTGCCACGCGTAACGCTTGTAATGCAAGGCCGCTAAAGTGACAGAATTCAATACCTCGGAAGTTCGCTTTTGCGGCAAAATCATCGGCTTTGTGTTGAAGGAAGATAGTTAAAGTACGAACGAAGATGGTTAATACTTGACCTGCCGCCGCTACCGGAATCGCAATCGCTAATGCGCTCCCTTTATCTTGTCCGCCTTTGATGACAAGGATAGTCGCAATCACACTGGCTAATGCCGCATCTGGTGCCATTGCTGCACCCACGTTCATCCAGCCTAATGCCACTAATTCAAGGGTACCACCGACAATAATACCGGTTTCTAAATCACCTAATACTAAGCCTATTAGGGTACAAGCAACTAAAGGACGATGGGTTTGACGTTCGTCCAATACACTCCCCATTCCGCAAATGGCGGCAACGAGCGTGACTAAAATAATTTCCATTGTTGTCATAATGAATTGTCCTCGTAATTAAAATTGAATCGCATCAAGCTCTTTGTGTGTGAGCATTGATTTCGGGCTGCTCGCCACTTGTTGTAAGCTTAATTCCACGCCTTTATCTAAAAGCTGTTTAAATGCCGCTACATCTGTTGGGTTGACGGCAACGGCTTGAGAAATAAGTTTATCGCCTTCGCGATAGGTCATACCGCCCACATTGACCTTATCAATTTTCACGCCACCCTCGATTAAACGCAGGATGTCCGTTGGGTTGGTCACTAACCAAAGAATATTTTTACCTGCATATTTCGGGTTGTGATACACCTTAATGGCTTTTTCCACAGGAATCACATAAGCTTTCAAATGTTCAGGCGCGATTTGGAGTAATAAATCACGACGAAGCGCATCATTCGCCACATCATCATTTATCGCAAAAATCGCTTCACATTTCACTGCTTTCGCCCAAGAGGTTGCCACTTGACCGTGGATTAAACGACTATCAATACGCAACAAGGAAATGTTCATATTGCCAGAAAGTGCGGTTGGATTTGGAGAGGTTTTTGGTGCTTCAGCTGGTTTAGAGGCTGGCGTTGGAGCAGGCTTGCTTTCTTTAGGTTGACGGAAGGATTTCACGGCAGCGACCCCGACTTCTTTCGCGGTTTCTACCAATTCATCTAAGCTAGCGCCATCTTTAGCATCAAGTACTTCTAGCAACATCGGTAGATTAATGCCGGTGACGATATCGGTATTATCCCTTTCACTGGCAACTCGGCTTGCCGCGTTATAAGGGCTACCACCAAATAAATCGACCAAAAAGAGCACCGGTTCATTTTCAGGCAGCGTGGCAATAATCGCATTGTATTTCTCGATTAAATGCTCACCACCTTCACCCGGTAAGAAAGTCACGACATGGCAGTTTTCATCTTCGCCATACACCATAGCGGCGGAATTGACGATTTCTTCAGAAAACTTACCGTGCGTTGCAACGATAATGTGGGTCATGGATATTCCTCCCATTGAGTTGATAAAATCAGTCTATTTTGCTTTCAATACGCATTACGCAAACGATTGCTCCGAATGGAGTTTAGTGTATGGATTTGAAGATTACCGTCAAATAAAGAATAGTCAAATAGTGATCGAGATCAAATAAACAGGTAAGATGACTTACAACTTTTGAGGTATTTATGAATGAAATGCAAAGTGCGGTTGATTTTTGGACGATTTTTATCGAATGGAAAGCATTTCGCGACAAGACAAATAGGAAAAGGTTAAAATAAGCCAAATTTTCTGTTGGGAGTTTCAATGTTTTTTGTTTATCTCATTATCGCCTTAGCGGCAGGTGTCGCACTCGCGACGCAATCAGCCATTAATACGCAGTTGGCGAAAGCCATGAGTGGCGAAGCAGTGATCGCGACCTTTATTTCTTTTGCAGTGGGAACGATCGTTCTCTTTTTTATTGCTTGGGTAAAAACCGATTTATGGGGCAATTTATCAACCGTCCCTTCACAACCTTGGTGGAAATTAATTGGTGGGATACTTGGTGCAGTTGTCGTGTTCACAACGGTTTTACTTGCACCTAAGCTAGGCATTACCGCGATGTTATTTTTTATCATCGTCGGACAATTAATTACCGCAACCACTATTGATCATTTCGGTCTTATCGGTATGCCGATTCGAGAAGTCAATATCACGAAATTTATCGGCTTAATTATTGTCGCCTTTGGATTAGTATTTTATTTCTTTGGGGATAAGTTAATTGAGCTATTTGGGACGAGATAAGATAGAATACGTCTCTGTTCATTTATTTATCGCGTAATTGGGGAAACTATGCGAAAGCGTTGCCTGTGGGCGTTGATTATTTTGTTGCTCTTGATCGTAGTAAGCGTTGGCTTAGTGCGCGTTTTTGCGACCCCGAAACGAGTGGAACAACTTGCAAATCATTTTTTAGCACCACATTATCACATTGAATTAGCTGATGACTGGCAATGGAAAGCGACAGGTTTAACGCTACCTGAGCTAAAAGTGAAAACAGATCAATGTACCCTCATAAACCTCAATGATGCGCAACTCACTTGGTGGAATACGCATAGTCTTGATATTGAAAAGGCTAGCTTGAATTATGATTGTTTAACTCATTTGCCAAGCGATAACGTTGAAAAAATACCGCCAAATTTAACCGCACTTTGGGCGGCATTGCCTATTTCTGATGTCAAAGTTAAACACGTTCAATTAACAAATACCGACGCACTAAAACAAGCCGCGTTGCAGCCTTTTTTATCAGCTGATTGGGCGTTAGATGCCAACTATAATGGCAACCAATTAGCGCTTGAAGCTCAAGCGAATAATGATGGGCTTGAGCTACATCACCAATCCACGGTCACGCCACGAGATGGGATCTTCCAATGGACGGGCAATACCGATATCAAACAATCAGGCGATAAAACCTATGATCTTCAGTTCACTGCAAATTTTGAGCCCGATCTTTCTCAACTTCCTCAACAAGGAAATGTTTTATTCAATTGGAATAACCCAGAACTAGCCGTCACAAAAGGCGAGGCAAAAGTGTCATGGCAAGGTGCAGACGGTCAGTTAAACGCTCAAGATTTAACAGCAAATTCGCCGTTGTTGGATGTGCCTTTCGTGTTCACCAAAGATGGCTTGGATATTTCGTGGGGGAAATTTTATTGGACCTTTGATAGCTATCAACCAATCAAAGGTTTCCTTGGGTTATCTATTCATCGTGCGGCAGAAGGCTTGTTGCCATTAAGCATTGATATGAACGTGATCTTGCAAACCTTTGGCGAAATGGGCAAAGGGGAGATCGTGATTTCAGGGAAAAATGGTGAAATCGGTGGGGGCGATGATAATAACGAATTGGACTTTGAGCTGAAAACTCGCGGGGATTTACGTTATAACGCTACCGTGGCACTCACTAATTTAACTTATCATCTAGGCGGGATTTTTACGCATCCCGTGGTGTATTTTTATCCGGGGTCGGTCTTTAAAATGGATACTGTGCAACCAGATACCAAATTACATGTTCGTTTACCGTTAGATGACATTATTATTGGTCGTTATGGCTTAGAAGGGCGTTTGCAGGCAACGTTGAATGGCACAACCCCGCAGTTTGAAAATCTCAATTTAAAATTAGACGGAAACGCTCACGAGTTTATTGCCGGTATTAAAACCGTGTTTGACTTCCGAGATGAAGAACATAAGTTACAGTCGGTGGAAAAACAAGCGACAAATCGTTGGGATTGGATTATCAATGGCAGTGCAAACTGGAAATCTTTAAATACGCCAGTCAAAATGGAAGGGAAAGGATTTTGGGAAGCCGATCATATTGAATTAAATCAACTTTCTGCTCACTCCAAAGAAGTCAAAATGAAAGAGGTAAAAATGGCACCACTTTCATTGGAGCTTAAAGATAGACTCCGCTGGGATTATGAAGAAGAGCATATTCGAGGTTTGTTGCAAGCGAAAACAGATTGGATTGAACTGGCTTATGGCGGTCGTTTTGTTTCTCCTGTTTTCGGTTTAGGTATTGATGGTAAGAGTATCAGTAACTTCAATTTTGCAGGTGATTTAAAGGCTGGTTCGCTTGGACCTTTAGATGTTTTGGGTGTATATCAGAATAGTGCACTTTCAGGTGAAATCAGTTGGAAAGAACAATCCGCAAAAGTATTCCAATCACTCTTCCCACAAAAATGGAACTGGTTAATCCATGAAGGGAGCATCAAAGGACAGAGCAAATTCGTGATTAATACCAATGGCGTGAAAATGGGCGGAGAGCTGAACCTAAAAAACGGTAAAATCACCATGCCAGATGGTGAAGTGTATGGCTTGAATATTCGCTTCCCAATGAATTATGAAAACGAGGCATTACAAGTGGCCTCAGGTAAGCCAATTCATATTTCGACTAAAAATATTCGTTATGGCGCGCTTTCTGTTGCAAATGGGGAATTAGATTTATTCGGTCGTTATCCGAATACCATGAAAAATCCACTTATCTTAAAAAATGTGAAACTTTCCTTATTTGATGGTGAATTGACGGTACCTCAGCTCACTTTCCCACAAAGTAAAATGGCGACACTTTCTTTTACCAATATCGATTTAGCCCAAGTGTTAGCCTTAGCACAATATAATCAAGTAACCTTAACCGGCCGCGCGAATGCGACCCTGCCATTTTGGCTTGGACATAAGGAATGTTTGATTTGTAATGGCACATTGGAACAAGTGGGAAATGTGTCCATCAAATTAACGGATGAAATGGTGAAAGGGCTGAAAAAAGGCGGTTGGACAGAGAATATTTTGGTGGATTTATTAAAAGAAATGGAACTGCAAAATTCCCATGCGGCAGTGACGCTCGATCCGAAAGGACAAATGACGTTGCGTGCAAGTATTAGCGGGTTTAATCCAACCAAGCGAACCCATAATCCGATAACGTTAAATTATACGCACCAAGAAAATATGTTTGAATTGTGGAATATGATTGACTACGGCTCGCAATTTGAACAAAATCTGCAATATAAACTTTATAAGCAATTAGACAAAGACAAATGATAAAACACCTTAAATTTCAACCGCACTTTTTTATTTTTGCGGCTATGTTTACACTCGCGGCTTGTACGCCGACCATTCAATTGGATACACCAAAGGAAGGCATCACCATTAATATGAATGTGGTGGTGGACCACAATATTAAAGTGGAAATGGATGAAAAATCTCAGAAAGCCGTAGGTGAAGTAGAGCCTGTGAAGAAATAATAAATAAAAAAACGTTTGAACTTTGATTTTATTTCTAGCTATATTGTTTTCCATGGGTGTAGTTGTGTCATATCCAGTCATTGTTATGGGGAAGTTGGTTTAATATTGCTCATTTTGTGGTATCAATTTATAGCTACTGTTATAGCTAATTAAAATATAAGTAATTTAAGGTATTAAATGTCAGAATTGCGTTTTCTCGATCTTTTTGCAGGTGCAGGTGGACTTTCCGAAGGGTTCATTCAGGCAGGTTTTAAGCCCGTTGCTCATATTGAATCGGACAAGGCTGCCTGTTTTACTCTGCAAACGCGTATGGCTTATCATTGGTTAAAATCAATAGATAAGCTAGATGTTTATATTGACTACTTAAATGGAAAATTAAGTCGCACAGAATTTTATAAAATCATCCCTGAGCATATTACAAAAACAGTAATTAATATGGAAATCTCAGAGAATACCTTAAAAACATTATTTAATGAGATTGATGATTTACTTAAAGACTCACCTCTTGATTTGATTGTAGGTGGCCCACCATGCCAAGCCTATTCTCTTGTCGGTAGGTCATGTGATTCTAATAAAATGCTTGGTGATAAACGTAACTATTTATATAAGTTTTACGGAGAATTTCTTCAACGCTACCAACCTAAATACTTTGTTTTTGAAAATGTATTAGGACTTCTGTCTGCAAAAGATGCTAATGGCAATTATTATTTTCAAGAGATGAGGAACCTTTTTAAAAAATTAGGTTACGAGACTGAATATCGCATACTTAATGCAAATGATTATGGTGCTCTGCAAGCTCGCAAAAGAATCATACTAGTTGGTAGAAGAGGTCATCAAGCCGGATTCTATCCTCAATTAGAGATTGATAAACCAAATGTATTAGTTAATGAAATATTTACTGATCTTCCTGCAATCCATGCAGGTGAGGGAAGTGTTCGTCCTTGTAAAATGAAGAAGTATACTGGTAAGTGGTTGTATGATTCAGGCATAAAAAACAATGATATTCCTGTTACATGGCATATTGCACGCCCACTTAATCAACAAGACTCCAAAATATATCGTTTGGTAACGGATCTATGGAGCAGAGAGGGGAAAAGGATGGAATATAATGATTTGCCTGAAAATCTTAAAACACATAAGAATAGAACTGCATTTGCCGACAGATTTAAGGTTGTTGCAGGTAATTTATCTGCATCTCACACGGTATTAGCTCATCTTGCTAAAGATGGACATTACTATATCCATCCTGATTCATATCAGAATAGATCAATTACCCCTAGAGAAGCAGCACGCCTTCAAACTTTTCCTGATGATTATTATTTTGAAGGGGGGACTGACAAACCAAGTAGAACTGCTGCATTTAGGCAGATTGGTAATGCTGTTCCAGTTATACTGGCTAGAAAAATTGCAGAAAATTTGAAGGAGAATTGGCATGAGTGAAAATGCTTATAAAATAAGACCGGCTGGACGACATTTACTAACTATCGGTAGAGATTTAATTCAGGACAGTTATGCTGCTATCGTTGAGCTTGTAAAAAACGCTTATGATGCGGATTCAGAATCTGTGGAAATACATTTTAAAGCGACTGAAAAACCATCAGAAAATATAAGTGACAATCCTGAGAAAAGAATAGAGATTACTGTCCGTGACTATGGCCATGGGATGTCACAAGATACTGTGATTAACAAGTGGATGGTTCCATCAACGCCGGATAAGCTTGAGCGCAGAACAAGTCCGGATGGTCGAATTATGCAAGGTCGTAAAGGGATAGGTCGCTATGCTGCATCTATGCTTGGTTCTACCTTATTACTAGAGACAGTCTCAAAAGATTCAGAAAAAACAAGTGTTTTAGTTAATTGGCATGATTTCGAAACATCTAAATATCTAGATGATGTTGAGATTTTAGTTGAAACTCATTTGACTGATGAGCATTCAGGGACTACTTTGACCATTGAAGGTGGAGAAGAGTATTACAAAGAATGGAATGAAAAACAGTTTAATAATTTAAATTTTGAATTAAAAAAACTGATATCTCCTATGCAAAATCTAATGGATAAAGCAGAGGAACAAAAAGATAAGAAATTTGATATTTATCTAAAAATCAGTGGATTCGAAAATATTGAAGATATAGAAGAGACCATTACACCATATCCTATCTTTGATTTATTTGATTATAAAATTTCAGGGGAAATTCATGCAAATGGTAAAGGTACTCTGACTTATGCCGTGCAGAAGGCAAGAAATACAGTAGAAGAGGTTATTTCGTTTAATTTAGGAGACCCTACTGGTTGTGGTGATTTAATCTTTGATATCCGTGTTTACGACAGGGATAAGGAATCAATAGAACAATTAATTCACCGTGGGCTTAAAGATGATGATGGTAACTATGTAGGAAAATTGCAGGCGCGAAAAATACTTGATAAGTCTAACGGGATTGGGGTATATCGCAATGGATTTCGGATCAGGCCTCTTGGAGATCCTGAATTTGATTGGTTAAAACTTAATGAACAGAGAGTTCAAAATCCCTCTTTGAAAATTGGTAGTAACCAAGTAATCGGTTACGTATTAATTGAGTCAGAGGAAAAGTCTGATTTAATAGAGAAAAGTGCTAGGGATGGTTTACGTAATAATAATGCTTATCAGCAACTGCAGAAGATTACAAATGAAGTAATTAAAGAGCTGGAAACACGTAGATTCAGTTTTAGGCGTAAAGCAGGATTGAGTAAACCTGCACTTAAAGTTGAAAAAGAGCTTAATCGGATTTTGTCTTTTGATAATTTAAAACAAACTGTTCATAAAAAATTGATTACAGGGGGAATGAATGAAAAATTAGCAGAAGAAGTTATTGAATTGATCAGTAAAGAAGAAGAAGAAAAAAGCCAGACAGTAGAAGAAATCCGTCAAGCTATTGCGACTTACCAAGGACAAGCAACCTTGGGGAAAATTATGAATGTGGTTTTACATGAAGGTCGAAGACCACTAAATTATTTTCGCAATGAAGTTCCTAGAATAGATAGATTTATCAATAAATACAAGGAAACAAGTGATTTTGAACATATAGAAAAGATTGAATCAATTGCACACAATACAGTTTCAAACGCTAAAACATTTTCTGACCTCTTTTTACGACTAGACCCTCTTGCTATGGGAAAACGCCCAGCTAAACGACAATTATCTATAGAGACTGAAATTTCTAATTGTTTTGCAATATTTCGTCAACAAATGGAAGGTAAGGGCATTAAATTCAAAATTAGTGGAAGCGCAATTATAGAAGCATGGCAACAGGATATTGCTGCTATATTTACTAATCTTATAGAAAATAGCATATTTTGGCTGTCAGAGAAAAATACTGATATTAGGCACATCATGGTCAACATTTTTTCTGAACAAAACACTTTGAGCTATATAGATTTTCGCGACACAGGCCCTGGGATAGAGCCTAATCTTATTGAGGATAATCTTATATTTGAACCTCAATTTAGCACCAAACCGGGTGGTACGGGTATTGGCTTGGCAATTGCAGGTGAAGCTGCTGAGAGAAACGGATTGAAACTTACAGTTCTAGAATCTACTACCGGAGCTTATTTTAGACTTTCTATAAAAGGAGTTGAAAATGAATAATATGAAGTTAATTCTTATTGACGACGATGATCAAGAGGCACGCTCTTGTAGTGGAGCTTTACAAGATTTTAACGAAGACAATCAATGTGATATTCAGTTAGAAATCCATAAAACGATTCAAAGTGCGTTAAATGCATTAGAGCGTTCTTATTTTGATGGTGCAATTATCGATATGAAATTAGGTGATTCTGGCATTGAGGGAAATCAGGCTTTGGATGTAATAAGACAACATCTAAAACGGATACCCGTAGCCATATATACTGCTACACCTGACGTGGCAGATGATGAAGATGGTATACCTTTAATTGGAGTATTTAAAAAAGGGGATAAAGAATATAAAGATATTATTCATAAATTTTATGACATTTACAAAACTGGATTAACTAAAATAATGGGGGGAAAAGGTGAAATTGAACAAAGTCTAAGTCAAATTTTTATAAAACACCTTCTTCCTAAAATTTCACCGGAACCAACAGTTTCAGAAAAGAGTAATTGGGTTTGTTATGCAGAGGAAAAACCAGATGATACGGAAAAAGCCCTACTGCGTCATACACTTAATCATCTTATCCATGAATTATATAAAAGCAGTGACAATTGCTACCCTGAAGAGATGTATATACATTTGTTGCCAAGACAAGATCAGACTGAAATAAGAATAGATACAGGGTGCATTTTAAAAGAAAAGAATCAAAACAAATTTTATATTGTTTTGAGTCCAGCTTGTGATTTGGTAGAACGCGGTAACGATAAATGTAATACAGATAGAGCATTATTAGTTGAGATTCAAATACTGGATGAGCTGCTGAATGATTCGGGTCATAAAATTTTCAATGATGATTGCTTTATTGATAATATTTGTGGAAATAAGAAAATTAAAAAGATACTACCAAAAAATTCTTCCCCAGAAGAAGGGTACCTTTCTAAAAATAAAAGTGAAGAATTAAAAATATTTAAACAAAATAAAAAAAACTATTATCACTGGCTTCCATCAACCTGTTATTTCAATAATGGAGCTGTCATTAATTTTAGAAGAGTCTCTACATATTCTCAAGAAGAGCTAGATGAGTCTTTTAATGGCCCTGTTATTCAAGTGTCTAGCCCATTTCTAAAAGACATAATATCTCGATTTTCATCCTATTATGCACGACAAGGTCAACCTGATATAAATTTTATGATTTGAGTATATTCTTAATTATATATTTGTAGAGATCTAGCAGATTTGAATATGTGTAAAAAAAGAGGCCTTTAATACAGGGCCTCTATTGGAATATGGGGCAATATTAATTTTAGGTATTAAATAATCTAAAAATTTAGATAGGGTTGCGATACTAATCACAATTAATCGATTATTCTTTTAATGCTTCTGTTAATTTATCCTGAATTTATAGTCTGCTGAGTCCTATCTCTTAAAGCTTATAATCAATAATCAGAAAAATTATGACAACTAATTAAGTTGGTAAAGAAAATTTTCTCTTCCAATGAGTCTTCAAATTTCAAAGCATTTTTACCCCACTAAAACCGACGTCATACTGAGCGATCCTGCAATCAAATTATCATTGAAAAACGTAATATCGTCTTGCAGTTCACGTAATGCCATGATGTAAAGCAACGGTAAGTAATGATCCGGCGTTGGTACAGAAAGCTCGGCTTTTTCACCTAACTGCTCATAATGCACCAAAGTTTCATCATCTTGTGTCGCAATCGCCTGATTGACTGTTTCACGGAAAGCAAACGCCCAGTCATAACCCGCGCCGATTTGATCAATATGTTCCCAGCTTATCGCTCTTAGATTATGCACAATGTTGCCACTGCCAATAATCAGCACGCCTTGTTCTCGCAAAGCAGCTAATTTTTTTGCCAAATTGAAATGCCAGTCTGCCGATTTCAAACGGTTAAGGCTCAGTTGCACCACGGGAATATCGGCATCAGGATAGAGAAATTTCAATACCGCCCATGCCCCGTGATCAAAACTACGCGTTGGATTTAGCTCAACATTTTCTGGCTGTAATAATGACTGCACTTGCTTTGCTAACTCAGGCGAACCGGGCGCAGGATATTGCACTTGGCTGAGTTCATCAGGAAAACCGTAGAAATCGTAAATCATTTCAGGGTGTTCACCTGATGTCACCTGCAAACGGCTGCTGTACCAATGCGCTGAAATCATCAAAATGGCTTTTGGTTTTGGAAAGTTTTGTGTAATTAGGCTGAAATTCTGATTGAATGGATTTTCTTTATCTAACACATTCATCGGGCTATCATGCCCAACAAACAATACAGGCATTTTTTTCATTATTTTCTCCTCAATATTTGATGGGGCAGATTGTACGGTTAAATCTTTGTGTGAAAAATACTACTTTATGAACAACATCTTTTACTAATCAGAAATAATGAATAATGAGGTTTAGAGAGATTGATGTGTTAAATAAGGTAAATATTACAAAGTGCGGTTAAATTTTACGAAAATTTTACTTAAAATTTACTTCATTTACAGTTTATTATCTTTATATTTAGGCGTATGATGACTATTAGTTTTACATAACCCCTAAATTTATTTAGGTAAATATATTATTTCTATTTAATAGGAGATTGAATAATGAAAAAATTATTCACAGCGGTACTTTCTGCGGCAGCCATTGCTGTACCTTTTTTTGCTTCTGCGAATACTGCGCCACAAACAGAACAAAGTGCGGTACAACCTGAAAAAGCAAAAGGCGTTTGGATTGATGTACGTTCAGCTGAGGAGTTTAATGCTGGTCATTTACAAGGTGCGGTGAATATTCCACATGATAAAATCATTGAAGGTGTTAAAGCGATTGGCTCAGATAAAGATGCACCGATTAACCTTTATTGCCGTAGCGGTCGCCGTGCCGAAGCCGCACTCACTGAGCTGAAAAATGCAGGCTATACCAATGTCACCAATCATGGTAGTTATGAAGATTTGGTAAAAAAAGGTTTAAAATAAACAACGTATCATTTAACGTAGAAATCCTCTAGATTAAGCATTTAGGGGATTTTTATTCTAAAGTGCGGTCAAATTTTCCAGTATTTTTGCAAATGCTCTTCAAAACTTGACCGCTTGTATTTTTACTTTAATTTAACTGCAGTAGTACCTTGTTTAAAGTCGTTTTTTCAATGTCGGCAATATTGCATCCCAAGCGGTTAAAGCCTCTTTCTCGCTGAGTGGCGAACCCTTGGTATTTTTCTTATTAGTACCGAAAGTCATCTTAAATCTCACACTGCCACCATCTTTTTCCCAGATAAATAGATATCGATTTCCCTGCCACTTAACCAGTTTTTCACTGCCGGACATGCCATTGATGTTGCGCTTTCCTTTGCGTATGGTGCTGTATTTCGCCCACGAGAGGAGTTTATCCAAAGCACTATCTTTAGCGAAAAGATCTCGTTCTAATAGTGATTTATCACCTTCCTCCAAAGATCCACCTGTCGTTAGCTCGGCATAAACGTCTTGATAGTCTTTGATTTTGATGCCCGCACTGCCAAAAAACGGCTCAGTTCCCTTATCGGCAATAAACCCTTCTGTTAAACAGACCCCCTGTTGCTGTGGCATTTCAGTATCTTTACGATCTCTCAGTTTGTCGAAAAAATCATTTCGTATATGCCCAATAGCTTCGTCAACTTTACTTTTTTCCAGCTGCTTAAGATTTGGGGGAGCTTTGCCGTTGACAGGCATAATGCGTACAAAAGCTCTAACCGTATATGCATCGTTCTTACCTAACTTGAAACTAAAATCAACATTATAAAGCATTCCATTTACCTGAGTTAATAATGGGCTATCCCATGAAGCAGAAGCCTGTGTCACAGAAACTATTGCTTTGTTGGGAATAATAGTGCGGTACTCTATAAAACGATCACTTCCATTATATCCTTTTTCTTTAACCTCTAATACGGATTCTACTTCCAGATTCCAATAATCTGGTCGCACAATTATCTGCCAACCATTATATCGAAGCCAACCAGTCCCACTTATACGGTTAGATGGTAAGTTAATTTGGTAGCGCCCGCTGCAAAATGGCTGTTCAGTCCAATACCTTGTCGCTTTTTGAGCACCATTGCTCGCTACATTTTCTACTACTGAGTGGGTTTGGGGATGTTGACTACAAGAAGACAACATAACACTAGTCAAAATAGTGCTATAAAACATCAGTCTAGAAATTTTCATCTTCGGCATGTGATCTCTTCCTTACTGTAAATTTGAGAATGTTAAATAAAATGGAAATTCTGCTAATACTTTTCTTTCCATATTGATCTTAATAGATGAGTTTACATGCTTTAAATGTAGAGTGCAACTCTTCACTATTCAAAATGGTGTCGAGTTAATTAAGAGAGGATTTAATATATTTTAGAGAGAATAAAAGGCCTTTTGACATTTCAAAAGACCTTTTTCACGCCAAAGTGCGGGCAGATTTTCGTTTACTAAATACAATAATCTTCTTTTAATAAGTGACGATAGGCATAAAGATAAGATGCACCGACAAATGCTGCACCACCCGTGACATTGCCTAAAAAGACAGGAATCATATTGAAGAAGAATTGGCTCCAAGTCACATTAGCACCAGCAAAAATCCCGGCAGGAATAATAAACATATTGGCAACAAAGTGTTGTAATCCGATAAGCACAAAAATCATCACTGGGAACCATATAGCGAGGATACGACCTGAGGTTTGTTTGGCGCCAAAATAGAACCAAATCCCCATGCAGACCATCCAGTTACAGGCAATGGCAGAAACAAAGGAGCGACCAAAATCCATTTGCACTTTTGCCTCGGCGATAGCAATGGTTTTAGCAGAGGCAGCCCCTTCTGATAAACCCACATAATGCCCTAAGAAATATGCCATAAACAGCGCACCGAGCAGGTTACCCAAACTCACGACAATCCAGTTACGAAATAATTTTTTAAGGCTTACTCTTTTTGTTAAACGGCCTAATGCCATCATCATCATATTCCCCGTGGCTAATTCACCACCACCGATCAGAATACAAATTAAACAAATAGGGAACACGGCCGCACCAAGTAATGTCGATAGCCCACTCCACTCTGGAGGAATTCCGCTCACGACTTTTAAATAGGCCATATAACCAAAACTCACATAACCGCCACCTAAAAAACTTAAAATAGCCAGTGTTTTTAGGTGTCCTTCCGACTTAGCATAACTTTTATCAATAACATCTTGTAAGATTTCGTGGGGATAAAGATCGCGATGCTGCATAGTTGTACCTCTAGTGAAAATAAGACGGTAAAAATGTAGCAAACCACATAGCAAAACCGAAAGAATTGTTAAATATATGTACTGATTTTTAGTTATAACGAAATTGAATAATAATCCGAATCTCAAATTAGGTATCTAGGTTTTTTTTGAGGGGCAAAGTGCGGTCGGTGGTGGAACAATGTCGCCCAAGTTAGAAACGGTATAAGGAAACATCGTCTGTTACATTTTTCTATAAATCAAAATCCGCGTAAATTCAGTCGGGTAGTCCAATCTGAATGTTGTACTGGGTGGATGGTAGAGACGAAACTCAACGGTAACGTTAGGGTATTTATCGATAGAAAATTCATAGGAAGTAAAAAAATATGTGGTTTCATCAAAAACTGTTTTCAATGTTTCTGATTTTTCTTCACTTTTTTTAAGATTCAGATGAAAGTATTTTGTCAATTCATCTTTGTCAAATAGGATATTTATTGAACCGTTGCTTTCATCCCAATAGAGATTAAGTTTCGTATTCTGTTTTAACTCTTTAGGTACAACCAAATGAACCTTTGATTTTTCCAAAGTGTAGCTTGTATAACCGTTTTTCATGTTTGTATGAGTAAGAACCTTGATATTCCTACGTTTATATTGCAATGAATCAGGATCAACAGATTGTTTTTTCTCCATAATTTCAGCTGCAATATCAATCATTTCTGCTAAATAAGCTTTTTCCAATTGGATTTCTGTTTGTGTCATGGAAAATATATTTTTCGAATAGAACAATAAAAAAATAACAGATAATTTCGAAAGAATTTGTTTAAAATTTTCCATATATTCTTACTCCTGAAGATGTTCAAAGGAAATAAAGCAAAGATACATCGTGTTCTTTTTTCTGGTTCTAGTAATGTTGCTTATTTAAGATATGTTCTCCTTGATATTTATACTATTTTCCAGTATTCAAATAAAGATATATTAGATTCGGATGCTGTGCAATAAATTGAGTATTTATTGTGTTTTAGTGCTTGAGTGAGATAAGGCGCACGAATAATTGATGTCAAAATGAGAGATAAAAAAGAGACCTTTCAATGAAAGGTCTCTCTTCATAAAACAATGTTATATGAATAATTTGTAAAAAATCTCCAAAATTATGCAGGATTTGGGTGTTTGCAAATTAAAATAACTTATTTTGCCTTCAATTTTTAACCAGTCAAATTTACCATTTTTGCGCCGTAAAGCCCCGTTCTTCAGGTTGGGGATATAGCTTTTTTGACTTTTTCTCTTGCCCACTCTTCGTATTGGGAAGTTTGATTTTTAACTGGTTTTAAATTCATTTTGCTATGATATTCTGTTTAAGGTTTTTATTATTATACCTAATGAATGTTTAAATTGGGGTGTTCACGCAAAAACACATTGACTGCTTTAAATCCGTATGTGGTACTGTGGTGATGGTTATTTTATTTTCTGATATTTCAAAAGCTTGCGGCTCTCTTGTCCAGACAAGTGATTTGGGATGGAATGTGTGCATTATTACTCCTGAGTAATGAGACTGTATTATAGTAAAGATTTCATACATATTGAAAAACAAGCGGTAGGATTTTGAGAAAAATTTGCAAATTATTTTTTCAAATCCCTTGAGCTTAACCCTAGGTTAAGCTTTAGCATGATGTCCATTCAATCTCAATAAAAAATAAGGACATCTTATGAAATTACATAAATTCACCCGCTCATTGTTGCTTTTAAGTTTAGGCATAACCGCTTTTGCTCAAGCACAAACACTTTCTATGGAAGTGTGGAAAAGCCCGACTTGTGGCTGTTGTAATGAATGGATCAGCTATATGCAGAAAAATGGTTTTGAGGTTAAAGTCAACGAAACAGGCAATTATGATGCTCATAAGCGCTTTAACATTAAATATGAACATGCTTCTTGCCACACAGCCGTGATTGATGGCTATGTGATTGAAGGACATGTACCTGCTGAGGATATCAAACGTTTACTCGCAGAAAAACCCGATGCAATAGGCTTGTCTGCACCGGGAATGCCAATTGGTTCACCAGGTATGGACGGTGAAGCATACGGCGGACGCAAAGATCCTTATGATGTTGTTTTGATTAAGAAAAACGGTGAAAGTGAAGTGTTTAAATCCTATAACCAATAGGGGGGGGAAGAATGAAACGTCGAGATTTTTTACGTTATGGAATTGGAATTAGCTTAGCCAGTAGCTCGCTTTATAGCCTTGCGAATATGATGAACCACGCACAACATGGCAATATGGCGATGATGCATTCAGTACCTACTGGCCTAATGCCAACTGAGGCAATGCCTTCAGGTTTATCGCTTAATGGGATATTACCAAAACTTGCTAATCAATCGACTCAAGCTGGACTGTTCAAAGCCACTTTAAAAGCAGAGCCAATTAAAATTCGCCTCGCAGACAATAAAGAAACGGAATTTTGGGCTTATAACGGACAACTACCAGGGCCACAAATTGAAGTATTTGAAGGCGATGCCGTAGAAATTGAATTTATCAATCACCTACCACAACCCTCAACAGTACATTGGCACGGCTTAGATGTACCAAATGAAGCGGATGGTAACCCGATGGATATGGTTGAACCGCAAGGGAAAAAAGTCTATCGCTTTACGCTACCTCAAGGCAGTGCTGGGACATATTGGTACCACCCTCATCCACATGACCATGTTTCCGAACAAGTCTATAAAGGCTTAGCAGGCACTTTCGTTGTTAAAGCGAAAAATGATCCGCTTGCACACCTTCCTGAACAACATTGGGTGATTTCCGATCTGCGTTTAAATGCCGATGGCACCATTCCAGCAAACACGATGTTAGATTGGATGAACGGTCGTGAGGGTGAATTTGTGTTAATCAACGGTCAATATCAGCCCCAGATTCAAGTGAAAACGAATGAACGAATCCGTCTTTGGAATGCCACTAGCGCTCGTTATTTTCGTTTAAACATTCCAGGGGTGAAATGGATTGTGGTGGGTACCGAAGGTGGTTTACTTGAAAAACCTCGCTCGCCTGTTGATGAACTGCTACTTACACCAGCCGAACGCGTTGAAGTGATTATGGTGGGTGAAACGCAAGGAACAGTCAATTTACAAAGCGGTTATTATGATCGCCGTAAGATGATGGTGCAAGAACAGCCTAAAGATCTCACTTTAGCCACAATTCAGGTGAAATCAGAACCTGTTCAGTTACCTGAAAGCTTAAGGTCCTTCCCTAACTGGGATGAGCCAAAGCAGGTTCGCCAAATTCGCTTTAGTGAAAAAATGATGAACCATACGAATATGCCAATGATGAATCACGGTACACATCACGCTACTACAACACCAACGGACAACCCTATTCCACCAATGATGAATGGTATGTTCTTAATCAACGGTCAAACCTTTGATATGAACCGTATTGATTTTGTTGCCAAATTGAATGAAGTGGAACAGTGGGAAATTTTCAATGAAAGCCATATGGATCATCCGTTCCATTTGCACGGCACTCAATTTGAAGTGATTCAACGTACATTAAACGGCAAAACCTTCAAGCCAGAAGGCAGGGCGTTAAAAGATGTAGTCAATTTGCGCCCTTATGAAAAAGTGATTATTCGCTTTAAGCAAGGACACACTGGGTTGAAAATGTACCATTGCCATATTTTGGAACATGAAAATCTCGGTATGATGGGGATGTTTAAAGTGGAATAGTGGTATCTAACCATAAAAAACAGAGGGATTTTCGTGAAAATTTGTAAATCGCGAAAATCCCACTGCGTATTGATAATCTTGTACCAATACAATTCAGAATGGAATGTTGTCATCAAATGCGTCCATTGGTGGCTCAGCTTGTGGCGCTGGCGCAGATTGTGCTGGACGAGATTGATAGCTTGGTTGTGGTGCTGATTGCGCAGGTGTATAACCGCCCATCTCTTGATTACGACCACCTAACATTTGTAAGTTATCACCCTGGATTTCAGTGGTGTAACGATCTTGGCCGTTGTTATCTTGCCATTTACGGGTTTTTAAACGACCTTCAACATAAACTTGTGAACCTTTGCGTAAGTATTGACCCGCAATTTCCGCTAAACGACGATATAACACGATACGGTGCCATTCGGTGACTTCACGACGTTCGCCCGTGTTTTTATCTGTCCAGCTTTCACTTGTTGCCACGCTGATATTCGCTACCGCTTCGCCATTTGGCATCGTGCGGATTTCAGGATCATTACCTAAATTACCTACGATGATTACTTTATTAATACCTGCCATAGAATCCTCTATATTTTAGAAATAAGATGAAAAATTTTGGCTATTTTGCCTTAAAAGAAACAAAAGATCCATAAAAATTAACTGGATATTTGCACAGATATTGAAATATGCGATAATGGTCGCAATTTTTGAATTTATTTTCTTAAGGCAATCGCTTTTTTTATGGATACTATCGACATTCGTGGGGCTAGAACCCACAACCTCAAAAACATCAATTTAACTATTCCGCGCGATAAATTAATTGTGATTACAGGTTTGTCCGGTTCGGGCAAATCTTCTTTAGCGTTTGATACGCTTTATGCGGAAGGGCAGCGCCGTTATGTAGAATCGCTCTCTGCTTACGCGCGTCAGTTTCTTTCTTTGATGGAAAAACCAGATGTGGATTCGATTGAGGGCTTGTCGCCGGCGATTTCTATTGAGCAAAAATCCACTTCTCATAACCCGCGTTCAACCGTGGGCACGATCACAGAAATTTACGATTACCTGCGTTTGCTGTTTGCTCGTGTAGGGGAGCCGCGTTGTCCTGATCATGATGTGCCATTAACGGCACAAACCATCAGCCAAATGGTGGATAAAGTCCTAAGCTTGCCTGAAGAAAGCAAAATGATGTTGCTTGCGCCCGTGGTAAAAAACCGTAAAGGTGAGCATGTTAAGCTGTTAGATAGCTTGGCGGCACAAGGTTATATTCGTGCAAGAATTGATGGTGAAATCTGTGATTTATCTGATCCGCCAGAACTTGCTTTACAGAAAAAACATACCATTGAAGTGGTGGTGGACCGTTTTAAAGTGCGGTCAGATTTAGCCACACGTTTGGCAGAATCTTTTGAAACGGCTTTGGAGCTTTCTGGTGGTACGGCTGTGGTGGCTGATATGGATAATCCTAAGGCTGAAGAATTAGTTTTCTCGGCAAACTTTGCTTGCCCGCATTGTGGCTATTCTGTACCCGAATTAGAACCTCGCTTATTCTCATTTAATAACCCGGCAGGGGCGTGTCCAACTTGTGATGGCTTAGGTGTTCAGCAGTTCTTTGATGAAAGCCGTGTGGTGCAAAATGAAAGCATTTCCCTCGCAGGTGGGGCAGTGAAAGGTTGGGATCGTCGCAATTTCTATTACTATCAGATGCTTACCTCGCTAGCAAAACACTATAAATTTGATATTGAAACGCCATACGAAGATTTGCCACAAAAAATTAAAGATATTGTGATGCACGGTTCGGGTAAGGAAGAAATTGAATTCCAATACATGAATGACCGTGGCGATGTGGTGATCCGCAAACATCCTTTTGAAGGGATTTTGAATAACATGGCGCGCCGTTACAAAGAAACGGAATCCATGTCTGTACGCGAAGAATTGGCGAAAAATATCAGCAACCGCCCTTGTGCTGATTGTGGTGGTTCGCGTCTTCGTCCAGAAGCTCGTAACGTGTATATCGGTAATATTAACTTGCCACAAATTTCAGAGAAAAGCATTGGTGAAAGCCTTGAGTTTTTCCAAGGTCTTACTTTAACCGGTCAAAAAGCACAAATTGCAGAAAAAATCCTGAAAGAGATTAGAGAGCGGTTAGAATTTTTAGTGAATGTGGGTTTGAATTATCTTTCTCTTTCTCGTTCTGCCGAAACCCTTTCGGGTGGTGAAGCGCAACGTATTCGTCTTGCGAGTCAGATTGGTGCAGGCTTAGTTGGCGTCATGTATGTGTTGGATGAGCCTTCTATCGGTTTGCATCAACGCGATAATGAACGCTTACTAAATACGCTGATTCACTTGCGTAATTTGGGCAACACCGTAATTGTGGTGGAACATGATGAAGATGCCATTCGAGAAGCGGATCATATTATTGATATTGGCCCTGGGGCAGGTGTGCATGGTGGTCAAGTGATCGCTCAAGGTACCGCCAAAGAGATTATGGCAAACCCAAATTCGATTACAGGTAAGTTCTTATCGGGTGAAGAAAAAATCGAAATTCCGAAAAAACGAACCGCACTTGATAAAAGCAAGCTCTTAAAATTAAAAGGCGCGACGGGGAATAACCTGAAAGGCGTGAATTTAGAAATTCCAGTGGGCTTATTTACTTGTATCACGGGGGTATCAGGTTCAGGCAAATCAACGCTAATTAATGATACGTTATTCCCATTGGCACAAAACGCTTTAAATCGTGCGGAAAAAACAGATTTTGCACCTTATAAATCCATTGAAGGCTTGGAATATTTCGATAAAGTGATCGATATTAACCAAAGCCCGATCGGTCGTACACCGCGTTCTAACCCAGCGACTTATACAGGCTTATTCACGCCAATTCGTGAGTTATTTGCGGGCGTACCAGAAGCGCGCGCACGTGGTTATAACCCAGGACGTTTTAGCTTTAACGTGCGTGGTGGTCGTTGTGAAGCATGCCAAGGTGACGGTGTGCTTAAAGTTGAAATGCACTTCTTGCCGGATGTGTATGTACCTTGTGATCAATGTAAAGGTAAACGCTATAACCGTGAAACTTTGGAGATCCGATACAAAGGTAAAACCATTCACCAAGTGTTGGATATGACGGTTGAAGAAGCCCGTGAGTTTTTTGATGCGATCCCAATGATTGCGCGTAAATTGCAAACCCTAATGGATGTTGGTTTGTCTTATATTCGTTTAGGTCAGTCTTCTACCACGCTTTCAGGTGGTGAGGCACAACGCGTTAAGTTGGCAACGGAGCTTTCAAAACGCGATACAGGTAAAACTCTTTATATTTTGGATGAACCGACAACCGGATTGCATTTTGCTGATATTAAACAACTTCTCGAAGTGTTACATCGCTTGCGCGATCAAGGCAATACTATCGTGGTGATCGAACACAACTTAGATGTGATCAAAACCGCAGACTGGATTGTGGATCTTGGTCCTGAAGGGGGCAGTGGCGGTGGCCAAATTATTGCGACTGGTACACCGGAAGACGTGGCTAAAGTCAAAGGTTCGCATACTGCGAGATTCCTGAAAGATATCTTAGCAAAAGGCTAGAAAAATCAACCGCACTTTTGAGCATCATCAAAGTGCGGTTATTTTTTTTGAGATTTTTTAATGGCGATTTCCAAAAGGTGGTTTGGCGAACCAGACGATAATAAATAATGCCAAGAATGTGATAGCCGATAACCAGAAAATTTCATTCGCGCCAATAATAAAGCCCTGAGCAGTGATTTGTCTGGCGAGATATGATGCCGTTTGTTGTTCGTTTAAACCAAAGCTTGCCATCGTTTGGAAGAACTGTTGGGAAATCGGATTATATGGATTAATCGCTTCCGTGAGTTGAGTATGATGCACGGCTTCGCGGTTATACCACATAAATGTCGTAAGGGATGTTCCCACCGAGCCAGCAAGGGTTCGAAGGAAATTAAATAAGCTCGATGCCGAAGCCATTTTTTCGGGTGGTAAACCTGAAAGCGTAATGGTTGTCAGTGGCATAAAGAAGCAAGCAACCGCTAAACCTTGCACAAATTGTGGCAAGGCAACATCGGCAAAGGTCATGCCAGGCTCAAAGGTCACGGCTCGCCAATAAAAGGTCAGTGCATAAACCATAAAACTGATCGTGACTAAAATTCGCATATCAATTTTATGTCCTAGTTTACCGATGATTGGCGAAAGTAAAATCGGGAATAATCCCACTGGCGCGGCTGCGAGCCCAGCCCAAGTCGCGGTGTAGCCATAAACTTGTTGGAGTAGAAGTGGGATAAGTACAACAGACCCCAAATACACCAAAAAGGCGAGACTGGTTGAAAGGCAGCCTACGCTAAAATTGCGTGATTTGAACAGTGAAATATCTACAACGGGATTATCATCAGTGAGTTCCCAAATAGTGAGTGCGATTAAACACACGACCGCAATCACGGTGAGAACAATAATCTCCGTTGAATTAAACCAATCTTGCTCTCTTCCTTGGTCCAGCATTAATTGTAAACAACCTACGCCGAGAACCAGTAAAACAAGTCCTATGGTATCAATAGGTTGATGAGAAATTTGACTTTCTCGATCGCCTAGAATTTTCCAACTCATTAAGACGACGGCCAATCCAATGGGGACATTGATAAAAAAGATCCAACCCCAATGAATATTGTCGCTGATCCAGCCGCCTAAAATGGGACCGAAGATAGGGGCAACCACCACGGTCATTGACCAAAATGCGAGTGCCATACCTCGTTTTTTAGGTGGATAGTTATTGAGTAATAAACTTTGCGAAAGAGGGATAATTGGACCTGCAACTGCACCTTGAATGACACGGCAAATAATCAACATTTCCAAACTATGTGAAATGCCACAAAGCCAAGAGGCAAGGACGAAAAGTAAGGTTGAGATTAAAAATAACCGCACTTCGCCGAAACGTTTTGCCAGCCAACCGGTGATAGGAATTGAGATCGCATTTGCCACACCGAACGAGGTGATGACCCATGTGCCTTGGCTGGATGAAGCCCCTAAATCCCCTGCAATAGTCGGAATGGCAACGTTAGCGATGGTGGAATCCAACACCTGCATAAAAGTCGCAAGCGAGAGCGCTAACGTGAGAATAACCAGTGCACCGCCTTGTACCGGCGTAAAATGAGATTGCGACATCGTGAAACCTAGTAACTATTGTCGCGAATAATGGATTCGATCAAATTATTGACCGCACTTTCATCATATTGCAGCACATTGGTTGAATAAAGTGTTGTGCTTGGTGCTTGGTTACGCAAGGTTTCGCCTTGACTATCACTGACATTTACTTTCACAGTCGCAGAAAGACCGATACGTAATGGATTTTCAGCCAGTTGTTGCGGATCTAGTTGAATTCGTACAGGCACGCGTTGCACCACTTTGATCCAGTTGCCTGTCGCATTTTGAGTGGGTAATAATGAGAATGCGCTGCCCGTACCCATTTCGATTCCCACCACTTTGCCATCAAAAGTTTTATCTTTTCCGTAGAGATCGAAGTGAATTTTAACGGGTTGACCAATTCGCATATGGGTTAATTGTGTTTCTTTGAAGTTGGCGTCTAACCACATTTGATCGGTAGTGACTACTGCCATTAATGCGCCACCAACAGAAACAGCTTGTCCTACTTGCGCATTGCGACGAGCCACATAACCTTTAATTGGGCTGCGGATTTTTGTGCGTTCTAAATTCAACCAAGCTTGTTTCAAATTACTGACCGCACTTTGAATTTGTGGTTGTTCACTTAAAGGGCCGTCTAACAATAAGGCTTGATTCGCTTCAAGTTGGTTTTGTGAGGTCGTTAAGTTTGCTTTCGCCAGTTCAACCGCTTCTTTGGCGTGTTGGAAAGATTCTTTATCGATCGCTCCATCTTTCACCAATTGAACGCGACGGTTCAAGTTTCCTTGTGCTTGAGCAAGGGTAATTTCATTCGCTCGAACAGCGGATTTCAATTGTTTTACCGTGTAATTTAGTTGGGAAATTTGGCGAACGGCATTGGCTAAATTGCTTTTAGCTTGCTCAAAGCTCAATTTGGCATTGGTGTCATCTAACTCTAATAACACATCGCCCGCTTGTACGGGATCCATATTATCGACATTAATTTTCGAAATATTTCCCGCAACTTGTGATGAGACCATCACCTGATTGCCGCTCACATAGGCATCTTCGGTTTCTTCAAAGCCTTTAATAAAGAAAAACCAATAAGCTGCAGAAGCGATTGCAATCAGAAGAAGCAAAAGAATAAAAATGGAAAGCCCTTTTTTACGTTGTTGAGATTTATTATTTGAGGACGTTTGTGTATCTGTTTGTTGATCGGACATAATGCGAACCTTATCGGAAAATGCTGAAGTAAAAAAGCTTCAGTCTATAAAATATGAATGTTCGTTCATTATGAACGTGAATTAGAATTATTTCAAGAATGACCGCACTTGGTGAGATAAAAGTGCGGTCAATTTTAATGATGTTTTTTCATTAAGCCATTTACGCCTAGCAAAATCAAACTGGTCCAAATCGGCACATAAGTGAAGTAATCGGAAGGGGAAACTTGTGTGTTGAGCCAAAATATCGCAATTAAAAAGAGCAATGTAGGTTCGAGATAACTGAGCACGGCGAACACACTGACCGGAATTTGTTGACTTGATTTTAAATTGGCAGACAAACCGATTGCACTCACTAAACCTAATGCAGGCAATAAATACCAATATCGGTTTTCACTGATTACAAAAGAAAATTGCTGTTCTTGTATGATCAAATAAATGAGACAAGGAATGGCAATGAAGCACACATCAAGCGTGATCCCCTGCAATGCGGGGATCTTCATGGCTTTACGGCTTAAATAATAATAGGGATAAACTAGGCACACCCAGAGGCTGCTCCATGAAAAGGTTTGATTGTGCCAAAGCTCATGTGCCACACCGCAGGCAGCAATACATAAAGCGATAATTTGAATGGTAGAAAGAGTTTCTTTCAGCCAAATTCGTCCAAGTAATGCCATCACTAATGGGAATAAAAAATACCCCATAGCGATGTTGACCCCTTCACCATTAACAGGCGCCCACATAAATAACCAAAATTGACTGCCAGCATCAAGTGTACCGAGCAAAAACAACATCCAACGTTTTTTGTCTTTGCCTAAGGTTTCATTGACTAATTTTGATAATGAACGACAACCTACGGTTGGGAAGATAATCAAAAAGAGTCCAAATACCATCATGACCATTCGCCAAGCAAACACATCCGTGCCGTTAAGCGGCTCTAGCCATAAGCTGAATAGATAGAGCAATCCAAATAAAAATTGCGAGATGATGCCGAGAAAAATACCTTGAGCCATTTTTATTATTTCTTTAGGTTTGATAACGTCATTATAAAAGTATGGTGTGGTAAATTTTCTCAATATAAAATAATTGGTGATTATTTTTCTCAAGTTCAAGCGTTATTTTGCATTTATTTTCAAGGTGTAAACATGGAATTAGATAAATTAGATCGGGATATTTTAAATATTCTCCAACAAGATGCGACTTTGCCATTAAAAGAGCTTGCGGAAAAAGTGCATAGCTCGGTGGCAACCTGTCAGCGTCGAATTCAATTACTGACAGAAAAAGGGGTTATTACCAAACAAGTGGCGGTGGTATCGCCAAAGGCAGTGGGCAGAGGTATTAGTGTTTTTGTAATGGTGGAAATGGACAACCAACATTCCCGCTTTCAAGAGCTATTTGAACGAAAAATGCGACAAGAAACCGATGTGGTAAGCTGTTATGAAATTTCTGGTGATTATGATTTTATGTTGCTTATTCACGCTGAAAGTATGGAAAGCTACCATTCATTTACCCGCCGCGTCCTAACCGGTGAATATCATGTTCGCACTTATAAGAGCTTGTTTGTAATGAATTTTACCAAAGCAGAGAGTGGGATTTTGTTATAGTTGTGTAAATAAAAAAGAAAATCCTTTGCTAAAGTGGCAAAGGATTTTTTATTAATATGTAATTATTTCGGTAACCTTGTTGTGGCTTTTAACGCCATATACCCCACAATAGCTGAAACAGTGGAGCCTAATAAGATCCCTAATCGAGAAAGGGCGTTAATGCTTTCACCGGCATCAGCATTGAAGGCAAGGCTTGCTAAGAACATTGACATGGTGAAACCGATACCACATAAAATCGCCACGGCAAAAATTTGTTTGAAGTTGATGCCTTGCGGAAGTTTTGCTATGCCTAGTTTAACGGAAAGATAGCTGAAACCAAATACACCAAGTGGTTTTCCGATAATTAACCCTAAAGAAATCGCAAATAATAATGGTGATGAAAGCATGCTTGAGTCGATACCGTCAAAACTTACCCCTGCGTTGGCAAAAGCGAATAATGGCAGGATAACAAAGGATGACCAAGGCGCAAGAATATGCTCAAAGTCATGTAACGGCGTTTCGCCATTTTTGCCTTTCAATGGAATACAAAAACCGATGATAACGCCTGCAAGGGTAGCGTGTACGCCTGATTTTAATACAGAAGCCCACAAGATTGTTCCTACCACCATATAGGCGCAAAGTGCGGTCACTTTAAAGCGATTTAATGCAATAAGTACAGCAATTGCAATGACAGCAAAGGCGAGTGCTTGCACGCTTAATCCATGGGAGAAGAAGAGTGCAATCACGACAATTGCACCTAAGTCATCAATGATGGCTAAAGCAAGTAAAAAGATTTTTAGCGGGAGTGGCACTTGTTTACTTAATAACGCCATGATGCCCAGTGCAAAGGCAATGTCTGTCGCCATTGGGATCGCCCAGCCATCGGCTAAAGTAGGATCTTGTTGTGCAATAAAAATATAAACCAAGGCAGGAATAACCATTCCGCCAACGGCGGCAATGGCAGGGAAAACGGCTTGTTGATAGCTTGAAAGGGAGCCCTCCAATAATTCTCTTTTGACTTCCATTCCCACTAAAACAAAGAATACCGCCATAAAACCATCGTTGATCCAGTGAATTAAGGTTTTATCGATAGAAAAAGTACCTACTTGAATGCTGACTGGTAAGTTTAAAAAGTCATTATAGGTTTGATTAAGCGGTGAATTGGCTAATAGCATTGCAACTACCGCTGAAAAAAGTAATAAAATTCCACCAGCTGATTCCAATTTGAAAAAACGCTGAATTTGTTGAATCAAACTCAGTTTATTCATTCATTCTCTCCTAAAAAAGTAATAAAAAATAATAAAGCTTAGATACTATCACAAATTTACTGATTTTGGAAAAAAGCGTCGGTGGATAATGTGAGATTTAATCGAGATGTGATAGATTTCGTGATCTATTTCACAAAAATTATTTTCATTTTTGGAATAAAAAACAATTTAATAGTAAAATCCTTAAGGTTTATTTATTCGAGAATACTTATGTTTTCAAAAAAAGACATCATCGTACTAGGTATGATGATTTTTGCTTTATTTTTAGGCGCGGGAAATATTATTTTCCCACCGATGGAGGGGTACTCCGCAGGCAACCATTGGGCAACGGCTTCGCTAGGGTTTGTGATAACAGGCGTACTCATGCCATTTATTACATTGGTTGTTGTGTCAGTGTTAGGACGTGGCGAAGAACTGACTAAGGACTTGCCCAAATGGGCAGGCGTATCCTTTTTAACTATTCTTTATTTAGTCATCGGTTCAACCTTTGCGATGCCTCGAATTACCAATGTTGCTTATGAAATGGCATGGTTACCATTGGGGCTCATTGAAGATAGTGCGACAACACGTCTTATTTTCTCTGTGATCTTTAATATTATCGCGATGGGGTTCATGATTAGCCCAAGTACCATTATTTCAACAGTGGGTGAAGTGATGACGCCGGCATTGTTGGTATTATTACTCGTTGTTGGGATCACGGTTTTTGTTTCACCTCTTTCTGAGATTGTTGCCCCATCGCAGGCGTATGCCGAGAATTCAGCATTAACTACAGGATTAATTAGTGGTTATCAAACGATGGATGTACTGGCTGCGATTGCCTTTGGTGGCATTGTAGCACGGGCGTTGTCTGCAAAAAATGTGACCAATCCACAAAAGATTGTTCAATATACGATTTCAGCGGGTTTTGTCTCTGTCATTTTATTAGCTTGTCTATATTTTGCCTTATTCTATTTAGGGGCGACTTCTGATGCTGTGGCACAAGGTGCAACAAATGGTGGACAAATTTTCTCTCGTTATGTGAACAGTTTATTCGGCACGGCGGGAACCTGGATCATGGCTGGTATCATTACTTTAGCGAGTTTAACTACGTTAGTGGGCGTAACCAGTGCTTGTGGTGATTATTTCTCCAAGTTTTCGACACGTTTTTCTTATCCATTTTGGATTGTCTTCTTCACCGCAATGACGACAATTATTTCACAATATGGCTTAACAAAATTACTCCGAGTGACAATTCCAGCTTTGTTGTTGATTTACCCAATGGCGATCATGTTAGTGGTTTTACAGCTTGTGCGTAATAAATTGCCTTCTATTCGATTGAGCTATTACGTAACCATCTTTGTAACGGTTTGTTTTAGTTTGGTTGATAGTTTGAAAAACTTAGATGTCTTGCCTGAAGGGTTGCATCAAGTCATGATTCATTTCCCGCTTTACTCACAAGGATTAGCTTGGCTGGTGCCTGCATTATGTACCTTAGTGATCTCCATGATATTTGGGAAAAGCATTTCAAAATAATAAAAATGCCGATAATGATTTATCGGCATTTTTTATATCAAGTGCGGTCATTTTTTCACGCGTTTTTAGGCGGCAAGACGTTGTCTTACAATTTCAAATAAACATACGCCAGTCGCAACGGAAACATTGAGGGATGAAACTGATCCAGCCATTGGGATACTAATGAGTTGATCGCAATGTTCACGAGTAAGGCGACGCATGCCTTCACCTTCGGCTCCCATCACTAAAGCAAGAGAACCAGTAAGTTTACTTTGATAAATGGTTTCTGTTGCTTCGCCAGCTGTACCCACCACCCAAATATTATGGTTTTGTTGTAGATCTCGCAAAGTACGCGCTAAGTTAGTAACACGAATTAATGGTACAGTCTCCGCCGCGCCGCAAGCCACTTTACGTGCGATAGAGGTAAGTTGAGCCGATTTATCTTTTGGCACGATAACGGCACTCACTCCTGCAGCATCCGCAGTACGTAAACAGGCCCCTAGGTTATGGGGATCCGTCACGCCATCAAGTACTAATAAAAGAGGATTTTGTTTACGAGTAAGAAGTTCATCCAAATTATGTTCATTTAGCTCTTTGGCTTCTTGCACACGCGCAATCACACCTTGATGGACTTCACCGTTGGATTTTTTATCTAATGTTTGGCGGTTTACAAATTGCACCGCAATACCTAAAGCATAAAGCTCATTAAGTAAGGGTTGTAGGCGTTTATCTTCACGGCCTTTCAGCACAAAAACTTCAATTAAACGTTCAGGGCTATTTGCTAAAATGCTGTTTACAGCATGGATACCATAGATATTTTCTGACATAGGGTTCTCTTGTTTATTATTTTTTGTCATTATTCTCCCTCTTTAGTAAAGAGGGGGAAGGGGAGATTTGGTTAAAATATTATTTCTTCCGTTTTCTCGTCGGTTTCTTAGAAACGTCTTTATTTTTGACCGCACTTTTACGTTTTTTTGACGCTTTAGGTGGCAGTTCCTTAAAGACTTTTTTTGCTTTTTGTTTCGCCGTTTTGCCCACACGACGTGGTTTTCTGGCACTTTCGACTAAACTGAAATCTACCATTTTTTGTTCTAAATGAACGGCAACTACACGAATTTTTACTTTATCGCCAAGACGGTAGATCATACCACTATTTTCACCGATTAAACGTTGTTTTGCCGCATCAAATTGATAGTAGTCGTTATCTAAAGTGGAAATATGGACTAAGCCGTCAATGAATAAATCATCTAAACGTACGAATAAGCCAAAGCCCGTTACAGATGAGATCACTCCGCTAAATTCAGCGCCCACGTGATCTTGCATATATTCACATTTCAGCCAATCTGCTACTTCGCGAGTGGCATCATCAGCACGGCGTTCGGTCATTGAGCAGTGATCGCCTAATAAATCCATTTCATCAAAAGAATAATGATAGCCGCCAGTATCCGTTGTTTTACGTTTAGCGCCTTTTTCTTTCGCTAATAAATACTTAATCCCACGATGTAGGGTTAAATCTGGATAGCGACGAATCGGGGAAGTAAAGTGTGCATATTCTTCTAACGCCAAACCAAAGTGGCCGATATTATCCGCATGATAAACCGCTTGGCTTAATGAGCGAAGTAGCATGGTTTGGATAAGCTCGTGATCTGGGCGATCTTTCACTTGCTCTAACAATTTCGCATAATCTTTTGTGGTCGGTTTCATGCCGCCTTCAAGGCTTAAACCGCATTCACTTAAGAATGCACGGAAAGACGTCAGTTTTTCTTCACTCGGTGTGGCATGAATACGATATAGCGCAGGCTCTTTATGTTTTTCCATAAAGTTTGCGGCGGCAATATTCGCTAGGATCATACATTCTTCAATGATTTTGTGCGCATCATTTCGAACAACAGGTTCAATGCGATCAATTCGTCCCATGGCATTAAAAATAAATTTGGTTTCGATGGTTTCAAAATCGATGGCACCACGTTGTTTGCGTGCATTGAGTAACGCTTGATAGAGATGATGCAATTCTTCTAAATGTGGAACAAGTCCTTGATAACGCGTGCGGAGCTCATCATCGCCGTCTAAAATCGCCGCGACTTTCGTATAGGTTAAACGTGCATGAGAATTCATTACTGCTTCATAAAAACGATAGTCTGTGAGTTTACCTTTGGCAGAAATGTGCATTTCACATACCATACACAAGCGATCAACTTGTGGATTCAGTGAACACAATCCGTTTGATAAAATCTCTGGCAGCATTGGTACGACACGATTTGGGAAGTAAACAGAGTTACCTCGGTTATAAGCTTCAGTATCTAATGCAGAACGTAAACGCACATAATAGCTGACATCGGCAATTGCTACCCAAAGTTTCCAGCCTTTACCGCTTTTTTCGCAATATACGGCATCATCAAAATCGCGTGCATCTTCGCCATCAATGGTCACCAGTGGCAGATTGCGTAAATCCACACGGCCTTTTTTGGCTTCTTCAGGCACTTCTTCCGTGAATTTTTTAACGTATTTTTCGACCGCACTTGGGAATTGGTGAGGAATGTCATGATTACGAAGAGCAATCTCCACTTCCATCCCTTTTGCCATATTGTCACCCAGAATTTCGGTGATGATGCCAACTGGTTGAGTAAAGGAGGCAGAGCGTTCCTGCAATTCAACCACGACAACTTGTCCCATTCGGGCCCCATTGCGATGTTCATTAGGGACTAAAATATCTCGTCCGATACGACTGTCATCAGGCACCACATAGCTAAAACCATTTTCTAAGAAGAAACGGCCGACAATTTGTTTTTTACGACTTTCAAGCACGCGAACAATACGGACTTCACGACGACCACGGCGATCCAAGCCTGCAGGTTGGGCTAATACAAAATCACCATGCATTACACGTTGCATTTGGTGATTAGGAATAAAGAGATCTTCTTTTTTGCCTTCGACTTGTAAAAAGCCATAGCCTTCGCGATGGCCAATGACCATGCCTTTGAATAAATCCAATTTTTCAGGCAAGGCATAGCGTTTACGTTTAGTGAAAACTAACTGTCCATCATTTTCCATAGCGCGCAAGCGGCGACGCATAGCTTCTTGTTGTTCGTCACTTTTAATTGAAAGTGCGGTCAGAATTTCTTCCCGACTCATCGGGGCATTATTTTCACGAATAATTTGCAGAATGTAGTCTCTGCTTGGGATCGGATTACCGTATTTGGCTAATTCTTTTTGATAATTTGGATCCGCTTTTTTAAAAGATTTTTTGGTCATTTATTGTTTATTTTATGATTAATTTTTAAGTTGTGGGGTAGTTTACAGGTTAAAGGGGGGAATGCAAGCTCGTTATGGGGCGTTTGTGGCAGGACGGTTTAAGACAAACAAAAACCGCACCAAAGTGCGGTTTTATTTTTAAGCTGTTTTAATGCTTTAATTACGCTAATTTTTTGATTTGAGCAGCTAATTTAGCTTTGTGGTTTGCTGCTTTGTTAGCGTGGATTAAGCCTTTAGAAGCCATACGGTCAACAACTTTTTGCATTTCAACGAATGCTGCTTCAGCTGCTGCTTTTTCACCTGCTGCTACTTGAGCATATACTTTTTTGATGTAAGTACGCATCATAGAGCGTTGGCTTGCGTTGTGTTGGCGGCGTTTTTCAGATTGAACCGCGCGTTTTTTTGCTGACTTGATATTAGCCAAGGTCAAACTCCTAAAATTTCTGTTAGATGATTATGACAAAATAAGGGCGTAGAATATGCCGATTTTTTATACTTTTGTCAATGAATAATTTGTGTTGATTTCGGTGAGACACAACCGAAAGTAAGCATCGTTATTTAAAAAAAGCGCTTTCTATTGGCTCACACAAACGATGTGGGCAGGATTTTATCAGTTTTTTTCGTTGGAATATAGCGTAAAAACAAAAATTCTATACAATTAAGGCAAATTTTTTTGAAGAGACCCCTATTTTGAGTAAACGACTTTTAAAATCCGGCATTATCGTGAGTGGGATGACATTAGTGTCCCGTGTGTTAGGTTTAGTCCGCGATGTGGTGATTGCCCATTTGATCGGCGCAGGCGCAGCGGCAGATGTGTTTCTATTCGCTAACCGTATCCCAAACTTTTTACGTCGTTTATTTGCGGAAGGGGCATTTTCTCAGGCTTTTGTGCCGGTATTAGCCGAATATCAAAAATCGGGCGATCTTTCTAAAACCCGCGAATTTATCGGGAAAGTATCGGGTACGTTAGGCGGTTTAGTCAGTATTGTGACCTTGCTTGCTATGGTGGGTTCGCCTGTTGTGGCGGCGATCTTCGGGATGGGGTGGTTTACCGATTGGCTAAATGATGGGCCCGATGCACACAAATTTGAACAAGCGTCTTTACTCTTAAAAATTACGTTTCCTTATTTATGGTTTGTCACCTTTGTGGCACTTTCTGGCGCGATTTTAAATACAATAGGTAAATTTGGCGTGATGTCGTTTTCACCTGTTTTACTCAATATCGCCATGATTGCGACCGCACTTTTCCTCGCGCCAAGATTAGACAATCCTGATCTTGCCCTTGCTATCGGGATCTTCTTAGGCGGTTTGTTACAATTTTTATTCCAAATTCCTTTCTTGAAGAAAGCAGGCTTGCTCGTAAAACCAAAATGGGCATGGCATGATGAAGGGGTAGCCAAAATTCGTCGATTGATGATTCCTGCCTTGTTCGGGGTTTCCGTAAGTCAAATCAACTTATTGCTTGATACAGTCATTGCTAGTTTCTTAATGACGGGCTCTATTAGTTGGCTTTATTATTCTGATCGTCTATTAGAGTTTCCACTTGGTCTATTTGGTATCGCCATTTCCACCGTGATTTTACCGACACTTGCTCGCCATCATGTAAATCGAGAAGATAATTCTTCCCAAAGCGCGGTTGATTTCCGTAATACCATGGATTGGGGCGTACGAATGATTTTATTACTTGGTGTGCCGGCTGCAATTGGTATTGCTGTGTTAGCGCAACCAATGTTATTGGTGTTATTTATGCGTGGCAGTTTTACCTTAGCAGATGTGCACGCAGCTTCTTATTCCTTATGGGCATTTAATGCGGGTTTACTTAGCTTTATGCTGATTAAGATCCTGGCTAATGGCTATTACGCACGTCAAGATACCAAAACCCCTGTGAAAATCGGGATTATCGCCATGGTGAGTAATATGGGCTTTAATGTATTGGCGATTCCATTTAGTTATGTGGGGTTGGCGATTGCTTCTGCGATGTCGGCAACCTTAAATGCTTATTTGCTTTATCGTGGTTTAGCTAAAGAGGATGTGTACCATTTTTCACGTAAAAGTGCGGTCTTTTTTCTGAAAGTTTTAGGTGCAGCCTTAGCCATGGGCGGCTTGCTTTGGTATAACTGCCCATCAATTGAAGAATGGGCAGCCATGACATTTTTAATGCGTATCTATTGGTTAGCTTGGTTAATCGGACTGGCTGCGGTCGTTTATTTAGGTGTATTGGTGCTATTGGGTGTTCGTAAACACCATTTACTGACAAAACATTAAGTTACCGCTATAATGCACCGATTATTTTTCGTTTTTTGGAATAAGATGTAATGCAATTAATTCGTGGGCTTCATAATTCACAGCCATATTTGTCAGGGTGCGCATTAACCATTGGCAATTTTGATGGGGTGCATTTGGGGCATCAGGCGATTTTGCGTCATCTTCGTCAGAAAGCGAATGCGCTGAATTTACCCATGGCGGTGATGCTTTTCGAACCACAACCGCGCGAATATTTTATGGGCGACAAAGCGCCCGCACGCTTAATGCGATTAAGAGATAAGTTGCATTATTTGGCTCAGGCGGGTGTGGATGTGGTCATCGTCGCGAAATTTGACCGCACTTTTGCTAATCTTCCAGCAGAACAATTTATTGAAGATTGGCTTGTGCGCAAATTAAATGTGAAGTTTCTCAGCATTGGCGATGATTTCAAATTTGGTGCGAAGCGTTTAGGCAATTTTGCGATGTTGCAAGAAGCCGGAAAGCAGTTTGGTTTTGAAGTAGAAGACAGCCGCACCTTCTGTTTAGATGAGTTGCGTATTAGTAGCACCGCTATTCGTGAAGCGTTGGCTAAAGATGATTTACAGCATGCGCAAAATTTACTCGGCAAGCCTTATCGTATTTTTGGACGAGTGATCCACGGCAATAAATTAGGCCGAACCATTGGTTTTCCTACCGCGAATGTTCGTTTACATCGCCAAGTGAACCCAGTAAAAGGGGTTTACGCGGTGAAAGTGCGGTTGAAATCAGGTGAGATTTTTGACGGCGTCGCCAACATGGGGAAACGCCCAACCATTAACGGTACGATACAATTATTAGAAGTCCATTTGTTTGATTTTTCTAAGAATATTTATGGACAAATGGTCGAAGTGGAATTCTGCCATAAGATTCGAGATGAGATAAAATTTCCTTCTTTTGAGGCGTTGAAAGCTCAAATTGAACAGGATGTAAAAACAGCGAAAGCATTTTTTGCAAAATAGAATTATATTGAAATATAAAATTGGAAAATAACATGACAGTTGATTACAAAAACACGTTAAATTTGCCTGAAACAGGTTTCCCAATGCGTGGCGATCTAGCCAAACGCGAGCCTGTAATGTTAAAAAATTGGTATGACAAACAGTTGTATCAAAAAATCCGCCAAGCGACGAAAGGTAAAAAATCCTTTATTTTGCATGATGGCCCTCCATATGCGAACGGTAACATCCATATCGGTCACGCCGTTAATAAAATTCTGAAAGATATTATTATTAAATCTAAAACGGCGTTAGGTTTTGATTCGCCTTATATCCCAGGTTGGGACTGTCACGGTTTGCCAATTGAATTAAAAGTAGAAGGTTTGGTGGGTAAACCAAATGAGAAAGTGACCGCTGCTGAATTCCGTCAAAAATGTCGTGAATATGCGGCAGAGCAAGTAGAAGGTCAGAAAAAAGATTTTATCCGTTTAGGCGTGTTAGGCGATTGGGATAATCCTTATTTAACGATGAACTTCAACACCGAAGCAAACATCATCCGTACACTCGGTAAAGTGATTGCGAATGGTCACTTATACAAAGGTTCAAAACCGGTGCACTGGTGTTTGGATTGTGGCTCTTCTTTAGCAGAAGCAGAAGTGGAATACGAAGACAAAGTTTCTCCGTCTATCTACGTGCGTTTCCCTGCTGTAAGTGCGGTTGAAATTGAAGAGAAATTTAACGCAGTAGGCAAAGGCCATGGCAAATTATCAGCAGTGATTTGGACTACCACACCTTGGACAATGCCATCTAACCGTGCGATTGCGGTAAATGCAGACTTAGAATACAACTTAGTACAACTTGGCGATGAGCGTGTGATTTTAGCTGCTGAATTAGTGGAATCAGTGGCGAAAGCGGTGGGTGTAGAACACGTTGAAGTGTTAGGTTCAGTAAAAGGTCAAGCACTTGAGTTATTACGCTTTAACCATCCGTTCTATGATTTCACTGTACCAGTAATTTTAGGTGATCACGTGACCACTGATGGTGGTACAGGTTTAGTTCATACCGCGCCAGACCACGGCTTAGACGACTTTATTGTAGGACAAAAATATAATTTACCAATGGCGGGTCTTGTATCTAATGACGGTAAATTTATTTCAACGACTGAATTCTTCGCAGGCAAAGGTGTATTTGAAGCTAATCCATTGGTTGTTGAAAAATTACAAGAAGTGGGCAACTTATTAAAAGTTGAGAAAATCAAACACAGCTACCCACACTGCTGGCGCCACAAAACCCCGATTATTTTCCGTGCAACACCACAATGGTTTATCGGCATGGAAACACAAGGTTTACGCCAACAAGCATTAGGTGAAATCAAACAAGTTCGCTGGATTCCTGATTGGGGTCAAGCACGTATCGAGAAAATGGTTGAAAACCGCCCAGACTGGTGTATTTCTCGTCAACGTACTTGGGGCGTACCGATGACCTTATTCGTGCACAAAGAAACCGAAGAGCTTCATCCGCGTACTTTAGAGTTACTTGAAGAAGTAGCGAAACGTGTAGAGAAAGCCGGTATTCAAGCATGGTGGGATTTAGACGAAAAAGAATTATTAGGGGCTGACGCAGAAACCTATCGCAAAGTGCCTGATACCCTTGACGTATGGTTTGACTCAGGATCAACCTATTCTTCTGTTGTGGCGAATCGTCCGGAATTTAACGGTCAAGATATCGATATGTATTTAGAAGGTTCTGACCAACACCGTGGTTGGTTTATGTCTTCTTTAATGCTTTCTACGGCAACAGACAGCAAAGCACCATACAAACAAGTATTAACCCATGGTTTCACTGTGGATGGTCAAGGCCGTAAGATGTCAAAATCTATCGGTAACATCGTGACCCCACAAGAAGTCATGGATAAATTTGGTGGCGACATTTTACGTTTATGGGTGGCTTCTACCGACTATACCGGTGAAATGACCGTTTCTGATGAAATTTTAAAACGTGCCGCGGATAGCTATCGTCGTATTCGTAACACCGCACGTTTCTTATTAGCGAACTTAAATGGTTTTGATCCGCAACTTGATGCAGTTAAACCGGAAGACATGATTAGCTTGGATCGTTGGGCGGTAGCTTGTGCGTTAGATGCACAAAAAGAAATTAAAGACGCGTACGATAACTATCAATTCCATACAGTAGTGCAACGTTTAATGCGTTTCTGTTCTGTGGAAATGGGCTCGTTCTACCTTGATATTATCAAAGACCGTCAATACACCACCAAAGCGGATAGTCTTGCGCGTCGTAGCTGCCAAACAGCGTTATGGCACATCGCAGAAGCATTGGTTCGTTGGATGGCACCAATCTTGTCATTCACGGCAGATGAAATTTGGGGCTACTTGCCACAAACGGCGACGACTCGTGCTGAATTTGTCTTTACTGAAGAATTCTACGAAGGCTTATTTGGTTTAGGCGAGAATGAAAAATTAGATGATGCTTACTGGCAACAACTGATTAAAGTTCGTTCTGAAGTGAACCGCGTGTTAGAAATCGCTCGTAACGACAAAGTGATTGGTGGTGGTTTAGAAGCCGAAGTAACGGTTTATGCTAACGATGAATATCGTGCATTGTTAGAGCAATTAGGCAATGAATTACGTTTTGTGTTAATTACCTCAAAAGCGGAAGTGAAACCATTAGCTGACAAACCAGCAGATGTAGCTACGGGCGAGTTAGAGGGAATTGCTGTAAGCGTCGCACGTTCTAACGGTGAAAAATGCCCACGTTGCTGGCATTATTCTGACAAAATCGGCGTGAATCCTGAACATCCTACACTTTGTCCACGTTGTGTGGAAAACGTAGCGGGTAACGGCGAAGTACGTCAGTTCGCGTAAGTTTAATATCATAAAGAAAAAGTGCGGTTGAAATTGACCGCACTTTTTTTATGCTGAAATGAAGAGAAATAAAAAAGGCTGAAGTGAATCAGCCTTAAAGATTTTATTGGTTAAAGGTATTGCACACAGAAGGGTTAGCACTTTGTAAGCCTTTTCTGAACCATTCTAGACGTTGTGCAGATGTACCGTGAGTGAAACTATCCGGTACCACATAACCTTGACTGCGTTTTTGTAAACGATCATCGCCCACAGCTTCTGCAGCATTAAACGCTTTTTCTTCATCACCGCGTTCAAATAAACCACTTTTTACCGCTTGGCTCGCCCAAACACCGGCGAAGCAGTCAGCTTGAAGTTCTAATTGAACAGAAAGTTGATTTGCCGTTTTACGATCGCTGCTTTGTTGTGCGCGATTCACTTGCGGCAGAATGCCGAGCATATTTTGTACGTGGTGACCGACTTCGTGCGCAATCACATAAGCAAAGGCTGAATCACCTGCTGCACCCAATTTATTTTTCATTTCATTATAGAACGATAAATCAAGGTAAACTTTGCGATCGCTCGGGCAGTAGAATGGACCCATTGCAGATTGACCCGTACCACAAGCGGTTGGCGTTACGCCATTGTAAAGCACCATGGTTGGCTCGCTATAGGTTTTCCCCATTTGTCTGAAATATTGTCCCCAAACGGTTTCAGTGTCCGCTAATACAACTTTAGAAAGACTCGCAAGCTGCTGTTCTTCTTGGGTTTCTAATTGTTGAGAGCTTTGTCCTGAAAAATCAGGCGTACCCACTAAGCCTGAAAGATCCACACCATAATAAGCGCCGACTAAAAGAATGATAATACCGAGCACACCGGTGCCTTTTCCGCCACCGAAGTTACCGCCGCCAGAGCCACGTCTATCTTCAATATTTGAGCTTTCTCTACGACCTTCCCAACGCATAATTTGTCCTTTCTGAGTGAGTAAATTAAAAATCGGCGTATTCTATCAAAGTGCGGTCAATTTTAGATCAGTTTTCTTGAAATATTTACATAGCTTTACACTCTGATTTATAGACTTCTTAAGGGAATTTCAGTATCGTAATAATCCCTTAAACAAACATACAAAAGGAACTTTAAAATGGGTTTATTTGATTTTGTCAGTGACATTGGTAAGAAAGTTTTCTCTAAAGAAGAAGATGCGTCTAAAGCAGTGACTCAACACATCGCAGAAGACAATCCAGGCGTGGAAAACTTATCGGTTACCGTTGAAAATGGTGTAGCAAATATCCAAGGTGTAGCATCAACTGCAGCGGCATTAGAAAAAGCAGTATTAATGGCGGGTAACATTCAAGGTATCCACTCAGTAACGAGCGATGCAAGCATCAATAACGGTGAAACCTTAGGCAGTGATGAAACATTCTATGTAATCCAAAAAGGTGACACTTTGTGGAAAATCGCTGAGAAAGCTTATGGAAATGGCGCGAAATATACCGCTATCGTTGAAGCGAACAAAGAAGTGATTAAAGACGCGGATAAGATTTTCCCTGGTCAAAAAATTCGTTTACCGAAAGGTTTATAATTCGATAAAAAGTGCGGTTATTTTTGACCGCACTTTTTTCTTTATTCAAAGTTGTTGATAAATTGTGCAATTTTAGCTGGTTTTCTATTGAATTTTTCGGTTTCTATCGACTGTTTGATTTTCTTTCGCTATAATTTGGCGGTTTTTTATTTTTACAAACAATAACGTGTTCGGTGTGGTTTTTACCGAGTGCAACATTAATTGAGGTTACAAATGTCATTAAATATTGAAACAACTCAAGGTTTAGAGCGTCGTGTGACGATCACCGTTCCAGCTGAAGCTGTAGAAAAAGCAACTCGTGAAGAATTCAAACGTGCAGCAAAAAATGTACGTGTTGATGGTTTCCGTAAAGGTCACGTGCCAGCTCACATCATTGAACAACGTTTTGGCGCATCAATTCGTCAAGATGTATTAAACGATTTATTACCACGTCATTTCTTTGATGCAGTAATCGCTGAGAAAATCAACATCGCAGGTCGTCCAACTTTTGCTATTGAAACATTCGAACCTGGTAAAGATTTATCATTCACTGCAACTTTCGAAGTGTACCCAGAAGTTGAATTAAAAGGTTTAGAAAACATCAAAGTTGAGAAACCAACTGTTGAAATCACTGAAGCTGATATCGATAAAATGATCGATGTATTACGTAAACAACAAGCAACTTGGGTTGAAAGCAAAGCGGCAGCTAAAGCGGATTCTCGCGTAACAATCGACTTCGTTGGTTCAGTAGATGGCGAAGAATTCGAAGGCGGTAAAGCAACTGATTTCGTTCTATTCATGGGCCAAGGTCGTATGATTCCTGGTTTCGAAGAAGGTATCGTAGGTCACAAAGCAGGCGAACAATTCGATATCAATGTGACTTTCCCAGCGGAATACCATTCTGAAAACTTAAAAGGTAAAGATGCAAAATTTGCGATCACCTTGAAAAAAGTAGAAGAAATGGAATTACCAGAATTAACAGATGAGTTCGTTGCTAAATTTGGTCCAAACACCAAAACTGTGGCAGATTTACGTGCAGAAATCCGTAAAAACATGGAACGTGAATTGAAAAATGCATTAGTTTCACGTGTTAAACAACAAGTGATCAACGGTTTAATCGAACAAAACCCAATTGATGTTCCAGCTTCTGCAGTAGAAGAAGAAATCAATGTATTACGTAACCAAGCAGCACAACGCTTCGGTGGCAATGCACAACAAGCTGCACAATTACCGCGCGAATTATTTGAAGCTGATGCAAAACGTCGTGTTCAAGTTGGTTTATTATTCTCTGAAGTGATCAAATCAAACGAATTGAAAGTGGATGAAGAGCGTGCGAAAGCCATGATCGCGGATATCGCTTCTGCTTATGAACAACCAGCTGAAGTAGTTGAATATTACAGCAAAAATGAAGAGTTAATGAACAACATTCGCAATGTAGTATTAGAAGAACAAGCTGTTGATGCCGTTCTTGCTAAAGCTCAAGTGACTGAAAAAGCGTCTTCATTTGATGAGATCATGAATCCACAAGCATAATAATTGATAGAACGTGAATTAAATTCACAGGTATATCATCGAAAAGTGCGGTTGTTTTTTTTTAATGAAAAGCGACCGCATTTTGTTTTTACTGATTTTCGGGTAGAATATTGCCCGATTTTTTAGCACATATTTAGGGGCAAAAATGAGTGTAATTCCTATGGTTGTCGAACAAACCTCTCGTGGTGAACGTTCGTACGACATTTATTCCCGCCTATTAAAAGAGCGCGTGATCTTCTTGAGTGGTGAAGTAGAAGATCGTATGGCAAATTTGATCGTGGCACAGCTACTTTTCTTAGAATCAGAAGATCCGAAAAAAGACATCAATATTTATATTAACTCACCGGGTGGCTCTGTGACTGCGGGTATGGCAATTTACGATACCATGCAATTTATTAAACCGGATGTGCGTACCCTTTGTATTGGGCAAGCTTGCTCAATGGGCGCATTCTTACTTGCGGGTGGTACGGCAGGAAAACGTGCTGCATTACCGAATGCACGCGTAATGATTCACCAACCGTTAGGTGGTTTCCGTGGACAAGCATCAGATATTCAGATCCACGCACAAGAAATTTTAAAAATTAAACAAACCTTAAACGAGCGTCTTGCTTTCCATACAGGTCAAAGCATCGAGCGTATCGAAAAAGACACCGATCGTGACAACTTTATGTCGGCAGAAGAAGCAAAAGCTTACGGCTTAGTGGACGATGTGTTGATTAAACGTTAAGGATTTAACATGACAACAAATGATAACGATCTTCACTGTTCTTTCTGCGGAAGAGAAAAAAGTGAAGTAGGTAAATTAATTGCGGGTACAGATGGTTATATTTGTAACGAGTGTATCGAGCTTTGCCACAGTATGTTGGAAGACAGTGGAGAAATCGAAATACCTAGCGAACTGGCAGTTGAAGAAAAATTACCGACACCACACGAAATTCGTGCGCACTTAGATGATTATGTGATTGGGCAAGATTATGCGAAAAAAGTCTTGTCAGTGGCGGTTTACAATCACTATAAACGCTTACGCACGAACCACCAAAGCAATGATGTGGAATTAGGTAAAAGTAACATCTTGTTAATCGGTCCAACAGGTAGCGGTAAAACCTTATTAGCACAAACCTTGGCGCGTCGTTTGAATGTGCCTTTTGCTATGGCCGATGCGACGACGTTAACTGAAGCTGGTTATGTAGGTGAAGATGTGGAAAATGTTCTGCAAAAATTATTGCAAAACTGCGATTACGATACGGAAAAAGCAGAGCAGGGCATTATCTATATTGATGAAATTGATAAAATCAGCCGTAAATCAGAAGGTGCGTCTATTACTCGCGATGTGTCTGGTGAAGGTGTGCAACAAGCCTTGTTAAAATTAATTGAAGGCACTATCGCATCTGTACCGCCACAAGGTGGACGTAAACATCCTCAACAAGAAATGTTGAAAGTGGATACCTCAAAAATCCTCTTTATTTGTGGTGGAGCATTTGCTGGCTTAGATAAAATCATCGGTAAGCGTACACAAACTGATACCGGAATTGGTTTTGATGCAAAAGTAGAGAAAGAAGAAGACAAAGAAAATCTTTCTGAATTATTCCGTCAAGTTGAGCCAGATGATTTAATGAAATTTGGTTTGATTCCAGAATTTATTGGTCGTCTTCCGATGATTGCGCCATTAAGCGAATTAGATGAAGAAGCGTTAATTCAGATCCTTACTCAACCGAAAAATGCACTGACCAAACAATATCAAGCATTATTTGGCTTAGAAGATGTGGAACTTGAATTCACGCCAGAAGCATTAAAAGCGATGGCGAAAAAAGCTCTTGAACGTAAAACCGGTGCGCGTGGTTTACGCTCAATTGTTGAGGCTGTATTGTTAGATACGATGTATGATTTACCTTCAATCGAAAACTTGAAAAAAGTGATTGTGGATGAAGAAACGATCGTTGACAACAAACCACCAAAACTCGAATATAAAAATTAACAGAAAGTGCGGTTGTTTTTTCTGACATTTTTCATAGGCAATTCCGAAAGAAAATGCTACAATCGCACGTTCTGAAATTAATCTAAAAATTATTTATCCCTTATTTTATACGGATTCAATTATGGCAACTGAAATTGTTGAGAAAAAGAAACACGACCAAGAACAAGTCGTAGAAGGAAAATCAAAAGGCTTAAACACGCTTCTTTGGATTCTTTCTGTGGCATTTTTTACCGCAGCAGCAATTGGTAACGTTTATTTTAAAGAAGTCTTTTCTTTACCTGTGCGTGTAGTTGGCGTAGTTGTCGCCTTATTAATTGCCTTTGGTTTCGCTGCAATTACTAACCAAGGTACAAAAGCTCGTACATTCTTTAGCGAAGCAAAAGTTGAAGGTCGTAAAGTGGTATGGCCAACTCGTGCAGAAACACGTCAAACAACTTTAATCGTTATTGCGGTAACGGTGCTTACTTCTTTATTCTTCTGGGCAATTGATTCAATTATCATTGCATTGATTAACTTCTTAACTGATTTGAGATTCTAAAATGAGCGAAACTGAAAACGTATCCAAAAAACGTTGGTATGTATTGCAAGCATTCTCAGGCTTTGAGAGTCGTGTTGCAATCACATTGCGTGAATATATCAAACAACAACAAATGGAAGATCAGTTTGGCGAAGTGTTAGTGCCGACTGAAGAAGTCGTTGAAAACGTAGCAGGTAAACGTCGTAAAAGTGAACGTAAATTCTTCCCTGGCTATGTATTAGTTGAAATGGCAATGAATGATGACACATGGCACTTAGTGAAAAGCGTACCACGTGTAATGGGCTTTATCGGTGGTACACCAGATAAGCCAGCACCAATTTCTAAACGTGAAGCAGATTTAATTTTAAATCGTTTAGAGCAAAGTGCTGAAAAACCACGTCATCGTAAAGAATATCAACCAGGTGAAGAAGTGCGTGTGACAGAAGGTCCATTCGCAGACTTTAATGGTACGGTTGAAGAAGTAGATTACGAAAAAGGCCGCTTAAAAGTGTCAGTATCTATCTTCGGTCGTGCAACACCAGTTGAGCTTGAATTTGGTCAAGTGGAAAAAACACGTTAATTTCCCTTTTCCAAAACAAGAGATTTAATGACCGCACTTAAGCAATAAAGTGCGGTTGTTTTTCGAGTAGTTTTTCTACTTGAAATTTCGAGGCTGATTAATTAAAATACAGCCTTTCATTAACAGGGGAGCCGATTTCGGCGTTATCACCCATTTAGAGGAAACTAAAAAATGGCAAAAAAAGTCCAAGCATACGTTAAGTTGCAAGTTGCAGCTGGTATGGCAAACCCATCACCACCAGTTGGTC